>NZ_MECL01000105.1 GCF_014596445.1 Streptomyces sp. CBMA29 | reverse complement strand
GTCCCCGGCGGCCGGTCCCCGGCCTCCCGGCGCGGCCCGCCCGGCCGCGCCGGCAGGCGCGCGGGTTCAGTGGTGAACAACGGATGCCTCCTGAGGGTGGACGGGCGCGAGGCCCGGAAGCTGCGGGCCCCAGGTGCCGCGCAGCGCACGGTCGATGTACCGGTGGGTGACCGCGGCCTGCTCCAGCACCGCGAAGTGCCCGCCGGTCAGGGTGTGCGCGGTGAAACGCCTGGTGGTCTGGTCGCGCCACCCCGCCACGTCGTCGATGCCCGCGCGCGGGTCGTCGGTGGCCGCGAGCGCCGTGATCGGCACGCTCAGCGGAGCCTGCGGCCGGTACTCGTAGGAGTCCCTGACCCCGAAGTCCGCGCGGAACGGCGGCAGGATCATCCGCAGCACCGTCGGGTCGGTCAGCATCCACTCCGGGGTGCCGCCGATCCGCCGCAGCAGCGCCACGACCTCGTCCTGCGTCATCCCCGCCACCGGCGGGTCGCCGTCGTCGGGCGAGCCGGGCGCCGCGCACCCGGAGACGAACAGGTGCACCGGCACGGGCCCGCCGCGGCGCCTGATCTCCCGTACCAGCTCGAAGCCGACCAGCGCCCCCAGGCTGTGCCCGTACACCGCGTACGGCCGCGTCTCCCCCTCCGGGGAGGTGTCGGCCAGCACGGCGTCCGCGAGGTCCGGCACCAGCCGGTCCATCCGGTCGTACGGGGTGTCGCGCAGCCGGGTCTCCCGGCCGGGCGGCTGGACCGGGCGCACCGACACCGGGCCCAGCCTGCCGAACCAGGAACGGTACGCCGAGGCCGAACCCCCGGCGTGCGGCAGGCAGTACAGCCGCACGCCGGCGCAGCCGGGCTGCTCCGCGAAGGGCAGCCACGAGGCGGCGGGCGCCGCCTCCAGCACGGTCGTCATCGCGTCACCTCGACCTCGACATAGCCGGGCAGCGGCTGGATCTGCTCCAGGTCGGCCCCGAGCACCAGCCGGTCGCCCTCCCTGGCCACCTCGCGGAAGCCGCTGAAGGCGTAGGTGATCTGCATCATCCGGTTGCGGCCGGTCTCCACGAAGTCCGCGCGCAGGCCGGCGCCGGCCTCCCGCGCCCGCTCCATGATGTGGCTGAGCAGCACCGAGCCGACCCCGCGGGACATCACCCGGCACGACATCAGCATCATGTGGAGCTGCCAGTCCGGATCGCCGGTCTCCACCAGCGCCAGGCCGATCTTGCCGTACGAGCCGAACCGGTCGGTCAGGGTGGCCACCAGCAGCAGGTGGTCGGGCGACTCGCGCAGCGCGTCCAGCTCGTCGTAGGAGTACGTGCGGCCGGTCGAGTTGAGCTGGTTGGTGCGGATGGTCAGTTCCTCGGCGCGCTGGAGGTCCTCGCGGGCCGCCGGGGCGATGGTGAACGTCATGCCCAGGCTGGCCAGGAACTCCTCGTTGGTGCCGACGAAGTCGCTCTCGATCTCGTCCCGCGCGAGCTGGCTGTGGTACATCGCCCGGCGCTGCGCCGACTCGTCGGAGACGAACCGCGGCCGGAACTCGATCCGGTTCAGCTCGGTGTCGATGTCGAGCGCGTTGACCCGGGTGACCTCGGGGACGGAGAACTCCATCTCGGCCAGCTCGAACTCCTGGTCGTCGACGAACGCGAACGCGTCGAGCCCCAGATTGAGCTTGGCGGAGATCTGCCGGACCGACTCCGACTTGGCGTTCCAGCCGATCCGCGGGTACAGGAACAGGTCCTCCAGGCCCAGTTCGCGCAGCTTCGCCATGGCCGTGTCGTGGTCGTTCTTGCTCGCCACGGAGTGCAGGACGCCCAGCGCGTCCAGCCTGCGGATGTGCTCCACCACGCCGGGGCGCAGGGTGACCTCGCCGTCCTCCAGCAGCACCCCGTCCCACAGCGTGTTGTCCAGGTCCCACACCACGCACTTGATCTTGCCCTGCGCGGGCTTGCGGTACGGACCGTCCGGCGGCGACGCCGGGCCGGTGGCCGGCGCGGTGGCCGGCGGTTGCGTCAGCGTGCTCACAGTGCCCACTCCCGGTATGCCTCGTCAGCGATCGTGATCCGCTGGATCTCGTTGCTGCCCTCGATGATTTCCATGACCTTCGCGTCCCGGTACAGCCGTGCGACCGGGAAGTCGGCGCTCATTCCGTTGGCGCCGTGGATCTGTACGGCCTCCGTGGAGTGCCGGGCCGCCGCGGTGGACGCGAAGTACTTCGCCACCCAGGTGGCCATGATGGTCGCCGGGTCCCCGGCGTCCTTGAGCACACCGGCCTGGTGGCACAGCAGCCTGGCCGCCCGCACATCGGTGACCATGTCCGACAACTTCGCCCGGATGAGCTGGAGTTCACGGAGCTTGCTGCCGCCGACCGTGCGCTGCGCGGTGTAGTACGCCGACGCCTCCAGGCACGCCTGGACGATCCCGACGGAACCGGAGGCGACCGAGAACCGGCCCAGGTCGAGGGTTCCGCTGAGCACCATGCCGGAGGCGAAGGAACTGGGCCCCAGCAGTGCGTCGGAGTCCAGCCGCACATCGTCGAACTCCAGCTCGGCGATGAGCGAGGCCCGGGTGCCGAGCACGTCCTCCACCGGTATCACCCGCACGCCGGGTGACCGGCGCGGTACGAGCAGGGCGATCACGCTGGACTCGGTGCGGGCGAACACCAGGAACAGGTCCGCCCGTTGGCCGCCGGTGATCCACTTCTTGCGGCCGTTGAGCCGCCACCCGCCGTTCTCCTGGACGGCGGTGGTACGGATGCCCGCGGTGTCGCTGCCGCCACCGGCGGGCTCCGACAGGCAGAAGGCGCCGCGCACCGCGCCGGTGGCCAGCGACGGCGCCCACTGCTCGATCTGGGCGGGGCTGCCCCAGCGGAGCAGCGCCCACGACAGCATGGTGTGCACGGTGAGCAGGGACCTGACCGAGGAACATCCCCGGCCCACCTCCTCGTGCACCTGACCGAGCGTCACCAGGTCAAGGTCCTGGCCGCCCAGCGCGGCCGGGTAGAAGGGGGCCCACAGGCCCGCCTCGCCGATCCGCTCCTGCAACTCCTCGGGGACCGCGCCCCGCCGGTCGTACACGTCGGCCACCGGCATGATGTGGGTGTCGACGAACGCGCGTGCCGAGTCCCGGGTGATCCGGGCCCCCGCCGGCGCCGCCGCGAGGGGCGGCGCCGTGGTCAAGGTCGTCATGGTCTGGCTCCTCAGTCGACGGAGACGGGGACGCTCCGGCGGGCGACGAGGTCCGCCATGGCCTCGACGGTGCGGAAGTTGTCGATGCGCAGTTCGTCGTTGGGGATGGTGAGGCCGAAGGTCTTCTCGATGAACATCACCAGCTCCATCGCGAAGAGCGAGTTGATGTAGCCGAGCGAGAAGATGTCCTGGTCGGTGGCGATGCTGGCCTGCGGGAAGCGGGCCTCGATGAAGGAGAGGATGCTGGTCTGGGCGGTGGTGTTCTCGGACATGGTCGTCATCCCTTGTTGTCGTAGGTGTAGAAGCCACGGCCGGTCTTCCGGCCGTGCAGTCCGGCGTCGGTCATCTGCTTGAGCAGCGGGCAGGGCCGGTACTTGCTGTCGGCGTAGTGCTCGTAGAGCACCTCGACGCTGTAGAGGATCGTGTCGACGCCGATCAGGTCGGCGGTCTCCAGCGGACCCATCGGGTGCCCGAAGCACCCGCGGAACACCTCGTCCACCGACTCCGCGGTGGCGACGCCCTCGTGGACGAGGAAGGCGGCCTCGTTGACGGTGAGCATGAGCACCCGGTTGGAGACGAAGCCGGAGGCGTCCTTGACGTCCACCGCCTTCTTGCCCATGCCGCTGAGGAGCTGCCGGGTGACCTCGACGGTCTCCTGCGCGGTGTGGAAGCCGGGGATCAGCTCCACGACCGGCTTGGCCGGCACCGGGTTCATGAAGTGCACCCCGACGACCCGCTCCGGGTGCGTGCCGACCGCGGCGACGCGGGTGATCGGGATCGCGGAGGTGTTGACGATCACGACCGCCTCGGGGGAGAGCACGCGGTCCAGCTCGGCGTGCACCTCGCGCTTGATGTCCCAGTTCTCGGTGACGTTCTCGATCACGAAGTCGGCCTTGGCGAGCGCCTCGACGCCGACCGCGGTGGTGATCCGGGCCAGGATCTCGTCGGGGTCCAGGGCCGGGCCGCCCATCAGGCGGCTGAGCCGGCAGTTGCGGCTGATGGCCGCCTTGGCGTCGTCGAGGATCCGCTCGTCGATGTCGACGAGGACGGTCTCGTAACCGGACTGGGCCAGATTGTGCGCGACTCCGATGCCCATGACCCCGGCACCGACAACTCCTACGACGGTCATGATCTCTCCGATTCCTTGGTGGGTGGTGCTGACTGTTGTGGGTGTGCTGAACCACGCCTGGGACGTGGGGTGTCGCGTGGTGCGGAGTGCCGCTGACGCGGGATCAGCTCCTGCGCCGCCGGGCGGCGGTCTTCAGGCCGGACCTGCGCAGTCGCGCCTGCTCCTGGCCGTCGGGCTCCGGGACGGGCGCCGCGTCCGCGGCGGGTCCGTCCACGACCTTGGCGAGGGCCTCGACGGTCGGGGCCTCGTAGAGGATGTGCGGGGGGAGCTCGGCGTCCTGGAAGGCCCGGCGCAGGGCCGCGAGCAGGGCGATGCCGAGCAGCGAGTTGCCGCCGAGTTCGAAGAAGTTGTCGCGGGCGCCGACCCGTTCGAGCTTGAGCATGTCGCCCCAGACCTCGGCCAGCCGCTCCTCGACGGGGCCCGAGGGCTCCCGGAAGGGGGTGAGGAGTTCGGGCCGCGGGTGCCGGTCGGCGGAGCCGGAGCCACCGCCCGCCGGGGCCATGACGGCCTCGACGGTGAAGCCGGTGCTGTAGCTCACCATCGTCGGCAGGTCCTGCGTGGAGACCACGACCCGCGACTCGCCGGAGGCCAGGGCCCGCAGCAGCGAGCGCCAGCCCTCCGCGAAGGTGATGCCGAAGGCTTCCCGGTGCGAGCGGAAGAAGGTCTGCAAGCCCTCGTCGTAGCCCGACAGGCCGGAGTCCCAGGCGTTCCAGGTCCACTCGCCCCAGTCGACCGACAGGACCCGGCGGCCGGTGGCCGCCTGCCGTGCCGCGTAGCCGTCGAGGTAGGCGTTGCCCGCGCAGTAGTCGACCTGGCCCGGTCCGCCGCCGGTGGCCGCGGTGATCGAGGAGAACAGCACCAGGAAGTCCAGCGCGGTCTCATCAGCGTGGCCGATTCGCAGTGCTTTGTCCAGGGCCTGTACGCCGGCGACTTTGGGCGCGAGAACGAGCTCGGAGTCGTCGGACTGCTTGAACTGGATCAGACCCGTTCCCGGCACGCCGGCGGTGTGCAGGATGCCGTGCAGGGCGCCGAAACGCTCCTGCGCCAGGTCGATGGCGCGCCGGACGTCGGGCGCGCTCGCCACGTCACCCGTGACGATCTCGACCTCCGCGCCGAGCTCCACAATGCCCAGCACACGGCTCACCCTGGCCCGCAGCGCCTCGTCGGCCGCCTCGGCGCCCGCGGCGATGCCCTCCCACCGCTCACGCGGCGGCAGCCCGCGGCGGCCGAAGAGCACCAGCCGGGCACCGACCTGCCGTGCGAGGTGTTCCGCCATGCCCAGCCCGATGCCGCCCAGACCGCCGGTGATCAGATAGACCCCGCGCTCGCGCAGCACCGCCGCGGCGCTCTCGTCGTCCACCGCCGGGAGCATGTCGTAACCGCACACCCAGCGCCTGCTGCCGCGCAGGGCGACGGCCGCGTCGGTACGCGGTCGGCGCAGTTCCGCGGCGACGGCCAGGGCCGGGGTGTCCGGCTCGACGTCGAGCAGCCGGGTGGTCACGTTGGGGTACTCCAGCGGCACCACGAGCGTCGGGCCGATGAGCGTGGCGGCGTCGGGACGGACCTCCGAGCCGTCGAGCACCTGGTGGGCGCCCGCGGTGACCATGTCCAACTGCCAGTCGCCCGAGCCCAGTTCACCGGCCGCGCGGGCCAGTGCCACCAGGGTGTGCAGACCGAACGCGATCGACTCGTCGTCGGGCCGCTCCGCGAGCGTCCACAGATGGACCACCCGTTCCAGCGCGAGCCCGCGCTTGCGCAGGTCGCGCAGGGCCGCCTGGGCGTCGCCCGAGTGGCCAGGACGTACGGTGTAGCCGGTCGCCGGGTCGGCGCTCCAGCCGCCGCCGGGACGGACCGCGGTCACGGTCGCGCCGTCGGCCGCCGCCGCGCGCACCAACTCGTCCAGCACACCGTCGGCTTCCGACCCGTCGGCGTAGACCAGCCAGCTCGCGGGCTGCGCGCCCGCCGTCGCCGGGGAAGCGGTCTGCCGCCACACCGGCTGCCAGACCCACTGCTCCTCCGGCAGCTTCGGCACCCGGTCGATGTCCTCGAAGCTGGCGGGCACACCCGGCGTGCCCGGCGCCGTCGCAGCCGCGGGCGCGGCCGGCTTGGCGCCGATCAGCGGGGTCTGCTCGATCCAGTAGCGCTGCCGCTGGAAGGGGTACGTGGGCAGCGGCACCCTGCCGGGCGCGAAGCCCCGGTGCAGCTCGGCGGTGCGCTCGGCGCGGCCGTGGTAGGCCGCCCAGTCCAGGTCGACACCGGTCAGCCACAGCCGCGACAGGGCCTCGGTCAGGACCCGGTCGGCCGGACGCGGATCGCTCTGCGCGGGCAGCGTCGCGGTGATCGTCGCCCAGCGCTGCGGGGCGCAGCCCGCGCCGCGCACCATCGTGCCCAGCGACTGTCCGGGACCGATCTCCACCATCGCCAGCTCGGGATCGGCCAGCAGCGTCTCGACGGCCGCCGCGAACTGCACGGGACGGCACATGTGCTCCGCCCAGTAGGCGGGGTCCCGCACCAGCCTGGCGTCGGCGACACCGCCGGTGACGTTCGACAGGTACGGCAGCCGCGGCGGGTTGAGCCGGATGTTCTCCGCGACCCACGAGGTCAGCTCGTCCGCGAGCGGGGCGAGCATCCGGGAGTGGAAGGCGTGCGTGGTGCGCAGGCCCCGGCTGGGGACGCCGTCGCGCTCCAGGTCGGCGGCGAGGCCGGCCAGCGCGTCGGTGGGACCGGCGACCACGACGGTCTGCGGGCCGTTGACCGCGGCGATGTCCAGGCCGCGCGCCTCCAGTCCGTAGCGGTCGCGCAGGTCGTCGGGCCCGAGCGGCACAGCGGCCATGGAACCCGTCCGCACCCCGGAGATCAGCCGGGCCCGGTGCACCACCAGGGCCAGCGCGTCCTCCAGCGACAGCACCCCGGCCAGGCAGGCCGCGACGTACTCGCCGAGGCTGTAGCCGAGCATCAGCGACGGCTGCACGCCCCATACCATCAGCGTCGAGGCCAGCGCGTAGTCCACCGCGAACAGCAGCGGCTGGACGATCTCGGTGCGCTCCAGCTCCGCCTCCCGGTCGTCGCCCGCGCCGGTCGCCCGGCCCAGCAGCGCCGCCAGGTCCATGCCGCCGCCGGGACGGTCCCCGGTCAGCAGCCCCGTCAGGTCGGTGTCCGGCAGGTGCGCGGCCAACAGGCCGAGGCAGTGGTCGAGTTCGGCGCGGAAGACCGGCTCGTGCCGGTAGAGGTCGCCGACCAGACCCGGATACTGCTCGCCGACCCCGGCGAAGAGGAAGGCCACCGGGCGGCCGTGCGCGGTCTCCACCCGCGCCGACAGCGGCGCGTCCTCGTCCGTACCGGCCAGCGCGGCCACGGCCTGCTCGCCGCTGGAGACCACCGTGGCGCGGCGGTGCTCGAAGGTCTTGCGGCCGACCTGGAGGGTGTAGGCGACATCGGCGACGCTCGCCCCCGAGGTCGCGGCCAGGTGCTCGCCGAGGTTGCTCACGGCCTGGTCGGCGGCGTCCGAGGTACGGGCCGAGACCGGCAGGAAGTGGTGCCGCCTGCCGCCCTGCGGGGTGTCGGGGCCGGCCCTGCGGGCCGGCGGCTCTTCCACGACGACGTGCACGTTGGTGCCTCCCATGCCCAGCGAGTTGAGTCCGGCGATCCGCGGCCTGCCGTCCTGCGCCGGCCACTCGGTCAGCCGGGTGTTGACGTAGAAGGGGCTGTCGGCGAAGTCGATCTGCGGGTTGGGGGCGGTGAAGTGCAAGGTCGCGGGGACCATCCGCTCGCGTACGGTGAGGACCGTCTTGATCAGGCCCGCGGTGCCCGAAGCGTGGTTGAGGTGACCGATGTTGGTCTTCACCGCGCCGATCGGGATGCTGCCGGGGCCGCCCGCCGTGCCGAACGCCCGGCTCAGCGCGGTGACTTCGATCGGGTCGCCGATCGGGGTGGCCGTGCCGTGCGCCTCGACGTAGCCGAAGTCCTCCGGCCGCACCCGTGCGTCGGCCATCGCGTCCTGCACCACCCGGGCCTGCCCGGCGACGCTGGGCGCGGTGTAACCGACCTTCAGGGCACCGTCGTTGTTGATGGCCGAGCCGCGGATGACCGCGTGCACGGTGTCGCCGTCGCGCAGCGCGTCCGAGAGCCGCTTGAGGACCACGACGGTCGCGCCGTCGCCGAACATCGAACCGCTGGCCTGCGCGTCGAAGGTCCGCACATGCCCGTCGTGCGACTCCATGCCGCCCTGCTGGCGGCGGTGGCCGACCCGGTCCGGCACGGCTATGGACACACCGCCCGCCAGCGCCATCTCGCACTCGCCGCCGCGCAGGCTCTGCACCGCCAGGTGCACACCGACCAGCGACGTCGAGCAGAAGGTCTGCACCGCGACGCTCGGTCCGCGCAGGTCGAACAGGTAGGACACGGACGTGGTCAGCGCGTCCTTGTCGTTGCTCATGATGATCTCGTACGGGCTGATGTCGCCCGCGGCGAGCTGCGAGGTCATCCCGAACAGATACGTGGAGAGGTTGGAGCCGCCGAAGACGCCGATCCGGTCGCGGTACGCCTCGTTGGCGTACCCCGCGTGCTCCAGACCCTCCCAGCAGACCTCCAGGAAGAGCCGCTGCTGCGGGTCGGTGAGCGCCGCCATCCGCGGGCTCATTCCGAAGAATCCGGCGTCGAAGCCGCTGATGTCGTCCAGCACGGCGCGCGCGGGCACGTACTCCGGGTCCTGGACCATGTCCGGGTCGACGCCTGCCTCGATCAGCTCCTCAGGGGTGAAGAAGCGGATCGACTCCACGCCCTCGCACAGATTCCGCCAGAAGCCGGCGACGTCGCCCGCGCCGGGGAAGCGGCCCGCCATGCCGACGATGGCGATCCGCCGGTCCAGTTCGGTGCTCTCCGGTTCGGTGTGCTCGGTGTGCTCCGTGTTCTGGGCGTTCTGGGTGGTCTGGCTGACCGCGGTGACGGCCGGGGTCGCGGCCACGACCGGACGCGGCGCCGGAGCGGCGACGGGCACGGGCGCGGGGGCGGGCCGGGGCGCGGCCCCGGCCCCGGAAGGCGCTCCGGAAGGCCCCGGAATCAGGCCGCCAGGA
>NZ_MECL01000104.1 GCF_014596445.1 Streptomyces sp. CBMA29 | reverse complement strand
ATCCCCACGTCCCGTCACCCCCCGCGCCTCGCCGCCACAAGCAACCCGCCAGTCCCGGCCATCGGCCCCAGCCCGACACGACCGGACGCCCGCGCCGGCCGAAAGCCGTCCGGCGACCCGGGGGACTCCGAACCCATATGCCACGCAGGCCGGGCAGGCCGGGCAGGCCGGGCAGGCCGGGCAGGCCGGGCAGGCCGGGGGCACCATACGAAGCCCCCGGCCGGAGGCGGTCCCCGCCGAAGGCCGTCCGGTGGCCTCAGCCCCCGGACCCCTGCGCCGCGCGCCGGGCAGGCCGAAGCCCCCGGCCAGAAGGCCAGACCCACGCCAGAGGCAAAGCCCGGCCGCAGGCCCACCCGGCGACCAGCCCCGGCCGAAGGCCGTCCGGCGACCCTGAGCCTTCGACCCCTGTGCCGCGCAAGCCGGGCAGGCCGAAGGCCCCGGGCGGAAGCCCCCGGCCGGAAGGCCGACCCCACGCCGGAGGCGGGCCCGGCCAGAGGCGGGTCGGCGACCAACCCCCGCCGGAAGCCCGCCCCGGCCGAAAGCCATCCGGCGACCCTCAGCCTCCGAACCCTGTGCCGCGCAAGCCGGGCAGGCCGAAGGCCCCGGGCGGAAGCCCCCGGCCGGAAGGCCGACGCCACGCCCGAGGCGGGTCCCGGCCGGTGGTAGGGCGGCGGGCGCGCGGGGCCGGGACGGCCGCGGCCGGAGGGTGGTTAGCGGAGGACGCCGGCTGTCATGCCCTCCGTTTCGGGCGGAATCGCCATCAGGCCGAGCTCCGACGGAGTCGCGAGGTGGGGGTGGGTGGGGAGGACGCGGACGGTGTAGCCGAAGGGGCCGGTGCGGTCGAGGGTGAGGGGGCCTTCGTAGTGGTAGCGGCCCGCGGTGTCGGTGCGGGAGGTGGGCTTGAGCGAGGCCACGGTGGGATCGGCGAGCCGGTCGGCGGCGTCGACGCGGCCGGACAGGAGCTGGACGTCGACGTCCGTCGGGTCCAGCTCGCCGAGGGCGACCTCGACCCGGAGGGTGAGCGTGGAGCCCAGCTCCGGGGCGCCGCCGACCGAGCCGGTCTCCACGTGCTGGACAGAGACCTGCGGCCACTGCTGCCGTACCCGCCGCTTCCAGGCGGCCAGCGCCCCGGCCTCCTCGCCGTGTACGGCGCGGTGCGAACGGGCGGCGGGCGCGTACAGCGTGCGGACGTAGTCCTGGACCATCCGGCCGGCCACCACCTTCGGGCCGAGGGTGGTGAGGGTGTGCCGGACCATCTCGATCCAGCGGCCGGGCAGGCCCTGCGCGCCCTGGTCGTAGAAGCGCGGCGCGACCTGCTTCTCCAGCAGGTCGTAGAGCGCGGCGGCCTCCAGCTCGTCGCGGCGGTCCTCGTCGGCGACGCCGTCGGCGGTGGGGATCGCCCAGCCGTTGTCGCCGTCGAACCACTCGTCCCACCAGCCGTCGAGCACCGACAGGTTGAGGCAGCCGTTGAGCGCGGCCTTCATCCCCGAGGTGCCGCAGGCTTCCAGCGGGCGCAGCGGGTTGTTGAGCCAGACATCGCAGCCGGGGTAGAGCAGCCGCGCCATCCGCATGTCGTAGTCCGGCAGGAAGACGATCCGGTGCCTGACCCTGGGGTCGTCGGTGAATCTGACCAGCTCCTGGACCAGCCGCTTGCCGCTGTCGTCGGCCGGGTGCGCCTTGCCCGCGACCACGATCTGGATCGGCCGCTCGGCGTGCAGCAGCAGGTCCATCAGCCGGTCCTGGTCGCGCAGCATGAGGGTGAGCCGCTTGTACGACGGGACCCGGCGCGCGAAGCCGATGGTGAGCACGTCGGGGTCGAGGACGCTGTCGGTCCAGCCCAGTTCGGCCTCTCCCGCGCCGCGCTGCCGCCAGGACTCGCGGACCCGGCGCCGTACGTCCTCCACGAGCTGTTCGCGCAGTTCGCGGCGGAGTTCCCAGACGGCGGCGTCGGGGATGTCGGCGATGGCCTCCCAGCGGTCGGCGCCGCCGACCGTCAGGGCGTCCTCGGCGCGCTGGGCGCCGATCTGCCGGGCGCCGAGCCGGAACACCTCGGGGGCGACCCAGGTGGGCGCGTGCACGCCGTTGGTGATGGACGTGATCGGCACGTCCTCCGGGTCGAAGCCCGGCCACAGCCCGGCGAACATCTCGCGGCTGACGGAGCCGTGCAGGGTGGACACGCCGTTGGCGCGCTGGGCCAGGCGCAGGCCCATCACCGCCATGTTGAACAGGTTGGGGTCGCCGCCGGGGTAGGTCTCCATGCCGAGTTCGAGGACGCGGCCTATGTCGACGCCGGGCAGTTCGCCGCCGTCGCCGAGGTGGCGGCCGACCAGTTCGCGGTCGAAGCGGTCGATGCCCGCGGGGACGGGGGTGTGGGTGGTGAACACCGTCCCGGCCCGTACGGCCTCCAGCGCCGCGTCGAAGTCGAGCCCTTCGAGGGCCAGTTCGCGGATGCGCTCCAGGCCGAGGAAACCGGCGTGGCCCTCGTTGGTGTGGAACACCTCGGGTTCGGCGTGGCCGGTGATCCGGCAGTAGGCGCGGACGGCGCGGACGCCGCCGATGCCCAGCAGCATCTCCTGGAGCAGCCGGTGCTCGCTGCCGCCGCCGTAGAGCCGGTCGGTGACCTCGCGCTCGGCGGGTTCGTTGGCCTCGACGTCGGAGTCGAGGAGCAGCAGCGGGACGCGTCCGACCTGGGCCTTCCAGATCTGGGCGCGCAGCGATCGGCCGCCGGGCAGGACGAGGGAGACCTCGGCGGGGGCGCCGTTGGTCTCGCGGAGCAGGGTGACGGGCAGCTCGTTGGGGTCGAGGACGGGGTACTGCTCCTGCTGCCAGCCCTCGCGGGAGAGGGTCTGGCGGAAGTAGCCGTGCCGGTAGAGCAGGCCGACGCCGATGATCGGGGCGCCGAGGTCGCTGGCGGCCTTCAGGTGGTCGCCGGCGAGGATGCCGAGGCCGCCGGAATACTGCGGCAGCGCGGCGGTGATGCCGAATTCGGGTGAGAAGTAGGCGATGGCTGCGGGCAGGTCGCTCTGTTCCTGATACCAGCGGGGGTTGCCGGTGTAGTCGGCCAGTTCCTCCGCCGCGGCGGCCAGGCGGCGCAGGAAGCGCCGGTCGCCGGCGAGCGCGGCGAGCCGTTCCTTGGACACGGCGCCGAGCAGCCGCACGGGGTCGCCTTGGGCGGCCCGCCAGCCCACGGGGTCGACGCTCTGGAACAGCTCCCGGGTCTCCGGGTGCCATGACCAGCGTAGGTTCTGGGCCAGCTCCCCGAGCGGACGCAGAGGTTCCGGCAGGACGGTGCGCACGGTGAATCGACGGATTGCCTTCACGTATTCGACCGTAGACCTGATGGTGGGGGGCCTGCGGCCGGTCTCCACGATCCGGTGGTTCAAACGCTCGAACGGCGGCTCACGGAGGCGACCGGTCACGGTGCGGATCACGCCGGTGGGCGAGGCAGGTCGTACGGGCCCGGCCGGGGGTCACCGGCCGGGCGCGTAACCGCCGTTGCCCTGTGGGGTCCGGGTGACGTGAGGGGTACGGCCGTACGCGGGCGTGTCGGGTGCTTCGCGTACGGTGGGGGCGTGCGCGGGGGCGCTCTCGGGGGCGCGTGTCCGGTGCGCCCGTGGTCGGCCCCACAATGACGTCAGGGGCAGGTCGGGGGTGGCGGATTGAGCATTCGTGACGCGCTCCCGAAACGCTTCGGTGAGGTGCTTTCGTCTCGCGGAGCGTGGGCAGGCTCCGATTGCGGGGCTTCGCGCGGAGCACGAGACTGCACCACACAGCGTCACAACGCACCGTCAGGTCCCACGGCACCACCCGTATGGCACCACCGTCATGGCAGCAATCGTCCCGGATCATCACCCAGTGCCGTGAGGGGCACTGGCACCTCCACAAGAGTGAACGCGGACTGGAGCGGCCATGCAGGCAAGCCCGCACTGCCCGGAACAGCTAAAAAGAGCGAGGGCCCGCGAGGGAGCGGCCCGTCGCGACGCTGCTCGCCGCCGCCGTGGGCCGCTTTCCGCCGCCCCCCATCTCCGCCGTCCCATCCACAGCGCTGTCAGGTGAGGCAATGATCGGTCGTATTCCCGTCGTCGATGTCCGTCCGTTGGTGGACTGTGGCCGCCGCCCGGCGAAGGCGGTGGCCGGAGAGACCTTCGAGGTGACCGCCACCGTGTTCCGGGAGGGGCACGACGCGGTGGCCGCCAATGTGGTGCTGCGGGACCCGACCGGCAGGCCGGGGCCGTGGACGCCGATGCGCGAGCTGGAGCCCGGCACGGACCGGTGGGGCGCGCGCGTCACTCCGACGGCCGAGGGGAGCTGGACGTACTGCGTGGAGTCCTGGTCCGACCCGGTGGCGACCTGGCGGCACGCGGCGGGCATCAAGATCCCCGCCGGGATCGACACCGAACTGGTGCTGGCCGAGGGCGCGCTGCTGCACGAGCGGGCGGCGGCCGGTGTGCCCAAGAGCGACGGCAGGGCCGGTGTGCTGGCCGCGGTGGACGCGCTGCGGGACGCCTCGCGCACCCCCGCCGCCCGGCACGCGGCGGCGCTGGCGGACGACGTGGCCGGCGCACTCGACCGGTATCCGCTGCGCGAGCTGGTCAGCGCCTCCCGGCCGCTGCCGCTGCGTGTGGAGCGGGAGCGGGCGCTGTACGGGTCCTGGTACGAGCTGTTCCCCCGCTCGGAGGGCGCGGTGCTCGAAGCGGGCGCCCCGCCGCGCTCGGGCACCTTCCGTACCGCGGCCGAGCGGCTGCCCGCGGTGGCCGCGATGGGTTTCGACGTGGTCTATCTGCCGCCCGTTCACCCGATCGGCACAGCCTTCCGCAAGGGACCGGACAACAGCCTGACGCCCGGCCCCGACGACGTCGGCTCGCCATGGGCGATCGGCTCCCCCGAGGGCGGGCACGACGCCGTCCACCCGGACCTGGGCACCCTCGCGGACTTCGACCACTTCGTGGAGCGGGCCCGCGAGCTGCGGATGGAGGTGGCGCTGGACTTCGCGCTCCAGTGCTCGCCCGACCACCCGTGGGTGGCCAAGCACCCGGAGTGGTTCGCGCACCGCGCGGACGGCACGATCGCGTACGCGGAGAATCCGCCGAAGAAGTACCAGGACATCTACCCGATCGCCTTCGACGAGGACTTCGCGGGCATCGTCAGGGAGACCCTGCGGGTGCTGCGGCACTGGATGGCGCACGGCGTGCGGATCTTCCGGGTGGACAATCCGCACACCAAGCCGGTGGTGTTCTGGGAGAAGGTCATCGCGGACATCAACCGCACCGACCCGGACGTGATCTTCCTGGCGGAGGCGTTCACCCGTCCGGCGATGATGGCCACCCTCGGTCAGATCGGTTTCCAGCAGTCGTACACGTACTTCACCTGGCGTAACGACAAGAGCGAACTGACCGACTACATGCGGGAGCTGAGCGGGGAGGCGGCAGCGTGGATGCGGCCCAACTTCTTCGTGAACACCCCCGACATCCTGCACGCCTTCCTCCAGCACGGCGGCCGTCCGGCCTTCGAGGCGCGGGCGGTGCTCGCCGCGACGCTCTCCCCCACCTGGGGCGTCTACGCGGGCTTCGAACTGTGCGAGGGCGCCCCTGCCAAGCCCGGCAGTGAGGAGTACCTGCACTCGGAGAAGTACGAACTCCGGCCGCGGGACTGGGCGGCGGCCGAGGCCGAGGGCCGCTCGCTCGCCCCGCTGATCACCACGCTCAACCGGCTGCGCCGCCGTCACCCGGCGCTCCAGCAGCTACGGGACATCACATTTCACCCAGTGGACAACAGCGCGGTACTGGCCTACTCCAAGCGCCGCGACGACGATGTCGTACTGGTGGTCGTCAACCTGGACCCGTTCCACACCCAGGAGGCCACCGTCTCGTTGAACATGCCGGCACTCGGGCTCTCCTGGCACGAGTCATACCCGGTGCGCGACGAGCTCACCGGGGACACCTACCACTGGGGCAGAGACAACTATGTGCGCCTTGAGCCGGGCCGCGCGCCCGCGCATGTCCTGTCGCTGCGACCGTCTCCTTCGATCGGAGGGTCACTCAGTTGATCGTCAACGAACCCGTCCCTGACACCTTCGAGGACACACCGGCCAAGGACCGTGATCCCGACTGGTTCAAACGGGCGGTGTTCTACGAAGTCCTCGTCCGGTCCTTCCAGGACAGCAACGGAGACGGCGTAGGCGACCTGAAAGGCATCACCGCCAAGCTGGACTATCTCCAGTGGCTCGGCGTGGACTGCCTCTGGTTGCCGCCGTTCTTCGCGTCACCGCTGCGGGACGGCGGATACGACGTGGCCGACTACACGGCCGTGCTGCCGGAATTCGGTGACCTGGCCGACTTCGTGGAATTCGTGGACGCCGCGCACCAGCGCGGCATGCGCGTGATCATCGACTTCGTCATGAACCACACGAGCGACCAGCACGAGTGGTTCCAGCAGTCTCGCAGCGACCCGGAGGGACCGTACGGGGACTTCTACACCTGGGCGGACGACGACAAGCAGTACGACGGCGCCCGCATCATCTTCGTCGACACCGAGACCTCGAACTGGACGTTCGACCCGGTGCGCAAGCAGTACTACTGGCACCGGTTCTTCTCCCACCAGCCGGATCTCAACTACGAGAACCCGCGGGTGCAGGAGGAGATCCTGGCCGCGCTGCGCTTCTGGCTCGACCTCGGGATCGACGGTTTCCGGCTGGACGCGGTGCCCTATCTCTTCCAGGAGGAGGGCACCAACTGCGAGAACCTGCCGCGTACCCACGACTTCCTGAAGAAGGTGCGCACCGAGATCGACGCGCACTACCCCGACACCGTGCTGCTGGCCGAGGCCAATCAGTGGCCCGAGGACGTCGTCGACTACTTCGGCGACTTCCGCAAGGGCGGCGACGAATGCCATATGGCGTTCCACTTCCCCGTCATGCCGCGCATCTTCATGGCGGTCCGGCGGGAATCGCGCTACCCGGTGTCGGAGATCCTGGCGAAGACTCCCGCCATCCCGGCGAGTTGCCAGTGGGGCATCTTCCTGCGGAACCACGACGAGCTGACCCTCGAAATGGTGACCGACGAGGAACGCGACTACATGTACGCGGAGTACGCCAAGGACCCGCGGATGCGCGCCAACATCGGCATCCGCAGGCGGCTGGCACCGCTGCTGGACAACGACCGCAACCAGATCGAGCTGTTCACCGCGCTGCTGCTCTCCCTGCCGGGATCCCCGATCCTGTACTACGGCGACGAGATCGGCATGGGCGACAACATCTGGCTCGGTGACCGGGACGCGGTCCGTACGCCGATGCAGTGGACCCCCGACCGCAACGCGGGCTTCTCGTCCAGCGACCCCGGACGGCTCTACCTGCCCACGATCATGGACCCGGTCTACGGGTACCAGGTCACCAATGTCGAGGCGCAGATGAGCTCACCCAGCTCGCTGCTGCACTGGACGCGGCGGATGATCGAGATCCGCAAGCAGAACCGTGCCTTCGGGCTCGGTTCCTACACCGAGCTGCCGTCGAGCAACCCGGCCGTGCTCGCGTTCCTGCGCGAGTCAGGCGACGACCTCGTGCTGTGCGTGAACAACTTCTCGCGGTTCGCCCAGCCCACCGAGCTGGATCTGCGGAGCTTCGCCGGGCGTCACCCGGTGGAGCTGATCGGCGGGGTGCGTTTCCCCGCGATCGGTCAACTGCCGTACCTGCTCACCCTCGCGGGCCACGGCTTCTACTGGTTCCGGCTCCGCCGCGAGCAGGTGTGACGGCGGGGGGCCGGAACGACCGGCCCCCCGCAGCCGACGCGGGCGGCGCACCGCCCCCGCGCCGGGCCCCCGCTCCGAGTAGCGGGCATCCCGGACCCCTGGCAGTATCCGGAGTACCCCAGCAGCACCCGCGGGGCGCATTCCGTCGTACGTCGGCTCGCTCCCCACGTCGTGACACATGATCGTCACGCGAGCGGGCCGTACGGCGGTTTCCTGTCACCCGCCCGGGGCAGGCTCCCCGTGTCGCCGGACAGCCCGAACCCGTCATCCGGGAGGCTGGCGCCCCCGCCGCGCGTCGAAGCGGCTGGGTGCGCGACTCCCCGGGGAAAGGACGTCATGTCGGACCGCTCCTGGACCCGTGCTCCTTCCGTACCCACCTCACCGTCCGTATCCACCTCACCATCCGTATCGAATTCACCATCGAGTTCACCATCCGTGTCGGGGTCACACCCCGTGACGGACGCGCGCTCGGCCGCGGCTTCCTCATCCGCCTCGGCCTCTTCCTCGGCGTCGGCCGCCGCATCGGCCTCTTCCTCGGCCGCCGCTTCGCCGACGGCCCCGGACGTGCCGTCCGCGACCGGTGTGCCGCCCGTCGCCGGGCGGGCGCTGGCGCCCGGCCTGTTGCGGTCACTCGAACCGCTGCTGCGCTCCTGGCTGCCCAAACAGCGCTGGTTCGCCGGCAAGGGCCTGCCCATCGGCGGCTTCCGGCTGGCCGCGGCCACCGAACTGATGCCGCCCGGCGGCCGGCTCGGCCCGCTGGGGCTGCTGCACGTCCTGGTGGACGTCGAGCAGCCCGGCCGCCCCGCCGACTGCTACCAACTGCTGCTCGGCGCGCACCCGCTGCTGCCGTCGGCGCTGGTACGGGCCGCGCTCGGCCCGGCCGTCGGCGGCCCGTACGACGGCCTGACGCTCTACGACGCGCCGCACGACCCCCGGCTGGCCGCGCTGCTGCTCGAACGGCTCCGCGTGCCCGGCCGCACCGGACGGCTGTGTTTCAGTGCCGAGCCGCAGGAGGAGTTCCCGCCGGGGCTGACCCCGCGCGTGTCCACCGCCGAGCAGTCCAACACCTCGGTCGTGTACGGGGACGCCTACATCCTCAAGCTGTTCCGCCGCGTCTCCCCCGGCACCAACCCGGACCTGGAGCTGTCGCTCGCGCTGGCCCACAAGGGTTCGCGGCGGGTCGCGGAGCCGGTCGCCTGGTTCGAGGCGCTGCCGCCGGAGGGCGTCAAGGGCCCGCAGGGCGCGGCGGCCGGCACGACGGAGCCGACCACGCTCGGCGTGCTCCAGCGCTTCCTGCCCGGCTCGTCCGACGGCTGGGCCCTGGCCCTGGCCTCGGTCGCCGAGGACGGCGACTTCACGGGCGAGGCGGCGGCGCTCGGCCGCGCCACGGCCGAGGTGCACGGCGCCCTGGCCGACGCGCTGCCGGTACGTACCCTGGACGGCCCAGCGCTGGAACGTATCGCCTCGGCGATGACCCGGCGGCTGGACGAGACCGCGAAGGAGGTCCCGGCCGTACGGCCGCACGTGGCGGCGCTGCGCTCGGCCTTCGACGACCTGGCGCGGCTCGGCGCGGCCCCCGGCAACGCGGTGACCGCCCAGCGGATCCACGGCGACCTGCACCTGGGGCAGGCGCTGCGCGGTCCCGACGGCGAGTGGGTGCTGATCGACTTCGAGGGCGAGCCGGCCCGGCCGCTGGCCGAACGGCGCCGTGCGGCGCCGCCGGTCCAGGACGTGGCGGGCATGCTGCGGTCCTTCGACTACGCCGCCCACCACAGCGGCAACGGCCCCTGGGCCGCCCGCCACCGGGACGCCTTCTGCGCCGGGTACGCCGCCGTGTCCGGGGTGGACCCGCGCGAACAGCCCGTGCTGATACGGGCCTTCGAGACCGACAAGGCGGTCTACGAGGCCCGGTACGAGGCGCGGCACCGCCCCGCCTGGCTCCCCATCCCGCTCTCCGCCCTGGCCCGCCTGGCCGCCGCCACATCTGACGCCGCCCCTTCTGAGGAGTCCAGCCCGTGACACGCCCCGACGACAAGGCGCGCGGTTTTGACCGCAGCACCTCCCCTGCCGCGCCCGCGAGCGGCCCTGAGCGGACGAGCGCCGGTCCCGGCCCGGTCGCGGGCTCGGTCCCCGAGGCCCAGGCACGCGGCTACGACTCGGGCTCCCCCGCGAGGGCCGCGTCCGGCACCGCTCCGGTGCCGGACACCCGGCACGCCGAGGCCGCCCCGCAGGAACCGGTGGTGACGACCGCGGTCCCGGCCGAGCCGGTGGTGACGCCCGCGTCGCCGCGCGGGGCCGAGTCCGACGTGCGGCTGCCGCCGCGTGAGCGCGAGCAACCCACAGCGGCCGGTGGTGGGGAGACGATCGGGACTGCCCCGCCGGGACCGGTGGTGACCCGCGGGAGCACGTCGGCTGAGCGCGCGGTTCCCCGCGCCCCTGCGGGGCCCTCCCGGGCCGGGCACCTGCAGGACGGTGACCGCTGGCGGCTGCTCAATGGCGCGCATCACGACCCGCACGGCGTGCTGGGTGCGCACCCGGAGGGTGCGGGGGTAAGGGTCCGGGCGCTCCGCCCGTTCGCGCGGGCGGTGGCGGCCGTCGTGGACGGCGAGCGGTTCGACCTCACCGACGAGGCCGACGGCCTCTTCTCGGCGGTGCTGCCCCGCACCGACGTGCCGGAGTACCGGCTGGCCGTCACGTATGACGACGGCGAGCACACGGTGGAGGACCCGTACCGCTTCCTGCCGTCCCTCGGGGAGCTGGACCTGCATCTGATCGGGGAGGGGCGGCACGAGGAGCTGTGGAAGGCGCTGGGCTCCCGGCCGATGACGCACGGCGGCGTGACCGGTACGCGCTTCGCGGTGTGGGCGCCGAACGCGCGCGGGGTGCGGGTGGCCGGGGAGTTCAACTACTGGGACGGCACCGGCTTCCCGATGCGCTCGCTGGGCGCGACCGGGGTGTGGGAGCTGTTCGTGCCGGGCGTCGGCACCGGGACGGCGTACAAGTACGAGATCACCCGCCCGGACGGCTCGCGCGGGATGAAGGCCGACCCGATGGCGCGGGCCACCGAAGTGCCGCCCGCGACCGCGTCGGTCGTCACGGACTCGGCGTACGAGTGGGCGGACCAGGAGTGGATGGCCCGCAGGGGCGAACTCGCGGTCCACCAGGCGCCGTTCTCGGTCTACGAGCTGCATCTGGCCTCGTGGCGGCCGGGGCTGACCTACCGCGAGCTGGCCGAGCAGTTGCCCGCGTACGTGACGGAACTCGGCTTCACGCACGTGGAGTTGATGCCGGTCGCCGAGCACCCCTTCGGCGGATCCTGGGGCTACCAGGTGACGTCGTACTACGCGCCGACCTCGCGGCTCGGCTCACCCGACGACTTCCGGTACCTGGTGGACGCCCTGCACGCGGCCGGGATCGGCGTGATCATGGACTGGGTGCCCGCGCACTTCCCCAAGGACGACTGGGCGCTGGCCCGGTTCGACGGCGCGCCGCTGTACGAGCCCGCCGATCCGCGCCGGGCGGAACACCCGGACTGGGGCACCCTGGAGTTCGACTTCGGCCGTACCGAGGTGCGCAACTTCCTGGTGGCGAACGCCGTGTACTGGTGCGAGGAGTTCCACATCGACGGGCTGCGGGTGGACGCGGTGGCCTCGATGCTCTACCTGGACTACTCCCGTGAGGGCGGCGACTGGCTGCCCAACGCGTACGGCGGCCGGGAGAATCTGGACGCGGTGGCGTTCCTCCAGGAGATGAACGCGACCGTCTACCGGCGCTGTCCCGGCACTGTCACCATCGCGGAGGAGTCGACTGCCTGGGACGGGGTCACCCGGCCGACCCACCTGGTCGGCCCGACCGGCTTCGGCGGCCTCGGCTTCGGCCTGAAGTGGAACATGGGCTGGATGCACGACTCGCTGGACTACGTCTCGCACGAGCCGGTGCACCGCAAGTACCACCACAACGAGATGACGTTCTCCATGGTGTACGCGTACTCGGAGAACTACGTGCTGCCGATCTCGCACGACGAAGTGGTGCACGGCAAGGGCTCGTTGGTCGCGAAGATGCCCGGCGACTGGTGGCAGCAGCGGGCCACCGTACGGGCGTACCTGGGCTTCATGTGGGCCCACCCCGGCAAGCAACTGCTCTTCATGGGACAGGAGTTCGCGCAGGGCGCCGAGTGGTCGCACGAGAACGGCCCCGACTGGTGGCTGCTGGACGAGAGTTACCCGGCCGCGCCCGACCACAAGGGCGTACGTGACCTGGTCCGGGACCTGAACGCGGCGTACACGGCCGCGCCCGCGCTGTGGCAGCTCGACACCGATCCCAGCGGTTTCACCTGGATCGACGGCGGCGCGGTGGAGGACAACACCTTCTCCTTCCTCCGCCACGACGAGGCGGGCGACCCGCTGCTGTGCGTCAGCAACTTCTCCCCCGTCGTCCGCGAGAACTACCGTCTCGGCTCCCCCGACGTCGTCTGGAAGCAGGTGCTGAACACCGACGAGGCCCGCTACGGCGGCAGCGGCGTCGTGGCCGCCGAGCCCGTCAAGAGCGAGCCCACGCCCTGGAACGGCCAGCCCCACAGCATCTCCCTGACCCTCCCCCCGCTGGCGACCCTCTGGCTCCGCCCGGCCTGACCCCGACGGCACCAGCGCTATACGGCCCAGGCGGCGATCAGGTCGTCCGGGCCGTACACCGCGTCCAGCCCGTCGGTGCCGACAGCCGTACGACAGACGGCGACCAGCGGCGTACGGTCGTCGGCGCCCGGCACAGCGAGGGCATCACGCGCCAGAGCGGCGAAGTCCCTTGCCCCGAACGGGGCATGCTCGTACCACTTCACGGAGCCCACGAATCCGATCGTCCGAGCGGGCGACCGGTCCGCCCCCACCAGGTCGAGTTCGGGATGGTTGCCGCGCGGCCACCATCCGCCGACCTCTGCGACCTCCGGCCATCGCTCGTCCGGCAGCAGCCGGCCCAGCGCCTCCCGTACGACGGGCTCGACGGCCCGGCCACGCCATGACGTCCAGCCCCGCTCGACCGCCTCCGCGAGCCGCCTGCCTCTGCCGCGCTCCGCCTCGGAGAGGCCGCGCTCGAGGAAGGCCAGCCAAAAACGCAGATACGGATCGGCTACGCGGTAGCGGCGGTCACGCTCACCTGGCCGGATGGACAGCGGGGTGTCGACGGCCACCAGACGCCGCTCGACCAGTGCCTTGAGCACGGGGCTCAGCGAGCCGGGCTGGAGGGGTCCGGCCACCCCGCCCGCGCCACTGGCGATCGAGGTGAAAGTGCGTTCACCCGCGCCGATGACGGACAGCACCTGGCGCGCCTGGAGCGCGGCCGGGAATTCGGCCGCCAGCGACCGTTCCCCCGAGACGAACAGGGGGGAGGTCGGATCTTCCAGAGCCCGCCGCAGGAAGTCGGTCCGGCTCTCACCGGTCCGCCACTCCTGGCAGATCAGCGGAAGCCCGCCGGTGACCAGATACGCGTCGAAGGCGTCGGCCGCGGACAGCCCGGTCATGTCCATGACCTCATGCGGCGTAAGCCCCGCGAGCACCATCTCGACGGCCCGTTGATGGAACGGCCGCCCGTACGCGGACAGCTGCTCCATGGTGGCCAGATCGCTGCCGATCAGCACCAGCAGTACCGGCTTACGGCTCAGCACCCGGTCCCAGACCGTCTGCAACGAGCCCTCCGCCACCGGATCGGCCTCGATCAGCCAGGGCAGCTCGTCGAGCACGACGATGCTCGGCCGGTCGTCGGGCAGCGCCGCCGCCAGCAGCCGGAGAGCGGCGTCCCAGCTAGCCGCGGTCTCCAGCCCCTCGGCGAGCTCCCGGCCCGGCAGGGACGATTCCCGGAGCGCTCCGAGAAACCGGGCACGCTCCTGTTCCGGCTTCTCACCGCGTGTTGCCTGGTGGATGAGGTACGGCGCACCGGATCGCTCGCAGAAGACGTCGACAAGCCGCGACTTCCCGACACGCCGCCGCCCACGGAGCAGCAACGCCCTGCCCGCCTGGTCGCCGCGCCCCCCACGCACCCAGTCCAGATGCCGCTCCAGCGTGGCCAGCTCCCGGTCACGTCCGACGAATCCGGTCACACGCACCCACTTCATCGATCTCATCTGACTCAAGAAAACTATAGCCCACTTGCGTCATAGTCAGATGAATCTGAGCAACAGCCGGTCCCGTCAGGGACGGCGGGGTCAGAAGACCGACTCCGCCTCTTCCATGCGCTCCTCGGGGACGGTCTTGAGCTGGGTGACGGCGTCGGCCAGCGGCACCAGGCCGATCGTCGTGCCCTGGAGCGAGGTCATGTGACCGAAGGCGCCCTTGTGGGCGGCCTCCACGGCGTGCCAGCCGAAGCGGTTGGCCAGCACCCGGTCGTACGCGGTCGGCACGCCGCCGCGCTGGACGTGGCCGAGGATGACCGGGCGGGCCTCCTTGCCCAGCCGCTCCTCCAGCTCCATGGCCAGCGTGGCGCCGATGCCCGCGAAGCGCTCGTGCCCGTACTTGTCGATCTCGCCGACGCCGTAGTCCATGCTGCCCTTGGCCGGGTGGGCGCCCTCGGCGACGCAGATGACGGCGAATTTCTTGCCGCGCGCGAAGCGTTCCTCGACCATCGCCACCAACTGGGACGGCTCGAAGGGACGTTCGGGGATGCAGATGCCGTGCGCGCCGCCCGCCATGCCCGCCTCCAGGGCGATCCACCCCGCGTGCCGCCCCATCACCTCGACCACCATCACGCGCTGGTGGGACTCCGCGGTGGTCTTCAGCCGGTCGATGGCCTCGGTGGCGACGGTCACCGCGGTGTCGAAGCCGAAGGTGCGGTCGGTGCCGTTGATGTCGTTGTCGATGGTCTTGGGCACGCCCACGACCGGCATCCCGGCGTCGGAGAGCATCCGGGCGGCGGTCAGCGTGCCCTCGCCGCCGATCGGGATCAGCACGTCGATGCCGTACTCGGCGCACATCTCGTCCGCGTTGTCCGCCGCCTCGCGCAGCCGGGCGCGCTCCAGCCGGGCCGAGCCGAGGATGGTGCCGCCACGGGCGAGGATGCCGCTCACCGAGTTGAGGTCGAGCGGCCGGAAGCGGCCCTCCAGCAGGCCGACGAAGCCGTCCTCGAAGCCGATGACCTCGTCGTCGTGCCCGGTCAGCGCGCGGTGCACGACCGACCGGATGACGGCGTTGAGGCCGGGGCAGTCGCCGCCGGCGGTGAGGACTCCGATACGCATGGGCCTGTCTCTCCAGACGGTCGTCGGCTGCTGCTGTGGCGCGTGCTGTCACGCGCTGTCGGTATCCAGTGGATCACAGCGGCTGGTCGCCCCCGGGCGGGGCTCCAGGTCACGGGGACTTCGGGACCAGCGTGCACTCGGTGATCCGGCCCGCCACGTAGTCGTCCACATTGCGGACGGTGGCGGCCACGATCTCGTCGATCGCGTCCACCGTGAAGTACGCCTGGTGCGAGGTGATCAGCACATGCGTGAAGGTCAGCAGCCTGGCCAGGGTGTCGTCCGTCATCACCTCCAGCGACTTGTCGTAGAAGAAGACCCCGGCCTCCTCCTCGTACACGTCGAGGCCGACGCCGCCGAGCCTGCCCTCGCGCAGCGTCTCGACCAGCGCGGCGGAGTCGATCAGGCCGCCGCGGCTGGAGTTGATCAGGATCGCGTCGTCCTTCATCAGCGCCAGCCGCCGCTCGCCGACCAGGTGGTGGGTGGAGGGCATCAGCGGCACATGGAGGCTGATCAGGTCCGACTCCCTGAAGAGCCGGTCGAGTTCGACGTACTCCATCCCCAGTTCTGTGCAGGCCGGATTGACCGCGATGTCCCAGCCGAGGATGCGCATGCCGTAGCCGCGGGCGACGGCGGTGAAGGCGGTGCCGATCCTGCCGGTGCCGACCACGCCGACCGTACGGCCGTGGAAGTCCCGGCCGAGCAGGCCGTCCAGCCGGAAGTCGAAGTCCCGCGTGCGGCTCGCGGCCCGGACGATCCGCCGGTTCAGCGCCGACGCCAGCGTCCAGGCGAACTCCGCCACCGAATACGGGGAGTAGCGGGCGACGCGCGCCACCGTCATCCCCAGCCGCTCCGCGTGGTCCAGGTCGATGTTGTTGTAGCCCGTCGAGCGCTGCGCGATCAGCTTCGTGCCGCCGCGCACCAGGGCTTCGAGCACCGGCGCGTCCAGCACCGCGTTCACACTCGTCGAGACGGCCTCGTACCCCGCCGCCAGCGGCAAGGTGTCCTTGGTGAGGAACGTCTCAAGGCACCGCACCTGATGGCGCGCCCCGAAGGCCGCCTCCAGCAGAGGGCGCTCGTCGCGCTGCACCCCAGTCGCCAACACGTCCACCGGCGTGGCCTCCTTCCGTGACCTTCCGATCACTCTACGTGCACCGGCCCTCACGGCGCGATTCGCCTGACGGTTCGCCCGTCTCGGGGTGCCCTCTGCGCGAGGAGGCGCCCCCTTCGGGGGTGCCGCGTCCCTCGCGCGGAGAGCACCCCATCGCGCACCCCCTCCGGGAGGGCGCTAGCGTCGTGGTGCGTACGGCCGTACGCGAAGGGTTCAGGGCAGAACGGACGGATCAAGCGTGACGCGCAGCGTCTACCTCACGGGGATCGGCCGCGGCGACGGCCGCCAGGTGATCGAGCTGGGGGTGATGGAGCTGCTGACCCGGCAGGTCGACCGGGTCGGCGTCTACCGCCCGCTGGTCCACGACACCCCCGACCGCATTTTCGAGCTGCTGCGCAGCCGCTACCGGCTGGCCCAGGACGCGGCGAGCGTCTTCGGCATGGGATACGAGGAGGCGGCGGCGCTCCAGGCCGACCAGGGCCAGGCGGCGCTGACCGCCCGGCTGGTGGACGGCTACCTGAGGGTGGCGGCGGAATACGAGACGGTGCTGATCCTGGGGTCCGACTTCGCGGGCACCAACCTCCCGGCGGAGCTGGGCGTCAACGCGCGGCTGGCGAACGAGTGCGGCGCGTCGGTGCTCGCGGTGATCGGCGGTCTTGAGCAGTCGGCGGAGTCGGTGGTCGCCGAGGTGCGCAACGCGTATCACGCGTACACGAACCTGGGCTGCGACGTGATCGCGATGATCGCGAACCGGGTGGCCCCGGCGGAGGTCGCGGAGGCGGCGGAGCGGCTGGGCCGGGCCCCGGACGTACCGGTGTACGTCCTGCCGGACGAGCCCGCGCTGTCGGCGCCGACGGTGGCGCAGATCGCGGAGACGCTGGGCGCGCGGGTGCTGCTGGGCGACGACGCGGGGATGTCCAGGGACGCGCTGGACTTTGTGTTCGGCGGCGCGATGCTGCCGACGTTCCTGCCCGCGCTGACCCCCGGCTGTGTGGTGGTGACCCCCGGCGACCGGGCGGACCTGGTGATCGGGGCGCTGGCGGCGCACTCGGCGGGGTCGCCGCCGATCGCGGGGGTGCTGCTGACGCTGGACGAGAAGCCGCCGCCGCACATCCTGGCGCTGGCGAACCGGCTGGCGCCCGGCACCCCGGTGCTGTCGGTGGCGACCGGCTCCTTCCCGACGGCGGCCGGGCTGTTCGCGCTGGACGGCAAGCTGGGCGCGGGCACGCCGCGCAAGGCGGAGACGGCGCTGGGCGTGTTCGAGACGCATGTCGACACCGCGGAGCTGACCGAGCGGCTGTCGGTCGCCAGGTCCGCGCGGGTGACGCCGATGATGTTCGAGCACGCGCTGATCGAGCGGGCCCGGTCGGCGCGCAAGCGGATCGTGCTGCCCGAGGGCGGCGAGGAGCGCATTCTGCGGGCCGCCGAGGTGCTGCTGCGCCGCGGGGTCTGCGACCTGATCCTGCTCGGCGAGGAGGACACGCTGCGCAAGAAGGCGGCCGATCTCGGGATCTCCCTCGACCAGCCGGGCGTGAGCGTCGTCGACCCGCAGACCTCACCGCTGCGGGACCGTTTCGCCGCGCTGTACGCGCAACTGCGCGCGCACAAGGGCGTCAGCTACGAGCTGGCGTACGACGTGGTCGCGGACGTGTCGTACTTCGGCACCCTGATGGTCCAGGAGGGCCTGGCCGACGGCATGGTGTCGGGCGCGGTGCACTCCACGGCGGCGACGATCCGCCCGGCCTTCGAGATCATCAAGACCCGTACCGACGCGGCGATCGTCTCCTCGGTGTTCTTCATGTGCCTGGCCGACAAGGTGCTGGTGTACGGCGACTGCGCCGTCAATCCCGACCCGGACGCCGAGCAGTTGGCGGACATCGCCATCCAGGCGGCGGGCACCGCGGCCCGCTTCGACGTACAGCCGCGGATCGCGATGCTGTCGTACTCGACCGGCACCTCGGGCTCGGGCGCGGACGTCGACAAGGTGCGGGCGGCGACCGAGCTGGTCCGCGAGCGGCGACCCGATCTGCTGGTGGAGGGGCCGATCCAGTACGACGCGGCGGTGGCGCCTTCGGTGGCGGCCACCAAGATGCCGGGGTCCGCGGTGGCCGGGCAGGCGACCGTACTGATCTTCCCCGACCTGAACACCGGCAACAACACGTACAAGGCGGTGCAGCGCTCGGCGGGCGCGGTCGCCGTCGGACCGGTGCTCCAGGGTCTGCGCAAGCCGGTCAACGACCTGTCGCGTGGCGCGCTGGTGCAGGACATCGTCACGACGGTCGCGATCACCGCGATCCAGGCCCAGGGAGAGAACCCGTGAGCGCGACCCGTGTGCTGGTCATCAACTCCGGCTCCTCGTCGGTGAAGTACCAGTTGCTGGACATGACCGACCACGCGCGGCTGGCGACCGGTCTGGTGGAGCGGATCGGTGAGGACGGCGGGGTGGCCGACCACGCGGCGGCGCTGCGTACGGTGGCGACGGAGCTGGACGGGCAGGGGCTCGGTCTTGACTCGCCGCAACTGGCGGCGATCGGCCATCGGGTGGTGCACGGCGGTACGCGGTTCACCGAGCCGACGCTGATCACCGACGAGGTGGTGGCCGCGATCGAGGAGCTGGTGCCGTTGGCACCTCTGCACAATCCGGCCAACATCACCGGCATCAAGGTGACGCGTGAGCTGCGGCCCGATCTGCCGCAGGTCGCGGTCTTCGACACGGCCTTCCACTCGACGATCCCGGAGGCCGCGGCGCGGTACGCGATCGACGCGGCGACCGCCGACCGGTACGGCATCCGCCGCTACGGTTTCCACGGCGCCTCGCACGCCTTCGTCTCGCGGGCGACGGCGGGACTGCTCGGCAGGGAACCGGCCAACGTCAATGTGATCGTGCTGCACCTGGGCAACGGCGCGTCGGCGTCCGCGGTGCGCGGCGGGGTGTGCGTGGACACCTCGATGGGCCTGACGCCCCTTGAGGGCCTGGTCATGGGCACCCGCTCCGGCGACCTCGACCCGGCGGTGGTGTTCCACCTGGAGCGGGTGGCCGGCATGGGCACCGACGAGATCGACACACTGCTGAACAAGCGCAGCGGTCTGCTGGGCCTGTGCGGTGCCAACGACATGCGGGAGATCGGCCGCCGGATGGCCGAGGGCGACCGGGCGGCGCAGCTCGCCTTCGACGTCTACGCGCACCGCATCCGCCGCTACGTGGGGGCCTTCAGCGCGGTGCTCGGCCGGGTGGACGCGATCGCCTTCACGGCGGGCGTCGGCGAGAATTCGGCCGCAGTTCGCGAAGCGGCTTTGTTGGGTCTCGACAATCTAGGTGTCACTATGGACCCTGTACGCAACGCGGTTCGCGGCACTGCGGCCCGGCTGGTCTCGGCGGCGTCGTCGCGGGTGGCCGTCGCGGTGGTGCCCACTGACGAAGAGCTGGAGATCGCCCGCGATACTTACGTACTGGCGACCGAATAAGCATGGCTGACCGTCCCACAGCCACGACCGCCCCTGGAATATTCCGGAGCGGAACAAACCGATAGGATAGCGCCCATGCGCCGAGCCAAGATCGTCTGTACCCTGGGTCCCGCCGTCGACTCCTACGACCAGCTCAAGTCGTTGGTCGAGGCGGGCATGAATGTGGCCCGTTTCAATTTCAGTCACGGCAGCCACGCCGAGCACGAGGAGCGCTACCAGCGCGTCCGTAAGATCGCCGCCGAGACCGGCCGGGCGATCGGAGTCCTCGCCGACCTCCAGGGTCCCAAGATCCGCCTCGCCAAATTCGCCGACGGACCGGTCGAGCTGATCGCGGGCGACGAGTTCACCATCACCGTCGAGGACGTCGCGGGCGACAAGTCCATCTGCGGCACCACGTACAAGGGTCTGCCGGGCGACGTCTCCAAGGGCGACCCGATCCTGATCAACGACGGCAACGTGGCGCTGCGCGTCATCGAGGTCGAGGGCCCGCGGGTCCGCACGCTCGTGGTCGAGGGCGGCGTGATCTCCGACCACAAGGGCATCAACCTGCCGGGCGCCGCGGTGAACGTGCCGGCCCTGTCGGAGAAGGACATCGACGACCTGCGGTTCGCGCTGCGGATGGGCGTCGACATGGTCGCGCTGTCCTTCGTGCGCGACGCCAAGGACGTCCGTGACGTGCACCGCGTCATGGACGAGGAGGGACTCCGCGTCCCGGTCATCGCCAAGGTGGAGAAGCCGCAGGCGGTCGAGAACATGGAGAGCGTCGTCGCGGCGTTCGACGCGGTGATGGTGGCGCGCGGCGACCTCGCCGTGGAGTACCCGCTGGAGCAGGTGCCGGTCGTGCAGAAGCGGCTGGTCGAGATGTGCCGGCGCAACGCCAAGCCGGTGATCGTGGCGACCCAGATGATGGAGTCGATGATCACCAACTCGCGGCCGACGCGCGCCGAGGCGTCCGACGTGGCCAACGCGATCCTGGACGGCGCGGACGCGGTCATGCTGTCCGCCGAGTCGTCGGTCGGCAAGTATCCGATCGAGACCGTCAAGACGATGTCGCGGATCGTCGTGGCCGCCGAGGAGGAGCTGCTGTGCCGCGGGCTCCAGCCGCTGGCCCCCGGCAAGAAGCCGCGCACCCAGGGCGGCGCCGTGGCGCGGGCCGCCGCCGAGCTGGGCGACTTCCTGGACGCCAAGTCCCTGGTCGCCTTCACCAAGTCCGGTGACACCGCCCGCCGCCTGGCCCGCTACCGCGTGCCCGAGCCGGTCCTGGCCTTCACCACCGACCCCGCCACCCGCAACCAGCTCGCGCTGACCTGGGGTGTGGAGTCCTTCGTGGTCGAGCACGTCGACAACACCGACGCCATGGTCGAGCTCGTCGACCGCGAGATGCTCAAGCTCTCCGAGTACGCCAAGGGCGACACCGTCATCATCACCGCCGGTTCCCCCCCGGGCGTCCCCGGCACCACCAACCTCGTCCGCGTCCACCACCTCGGCGACTGACCGCCGCTCCCTGTCGACGCCGCGCGGCCCGTACCCCTGCTGAACGGGGTACGGGCCGCGCGGCGTCGGGCGTGCGGGAGGCTTCGGGCTAGCCGGCGCTGCCGTAGATGTGCATCCCGGGGACGTGCAGGGTGCCGCCGAACTGGGCCGCCTGGATGACGGTGGCGTTGGTGAAGAACAGTTCGGGGAGGGTCAGCGGCGGGGGCGCCTTCGGGGTGAAGGTGATGGGGATCAGCCCGAGGAGATTGCCGCTGAGGGACTCGGTGTAGAGCGTCACCGTGCCGTTGGTGAACGTCGAGGTGGAGCCCTTGGCCGCCTCGACGTTCGTCTTCGTGCCCTTGGGGCCGTCGACTATCTGGTGCAGATTGTCGATGTCGATGCCGGAGACGGTGAACTTCAGGACGTCCTTCACCGTGCCGTTGTGCGTCTTGACCTTGACTATGCCGTGGTACGCCAGGCCGTGCAGGGACAGCTTGGTGGTCTTCAGGACCCACGGGGTGTCGGGCAGCAGCGGTATGCCCTGCTCGACATCGGCGTCGGCGAGCGCCTGCGCGTCGTACACCGGGCACGGGAAGGACTGCGGGTCGCCGGTGCCGCCCGCGCTCGGGGTGGCACTGGGCGACGCCTTGTCCTTGGCGTCCTTCGCGTCCTTGGCCGCGTCCTTGGTGTCCTTGACCGTCTTGTCGAGACCGCTCGTGGCGGTGTCGACGGTGTCCTTGACGGTCTTGCCGACCGTGCCCACCGGGTCGTCGCCCTTGGCGGGCGCGCTCGCCGACGGCGACGTGCTCGGCTCGGGCTTCGCGGTCGTCGGCGCCGGGTCCGGCTGCGGGGCCTGGGTGGTGGGCGTCGCGGTCGGGGTCTTGCCGCCGCCGAGCAGCCCGCTCACCAGGTCGCCGAGGCCCAGCGGGTCCCACGGGTTGACCGACTTGGTCGGGCTCGGGGTGGCGCTCGGTGTGGCCGCCGCGCCGGACTTGCCGTCCGTCGTGCCGTCGGCCTTGTCGTCCGTCTTGCTGTCGGCGCCGTCCGACGAGGGCGCCTTCGCCGACTCGGTCGGCGCGGGCGCGTCGGGGCTCGCCGAAGGGGTCGGGCTGGTCGTCGGTTTCGGCGACTCCTGCCCGCCCGGCTTGTCCGTGGCCTTGCCGTCCGCCGCGCTCTTGGTGGCGGAGGCCGAAGGGCTCGGGGTGTCCGACTGGGTCACGCAAGGGCCGGGCTTGTACGGGTTCTTGGGCATCTCGTCGGCCTGCGCGAGATGCGGCGTGAAGCCCATGCCCATCAGCACGGCCGTGGGCATCGCGGCCAGGGCGACCGCCTTCCCGGCGGGCACGTGCAGTTTGGTCAGCAGGGACTTGCGGGGAGCCGCGTGCCGCGGTCCCGAGGTGCCCCGGTTACGGGACCCGTCGCTCTCGGCCTGCTGAGCGTCGTCACCCAGCACGGTGCCTCCCGTTCTCCTCGGTGTTCTCTTCGTCGGGCCGCGCTCCGGCGTGGACCGGCTCGGGCTGTCCGTACGTCTCAGCGGGCTCGTGGGGCCCCTGGGACTGCGCGGGCAGGGTGGGCGGAGTGTTCTCGTCCCCGTCGCCCTCAGGGGCGCCGTCGGGCAGCTCCGCCTTCTCGCCCGGCTCGTCGGTCGCCGGGACACCCGGCGCCCAGGAGACGGCGAGCGCGCCGCCGAGCAGCGCGGGCAGGAAGCCGACGAGGAAGCCGCCGAAGTTGGAGACCACCAGCGACACCAGGGCGAGCAGGATCGACGCGACACCGGCGAAGATGCGTACCGCGCTCTGGAACCACATGGTGAGGCCGAGCACGAACAGCAGGACACCGATGATCAGCGAGCCGGAGCCCGCGGTCGTCGCCATCCGGACGGTCAGTTGGCCGAGTGTGAGGTTCGCGTACGGGAAGTAGGCGATCGGCACTCCGGCGAGGAGGGTCAGCAGACCCGCCCAGAACGGGCGCCCCCAACGCCAGTGGCGGAACGACAGCCGCCAATAACGGATCCGGGCACTCAGTCCTGTTGACTCGGCGCTCATAGGAAACAGCTCCCTGGGACTGGCATTTGCTGAGAGATCGATCGGTGGCGCCGGGTGAGCCGCGTCCCGCGCGGCTCACCCGGACCACTCAGGCGGTGCTTAGTAGCACTCCACTCCGGCGCCGGAGCCCTTCTTGACGCCGAGGCTGAGGCCCGCGAGCTTGAAGGTGCCCGCGCTGGTGGCCCAGGCGGTCTGGTGCACGCCGTCGAGGATGGCCCGGTCGGCCTCCTGCGCGAACGAGCCCGGGTCCGTCGCGTCCTTGTCCTTGATGCCAGGACCCTTGTGACTGTCACCGGCCGCGACGCCGATGTTGATGTTCTGGAACTCCGCATCGGCGTCGAGCTGGTCGAGGTCGATGTAGAGGTTGTGTGCCACAACCGGCTTCTTCGGGTCCTTGCCGGCCGTCAGCTTGAGCGTGACATCACCGATCGGCGTCGGGACGACCACGGACTGGCACAGGCCGTTGATGGTGGCGTCCGTGAACGCCGACACCGCGACCGGGATGTACTTGCCACCGTGCTGAACGTCCAGCGCGCCGTACTGCTCGAAGCCGGTGCCGTCCAGGTGCTCCGCCGTCACCTTGAACTGCTGACCCGACACGCTGAAGGACGCGGCGAGCGCGCCCTGAGCGATGGCTATACCTACCGCGGCCGTAGCCGCGACACTCGGCACCATGACGACGGCGAACCGCCGCCATCTGGTACCGCCACGAACGAGCGACTCCATTTTTCCTCCTTCTCGGACGTACATCTCCGGCCGGATGTTCGGGTCCTGGCCTGGGATGGGAGAAGTGCTACGTCCTCGGGAAGGAGAGCGCCGGTGATCGGCGGACCGTCCCTCCCTACGAAGAAGTAAGGAGTACGGACGGCGGTGTCCGAACCTTCGGCGATCACCCCCGAGCGACAACCACTGGCCACGCTCTCGCGCAACCTGCTGGACAGGCTCCGCCGGTAGACGAAGACCCCCCTGTCCCGGAGCGGCGGCATGAGCCGTACGCACCCACTCGGCGGGGACCCGCGGACCGTGGCGCCGACTGGCGGTCGGGCTGTGGCAACGGACCGAGCTTGGCCGATCGTGGACCATTCGGGAGCGCCGCACAAGGGGCTCGTTACTAGCGAGTAACGGATGGGTGTCACGGCCGTGCGCCCCGGATGGAGCGATTTCACGCAGAGTGAGGAAGGTCGTGGCAAGTAAATCCGACATAAAGAACATCAGCGGCCGAAACGGCGCTGATTCCTTACCGGAGGTAACGGCGACCGCCCATTGTCACGGTTTGATAAAGTGCGGTCGCCGTGTCGCTAAATCTCTGAGTAAAACCGGGGCGGGCACTCGGGGAACCGGCGGTAACTGACCGCCGGGTCAACTCGGCGGAGCGCCCCGTTCAGCCGCCCGGCCGCCTCAGAAGAGGACTCTGATCAGCGCCGTACGCGCGGCGACCACCCGGGGGTCGTCGGGGCCGATGACCTCGAACAGCTCCAGCAGCCGTACGCGTACGGCGTCGCGGTCGTCGCCCGCGGTGCGGCGCACGGTGTCCACCAGACGCGAGAAGGCGTCCTCCACATGACCGCCCACCAGATCGAGGTCGGCCGCGGCGAGCTGCGCGGTGACGTCGGAGGGTGACGCGGCGGCGGCCTCGCGGACCGCCTGCTGGTCGGCGTCCTGGACGCGGTCGAGCAGCTCGGCCTGGGCCAGGCCCAGCTTGGCCTCGGGGTTGCCCGGCTCACCGGAGAGCACCGTGCGGTACGCCTGGATGGCGCCGCCCAGGTCACCGGCGTCCAGCGCGTCGTGCGCGGCGGACAGCGCCAGCTCCTGCGGGGTGGCAGGGCGCGGCGGCGCCTCGGCGGCCGGAGCCGCGCCCTCGGCGGCGGCGTCCGTGTCCACCTCGGGGCCGACGATGCCGAAGCGCTGCTCGGCGACGGCGATCAACTGGTCGAGCACTTCGGTGATCTGGTCCTCCGGCGCGCTGCCCTGGAAGAGCGGCATGGCCTGCCCGGCCAGCACCGCGAAGACCGCGGGCACTCCCTGGACACCGAACTGCTGGAAGAGCGTCTGGTTGGCGTAGACCTCGGCGGTGGCGAGGACGAAGCGCCCGTGGTACTCGGCGGTGAGCCGTTCCAGTACCGCGTTGAGCTGCTTGCTCGCGTCGGCCTGGTCGGCCCAGAAGCTGATGACGACCGGGACTTCGGCGGAGCGCTGGAGGACGTCGCTCTCGAAGGTCTCCTCGGTCACCTCGATGACGAGCGGCGAAGCGGTGTGGGCGTCGGCGTTCGCGGGGTCCTGCCGCTGCGCCCTGGCCTGCTCGGCCTTCACCTTGGCCTCACCGGCCGCCTTCACCGCGGCGAGGTCGACCACGCCGCTCATGGACATGTTCCGTGGCTGCATGAGGTCAATCCTCCCCCCTACCGGACCCGATCGTGCACAGACCCCGGATAGACCCCGGATCTGGTGGTGCTGAGCGGTGCTGTCGGTACGGATCCCCATCCGCACCCGTGGTTGTCGCACGTTTCGCTACGGGTCGTAGCGTAACTGTCCTGAGCTGCCCGGCGGAGGCCGCCCGATGTGATACCGGTCACTCGTCACGTAACCTACCGGCCGGTATGGTCCGCCCTATGGAGCCGCTCGTGGAGCCCCCCACCCCTCACAAACGCACCGGCCGCCCGCGAAGTGCCGAGGCCGACCGTGCGATCCTCGGCGCCACCCGCGAGGCGCTGGTCGAACTGGGCTGGGGAAAGCTGACGCTGAGCGACGTCGCGGCCCGCGCGGGCGTCGCCAAGACCACCCTGTACCGGCGCTGGAACGGCAAGAACGAGCTGGTCGTCGACGCGATCGCCGCCCTCTTCGAGGAACAGCTCGACCTCCCGGACCTCGGCAGCCTGCACGCCGACATCCGCGGCGTGGTCCTGCGCTTCGCCGAACTCCTCAACCGGCCCGCCATCAGAACCGGCCTGATGGCCGTCGTCGCCGAGGCCACCCACGACGACGCCCTGCGGCTGCGCATCCGCGAGGCGATCGTCGACCGCCAGAAGCACCTCGTCCTGCTCGGCCGGCACCGCGCCCAGCAGCGCGGCGAACTCCCCCCGGACCCGCCCGCTCCGTGCGACCCCGCCCTCGCCACCCGCGACGCCGACCTCATCTTCGACGTCATCGCGGGCACCGTCGTCCACCGCGTCATGATCAGCGCGGCCCCGGTCGACGACGAATGGGCCGACCGCCTCGCCCTCCTCCTGATCCTCGGCCTCACCGGCGTCCGGAGCTAGGGCGTGTCCGGCGGATCACGGGCGGCCCGGCGTCAGGGGGTCGCGTTCATGGCGCCGTACTCCGGGGTCTCCACGCCTGCCACGAAGTGGTCGAACTCGCCCGCGCGGACGCCCTTGACGAATGCCTCCCACTTGGCGGGGGTGGTGACGGCCACGATCTCCGGCTGCTCGGTTTCGCGGATGTGAATCATCCCGTCGTCGCCGACGGTCGCTTCAAGGGCCACGAACGTCCTTTCGCTGGAGGGCCGGTGGATTGCGCAAGAGATGTCGAGGCTACCCAGCGAACAGCGAACGGAACGGGCCGTGACGACGACGGACTACACGGCGCGCCGGACGGACGACAGGCCACGGCCCGACCGGCGGCGTACCACTGGGTGTCAGAAGCGGGCGGGCTCGGTGTAGGTGCCCCATTCGGCGCGCAGGACGTCGCAGATCTCGCCGAGGGTGGCCTCGGCGCGGACGGCGTCGAGCATGGGCGGGATCATGTTGGAGCCGTCGCGGGCGGCGGCGAGCATGGCGTCCAGGGCGGTACTCACGGCGGCGTCGTCGCGGGCCGTGCGGCGGGAGGCGAGGTCGCGGACCTGGTCGCGCTCGACCTCGTGGCTGACCCGCAGGATCTCCAGGTCGCCGGTGACGGAGCCGTGGTGGACGTTGACGCCGACGACACGCTTGTCGCCCTTTTCGAGGGAACGCTGGTACTGGAAGGCGGACTCGGCGATCTCGCCCGTGAAGTAACCGTCCTCGATGCCGCGCAGGATGCCGGAGGTCATCGGCCCGATCGGGTGCTCGCCGCTCGGCACGGCCTTGGCGCCCAGCGCCCTGATCCGGTCGAAGATCTTCTCGGCGTCGGCCTCGATGCGGTCGGTCAGCGCCTCGACGTACCAGGAACCGCCCAGCGGGTCGGCGACGTTGGCGACGCCGGTCTCCTCCATCAGCACCTGCTGCGTGCGCAGCGCGATCTCGGCGGCCTGCTCGCTGGGGAGCGCCAGCGTCTCGTCGAGGGCGTTGGTGTGCAGCGAGTTGGTGCCGCCGAGCACGGCGGACAGCGCCTCGACGGCGGTACGTACGACGTTGTTGTACGGCTGCTGCGCGGTCAGCGACACCCCGGCGGTCTGGGTGTGGAAGCGCAGCCACTGCGCCTTGTCGCTGGTGGCGCCGTACTCGTCGCGCATCCAACGGGCCCAGATGCGGCGGGCGGCGCGGAATTTGGCGATCTCCTCGAAGAAGTCGAGGTGCGCGTCGAAGAAGAAGGACAGGCCGGGCGCGAAGGTGTTGACGTCCAGGCCGCGCGACAGGCCGAGCTCCACGTAGCCGAAGCCGTCGGCCAGGGTGTACGCCAGCTCCTGCGCGGCCGTCGCCCCGGCCTCGCGGATGTGGTAGCCGGAGACGGACAGCGGCTTGTACGCGGGGATGGAGGCGGCGCAGTGCTCCATCAGGTCGCCGATCAGCCGCAGGTGCGGGGCGGGCTCGAAGAGCCACTCCTTCTGGGCGATGTACTCCTTGAAGATGTCCGTCTGGAGCGTGCCGTTGAGCACGGCCGGGTCGATGCCCTGTCGCTCGGCGGCGACCAGGTACATGCAGAAGACCGGGACGGCGGGCCCGGAGATGGTCATCGAGGTGGTGACGTCGCCGAGCGGGATGTCGTCGAACAGGACCTCCATGTCGGCGGCCGTGTCGATGGCGACACCGCAGTGGCCGACCTCGCCGAGCGAGCGGGGGTCGTCGGAGTCGCGGCCCATCAGGGTCGGCATGTCGAAGGCGACGGAGAGGCCGCCGCCGCCCGCGGCCAGGATCATCTTGTAGCGCTCGTTGGTCTGCCGCGCGTTGCCGAACCCGGCGAACTGCCGGATCGTCCACGTACGCCCCCGGTAGCCGGTCGGGTGCAGTCCGCGCGTGAACGGGTACTCGCCCGGCCAGCCGATCCGCTCGAACCCGGGGATGTCGGCGCCCGCCGGCGGGCCGTACACCGGCTCCACGGGGTCGCCCGAGAGCGTGCTGAAGTCGGCCTCCCGCTTACGGGCTGCGTCGTACCGTGCCTGCCAGCGCTGGCGGCCTGTCTCGATGCCTTGGGAGTCCATACCCTCGAATTTACTAGGACGTCCTAGTAAAAGTCGATGGGAACACGGCCCACCCTTGGGGTGAGCCGGGTCTCAGACGGCGAGGGCTCAGGCGGCCGGGGCTCTGGCGGCCGGGTCTCAGGCGTTGACGGGCTCGGGCTTCTCCGGCCGGATCACCTTCGGTGCCAGCTCACGCGTCACGCGGCGCTCGACGAAGAACGCGGCGGTCGGGACGGTGCCCGCCAGCAGCACCCAGGCCATCCGGCCGAGCGGCCACTTCGCCTTGTTGCACAGGTCGAAGGCGAAGATCAGATAGACGACGTAGAGCCAGCCGTGGGCGAAGCCCACCGCCCTGGTGAAGGTGCCCGCGCCATTGATGTCGAGCACGTACTTGGCGATCGTGCCCACGGTGAGCACGATCAGCAGCACGCCTGTCACAAAGGCCATCACCCGGTAGCGGGTCAGCACGCTGGATTTCATGGCATCGAGCCTAGCCGCCCCGAAATGCCGGGCTCATCCGGGTCGGGGGACGGCGCGACGCGCGGAGCCGACCGCAGGTCAGGACTCCTCGAAGTCGCCCGCCGCTATCCGCAGCGGGCGCAGGAGCGCGAAGATCTCACCGCACTCCTCCGCGTCGTAGGCGCTGAGGCCGAAGTCCATGGCGACCAGGTCGCGGGTGGCGGACTCGACGATCTCGCGGCCCTTGTCGGTGATCGAGGCGAGGGTGCCGCGGCCGTCGTTGGGGTTGGGGCGCTTGGCGACGAGACCGGCGGAGACCAGCCGGTCCACGGTGTTGGTGACGGACGTCGGGTGCACCATCAGCCGCTCGCCGATCTTGGACATCGGCAGCTCCCCCGCCTTGGAGAAGGTGAGCAGCACCAGCGCCTCGTACCGCGCGAAGGTCAGCCCGTACGGCCTGACCACCGCGTCGACCTGGCCGAGCAGGATCTGCTGGGCGCGCATGATCGAGGTGATGGCACCCATCGAGGGGACCCCGCCCCAGTGCCGGGTCCACAGCTCGTCGGCGCGGGCGATCGGATCGAAGGGCAGGCTCAGCGGCTTTGACACGGCGAAGAGCCTACCCGTCGGTCACATAGTGGGCACAAGTGTCTCGTCAGGCGAGCGCGCTGAGCCGGCGCCACGCGTCCTTGCCGAGGTTCCACTCACCGAAGCCGTTGCCCTTGTCGACGGTGGCGCGCGTGGAGCCCGAGGTGACCACCAGGTCGCCGCGGACCGACCGGTCGAAGAACCACTTGGCGTCCGCGGTGTGCATGCCGATGCACCCGTGGCTGCCGTTCTGCACGCCCATCATCGCGTCGTTCCAGGGCGCCGCGTGGGTGTACGTGCCGGAGGTGGTGATGTTGACCGCGTACTTCACGTCCTTGTCGTAGAAGTCCGCCGAGTCCTCGGAGGTGGCGATGCCGACCGACGAGGACGTCATCCGTACGGTGGACTGCTTGCTGATCACCACCATCTTCCCGTCCCAGGTCGGGAAGGCGGGCTTGCCGCCGGAGATCTTGAAGGTCTTGACGGTCTTGCCGTTCTCGGTGACCCGCATGGTGTGCGCCTTGAGGTCGACGTACGAGATCCGGGCGGTGCCGATGGTGAACGTGTCGTGGATGTCGCGGCGCAGATAGCGCCCGCCCCCGGTGTCGATCCCGCTGAGCCTGGCGGTCAGCGTGACCTTGGTGTTCGGCGTCCAGTACGCGTCCGGCCGCCAGTCCACCCGCTGGACACCGGTCAGCGGGTCGGTGACCCAGCCCCAACTGCCCTGGACGGCCGGGCTGGTGGTGACGGTCAGCGCCTTCTCGACCGCCGCCCTGGCCGCCTTGTCGGTGACCGGGTTGTCGAAGGCGAGGGAGACGGGCAGGCCGACGCCGACGACCGCGTTGTTCAGCGGGGTCGGGGTGACGCCGTTGACCTTGGCCGCCGTCAGGGTGTGGAAGGCGCTGGTGGTACGGGTCTGCTTGCCCGCGCTGTCGGCCGCGGTGACCTGGACGGTGTAGGCGGTGCCGGGGGTCATCGTGCGGTCGGAGGTCCAGGTGTGCTTGGCGGCGTCCAGCGCGCCGGTCACCTCGATCGGCGTCACGCCGTCCTTGGACGTGCCCTCGGGGGTCACGGTGACCGTGCCGAGCGTGCCGCCGTCAACGGTGACCTTGACCGGCGCGGCCGGGTCGACGCCCGCGCTGTCCTTGGCCGGTGTGACGGTGATCCGCGCGGCGGAGCCGGCGGACGCCGACCGGCCCGCGCCCTTGCCGTCGGACGAGCCGCCCGCCTTGTCGCCGTCGTGGCCGCCGCACGCGGTGACGCCCATCGCCACGGCCAGCAGGAGGGCGGGCACGGCGAGCGCCCGCGGTCGGGGGTTGCGTATGCGAGTGCGGTACACGGCAGTCGGTTCCTTGTCAGAGGTGGTCGGGGCGAACGGTGATCGGGGCGAACGGTGATCGGCGCGAACGGTGGTCGGGGTGGCGGCGGATCGGGCAGGTCGGCGGCGGATCAGGCACGGAAAGGGCGCGGCGGATCAGCACGCCTTCCCGCCGGTGACGAAGGTGCGCGACATCGTGGACCCGCCGCCGACCCCGCTGCCGGCCCCGCCGGAGGCGCCGTGGACGAAGACGTCCGGCGGCGACGTGGACGTGCTCGGTCGCGCGCCGCCCTCCGCCAGCCGCTTCAGCGACGCGGCGATGCACGCGGCCGGCTGCGGGTCCTTGTAGACATAGTCGCTCCCGGCGCCCAGCGGGTTCCCCGGCGCGCGGATCAGCAGCACGGCGAGGTAGGCGCCCTGCCGGTTCATCAGGATCCGCACCCCGGTGCCCGTTGTGCTGCTGCCCTGGTAGACACCCGGACCGTCGACGGCTTCACCCGTCTTGCCGAGATCGGTGGTCAGCTCGATACCGCACGCGCCCTTCACCGCCTCGCCGAACCGTTCCGTCCGGTAGCGGGCGGCCTCGGCGTCGGTGAACGCGTAGAGCAGGTACTCCGCCTCCTCCCCCGCCGACGCGCCGTACAGCCGTACCGCGCCGGCCCGTACGTCTCCCGCGGGCGTCGGCGCCGGGCAGGCCGCGGTGAGCTTGAGCGCGGTGCCCGGGGCGAGGGTCTTCCAGGGGGTCATGGGGAAGAACGGCAGGGCGCCGGGCGGCAGCAGTTCGTCGGTGAGGCGGTGGGCCAGGGCGACCGGGTCGGGTGGATCGGGCGGGGGCGTGGTGGTCGCGACGGTGCCCGGCAGCGCGCCGGTGCCGCGCGGGTCGTCGGAGCCGGGCAGCGACTGCCAGGTGCCGACGGCGACCGCGAGGGCCGCGACCAGCGACACGGCCCCGGTCCTGCGGCGGGCGCGCCGCCGTTCGCCGAGCCTGCGGGCGGCCGGGGCCCCGGCGAGTACGACCAACGGCTCGGTGTCGCGGGCGAGTCCGCGCAGCCGCTCGTCCAGCGGCTCGGCGGAGTCCGAGCCGCTGGAGGTGTCTGAGCCGGTGCCGGTGTCTGAGCCGGTGCCGATGCCGATGCCGATGTCGGCGTCGGCGTCGGCGTCGGTGCCGAGGTGGTCGGGACCGGCCGGGCGGCCGAACGGGTCAGCCATGGAGGGGCACCTCCTCGGTGCGGGTGCGCGCCGCACGTGCGTGGCGTGCGTCGTCGGCGGCGGCGGTGGTGGCAGTGGCAGTGGCAGTGGTGACGGCGTCACGACCGGCGGGTTCGGGCTCCGCGTCGTCCGCCGGGTCGTCCTTGAGCAGGGCGCCCAGTGCTCTCCTCCCCCGGCTCAGCCGGGTCCGTACGGCGGCGCTGGACACGCCGGTCTGCCGGGCGATCTCCTCCACCGGCAGGTCGAGGAGGTGGTGCATGACCACGGCGGTGCGCTGGTCGTCGCCGAGCGCGCGCAGGGCGTCGATCAGCGCGACCCGGTCGGGTGCGAGCGCCGGGGCGTCGGGCGGCGGCCCGTGCCGGAAGTGCGCGCGCACCCGGTTGCGGGCCTTGCGCCAGGTGCTCACCGCCAGACGTACGGCGACGGTACGCACCCAGGGCGCGGGGTCGCCCTCCGCGGTGAGCTTCGGCCAGCGCTGCCATGCCCTGGCGTACGCCTCCTGCACGGCGTCCTCCGCCTCACCCAGGTCCCCGGTGATCGTGTAGACGACGGCCACCATGCGCTTCGCCGTCGCGGCGTAGAACTGGTCGAAGTCCGCCGCCGGTTCTGGCTGTGCGGTCATGTGGTTCTTCCCTCCCTCAGAACTACACGCGCGGCGGCGCGCCTATGTGACAGGCGGACGGGAGTTTTCTTCCGTGGGCCCCGCGGCGCGCCCCGCGGCGGGCCGCGCCGCGCGCCTCGCCGTGAGCCGCGACACCGGCCAGCGCCGGGAGTCCGTCACGTACCAGCGCGAGCGTCGCGGGCGACAGGGCGCGGATGTTCGCCTCCAGGCTGACGGAGGCGGCGAGGACGTTGCCCGCGGCGGA
>NZ_MECL01000103.1 GCF_014596445.1 Streptomyces sp. CBMA29 | reverse complement strand
CCCGGCGTACGCGTGGAGTCCGCGCCCGGCAGCGGCGACGACCTCATCACCGAGGTCGCCGCCCGCTCCCGCACCGCGGACCCCGACCGCCCGTGCCTCGTCGTCACCGCCGACCGTGGCCTGCGGGCGCGCGTCGCGGAGGTCGGCGCGGCCGTCGTGGGGCCGCGGTCGGTCCGGCCACGCTGACGCCTCCCCCTTATGTGCCGCCCTCTCGCCTCCGGCGGGGGCGTCAGGGGTGGGGCTTGTTCTTGAGGTTGTCCCGGCGGAGCCGTTCCTCCTCGAAGAGGCGCATGAACTTCCGCATGTGCTCGTCCGGTTCGGGGTCGGACTCCTCGTCCTCGTCGGCGGGGAGGCCCTGTTCGCGGAGTTGCTGGTCCTGGACCATGACGGGCGGGGTGGGGTCGGGGTCGGAGGGGCGGGGGCCCTCGGGCCCGTCGGGGCCGATGCGGATGAGGCGTTCGACGCGGATCACGCGGAAGTGGCGTCCGCCGACGTCGAGTTCGTCGCAGCGGTGTTCGTCGAGGTGGTCGGCGGCGCGGGAGTAGATCCCGCGTTGCTCGGGGCTGAGGTCCTTCTGCCAGGGGAGCATGACGCGCAGTTGCATGGCGAGGCCGTCGCGGGCCGACTGCGGGGTGGTGGCGGTGCCGCTGGAGTCGGGGCGCCAACTGCCGCCGTCGCGTTCGGCGGTCATGAAGGTGGCGGGGAGCAGGACACCGCCGGGATGGGTGTCGGCGGCGTGCCGCGAGTCGTCGCGGACGTCAGCGGGGACGGTGCCGCTTTTGCGGAGGGCGGCGAGGAGTTCCACCTTGAGGATGCCCTCGGACATGCCGGTCGCGTTGACGGGGTCGATGACCAGGCCCGCGGCGGGGTCGAAGCCGCCGGACTCGCCGGGGCCGCCCGGGTCGGGGTCGGTGTCGCGCGGGGGTTCGGGCCCGTCGGGCCCCATGCGGATGAAGCGTTCGGCGCGCACCACGCGGTAGCGGCTGCCGCGTACCGTCACCTCGTCGAGGGCTTCCCAGTCCATGCGCTCGCCCGCGGCGAGGAGTTCGGCCTGGGCCTCGGGGTCACCGGCCTCGCCGGCCGCGTGGGAGAGGCGGCGGAAGTGGGAGCCGAGGCTGTCGCGGGCGTCCTGCGGGGCGAGTCCACTGAAGTACGGGTGCAACTCCCAGCCGCCGGAGTCCAGTTCGCACGCGATGCCGAAGACCGGGCCGCCCGCGAACAGCATCGAGGGGTAGGTCTTTCTCGCCTTCCACGCCTCGATGTCGGCGAGCGCCGCGACCGGGGACTCGGGCGTGGTGACCCGGATCGTCTGGTAGGCAGGAACATCGTCGCCGTGCGCATCCATGGGACCAGCATGCCCACACCGCGGGGGCGTACGCGACCCATACGCCAAAGCCGTCATGGGTCCGTGAGGTGACGTGACGCGCGTCCACCGGCAGGTATGGGGGCAACAGTGGTTCAGACCGCGGGCTCCGCGAGCACGTGTCCGATGCCCTCGGGCGAGAGCAGATGCTGCACCGCCAGCCGCCGCGCGCCCTCGATGCCCGCCCTGCGGCCGAGCATCGTGGTCTCGATGGCGACGGTTCTGGTGGCCAGCGGGAGGGCCCTGCGGTAGACGGCGCCGCGGATGTCGGCGAGCAGGTCGTCGTGGAGGCTGGCGATGCTGCCGCCGAGCACGATGGTGTCGGGGTTGTAGAAGCTGACCAGCGAGGCCAGGACGTCGCCGAGCCGTTGGGCGGCCAGCCGTACCTGGCGGCGGGCCACCGGGTCGCCCGCGGCCACGAGGCGGACCACATCGGCGGCGTGCTCGGCGGGCAACCCTGCCTCCCGCAGCTTCGCCGCGATGGCCGCTCCCGAGGCGACGGCCTCCACGCAGCCGGTGTTGCCGCAGTGGCACAGCACGTCGTCGTGGCCCGGTACCCGGATGTGGCCGATGTCGCCCGCGGCGCCGCTGGCCCCGCGGTGCACGACACCGCCGGAGACGATGCCGCAGCCGATGCCCGTACCGACCTTGACGTACAGCAGATGGGCGGTGGCCGGACGGTGGCCGTACTCCCCCAGGGCCATCATGTTGACGTCGTTGTCGACGAGGACGGGCGCGTGGTAGCGCCCGGCGAAGAAGCCGGGGACCCGGTAGCCGTCCCAGCCGCGCATGATCGGCGGCCGGATCACCGTACCGGTGCGGGCCTCGACCGGGCCCGGTACGCCGATGCTGATCGCGCGTACGTGGTCGGCGGGGTGTCCCGCGTCGGCCAGCAGGCGGCCGATCTGCTCGTGCACCCCGGTCAGTACGGCCTCGGGTCCCGCGTTGATGTCGAGGGCTTCGGTGGCTTCGGCGAGGACCCGGCCGCCGAGTTCGGCGACGGCGACCGTGCGGTGGGTGGCGCCGAGGTCGACGGCGCAGACCACGGCGTTCCGCGAGGCGAGTTGGAGGGTGAGCGGCGGGCGCCCGCGCTCGGTGGCCATGGTGCCGGTCTCGACCAGCAGGCCCTTGGCGATCAGCAGGTCCACGCGCTGGGCGACCGCGGCCCTGGACAGCCCGGTGGCGGTGGCGAGTTGGCTGCGCCGGGTGGCGCCGCCCGCCACCAGTCCCGCCAGTTCGCTGAGCGCGGTCAACTGCCGGTCGCTTGCGGCTGTCACCGGTTCCTGCCCTCCCCTGCGCCGTACGTCCGTCGTCCCCGATCCGCGTCCTGCGCGGCCAGGCCCCCGATTTATGACAGAAGATAGCGAAAATATTGCCATTGTCAACCGAAACAGCGGTGGCTAGCGTTTCAACCAAGCGGAAAGGGAGGGCACTTGTGGGCGGTACCAGCTCGGATACAGCGGGTTCTTCGCTGCGCACGACACCCGGTACGACACCCGGTACGACACTGCGTACGGCCATCGCCGGTGTGGGCATGATCGGCCAGGTGCACCTGGACGCGGTGCGCAGGAGCGGCGCCCCGGTGGTCGGGGTCAGCGCGTCGACACCCGCGCGGGCCAAGGAGGCCGCGGCGGCGCTCGGGGTCGGGCGGGCCTTCGACTCCTCGGAGGCGCTGGTCACCAGTGACGACGTCGACGTGGTGCACATCTGTACGCCCAACGACGCGCACGCCGGGCTCGCCGAACTGGCGCTGCGGGCGGGCAAGCACGTGGTGTGCGAGAAGCCGCTGACCACGTCGTCGGCCACCGCGGACGCGCTCGCGGCGCTCGCCGCGGACAGCGGCCTGGTGGCGGCGGTGCCGTTCGTCTACCGCTACCACCCGATGGCGGCCGAGGCGCGGGCCCGGGTGCTGGACGGCCGGGCGGGCGAGGTCCGGCTGGTGCACGGCCACTACCTCCAGGACTGGCTCTCGGAGCCGGGCGACACCAACTGGCGGGTCGACGCGGCGGCGGGCGGACCTTCCCGCGCCTTCGCGGACATCGGCTCGCACTGGTGCGACCTGGTGGAGTGGGTGACCGGGCACCGGATCGCGGAGCTGACCGCGGTCAGCCAGACCGTGGACCGTACGGACCCGGCGGGCGATGGCGCTCCGGTCAGGCCGGACACCGAGGACGTGGTGCAACTCCTGTTCCGCACCGACCGCGGCGCCACCGGTTCCGTGACCGTCTCGCAGATCTCGCCCGGCCGGAAGAACCGGCTGTGGTTCGAGGTGGACGGCACCCGCACCTCGCTCGCCTTCGACCAGGAGAACCCCGAGTCGCTGTTCGTCGGCAGCCGCGGTGAGAACGCGGCCGTGCTGCGCGACCCGGCCACGCTCTCGCCCGCCGCCGCCCGGCTCTCGGTGGTCCCCGGCGGCCACCCGATGGGATATCTCGACTGTTTCGCCGCCTTCGTCCGCGATGTGCACGCCGCGATCCGCGCCCCGGGCGCGGCGGGCGGGTCCGCGGCCGACGGCACCGGGGGCACGTTCCCCACCTTCGACGACGCCGCCCGCATGGTGCGCCTGACCGAGGCCGTACTGGACTCGGCGGCGGACCGGACCTGGAAAGAGGTCTCCTGAGATGAAGCTGGGCTTCCTGACCGCCTGCCTTCCGCAGCTCCCGCTGGACGAGATCGCCGCGTGGGCGGCCTCGCACGACTACCAGGCGCTGGAGGTGGCCACCTGGCCGTCCACCGGCTCACGGGAGTTCGAGGCCAGCCACATCGATGTGACCGGCTTCGACAAGCAGCGGGCCGACGAAGTACGCGGCCTGTTCGACCGGCACGGCCTGACGCTGTCCGCGCTGGCGTACTACGAGAACAACCTGCACCCGGACGAGACCCGCAGGGCGGAGATCGCCGCCCACGTACGCGCCAATGTGGACGCCGCCCAACTGCTGGGCGTGGACTACGTCGGCACGTTCGTCGGCCGCCACCCCGGTCTGACGGTGAAGGAGAACATCGCGCTGGCCGAGCGGGAGCTGCCGCCGCTGGTGGAGTACGCGGGCGAACGCGGTGTGAAGATCATCATCGAGAACTGCGTGATGGAGGGCTGGCACCCGGACGGCTATCCGGGGAATCTGGCCTACTCCCCCGAGCTGTGGGAGTGGATGTTCGACCTCGGCCTCTATCTCAACTACGACCCCTCGCACCTGCTGTGGCTCGGCATCGACCCGGTCGAGGCGCTGAAGCCGTACATCGACCGCATCCCGCACGCGCAGGCCAAGGACGCGCAGCTCGACCCGCGGGCCAGGGACCGTTACGGCTTCTTCGGCCGGTCGGTGGCGCGGACCGACGGCTGGGACAGCGGCTGGTGGCGCTACCGGGTGCCGGGGCTCGGCGACGTCGACTGGCGCCGGATCGTCGACACCCTCTACGAGGGCGGCTTCACGGGCACGCTCTCCGTCGAGCACGAGGACCCCGTCTGGAGCGGCGACGTCCAGCGGATCACCCAGGGTCTGGAGATCGCCCACCGCACACTGCGGCCGTTGATCGTCGGCTGATCCGACCGCGCGTCACCGCCGGCCGCCGCTCCCCCGTACCACCCGTACTCGCCGCACCCGCCGCACCCGCACCCGCACCCGCCGTACTTCCAGGAGGCATCGTCACGATGGCCACGCCCTTGAGCATCCAGCTCTACACCCTCCGGGACCAGATCGCCGCCGACCGCGACGGCACGCTGTCCCGCCTCGCCGGGATCGGTTACACAGCCGTCGAGGCGTACGACCCCACGGCCGACCCGACCGGTTTCCGCAAGGTCGCCGACGACCTGGGGCTCAGCGTCAACAGCACCCACGCGTACGCCCTGTTCGACAAGGAGGCGTCGGAGGTCTTCGACGCGATCGCCACGGTCGGCACCGATCTGGTGATCATCCCCGGCGGGATCGCGCACGAGGAGTTCACCACCTCCGACGGCCTCTCGCGCACCGCGGATATCCTCAACGGCTTCGCCGAGAAGGCCGCCGAGCGCGGTATGCGGATCGGCTACCACAACCACTGGTGGGAGATCGAGCCGCGCTTCGACGGCAGGACGGCGCTGGAGGAGCTGGCGGACCGGCTGGCCCCCGAGGTGTTCCTGGAGGTCGACACGTACTGGGCGGCGGTCGGCGGGGCCGATGTACCGGCGCTGCTGCGGGCGCTGGGCGACCGGGTGCTGGCGCTGCACGTCAAGGACGGTCCCGGCGTGAAGGACGAGCCGCACACCGCGGTCGGCAAGGGCCGCATCGACGTGCCGTCGATCCTGGCCGCCGCGCCCGACGCGCAGCGGATCGTCGAACTCGACTCCTGCGCCGGCGACATCTTCGAGGCCGTCGCGGAAAGCCTCTCCTACCTCACCGCGCTGGAGCGTTCATGACCACAGGCCCGGTCGGCGTCGCCGTCGTCGGCGCCGGTGTCATCAGCACCCAGTATCTGGACCATCTGACCGCCTTCCCCGACCTGCGGGTGCTCGCCGTCGCCGACATCGACGTCGAGCGGGCCCGTACGGCGGCCGGGACGTACGGGATCGCGGCCTCGGGCGACCTCGCGTCGGTGCTGGCGATCCCCGAGGTGGAGATCGTCGTCAACCTGACGATCCCGGCCGTGCACGCGGAGGTCGCCACGGCCGCCCTCCAGGCGGGCAAGCACGTATACGGCGAGAAGCCGCTCGCGCTGGCGCCGGCCGACGGGGCGAAGATCCTGGCCGAGGCGCGGTCGCGCGGGCTGCGGGTTGGGAGCGCTCCCGACACCTTCCTCGGCGCCGGGCTCCAGTCCGCGCAGCGGGCGCTGGCCGCCGGGGTCATCGGCGAGCCGGTGAGCGCGACCGCCGTCACGCAGGGGCCAGGCCCGGAGTCGTGGCACCCGAACCCGGAGTTCCTCTTCCAGTACGGCGCCGGGCCGCTGTTCGACATCGGTCCGTACTATCTGACGGCGCTGGTCGCCCTGTTCGGGCCGGTGGCGCGGGTCTCGGCCTCGGCGCGGCAGGCGCGTGCGCACCGGGTGATCGGTTCCGGGCCGAAGGAGGGCACGTCCTTCGCGGTGGACGTACCCACGCACGTGCACGCGTTGCTGGACTTCGCCGGTGGCCCCAGCGGCTCGGCGACCTTCAGCTTCGACTCCTCGGTGCCGCGCCGCCTCATCGAGGTCACCGGCACCGAGGGCACGCTGTCACTGCCCGACCCGAACACCTTCGAAGGGCCTTTGCAGGTCCGGGCGTTCGGTGACGACGACTGGCGCGACCTGCCCGTCACCGGTACGGTCGCCGGTCGCGGCCTCGGCGTCCTGGACATGGCCCGCGCCATCCGGGGCAGCACCGAGCACCGCGCCTCCGGCGAACTCGCCCAGCACGTACTCGACTTGATGGCCACGGTAACGGACGCCGCCGAAGAGCACACCGTCCGCACCCTCGAAACCAGCGCCCCGGCCGTGTCACCGCTGCCGGACGCGTGGGACCCGGCGGCATCGACGCTGTCCTGACGCAGCGTTCGACCACCGTCGGCCCCGGCCGGCCCACCCGTGGGGGGATGGGCCGGCCGGGGTTTTTGGGAACCACGTCACCGCTGCGCGGCTGCCGATGACAGCGACTGGACTCCCGGGGGTTCACCGACCACGGGTGTGTCGGTCGTCACCACGGAGGTGGGGCCGGCCGACGGGATGCGCCCCCTGTGCCGGCCGGCCCCACGGTGTCCCCCGTGTACCCCTTTTGTGCCTAGGGGTAGCTGGTCAGGTACGTGACCTGATGGCCGCTGTTCACGGCCGCTCCCGTGGTGTTGATGACATGGCTGATGGTGCCGACACCACCGAGCGAGACGGTCACCATGTCGTGGAACTTCACACCGGAGGTGTTCGGCACCTGGAAGGAGTTGGCCGACACCACCGAGGAGTTGGCGGAGAAGTAGCAGTAGCTGCCGAGCCCCCACGCCTCATGACTGGTGACCGAGTCGGCCACCTTGTAGGCGGGGTAGCCCTGCGAGGAACCGTTCATCCAGGAAGCCTGGTTGGGCGGGTCGTAGGGCATCTCGTTCTGGAAGAAGTATGTTCTGCCGCCGTTGCCGTTCCACTGCACCTGGGTCTGCTGGTAGTGCTCGACGAACAGGCCGTACATGGTGACGTTCTGGCCGTTGACGACGAGGCCCGTGGCGGCGGTGTTGGTGTTCCAGCCGACGGTGCCGCCGTTGCCGTGGTCGGCGCGCCACAGCCACATGTGGTCGCCGATGACGTTGTTGCTGTTGACGACCAGCGACTGGGTGGCCTTGCCGACCGCCGCGCCGCCGATCCGGAAGAAGACGTCGGACAGGCTGGTCGGGTCGGCCGCGTGGCTGGCGGACGAGCCGGCCGGGCCGATCTGCATCAGCGTCTGGGAGTTGGTGGTGCCCGCGTCGATCAGCAGCCCGGCCAGCTTCACACCGTCCACGTCGGCCGTGGTCAGCGCGGTGATGCCGCCGTCCGGGACGAGCGTGGCCAGACCGAGGCCGAGGACGACGGTGTCGGGCCGGGTGACGTTGATCGTCTGGTTGAGGTGGTAGACACCCGGCGTGAACAGCAGGTTCTTGCCCGCCGCGAGCGCCGCGTTGATGTCGGAGGCGGTGTTGCCCGGCTTGACGACGAAGAACTGGTCGATCGGCAGCGACGCTCCGGCCGGCGTCTTGCCGTTCCAGGTGGTGCCGGACGCGTTGGACTGGAGCGCGGGCACGAAGACCTGGTACTTGCCCGCGCTGTCGATGTACAGGAAGGGCTTCTCGCGCACCACGGGCGCGCTGGCGACGGTGGTGTACGTCGGGAAGCTCTGCGCGGGCGCGCCCTTGTCGCCGACGAAGACCATGTTCCAGTTGGAGCCGCTCCAGGACCCCATCTCGGTGTCCTTGGTGAGGAACTGCTGCTGGGAGCCGGACTGGATCTGTCCGTCGATCTTGGAGTCGGAGATGAAGCCGCCGCTCGACCAGCCGCCGTCGTCCAGCGCGAGGTTGCCGCGGACGTGCATCCGCCGGTACGGGGCGGCCTGCGAGACGGCCCAACGGTCGCTGCCGCCGGTCGGGTTGACGGACATGTTCTCGGCGTCACGCCAGAAGTTCTGGGTGGCGTTGCCCTGGAACCAGTCGGCCTCGGCGTGCACCTTGCCGTTGATGGTGACCGAGTCGGGGCTCAGGCCGAGTCCGGCGACCTGGGTGTAGAAGCCGACGTTGACGTCCGCGCTGTAGGTGCCGGGCTTGAAGAGCACCGCGTAGCGCTGGCTGCCGAACTGGTTGGTCTCCTGCTGGCTGAAGATCGAGTTGAGCTTGGACTGGATGGTCGAGGCGGACATCGACGGGTCGAAGACGACCGTGTTCGGGCCGAGGTCGGGGTCGCCGCCGCTGGGCGGGGTGGTCGGCGGGGTGGTGCCGCCGCCGCTGCCGCTGACGTTGAACGACTGCGCGGTGGTGCCGTTGCACGTGTACTGCTGGAGCTGCACGCTGTCGGCGGTCGACGCGCTGGGCACGTCGAGGCACTTGCCGCTGTTGCGGTTGACGAAGTGGAAGGCACCGCTGCTCTCGGCGACGGGCTGCCACTGCTGGTTGCTGCCGCCGCCGTACAGCCAGAGCTGTGTGGTGGCGCTGTCGGCGGTGGAGACGCCGGTGACGTCCCAGACCTGGGTGGGCGCGGTGGACACGCCGATCCGGTAGTAGCCGCTGTCGGTGGCGGTGAACTGCCACTGCTGGGCGGCGCTCGCGTTGCAGGCGTACTGCTGCACCGCTGTGCCGTTGGCGGTGGCCGCGGCGCGCGCGTCCACGCACTTGCCGCTGTTGACGCTGGTGACGGTGGCCGGGGCGGCCGGGATGGTGGCGGCGCCCGCGTCCCGTGCGGTGACCAGGGCGATGCAGGCCGAGACCGGCAGGACGAGTGCCGCCGCTATGGCGGCTGTTCGTCTGCGGGTGCGGGAGGTGCGGGTGAGCGTGCCGGGCACGGTGGGGACCTGAGTCACACGTGTCTCCTCGGTCGCGTTGTGGGGTCGCGATGCGGTGTGGACGCTAGGGGCCGCCCGTCGGCGAGTCAATACACATCAAAAAATAAGTCGTGAACTATCCGGCCGGAAAAGAGGGCCCGGCCGTCTCGGCCGGGCCCTCCCAGTGCGCCTGACGGTACGTCAGGAACCGATCGTGTCGGTCGTCAGGAGGCCGATCAGCAGGATTCCGACCACGATCCGGTAGATCACGAAGGAGTTGAACGAGTGCTTGGCGACGAACTTCAGCAGCCAGGCGATGGAGGCGTAGGCGATCACGAACGACACGGCGGTGCCGACGGCGAGCGCGGGCACGCCGACGCCCCCGCTGGTGGCGTCCTTCAACTCGTACAGTCCCGCGCCGGTGAGGGCGGGCAGGCCGAGGAAGAACGACAGGCGGGTGGCGGCCACCCGGTCCAGGTCGCGGATGAGCGCGGTGGAGATGGTGGCACCCGACCGGGAGAAGCCGGGGAAGAGCAGCGCGAGGATCTGCGAACAGCCGACGATCATCGCGTCCTTGAAGGTGACCTGGTCCTCGCCGCGCTTGAATCGCGCCATCTGCTCGGCGCACCACATGACGACGCTGCCGCCGATCAGCGAGAAGGCGACGACCCACAAGGACGCGAGGGCGCCGTCGATCAGCGGCTTGGCGGCCAGCCCGACGACGACGATCGGGATGGTCGCGTAGATCACCCACCAGGTGAACTTGTAGTCGTGGTTGTCGCGCTCCCTCTTGTCCGCGAGCCCCTTGAACCAGGCGCCGACGAACCGCTTGATGTCGGAGAAGAAGTAGACGAAGACGGCGGCGATGGCGCCGGTCTGGATCACCGCGGTGAAGCCGACGACAGCCTTGTCGTCCACCGGGATGTTCATCAGGCCCTCGGTCATTTTCAGGTGACCGGTGGAGGAGACCGGAAGGAACTCGGTCACTCCTTCCACGACGCCGAGAATGACGGCTTGGCCGACGCCGATGACGCTCATTGGGTGGTCCCGCCCCTTGTCCGCCGGTGACTGCCCCGGCCCGTTACGACTACATGTTCGTAGACAACGGTCAGACTGTAGAGGATCGGCGGCCGGACCCCGAATCCGGGGCCCGGCCGCCGCGGGAGGCGGATCAGCAGGCGCCGAGGTCCTGCCAGACACCCCACTCACCGGTGGTGCCGGGCGTCTCGCCCGTCGTCCACCACTTGGCCTTCCAGGTGTGACCGGCGTACGAGACGGTGTTGCCGCCCACGTAGACCGCGCCGCTGTTCCACGCGGTGGCGGTGCAGCCGGTTGTGGTCCCGGTGACCGTGAGCGTGTACGCGGCGGTGTGGGTCGTGGTGCCCGCCTTGCCGGTGACGGTCAGGGTGTACGTGCCGGGGGCCGCTGAGGCCGTGGTGGCGACCGACAAGGTGGCGTTGCCGCCCGCGGTCACCGAGGTCGGGCTGAGCGTGGCGGTGACACCGGCCGGGGCGCCGGAGACCGTCAGCGCGACGGACTGCGCGGTGCCGGAGGCGACGGCGGTGTGCACGCTGGAGGTGGTGGAACCGCCCTTCGCGACGGAGCCGGAGGCCGGGGTCAGCGACACCGAGAAGTCGTTCGCCGGGGGCGGGGTGGTGGTGCCGCCGCCGGTGAAGGGCTGGAAGGTGTGGCTGAACTGCCAGGTGCTCTGTGCGACGCCCGAGCAGGTGTCGGAGCCGCCCTGGCCGGGGCAGCCGCCGTTGTCACGCTGGAGCGCCCAGAAGGACAGCGTGTTGATGCCCTTGCCGACGGCCCAGTTGTAGACGGTGGTGGCGTTGGCTGTAGTGAAGGTCTCGGCCGCGCCGAAGTCGTCGATGCCGGGCATCTCCGTGACGCCGACCATGCCCCAGATCTGCGCGTCGGTCTTCGACGGGTAGAGCCCGGCGAGCTGGTCGTGCAGGCCGGTGGCGGCGGTCTGGGTGTCGGTCGCCATGTTGTGCGTGGCGTTGTCGTAGTAGTCGAACGTCATCAGGTTCACGACGTCGACCTTGACGCCGTTGGAGATGGCGTTCTTGATCACCGACAGGCCCGAGCCGTCGCCCGCGGTGCCGGTGGTCAGCCCGTGGGTGGTGGTCGGCAGGGTGTAGGAGAACTGCACCGAGCGGCCGTTGCCCGCCGCCCAGTCCTGGACCATCTTCACGGCCTTGTTGCGGCGGTCGATACCGCCGGCGTTGGTCAGCGAGTTGTCCTCGATGTCGAGGTCGATCCGGCTGACGTCGTAGGTCGTGATGACCTTCTCGTAGGCCGCGGCTATGGAGCTGACGTTGGTGCAACTGTCGGCGATCTCGGTGCCGCTGTTGTCGGCCGCGTAACCGCCGAAGGACGGGATGACGTCGCCGCCGCCCGCCTGGAGCGTGTCGATGTCGGCGCCGAAGTTCGCCTGGGCGATCGGCAGCGAGCTGTCGCCGTTCCAGTACGGGGTGCAGGAGCCGACGGACGGCGTCTGGATGAACGCCATGGTGAGGAATTTGTTGCCGGAGGCCGACGCCAGGCCGGAGAGGCTGTCGCCGTTGTACGCCTCGAAGTACGGGGCGAACACGTGGGCGGGCAGCGGGGTGGCCGCGTGGGCGGTGCCGCTGCCGGTCAGGGCGAGCCCGGCCGCCGCGGTGGCGGTGACGAGTCCGGTGAGCAATGCGCGAAGTGGTCTGCGAACGGGTCCGGTCATGGACCGCGCTCCCTTCGAGGGGGGATGTGTGAGGGCCGACAGCACAGGGGGCGCTGCTGGTCTGGACCAATACTGTTGGTCTGGACCACCCAACTGTCAAGAGTCCTAACAGATAACGGAGTTGGACCACTCACCCCACGGGACCGGACATTTCCGGCGCCCGGACAGCACGCGTCACCGCCGCGCCCGCGTGGGCGCGGCGGTGACCTGTCAGTACCCCGCTCGCGCGGTCAGCGCCGCCAACTGGCGATCGCCAGCGCGGGAACGAACCGCGCGGCGTCCAGCGTGCCGACACCCGTCGCCATGTCGTACCCCTTCACGGCGGTGTAGCCGGTGACGCCGTCGTAGGAGTTGTTCGTGCCGTCCTTGACGTCCACGATCCCGGTCAGCCTGCTGTCACTCCGGTAGAGCGCGTACAGCGCCCGGTGGATGTCGCCCACCCGGTGCCCGGCGAGCTGGTCGGCCAGCGCGACGATGCCGGAGAACAGCGGGCTGGACTCGCTGGTGCCGCCGTAGACGTCCCACCCGACGGCCGTCGGGTCGAAGGAGGAGTACACCCACGCGCCGCCGTCCACGGCCGCGGTCATCGAGATGTCCGGGGTGCCGCGCCGGGCGCCGACGACGTTCTTGACCGCGTCCTGGTAGGAGGGCCTGGTGAAGACGTGCGACTGCCCGCCGCCGCCCGCGCCGTAGTCGTTGTAGACGCTGTCGGGCGCGGTGCGGTTGCCCGCGTCGTCCAGGTGGAGCTGCGTACCGCCGATCGAGGTGACCAGCGGGTCGGACGAGGGCCAGGAGTTCACCGGGTACGGGTAGTCCGTATTGCCGTCCGCCATCGAGTCGGTGGCGCCGCCGTCGCCGGAGGACGACAGGACCGTCACGCCGTGCGCGGCGGCGGCCTTGAAGGCGTACCGCAGCTTCTGGATGCTGGAGAAGTCGCCCCGGTCGAAGCCGGGGAAGGTGTTCTCCGTGGCGCCGAAGCTCTGCGTGATCACGTCGCCGACGCCGTGCTCGATCATCGACTTCTCGGCGTCCATCATCTCGGGCAGTCCCTCGACGCCCTCGGTCTCCGCGACGCCGGTCTCCACCAGCACGATGTGCGCGTCGGGCGCGACGGCGTGCGCCATCTCCACGTCCAGCGTGCTCTCGCTCGCCCAGCCGGTGTGGTCCGGATTCGTCGGGTCGAACGGCGGCGCATCACCCCACTTGACGACCTGTACGTGCGAGCTGGCGATGCCGAACTGCTTGCTGTACACGTCGAGGTCGTGCTGGATCGTCGGTGACCCGAACGAGTCGACGATCACGATCGTCCGCCCCTTGCCGGTGATACCGGCGCGGTAGAGCGGCTTGAGGTCGTACGCCTGGCGGTACTGCTGCGGGGTGTAGCAGTTGATGCCCCACTTCGCCTGGCACTGCGCGCCGCTGAGCGGGCTGCTCGCCCCGCTCACCAGCCGGTGCCCCGTGACGGCGGGCACGGCCTTCACCACCGGTGCGGTACGCGCCGGGGCGGCGATGGCGGACCCGGCGACGGGAGCGGCTGTCAAAGCGGCGGCGGCGAGGGCGATGACCCCTGCCGCCGCGACCGCGGCTCGGGGCCGCGGACGGAATCTGCGCATGGACTCTCCTTGTGTGGAGTGCGACCGCACGAGACGGATGCCGCGATCACACCCACAGATCATGCCCAGGACAAGAGACTTCGCCGTTTGCTGCCGACCGCTTTACCCCGGATGGCCGCCCCTTGGCCGTTTCATGGGCATGCCATGACGAGCTGTCATGGTGCGGTGTCGTGGGGCGGTGTCTTGGTGCGCTGTCGTGGGGCGGCGTCGTGGGGCGGCGTCATAAGACAGCGGGCCGGCCGACTGCGGATCAGGACACGATGTCCTTCGTGCGGAAGCCGCGGAAGGCCAGCGCGGTCAGCACGATCGCGTACGAGACCGACACCGAGGTGCCCTGGAGCATGCCGGACCACTCCATCGTCGGCTGGAGCGCGTCCGCCCAGGAGAACTGCCAGTGCGCGGGCAGCACGTCGCGCCACCGCCCGAGCGCGGTGACGGCGTCCAGCACATTGCCGACGATGGTGAGGCCCACCGCGCCGCCGACCGCGCCCAGCGGCGCGTCGGTGACCGTGGAGAGCCAGAAGGCGAGCGCGGCCGTGACGAGCTGGCTGACGAAGATGTAGATCACGGCGACGGCCAGCCGCGGCAGCGCCTCACCGGACGCCAGCGCCCCGCCGGTCGGCAGTTCCAGGTCCCCCCAGCCGTACGCGACGGTGCCCGCCACGAGCGCGACCGCGGGCAGCAGGACGAGCGCGACCGCGCTGAAGCCGAGCGCCACGGTGAGCTTCACGGCCAGCAGCCTGGTGCGCGGCACGGGCGCGGCCAGCAGATAGCGCAGCGAGGACCAGCCCGCCTCCGAGGCCACGGTGTCGCCGCAGAAGAGCGCGACCGGTACGACCAGGACGAAGCCCGCGGAGACGAACAGGCAGGTCGCGCAGAAGTTGGCGCCAGAGGCGGTTGCGGTGTCGATCAGCGTCGGGCCGTTCCTGCCCTCGCCGCTCGGGGTGCCGCCGATCGCGAAGGCGGCGATCAGGATGAACGGCAGGGCCGCGAGCAGCGCGGCCACGATCATCGTGCGGCGCCTGCGCAACTGCCGCCTGGCCTCGACGCGCAGCCGCAGCGTACGGCCGGGGCGGTAGCCGGGCGCGGTGGCGCGGGCCGGGGACCCGTCCGGGGCGGGCGCGGGGGCGGGCATGGCGGGTGCGGCGCTCACGAGGAGCCTCCGATCAGGGTCAGGAAGGCGTCCTCCAGGCGGCGGTGCGGCCCGACCTGGGCCACGGGCACGTCGAGACGGACGAGTTCGGCCACGAATTGCGCCGGGGTCAGGCCGTCGAGCACCGCGAGCAGACCGTCCTCCTCGCGGACCGCGGTGGCGACCCCGGGCAGCGCGGCGACCTTCTCGACCGCGCTCTGCGGCAGTTCGCCGTCGACCCCGACCAGCACGGTGTCCGCCGAGCCGATGATGTCGGCGACGGGACCTGCCGTGACCAGCCGCCCGCGGTCCATGACCACCAGATGCGTACAGGTCTGTTCGACCTCGGCCAGCAGGTGGCTGGAGACGATCACGGTCCGGCCCGCCTCCGCGTAGCGGATCAGCACCTCGCGCATCTCGCGGATCTGCGGCGGGTCGAGTCCGTTGGTCGGCTCGTCGAGGATCAGCAGGTCGGGCAGGCCGAGCATGGCCTGCGCGATGGCCAGCCGCTGCCGCATGCCCTGCGAGTACGTGCGCACGGCCCGTTCCAGCGCGTCGCCGAGGCCCGCGATCTCCAGGGCCTCCGCCAGGTGGGCGTCCTGCGCGGGACGCCCGGTGGCCTGCCAGTACAGGTCGAGGTTGGCGCGGCCGGACAGATGCGGCAGGAAACCGGCGCCCTCCACGAACGCGCCGAGCCGGGACAGCACGGGCGCGCCGGGCCGTACCGCCTCGCCGAACACCCGGATCTCGCCCTCGTCGGGGCGGATCAGGCCCATCAGCATCCGCAAGGTGGTGGTCTTGCCCGCGCCGTTCGGCCCGAGCAGACCGAGCACCTGGCCGGGTTCGACGCGGAAGGACAGGTCGCGCACGGCGTACTGGTCGACGGACTTCGCGTACCGCTTGCTGAGGCCGGTGATCTGCAACGGCACCGCGGCGAGCGCCGGGTCGGCCGGGCGCGGGCGGACCCGGCGGCGGCCGGTGAGCAGCAGGACGGCGGCCACGGCCAGCGCGATCAGCGGCAGTGCCCACGCCCACCACGCGACCGAGGTGGCGTCGGCGCCGAGCCCGGTGTCGGTGGGCAGGGTGAGCGTCGGCGACGCGAGGGAGACGGTCAGGGCCGCGGGCGCGGCCGGGGAGGCGTAGCCGAGGTCGGTGGTGGACAGCACCACGCGCAGTCGGTGCCCGGCCGCGAAGTCGTGGTCGACGGCGGGCAGTCGGAGCGTGACGGTGGCGCCCTGCCGGGACCCGACAACGCGTACGGGGGCGGCGAGCGAGGCGGGCAGGGTCTCCTTGCCGCCGGGCGTGACGTCGTAGAGCTTCGCGAAGAGCACGGCGTCGGGCGCGTCGGTGGCGACCTTCACCCGCACCGACGGCGCTCCGGTGAGCTGGGCGCCGTCCCGCAGCGGCGCGGACTCGAACACCGCGATCTGGCCGGGGAAGTCCAGGGAGATGCCGGCGCCGAGCGAGGAGAGCTGGGTGAGCGCGCCGAGGCCGGGGACGGCGGAGATCGCGGGCGGGGCGCCGCCCGCCGGGTTGGTGATCCGCTGCGTGGAGCCGGCAAGCGCGATCTTCCGACTGCCCGATCCGTCGAGGCCGGGGTAGCTGTCGCCGCTCGCGCCGCGCAGGGTGACGCTGCCGTCGGTGGAGTTGAGGCCGCCGGTGCGGGTGACGCGGAAGGCGGGTCCTGTGCCCGTGGACGTCTCGCCCTTGAGGTAGTGGTCGAACCAGGCGGTGACCCGCTTGTCGATCCTGCCGTTCTCGGTGTTCCCGCCGTCGTGTCCGCCCGCGATCCAGTCGACGGTGACGGGTGCGCCGTTGGCCCTGATCGCCTTGGCCATCGCGTCGGACTGGGCGAGCGTGAACAGCGAGTCGGTCTGGCCCTGCACGATCAGCGCGGGGACCTTGATACGGGAGCCGACCGCGGACGGGCTGAGCGCGTCGAGCTGCGCGCGGGCGGCGGCGTCGGGCTTTCCTGCCTGGGCCACGCGTTGGTAGAGCGCGCAGACGGATGGTTCGAACCGGCCGCAGAGGGGGTCGGCGGCGGGGGCACCGGTCGTGGGGGCTCCGGTGGGGGCTCCGGTGGGGGCTCCGGTGGGGGCGGGCGTGCCTGTGCTTGTGCCCGTGCCTGTGCCCGTGCCCGGGGTCTGGTCGCCGCCCGGTGCCGCGTCCAGCGGGGTGGAGCCGCTGGAGAAGAAGATGCCGGCCCACAGTTTCTTGTAGACGTCGTTCGGGAAGAGCGCGTCGCTCAGATTCCAGTACGTCATACGCGGCGCGATGGCGTCGACGCGCTTGTCGTAACCGGCGGCGAGCAGGGAGATCGCGCCGCCGTACGAGACGCCGGAGATGCCGACCCGCGGGTCGCCCGGCGCGTCGAGCCGCACGTCGGGGCGGTCCGCGAGCCAGTCGACGAGCTTGCCGACGTCGGCGACCTCGCCGTCCGGCGCGTTGAGCCCGATGCGTCCGGTGGAGTGGCCGAAGCCGCGCGCGGACCAGGTCAGTACGGCGTAGCCGTGCCGGGCGAGCGCTTCGGCCTGCCCGCGCACGTCGTCCTTGCTGCCGCCGAAGCCGTGCCCGAGCAGTACGGCGGGCCGCCGGCCGGGACCGCCCGAGGTGAAGTACGAGGTGTCCAGGCGTACGCCCCCGGCGCCGTCGAGCATCGCGTCGCTGCGGTGCACCGAGCCGCCGTCACCGGACGCGGTCGCCGTACCGACCGCGACGCCGCCCGCCACCAGCACCACGAGCGCCCCCGCGGCGGCGAACCACCTCTTACGTCGCGGCCATCGAAGATCCATCCCCCGATCCTAGGGCGTGTCCGCAAGGTCTCGTCTGGCTGGCGGCGCCTGGCACGCACGCTCGCTGCGTTGTCGGGCTCATCCGAATAGGCCCACTATGAGGACGACCTCCCCCAGACTCCGTCCGGGGGTGCCCCCACCGCCATTGCCGATCGCACGCACCAGACACCGCCAGCCCCGCCCTCCGGGCGAACGACGAGACCTTGCGGACACGCCCTAGGCGGCACGGGCCGCCGACCGGACGTGGGCGGGGGGTTCTCCGGGTATTCCCATACTCCGCGCCTGTCAGGTGTCTTGACTTCTGCGATGGCGCATGCCATCCATGCGGTGCCCACGCGTCCGTCCGGGCGCGGGCAGGAGGGGCCGCATGCTCTCGCTCGGCGATATCTCCGACCGGCTGGAAATCCAGGATCTGTTGATCGAATACAGCCACGCGGTGGACACCGGCCAATGGCCGCTGCTGGACGCGGTCTTCACCAAGGACGCGGTCCTCGACTACACGGCGACCGGCGGACCGCGCGGAACTCTGCCGGAGATCAAGGAATTCCTCGCGGCCGTCATGCCGCGTTTTCCCGGATATCAGCATTTGCTCGGGAATTGCGCGATCCGGCTCGACGGGGACCGCGCGACGGGCCGCACCATGTGCCTCAACCCGCTCGTGCTTCCCGAGGGCGGCAAGGCCGCGGAGCGCGGTGTGCTGCTGTGCGGCTTCTGGTACGTGGACGATTTCGCGCGGGACGGCGGCGGTTGGCGGATCTCCTCGCGCCGGCAGGAGACGTCGTACATGTACCGGGCGCCGGGCTCCGTGGAGGCGTGACCGGCCGGCCGCCTGCCGGACGTACCCGGTTCGTGACGTGTGCGTGAACCGCCGCGGCGCGGTGGCCGACGTGGGTACGTCGGCCACCGCGCCGGGACGCCGCCCGTGGGACGGGCGGCCGGTGGTGCGGCGGATCAGCGGTGTGCCGCGCCGCGCCTGCGGTTGAAGACGAGCAGGCCCGCGCCCGCGGCGACGACGGCCGCGGCGATGCCCGCGATCATCGGCGTCGCGCTGGAGCTTCCGGTCTCGGCCAGGTCACCGGAGGCCGGGGAGGTGCTGGCCTGCACGACCGGGGCGTTCGAGGTGGCGGTCGTCTCGGGAGTGGTCGGCGGCGCGGTGGGCGTCTCGGACGCCGGGGTGGTCGGCGTCTGGCTCGGCGGCGCGGTGGTGGGCGGCGACGTCTCGGGCGTGGTGGGCGGCGCGGTCGGCGGCTTCTCGCACGGCTCGGACGTCTTGTACTCGTCCCTGCCGTACTGCTTGCCGTCGCCCGCCTTCACGACCAGGTGCACCTTGATCGCGGTGCTGTGGTCGGGCAGCGCGCCCGTGAAGTCGTAACTGCTGCCGAACGACTCATTGCTCGCGAGTACGGCGCCGCCGTCCACGGAGACGGTCACCGAGTTGGTGACCCGGCCGTTGTAGGCGGTGAGGTGGACCGAGACCGAGTCACAGTCCACTGACCAGTTGGGGGTGTGTGCCGATGCGGGCGCGGCCAGTACGGCCGACCCGATGAGCGCCGCCATTCCGGCGCCCGCTATGACACCGGAGCGCCTGCGGCTCTGGCGCGTCATGTGCATGAATCCTCCCTGAATTTCGCTGTGTTCTCCGACTCCCTGGCGACGCCCCCGTCCGCCATAACTACGGGGACCGGGACCCTACACCCCGCCGAATTCCGCCCGTCGACCGCCCCCCGCCATTACGGGGGCCGTATCAATTCACCTGCAATTCCAGGGGATTCGATCACCGGGCGCCCGCCCGGGGGCCCACCGGTCGCGGCGCGCGGGTCGTGTCGGCCGCGGGCGGTACCGTGCGGGAGACAGTACGGGGCACGTCAGGCGGAAGGAGGCAGGTCGCATGGCCAAGGCGCTGACCCCCGCCCAGCGGAGGGCGGTTGCCGGCTCCGATCCGTCGACCGGCCGGCTCTCGGCGCGCGCCGACGTCTGCGCGGCGCTGGCGGCGGCGGGTCTCGCGGTGCCGCACGGCCGCAGCGGCCACCACACGTACTACCTGTCCCAAGAGGGTCTGCGGCAGCGCGCCGCGCTGGCGGCGGCCGAAGCGGCACGGGAGGCCGCGCGGGAAGCGGCACGGGAGGCCGCGCGGGAAGCGGCACGGGAGGCGGACGCCGTGGAGCCGCCCGCGGTCTCCGACGGCACTTTCACGGCGGACGACGGTACGGGGACGGTGGCGCCCGGCCGCGGTCCCGCTCGGGCGGCCGAGGTGGCCGCGGCGTGGGAGGGCCTGCTGGGAATCCGGGCGGTACTCCTCGACGGCGTGACCGATGTACCCGCGCCGTGGGAGCGCGAACGGCTCGTACACGCCGTGGCGTTGGCCCTCGAAGCGGCGGGCTGTCCGCCGGCCCCCGACGGTTACACGGTCACACCGTCCACGCAGGACGGCGCCGTCGAGGTGTCCTGGCGCGGCGCGGCCTCCCCCGACGAGGCCGCGGACCGCCTCGCGGAGTGCGCCGCGCTCCTCGACGCCCGCGGCTGGCAGTCCACCCGGCACCGCGACCGCGCCACCCGCCCCTTCCTCCTCACCTCCCCGCGCCGAACGGCGCCCCGCCGCTGAGCGGTTGATCAGCCGATGGTGACGACACGCGCCCAGGACGGCGGCGTGGCGGGCACGTAATAGTCGTCGTCCTCGTCCGCCTCGGACGGGCGGGGGAAGAGGCCGACGACGGTACGGCAGGGCGGTTGCGCGGAGGGCCACGGCGTCTGACCGTCCGTCAGGGCGACGATCACGTCCGGGCGGGGCCTGGACCGTAGCGCGCGGGCGAACCCGGAGCGCAGATCCGTACCGCCGCCACCGATCAGTTCGATGCTCTCGGCCCGGCAGATCGGCACCGCCACACCGGCCGCCGCGTCGCAGGAGATCACCGAGACCAGATCGCGCCGCCCGCCCACCGCCCGTGCGATGGCGGCCACTTCGAGCAGCGCGCCGCCCAACTCCGCGTCGCTGACCGACCCCGATGTGTCGATGACGACACAGACGTGGGGTGGCGTACGGCGCAGGCTCGGCAGCAGCACTCCGGGGACGGCGGCCGAGCGCCGTGAGGGCCGCCGGTAGCTGTGGTTGTCGCCCCCTCCGGGCGAGGCCGCCGCCGAGCGGAGCGCGGCACCGAGCAACTGCCGCCAGGGCTGCGGCGGATGGAACGCATCCTCCGCCCAGCGCCGCCAGCCCTCGGGCGCCTCACCCGGCCGACCCTTGACGCCCTCCGCGACCCGGAAGCGGACCGCGTCCCGCTGCTGCCTGCTCAGCCCGTGCGCGCCGTCCGGCCCCAACTCCCAGGGCCTGAGCTGCCCGTCGGCGCCGCTGCCGCAGTCCAGCCAGGCCAGTTCCGCGGCGAGCCCGGCGAGCGAGGCGCGCCGCAGGTACTCCTCCATCAGCAGGCCGCTGGGCAGGTCAAGCATCGACGGCAGCACCGCGCCGGTGGGCATGGGCAGCCCCTCGCCGTAGATGTCGTCGTTGATCTCGAAGTCGGCGGCGATGTTGCGCCGCAGCCTGCCCAGTCCCTCGGCCGACGGTCCCGCCGGACCGCTCCCCTCCCCCGGCCCGTGCTCCTCGTACTCGCGCGCGTACCGCTCGCCGCGCCCGTGGTGGTCCCTCAGCAGATGGGAGACCTCGTGCACCCAGACGCCCGCCAACTCCTCGGTGGGAGTGCGCGCGACGAAACCGGGCGAGACGTAGCAGCGCCAGTACGCGTCGACCGCCATCGTCGGCACCGACCGGTCCTCGACCACGTGCAGCGCGAAGAGCGCGCTGGCGAGATACGGGCGGGCCTTGACCGCGTGGAGGCGCGCGACGAGCAACTTCTCGGTGTCCAGCGGGAGTCCGGGCTCGTACGGCCGCTGGTACGCCCGCCCGTACGGCCCGTCCGCGGCCCGCCGCCCGGTGCCCGTGATCCGTACCGGCCGTGGTGGCGCGGGCCGGGGCATCGGGTACGGCTTGGCGGTCACGGGCCATGGGCGCTTCGCGGTCCCCGTCATCGGCCCACCCGCTCGGTCCGCGCCGCCTCGGCCTCCGCGGCGCGGCCCATCGACCGGTCCGCGCGCCGGGCCAGGCCGATCACCGCGGTCAGCCGCTCCACAGCGGCGGGGATCTCCCAGCCGTCGCGGCGCAGCCCTGCCAACGCGGTCGCGGGCGCGACCAGCAGGTCGGGGGCGCCGCTCTCCAGCGCCCGCACCAGGACGGCCCAGCCCGCCTCCCAGCGGGCCCGTTCCGGCCGCGCCCCGACGGCGGCGACAACCGCTTCCAGCGCGGCCTGCCGCAGATCGCCGCGTTCGGGCAGTTCCGCGGTGGGCGGGTCGGCCATCAGCGCCTCGGGGTCCGGCAGGTCCATCCGGTCCAGATGCGCGAGGAGTTCGAGTCCGGGGCCGTCTCCCACGGCGCCCCGCACCAGCAGCGCCAGCACCTCGCGGGACACGGAGGCCGCGGTGCCGAACGCCAGCAGTGTCAGGGCCGCCTCCCAACTGCGGGGCGAGGGCCAGGCGCCGCCGCGCCGCGTCTCGGTGGTCGGCAGCCGGTGGATCAGCGTCGGCCTGGCCTCCAGGAAGCCGCAGACCGCGCGCCGCGCGAGGGCGACGGCGCCGGGCAGCGACTCCGGTACGAGCGTGGGGAGTTCGGGGCACGGCCAGACGCCGCCGAGGCCGCGGACGACCACCTCGCGGTCGTGCACCCAGGACAGGTGCACGAAGCGGTTGGCCAGCGGCGGGCTCAGCTCCCAACCGTCGGCCGCCGAAGCGCGCGGGTTCGCGGCGGCCACGATCCTTACGCCGGGCGGCAGTTGAAGCGCGCCGACCCGCCGTTCCAGCACGACGCGGAGGAGTGCGGCCTGCACGGCCGGTGTGGCGGTGGACAGTTCGTCGAGGAAGAGCAGTCCGCGCCCGGCGCGGACCAGTTCCACCGCCCACTGCGGCGGGGCCATCGGCACCCCTTGTACGGCGGGGTCGTCGCCGACGATGGGCAGCCCGGAGAAGTCGGTGGGTTCGTGGACGCTGGCGATCACGGTCGTCAGCGGCAGGTCGAGGGAGACGGCGAGCTGCGTCAGCGCCGCGGTCTTCCCGATGCCGGGCTCGCCCCAGAGCAGTACGGGCAGGTCGGCCGCGACGGCCAGCGCGAGCGCTTCGAGCTGTTCGTCGGGGCGGGGTTCGGTGGTGCTGGTCCGAAGGAGCGTCAGAAGACTTTCGGCGACGACGAGTTGAGGATCGGCGGCAGGGGCGGCGGGACCGGGTCCTGGGGCTTCGGCGGGCGCGGGCAGAAGGGTGCTGGACGTCATGGGCATCACCTGGGGCAGCTCGGGGGAACGGGACGGCCCGTTCCGAGGGGTCGTTGAGGTGTGCGGCGCCGAAAGGCGCCGTGTGAAGGCGAGAGGGGAAGGGGTGGCCGACGGTCGGCGGATCAGCAGAACATCCCGGCGCGGGGCCGGGTCCTGATGCGCCGTTTGCCGGGCAGGGTCCATGCCTTGTCGTGGCGCGGCCTGGGGCCGCGCCACGCGGCGGCGGGATGGACGGGGACCAGCCCCGCGCGGAAGATTCCGTGGTCGATGCGGCGCGCGGCGGCCGACTCCAGTTCCTCGCGGAGCGGGCCGTCGCGGAGCGTCGCCAGCGGTCCGAGCAACCCTTCGACCACGGCGAGCGCGCCGCTCACGTCACCGTGCGTCAGCCGGTCCCGAACGGCGGGCAGCGCCTCGGGCTCGCGGTGCACGGCATCGATCGCGCGCAGGCAGGGCAGCGGTGGTCCGCCGAGCGCCACCAGCAGTTCCTCGCGGCGCAGTTGGTCCGGTTCGTGGTCGACCGCCGTCAACACCCCGTCCCGCAGCGCGATCCGGTGGACCTCGCCGCCGCACTCCACCCGGTGCGGATCGCCGGGCCCTGGCCCGCGCGTTCGCACGGGTGCCGTGTCGTACGGGGCCAACGCGGCCGCGACCAGCGGGTGCAGCCGGTCGGCCGTGATCAGCCCGGCCCGTAGCAACTCCAGGTCGGGCAGGACGCGGGCCGCCGCTTCCGGCAGTACGGGCAGTGCCGCGATGTCCTGCGAGCGCGGTGGTTCCCGCAGCGGCCGGAAGGTCGGGGCGTGGCTGTCGTCGGGCGCGACGAGTTCGTACGCGGCGCGGCCGTGCGCACCCGTCCGCACGGTGAAGGCGCCGCGGGGGCGGCCCTCGGCTCGCAGCAGCAGTTCGGCCTCCGCGGCCCAGCGCGTCACGGCCCACGGACCTTCGTCCGTACCGCAGCGCCGCGCCAGCTCGGAGCTGCGCCGGGCGTCCCAGAGATGCCGGTGCAGGTCGAGCCGGAACCTGGGCTCGGGACGGGGGTGCGGGTGGTGTTCGGCGGCGGCGCCGTCGCCCGGCCCCTCCCGGAGCGTCAGCGACATCCGCTGCCCGGCGTCGGCGTGGGCAGGCGGCGTCCGCACCACCAGGTCCAACGGCGCGGCCGAACTCCCGTACCGCGCGAGGAGGATGGTGACGCCCGGCCGCAACCGGCCGTCGGGCGCGATCCTCGGCATGTGCCAGCGCAGCAGATCCGGCGCAAGGCGCCGCAGATCCGCTTTGAGGCGGGCGGCTGATTCGGCGCCGTGCCGTACGCGCACGGTGCGGGGATCGAGGTCCACGTCGATCCGGGCGGCGGCGCACGCGCCCGCCCAGTCACCGACCGCGCTCCGCGCGGCGGCCCTCTCGATCATGGACTCGGGCACCGCGTACTCGCGTACGCGCCGCCACATCAACAGTCGGGCCGGAATCGCTTCCGCGAGGTGATGTGCCATCAGCACTCACCTTGCGCGGACGATTCCCCCAATCCACAGGGCAGGAAGTTCATCATCGGGCCCATCATACGGATCCGCGTGGCGGGCGCCAGACCGGTTTCCCACGGGCGCGGGGGCGGGACCTCGTGCGGCCGGCCGGTGCACGGACGGCACAGAGCGCCCGACAGCGGATATTCCGGGGTTCGGTGCCGTCGATGACGGTCAGGTGTCGTGAATATTGCGAGGAGCCATCGCATTTTTGCGCAGACTCATGGACTTACTGCGGATCGCCTCGTAGTCTCTCCACGCCCGGCCGGGTGTTCCCCCCTAGTTCCCCCCTAGCTCCACCCCCTCACCCCCCTCGACGCGCAAGGACGTGTGCCTGTGTCGCACTCATTGCAGAGCCATGAGTTGAGTCCTCAAAGAAGCCGCAGAGTCAGACAGCGCGGCGCCGCCGCGGTGCTGTCGTTCGCCGTGGCCGCGGCAGCCGCGCTGACCGCCGTGACCTTGGCGAACGCCCCCGCCGCCCACGCGGCGGGCGTACCCGCCCCTTCGCCCGTCGGCATATCGGGCCGCGGCGCGAACGTGCCGTTCAAGGAGCTCGAGGCCGAGTACGCCAATACCAACGGCGCGCTGATCGGCCCCGACCGCTACTACGGCCACCTGCCGTCCGAGGCGTCGGGCCGTCAGGCCGTCACCCTCAGCGCCGCAGGACAGTACGTGGAGTTCACCCTGACGGCGCCCGCGAACGCGATGTCGCTGCGCTACAGCCTCCCGGACACCGCGGACGGCAAGGGCAGGGACGCCACGCTGGACGTGCAGGCCAACGGGACCTCGGTCAAGACCCTGCCGGTGACCTCGAAGTACAGTTGGTACTACGGCGGTTACCCGTTCAACAACAACCCGGGCGACACCAACCCGCACCACTTCTACGACGAGTCGCGGACGATGTTCGGGACCACGTACCCGGCCGGGACCAAGATCCGCGTGCAGGTGACGTCCACGGCGCAGTCCCCGACCTTCACCATCGACCTCGCGGACTTCGAGACGGTCGCGGCCCCGATCGCCAAGCCCGCCGGCGCGCTCGACGTGGTGACGGACTTCGGCGCCGACCCGACGGGTGCCACGGACTCCACCGCCAAGTTCCAGGCGGCGGTGGACGCGGGCAAGGCGCAGGGCAAGACCGTATACATCCCGCAGGGCAACTTCACGCTGTACAGCCACGTCATCGTCGACAAGGTCACCCTCGTCGGCGCGGGCCCCTGGTACAGCGTGCTCGGCGGCCGTGACCCGGTGAACCGCTCCAACGCGGCCGGAATCTACGGCAAGTACACCAACCAGGGCGGCCCGAGCACCAACGTCAACCTCAAGGACTTCGCCATCATCGGCGACATCCGCGAGCGCGAGGACAACGACCAGGTCAACGGCCTCGGTGGTGCGATGTCCAACTCCACCGTCGACAACCTGTGGTTGCAGCACGTCAAGTGCGGTGCGTGGATGGACGGTCCGATGGACCACTTCACCATCAAGAACAGCCGCATCCTGGACACGACGGCCGACGGTGTGAACTTCCACATCGGCGTCACCAACTCCACGGTCACCAACACCTTTGTGCGCAACACCGGTGACGACGGTCTGGCGGGCTGGCCGGAGAACGTGCCGAACGTGAACGACAGTTTCGACCACAACACGGTCGTGCTGCCGATCCTGGCGAACAACATCGTCACGTACGGCGGCAAGGACTTCAACATCTCCGACAACGTGATGGCCGACACCATCTCCAACGGCGGCGGCCTGCACATCGCCAACCGCTACCCGGGGGTCAACGCCGGTTCCGGCACCGCGGTCGCGGGCACCATCACGGCGGCGCGCAACACGCTGATCAGAACCGGTAACAGCGACTTCAACTGGCAGTTCGGCGTCGGCGCCATCTGGTTCGACGGCCTCCAGGGCAAGGTCGACGCCAACATCCAGATCACCGACACGGACATCCTCGACAGCTCCTACGAGGCGATCCAGTCGATCGAGAGCGGCGTCACGGGCGTCACGTTCAAGAACGTCAACATCGACGGCGCGGGCACCTACGCGATCCAGGCGCAGGCACCGGCCGACATGACGTTCATCAACGTCAAGGCGAAGAACATCGCCCAGTCCGCCACCCCGATCCACAACTGTGTCGGCACCGGCCTGAACATCATCGACGGCGGCGGCAACTCCGGTATCACCGGGCAGACCTGCACCGGCACCTGGCCGACCCCGATCTGGACCAACGGCGGCGTGCCGACCGGCGGTGGCGGCGGTACGACCACGCCTCCCACCACCCCGCCGACCACGCCCCCGACCACTCCGCCCACCACTCCCCCGACGACCCCGCCGACCACTCCGGCCAACGGCAACCTGGCGCAGGGCCGCCCCGCGACCGCCTCGTCCGCGGTGCAGAGCTACTCGGCGGCCAACGCCGTCGACGGCAACGCGTCCTCGTACTGGGAGAGCAACAGCAACGCCTTCCCGCAGACGCTGACCGTCGACCTCGGCGCCGCCAAGTCGATCGGCAAGGTCACGCTCAAGCTCCCGCCGTCGGCGGACTGGGCGACCCGTACCGAGACCCTGTCGGTGCTGGGTTCGACGGACAACAGCTCCTGGAGCACGCTGAAGGCCGCCGGCGGCGTCACCTTCAACCCGTCGTCGGGCAACACGGCCACGCTGACCTTCAACGCGGCCACCACCCGGTACGTCCGGCTGAACATCACCGGCAACACCGGCTGGTCCGCGGGCCAGATCTCGGAGTTCGAGGTCTACGCGGCCGACGGCACGCCGACCACCCCGCCCACCACTCCCCCGACCACTCCGCCGACGACACCTCCCACCACGCCTCCCACGACCCCGCCCGCCAACCCGAACCTGGCGCAGGGCCGCACCGCCACCGACACCGGTCACTCGGACGTCTACGTCGCGGCCAACGCGGTGGACGGCAACGTCAACTCCTACTGGGAGAGCGCCAACAGCGCCTTCCCGCAGTCGCTGACGGTCGACCTCGGCTCCGCCAAGACCGTCGGCCGGCTGGTGCTGAAGCTGCCGGCCAACTGGGGCACCAGGACCGAGACGCTGAGCGTCCTCGGCTCCGCCGACAACAACACGTACAGCACGCTCAAGGCGTCCGCGGGCTACACCTTCACCCTGGGTACCGACACCGCGACCGTGACCCTGACCCCGACCACCACCCGCTACCTGCGGCTCACCTTCACCGGGAACACCGGCTGGCCGGCGGGCCAGCTCTCCGAGCTGGAGGTCTACGCCTCCTGACCCGGTGACCGCACCGACTCCCCGCCCCGGCGGCCCCGTAGGTCAGGGTCCCCGGGGCGGGGCATTCGCGCCGGTCGCGACGGTACGGGCGGGCGATCTAGAGTCGGTCCCATGGAATACCGTCACCTTGGCCGCAGCGGCCTGATCATCAGCGAAATCGCCTACGGAAACTGGCTCACCCACGGCTCCCAGGTGGAGGAGGACGCGGCGACCGCGTGTGTGCGGGCGGCGCTGGACACGGGGATCACGACCTTCGACACCGCCGACACGTACGCGCAGACCCGCGCGGAGTCGGTGCTCGGCCGGGCGCTGAAGGGCGAGCGCCGGGAGGGTCTGGAGATCCTCACCAAGGTCTTCTGGCCGACCGGTCCCGGACGCAACGACCGGGGTCTGTCCCGCAAGCACATCATGGAGTCGATCGACGGCTCGCTGCGACGGCTCCAGACGGACTACGTCGACCTCTACCAGGCGCACCGGTTCGACCGGTTCACGCCGCTGGAGGAGACGATGGAGGCGTTCGCCGACGTCGTGCACTCCGGCAAGGCGCACTACATCGGTGTCTCGGAGTGGACGGCGGACCAGATCCGCCGCGGGCACGCGCTCGCCCGCGAGCTGCGCGTCCCGCTGGTCTCCAACCAGCCGCAGTACTCCGCGCTGTGGCGCGTGATCGAGGCCGAAGTGGTGCCCGCCTGCGAGGAGTTGGGCATCGGTCAGATCGTCTTCTCGCCGATCGCGCAGGGGGTGCTGACCGGCAAGTACGTGCCGGGGCAGCAGCCGCCCGCCGGTTCGCGCGCCACCGACGCCAAGGGCGGCGCGAACATGATCGACCGCTGGATGAACGACGACGTGCTGGAGCGGGTGCAGCAACTCCACCCGCTGGCCGCGGAGGCCGGTCTGACGACGGCTCAGCTCGCGGTCGCCTGGGTGCTCCAGAACCCCAACGTCTCGGCCGCGATCGTCGGCGCGTCCCGCCCCGAGCAGGTCGCGGAGAACGTGAAGGCGGCCGGTGTGACGCTGGACGGGGGTCTGCTGGCGAAGCTGGACGCCGTCCTGGAGCCCGTCGCGGTCACCGACCCGCTGAAGACGCACCAGATGACGCCCGCCGCGCGACCGTAGGACCGGAGGACCAAGGCACACGCAGACGCACCCGCACCCGCACCCGCACCCGCACCCGGACCCGCACCCGCGGAACACGGTCCGATCCATCGCGCCGCGGGGAAGCCCGCCCGGCCGCCGCGTACAGTATGTCTACGTGCCTGTAGACAAAGCTGACACCCGCGGCCGGGCGGGCCATTCGCGTACCGAGCGAGAAGGGCCGCTCCCCCGGTGACCGCCCGCGCGCCGTGGCGCCGCGTGTTGCTCCCGGCCGGGTTCGCCGCCGCCTTCGCGGTGCTCGCCTGGGTGGTGGTGGCCAGGCACGGCACCCCGTACGCGGTGGACACCGGGCCGCACCGCTGGTCGGTGGAGCACCGGCCGCACGCCATGGTGACCGTGGCCCGTACCGTCACCGACCTCGGCACCGGCCCGTTCCCGTATCTCGCCGCCGTACTGGGCGGCTGGCTGGCGGGCGGCGGCAGCGTGGGACGCGGCGCGCTGCGGACCTCGCGCGGTGTGCCCACGGCGCTGCTCGCGCTCGTCGTGCTGCTCGCGGGCCAGGCCGTACGCACGCTGCTGGTCATGGCGCTGCACCGGGCCAGGCCGCCCGCGGCGGACTGGGCGACGCACGCCTCCGGTTACTCGTTTCCTTCCGGGCACACCGCGTCCAGCGCGATGGCCGCCGGGCTGCTGGCCTGGGGGCTGCTGCGCTGGCGGCCGGGCCGCACCGGGCGGCTGCTCACCGCGCTGTGCGCGCTCGTCGCGCTGGCCGTCGGCTGCACCCGGGTGTATCTGGGCGTGCACTGGCCGACGGATGTCTTCGGCGGCTGGCTCTTCGCCGGTTGCTGGCTCAGCGCGGCGCTGCCGCCGCTCACGACGTTCGCCGGCCGGAGCGGGCCGGGTGGACCCGGCCCGTCCGATCAGATCGAGACGCCGTGAGCCCGCAGATAGTGCAGCGGGTCGATGTCGTCGCCGTACTCGGGTCCCGTCCGCATCTCGAAGTGCAGATGCGGTCCGGTGACGTTGCCGGTCGAGCCCGAACGCGCTATCCGCTGGCCGGAGGTGACCTTCTGTCCGACCTTGACCGAGATCTGTGACAGGTGCGCGTACTGGCTGTAGTCGCCGTCCGCGTGCCGGATGACGATCTGGTAGCCGTAACTGCCGCCCCAGCCCGCCGTCACCACGGTGCCCGCGGCCACCGACTTCACGCTGGTGCCGGTGCCGACCAGGAAGTCCACCCCGGTGTGGTATCCACTGGCCCAACTGGAGCCAGAGGCGTGGTAGGGCGTGCCGATCGGCGCGCCGCTGACCGGCAGGGTGTACGCGGTGTGGGTCGGGGCCGCGGCGGGCTTCGTCGTACGGTCCAGCGTGCGGGTGCCCGCGGGGGCCACCGACTTCTTGGGCGCGGCCTTCGGGGTGGCCTTGGGCGTCGGCTTCGGCTGCGCCTTGGGGTGGGTCGTGGTCTGCGGCTTGCGCTGCGTCGTGTGCTGCGGCTGTGCCACCGGGGTCCGCAGGTCGAGCCGCTGGCCGGGGAAGATCAGGTCGGGGTCGTCGCCGACCACCGAGCGGTTGTCGGCGTAGAGCCGGGGCCAGCCGCCCGCCACGTGGTGGTCGTCGGCGATGCCGGACAGCGTGTCGCCCGACATCACCGTGTAACGGTCCTTGCCCGGGTCCGATGTGGGCTGCGTAGTCTTCGGCGTGCTCTTCGGCGCGGTCTTCTTCGCGGGCGCCTTGGCCGGAGAGCTGGCCCGTGCCTTCGCGCTGCTCTTGGTCTCGCTCCTGACCGGAGCCTTCGCGGGCGTCCTGCGCGCCTGGTCGGACGCGGTCCGCACCTTCGCGGCGGGCACCTCGACCTTGTGGGAGGCGCTGGCGGCGGTACGGGTCAGCCCGGCGCGTACCGAGCAGACCGGCCAGGCGCCGGGGCCCTGGCTGTGCAGCACCTTCTCGGCGACGGCTATCTGCTGGTTCTTCGTCGCGAGGTCGGCGCGCGGCGCGTAGGCCGCGCCGCCGAAGGACTTCCAGGTGCTGGAGGCGAACTGGAGCCCGCCGAAGTACCCGTTGCCCGTGTTGATCTGCCAGTTGCCCGAGGACTCGCAGTTGGCGACCTTGTCCCAGGTGCTCTCGGAGGCCGCGTGGGCACTGCTCAGCCCGATCAGCGGCAGGGCGAGACCGGCGCCGCCCGCGGTGACGGTGAGGGATGCCTGCGATACGCGGCTGGGGCGGTATCGGCGGTGACGTCCGCGTAAGGGCATAGCACGAGTCCTCTCCAGGACCGGCCCGTGGGGCCTGGGCTGCCGTACGCCCGAATTGCCGGGCGGGCCAAAGATAGGGCCCGTACACACTCGGCCACAAGGGGTGACGACAAGTGTTCGGTTTCGGGCGGTTCGGGAATGACGGAGTCCGGTACGCGTTGGAACGAACGTGAGTTCTCCGCTGCGCGACACCCCGTTCTCCGTCCTGGACCGCTCCCGCACGAGGGAGGGCCAGGACGGCGCTCAGGCGCTGCGCGACACCGTGGCGTTCGCGCGGGAGGTCGAAGCGCTCGGCTACCACCGCTTCTGGGTCTCGGAGCACCACAGCGTGCCCGGCGTGGCCGGTTCCGCGCCGACGGTGCTCGCGGCGGCGGTCGCGGCGGCCACCTCGCGGATCAGGGTCGGCACCGGCGGTGTGATGCTGCCCAATCACCAGCCTCTGGTCGTGGCCGAGCAGTTCGGGGTCCTGGAGGCGCTGTTCCCGGGCCGGATCGACATGGGTCTCGGGCGGTCGGTGGGCTTCACCGACGGCATCCGCAAGGCGCTGGGCCGCGGCAAGGAGGCGGCGGGCGCGTTCGACGCGCAGATCGACGAGCTGCTCGGGTACTTCACCGGCGGCCAGCGGGTCCATCCGCAGGTGCACGCCTGGCCCGCCGAGGGGCTGCGTCCGCCGGTGTTCCTGCTGGCCGTCGGCAGCGGCGCGGACCTGGCCGCCGCGCACGGGCTGCCGCTGGTGATCGGCGGCGTGCGCGGCGAGGACGCGATGCTGCGCGCGGTGGACCGCTACCGCACCGCTTTCCGCCCCTCCGCCTGGTCGGCCGCCCCCTATGTCGTGCTGTCCGGCACCGTCGCGGTCGCCGACAGCGGCGAGCGGGCCCGCAGACTGCTGGTCCCGGAGGCGTGGTCGACGGCCTGGTCCCGTACGCACGGCGTCTTTCCGGCCCTCGCGCCGTACGAGTCGACGGCCGCGCGCACGATGACGGGCCCGGAGCGCGAACGCTTCGAGGAGGCGATGGCCGGGCATCTGCACGGCACGCCCGAGGACGTCGCGAAGGCGCTGGAGTCGCTGCTGGAGCGCAGCGCGGCCGACGAATTCCTCGTCACGACCAGTACCTACGACCGCGCGGAGCTGCTGGAGTCCTACCGGTTGCTGGCCGTGATCACCTCGGGAGATCCGGCCGGCGCGTGACAGCGCCGGGTTAGGGTCACCAGGTGAGCGAACAGATCATCGAACCGGTCTCCGGCGACCTCGACGTCCGCTGGCACGCGGGGTGGCCGTCGGCCAAGCACGACCCGGCGCCGGAGATCCAGGTGCACGCGTACGACGAACACACCCTGATCCTGCGGCAGAACATGTCGGTGCACTTCGAGGCGCCCTTCCTCTTTCTGCTCTTCGGTGCCGAGCGCGCCCTGTTGCTGGACACCGGCGCCACCGCCGACGCCCGTCACTTCCCGCTGCGCCGCACCGTGGACGCGGCGATCGAGACATGGCTGGCCCTCCAGCCGGGCACCGAGCCGGACGCGTACGAACTGGTGGTGGCGCACACCCACGGCCACGGCGACCACATCGCGGGCGACGCCCAGTTCGCCGACCGGCCCCGTACCGTCGTGGTCGGTCCGGACCTCGACGCGGTGACGGCCTTCTACGGGCTGCGGGACTGGCCGCGGGGCACCGCCACGTTCGACCTCGGCGGCCGGGTCCTCGACGTGCTGCCGGGCCCCGGGCACGAAGCCGCCGCCACCGTCCTCCACGACCGGCGCACCGGCATCCTGTTCACCGGCGACACCCTCTACCCCGGTCATCTCTACGTCCGCGACCCGGCCGCGTACACCGCGACCGTGGACCGGCTGCTGGCCTTCTGCGAGCGGCACCCGGTCACCCATCTGCTCGGCTGTCACGTCGAGATGACCACCACGCCCGGCGACGACTACCCGCGCGGCACCACCCACCAGCCGGACGAGCCGCCGCTCCAGATGGACGTGGCCCACCTGCGCGCCCTGCGCGCGGCGCTGACCGCGGTCGACGCCCGTCCCGGCGTCCACGGCTTCGCCGACTTCCTCGTCCACATCGAACCCCGCACCGAACCTCTCGACCCGGAGCGCACATGAGTACGGTCAACGTCGGCGTCATAGGCGTGGGGAGCTGACGGCGACGCCCACGCCGCTGGACGAGGCCGCGATCGGGGCGGGGCTCGCGGCGCTGTCCGACGGGTGATCAGGGGGCTTCGGGGACCGACGATGTGACGGCGCATCGGATTCGCTCACCGGCCGGTGAGCGGCTGTCAGCCGGTCGGCCCCCGGGCGTCACGCCGGTGGCGGCGGTGTCTCATCCTTATGGGTCACGTCGCCGCGCCGACCCGGCCACGGCGTTCCTACGGTGACGGCATGAACGTCTTCCGCGCCTCGTCGTCCCGCCACGACCGTCCTCGTAAGACCGCCGCCGCTCCCGCCGTCGCGGCCTCGGCGGCCGTCACCAGGTGCCTGGCCGTCGGCTGCTGCCTCGCCGCCGCGACCGCGCTGGCCACCGTGTCCGCCGCCGCGACCGCCTC
>NZ_MECL01000102.1 GCF_014596445.1 Streptomyces sp. CBMA29 | reverse complement strand
GAAGTTGTCACGGGTGCCGACCGGGTCGACACCGAGGGTGTCGGTCCACAGCGCGCACAGCTCGCGCTCCGTGCCGGTCAGCGGCGCCGTGTACGGCTGCGGCAGGTCGGGCCGCGGGAAGGACGCCACAGGGGACGTACTCCCGGCGCCCGCCGTGACCGCCTGCGGACGGCTCGGGAGCCGGCCCGCCAGACCGCCGGCCACCACGACCACCGCGGGCAGCGGCTGCGTCACGGCGCGGTCGAGGGCGGCCAGCGACTGCTCGGCGGTCATCGCGTGCGCGGCCATCGAGGCGCCGGTCCTGGCGTCGACCTTGGCCAGCGTCGGCGCCCAGGTGTCCCAGGCGGCCGAGGTCCAACGGGTCTGCGCGGCGCCGTCGTCAGGTCCCGCCCCAGCGAGCGCGGCCAGCGCGGCGTTGGCCGCCGCGTAGCTGCCGAAGGCCAGTCCGCCCAGGTGCGCGGAGGTCGAGGAGAACAGCAGACCCCAGCGCGGAGCGCGGTCCCCGGCGAGCCCGGCGACGGCGTCGCGCAGCACGCGCGCGCCCTCGTACTTGGCGGCGAAGTGCCGTGCGACGGCGCTCTCCTGGAGCGCGCCCAGCGGCAGGAAGGTGTCCTCCGAGGTGTCGGCCGCCGCGTGCACCAGTCCGTCGAAGCGCTCCGCGCCGAACAGGGCGCGTACGGCGTCGGCGTCGGTGACGTCCAGCGCGGGGGCCTCGACGTCCGCGCCGAGCGCGCGCAGCCGGACGACCGCCTGGCGGCGCGGATCCGCCGGGTCGGCGGGCAGTCCGGTACGGGCGGCGAGCACGACGCGCCCG
>NZ_MECL01000101.1 GCF_014596445.1 Streptomyces sp. CBMA29 | reverse complement strand
CGAGGGCGACGGGGAGTTGACGGTGGCGGACACGGTGTGACGCGGGGTGGCCGCGCGGGGTGACGGTCTTCCGTAGGGCTCCGCCCTCGGCCCGTACGGGGTGCACCATGTCCCGTCCCCGTCCCCGGCCCCGGCCCCGGCCCCGGAACCCTCGGGCCCGAGCGCGATCCGTCCGCCCGCTTCCGGCCGTGCGCCGTCGGCCGCCCCGCCCGTACCGGTCTCACCGCTCGTACTCGCCGTTTCCATCCGCTCCCGCTCCGCCCGCGTGTCCACCCGGGTATTGTCGCCGCCCGCGACCGTCACGGCCCGGTGATCCTTGTCGTACGCGCGCACGTACGCCTGCCCGTACGCGCTCCGGTACGCCTGCCCGTACGCCTCCTCGTCCGCGCGCCAGGACCCGTCGTGCCGGCGCTTTCCCCCCGCGCCGACAATGGGGGAACGAACGGCGGGTTCCCGGTGCCTCCCGGCGCCGGTCAGGGCCTACCCCGCACGCATACCCCCGCACGGCACCGCCACGTACGAGCGACAGACAGCGACAGACCGCCAGACCGCCAGACCGCCAGAGAGAGCAGACCGCGATGACAGCGCCGCACGCCACCGGAGGGCTGCCCGGCTACGCCGAGCACTTCGAGGAGCCGGAGGGCTATCTCGACTTCGCCCGTTACGGTCCGCCGTCACGGGACGTGCTGGCCGCGACGGCCGAGGCGCTGGAGAGGTCGGCCCACGCCGACCAGGACACGGTGAACGACCTGATGCGCGCCGAGCCCAGGGCGCGGGAGGCCGCCGCCAGGCTGGCGGGCACCGACGCGGCGCACACGGTGCTGCTGCCGAACACCTCGACCGGCCTGTTCCACGCGGCCTTCGGCCTCCCGGCGGGCACGGTGCTGGTGCCCGCGGGCGAGTTCCCCGCCAACCACTACCCGTGGCGGCGCAGCGCGGAGCTGGGCCGTGCCGTACCGCGGACGCTGGAGCCGGACGCGCGGGGGCGGATCACCGCCGACGCCGTACGGACGGCGCTGACCGACGACGTCGTGGCCGTGTCGGTCAGCGCCGTGGACTTCCGGACCGGCTACCGGGCCGATCTGGCGGCGCTGCGCGAGGTGATCGGCCCCGACCGGCTGCTGGTGGTGGACGCCATCCAGGGCTTCGGGGTGGCGGATCTGCCGTGGGCGGCGGCGGACGTGGTGGTCGCGGGCGGCCAGAAGTGGCTGCGGGCGAGCTGGGCGACCGGCTTCGGAATCCTCTCCGACCTGGCGCTCGACCGTCTGGAGCCGACACTCGGCGGCTGGACCGGCGTCGAGGACGCGGGCGTCTTCGACGACGTGGAGCACCCGCCCGCGCCCGGCGCCCAGCGCTGGAGCACCACCAATCTGAGCCCGGTCACGGCCGCCGCGCTGGCCACCGCGCTGGAGCTGGTGGAGGGCGTCGGCGTACCGGCCGTCGAGGCGCACATCCGCGCGCGGGTCGGCCAGTTCATCGACGCCGTCCGGTCCTGCGGCGGCGACGTCCTGTCCCCCGCCGACCCGGCCGAGCGGGCCGGGATCGTCTCCTTCCGGCTGCCCGGCACCGACCCGCGGCACGTCGCGAAGGCCCTGCACGCGCACGGGGTCACGCCGTCGGTCCGTACGGACTCGGTACGGCTGTCCGCGCACGCCTCCACCCGGCTCGCGGCCGTCGACCGCGTCCGCGCGGCCCTGACGTCGCTGCGCTGATCCGGAAGCGGGCGGTCCCACGAACGCGTGTCGCCCACAACGGTTGTCCCCCGCGTCTCCCGGAGGCGCCGGCGTCCCTCCGCGTCCCCCGCATCACCCTTTGCGCGGGGGGCGCCGCGCCCACGCTCCGTGTGCTACACAGGGAGTAACCAAAGGGGCACTTTGCAGCAGCACAAGCAGCTCACGCAGCACAGGCAGAACTCGCGGCAGCCGCACCTCACGCTCGGCATCATGGCGCAGACGCGCAAGGAGAACGAGCACCGTCTGCCGATCCATCCGGCCCACTTCGAACGCATCGACGCCGACCTGCTCGGCAGCGTCTACCTCCAAACCGGTTACGGCGAGCACTTCGGTGTGCCGGACGAACAGCTCGCACCGCTCGTCGCCGGTTTCCGGCAGCGCGAGGAACTGATCGCCGAGTGCGATGTCGTCCTGCTCGCCAAGCCGGTCCACGAGGATCTGGCGGAACTGCGCGAGGGCCAGGTCCTGTGGGGCTGGCCGCACTGCGTGCAGGACGAGAAGGTCACCCAGGCAGCGATCGACCGCCGGTTGACCCTGATCGCCTTCGAGGCGATGAACCACTGGCACCGCGACGGCTCGTTCAACCTGCACGTCTTCCACAAGAACAACGAACTGGCCGGATACTCCTCGGTGTTGCACGCCACGCAGCTCACCGGGGTCACCGGTGACTACGGGCGGCGGCAGCGCGCGGTCGTGATCGGCTTCGGCGCGACCGCCCGCGGCGCGGTCACCGCCCTCAACGCGCTGGGCGTGCACGACGTGGACGTGCTCACCGCCCGCGGCGTCACGGCCGTCGGGTCACCCATCCACTCCGCCCGTATGGTGCACTTCGAACACGACGAGGCCGACGACACCCTCGACCCGCGGCGCAGCGTCGTCACCACCGAGGACGGCTCGGAGCCGCTGGCGGAATTCCTCGCCGGGCACGACATCATCGTCAACTGCGTGCTCCAGGACACCGACGCGCCGCTGATGTTCCTGATAGAGGACGACCTGCCGAGCCTCGCCCCCGGCACCCTGATCATCGACGTGTCCTGCGACGAGGGCATGGGCTTCGCGTGGGCCAGGCCCACCACGTTCACCGACCCGATGTTCACCGTCGGCGACCATGTGCACTACTACGGAGTCGACCACAGCCCGTCGTACCTGTGGAATTCGGCCACCTGGGAGATCAGCGAGGCGCTGCTGCCGTATCTGCGGCGGGTCCTGGAGGGCCCGGCGGGCTGGGACGCCGACGAGACCCTGCGGCGGGCGATCGAGATCCGCGGCGGGACCGTGCGGAACCCCAAGGTGCTGGCCTTCCAGCACCGCGCCGAGGAGTATCCGCACGACCACGTGCGAGCACGGCCGTAGCCGGTGCGTCGCCCGGGGCGCGTACGGCCTCGCGGTCCGTACGCGCCCCGGTCCGTCAGGAGCGGCCCGTCAGGCGGCCCGACGGGAGCGCCCGTCAGGTGGTCCGTTCAGGAGCGGTCCGTTCAGGAGCGGTCCGCGCCGTACATCCGGGCGATGACGTCCTCGATGGCCGGTTCCCGGACCGACAGGTCCACCAGCGGGTAGTCGGCGGCGACCGCGGCGACCAGCGGGGCGGCGCTGGCCTGCGCGGGGAAGGCCAGCCACTGGCGGGGGCCCTCGACCTTGACGCAGCGGGCGCCCTCGACCCGGACCGGGGGCAGTTCGCGGGCGAAGTCCGCCACCAGGGTCCGCTCGCTCTCCCCGACCGCGTGCAGCCCGCCGAGGTCCCCGTCGTACATCAGGCGGCCGTGGTCGATCACCATCACCCGGCGGCACAACTGCTCGATGTCGGTGAGGTCGTGCGTGGTGAGCAGCACCGTCGTGCCGCGTTCGGCGTTCACCGTGCGCAGGAAGTCGCGCACCTTGGACTTGCTGATCACGTCGAGCCCGATCGTCGGCTCGTCCAGGTACAGCACCTCGGGATCGTGCAGCAGCGCCGCCGCGATGTCGCCGCGCATCCGCTGCCCCAGCGAGAGTTGGCGCACGGGCACGTCCAACAGCGGTCCCAGGTCGAGGAGTTCGACACAGGCCGCGAGATTGCGGGTGTAACGGGCGTCGTCGATCCGGTACATGCGGCGGACCAGTTGGTAGGAGTCGCGCAGCGGCAGGTCCCACCAGAGCGTGGTGCGCTGGCCGAAGACGACACCGATCCTGCGGGCCAGCCGGGTACGGTCGCGCGTCGGGTCCAGGCCGCAGATCCGGATCCGGCCGCCGCTGGGGTTGAGGATGCCGGTGAGCATCTTGATCGTCGTGGACTTCCCCGCGCCGTTGGGCCCGATGTAGCCGACGATCTCGCCGCGCGGCACGGTGAAGGAGATGCCGTCCACCGCCCGCACCTGGCTGCGCACCCTGCGCAGCGCGCCCGCTTTACGGCGTACGTCGAAGACCTTCTCGACGCCGTCGAGTGCGATCACCGTGTCCGCCCCGTGCCCCGACTCGGCTTCCCCTGCTGTGCGTTGCCCGATCACGGCCGTCTCAACTCCCTGTGCTGCGGTACGTACGAAGGGCCGCGCGCCAGGCGAGCCCGGCCAGTGCGCAGCAGAGCGCCGCGACCAGCGGGGAGGCGAAGTCGACCCAGCCGGGCAGGCCGAGCGGGTCGGGTTCGCCGAGGATGCGCAGGGCGGGCAGCCAGTTGACGAAGGCGAGCGGCACCACGAAGGTGACGCCGCGCACGAGGTCGCGGGCGAAGATGCCCGGCGGGTACTGAAGCATCGTGTTGCCGCCGTAGGTCACCGAATTCTGCACCTCGGAGGCGTCGCCCGCCCAGAACTGGAAGGCGCCGCCCGCCACGTACACCGCGCAGAAGATGACCGCGCCCGACAGCACCGTCACGGGCAGCAGCAGGACGGTGACCGGCGACCAGTCGATGTCCGCGTGCGCGACCGCCCAGCCGAGCACGATCAGACCCTGCGTGATCCGGCCCAGCCTGCGCAGCGCGAAGCGGTCGGCGGCCACCTGCGCGAGCACCGGCACCGGGCGCAGCAGCAGCGTGTCGAGCGTGCCGTCCCTGATCCGGCGGCCGAGCCGGTCCATGGAGCCCAGCACCAGATCGGCGATGCCGAAGGACGTGCTCGTGGTGCCGTACAGGAACGCCACCTCGGCGAGGGTGAAGCCGCCGAGCACGGTGATGTGCGAGAACATCAGCAGGATCGTCACGAAGTCCAGGCCGGTGGCGGCGAAGTTGCCGAACGCGGTGAGGACGAAGGACGTCCGGTACGCCATCGTGGACCGCACCCACATGCCGACGATCAGCCGGTACGTACGCCATGTCTCGCGGACGGTGAACCACGCGCCGCCGGCCGTGTCGTACGGGGCGACGGCCCCGGCGGCCCTGACCGATTCGACGGAGCCGAGGCCCCGGGAGCGGCCGGAGCCCCGGGAGCCCTCGGCGGCCTCGGCGCCCTCGGCACGCTCAGTGCCGTCGCGGACCGTGGATTCCTCGACCGTGGATTCCTCAGCCACCCTGCACCACCACCCTGCGCGCCGCGACGGCCTGCAACGCCCGGCCGGTCAGCAGCAGCGCCGCCGCCCAGCCCGCCTGGAAGGCCAGCGCGAGCAGCGCGTCCGTCCCCCGGTGCCGCTCCAGCAGCACATCGGCGGGCACCTGGAGCATCGCCGCCCACGGCATCGACCGCGCCAGCGTGCCGAGCCAGCCGGGGAAGACGGTCAGCGGCAGCAGCATCCCGGAGAAGAACAGCCCGGCCAGGAAGGCGACCTGGCTGACGCCCGCCCCGTCCAGCAGCCAGAAAGCGCTCAGCGCCACCAGGAACCGCACCGCGAAACTCACCACCACCCCCAGCGCCACCGACACCAGGAACAGCAGCCAGGTCACCGGCCGGGTCGGCAGCGCCAGATCGAACGCCAGCGCCCCGCACACCATCGGCATCACACCGCGCCCCATCAGCTGGAAGCAGGCCCGGCCCAGATCCGCCGCCAGCCACCACCCCTGGAGATCGGCCGGGCGGTACAGGTCCACCGCGATGTCACCCGACCTGATCCGCTCCATCAGCTCGTCCTCGAAACCGCCGCCCATCAACGCCATCGTCTGGAGCAGCGCCTGCCCGATCCAGACATACGTCAGCGCCTGCGCCTCGGTGTAACCGCCGAGGTGCGGGCGCTGACCCCACAGCGCCACATAGCTGTAGGCGACAATGAAACCGAAGACCGTATTGGTGAAGACACCCGCCGCGGTCGCCATCCGGTAGGTGGCGTAACGCCGGAAACCGCGCACCACCACGGCCCCGTAGAAGCCGCCCATCACTCACTCACCCCCGAACCCACCCCCGGAAAAGACGCAAGTCGGCGAGCTTAGTACGCGGCGAACCCCACCCACCACCGGTTTTTTCCGCGGCCTTCCACACCCCGGCGAATCACCCCAACGGGTGACACGCGTGCGCCGTCCGGCCTGTCACAGCCCTGTCACGGATGCGCGCCGTTGAACCCCGGCGGGCTCATGGTGCGACAGTGTTTGGCGGCGGCCTACGTAAGCGTACGTAACGATTGGTCCATCATGTTCCGCCGCGGACCAACCCCGGCAGCGGCGGAGGAGTCCCCACAGATATGAGCCACGAGCCGAAACCGACGACGGGCGAGCGGGCATGACCGGCGGGCAGGGCTGGGGACCGCGCCCGACGCTCACCGACCGCAGGGGACGGCCGCGCCGTACCGGCCTGCGCCGGCTGCTGCCGACCTGGCGCATGGTCACCGGCGGCGTACTCGCCGTCCTGATCGTCCTCATCGGCGGCTTCTTCCTCGGCTACGCGCTGGTCTCCATCCCCGACCCGAACGCCGCCGCCACCGCGCAGAGCAACGTGTACGTGTACGCCGACGGCAAGACGGAGATCGCCCGCGACGGCGCGATCAACCGCGAGAACGTCACCCTCAGCGGCGTCGCCAAGACCGCGCAGCACGCCGTGCTCTCCGCGGAGGACCGGAATTTCTACCACGAGTCCGCCGTCAGCCCCAAGGCCATGCTCCGCGCCGCCTGGAACACCGCCACCGGCAAGGGCCGGCAGTCCGGCTCCACCATCACCCAGCAGTACGTGAAGAACTACTACCTGAACCAGTCGCAGACCGCGGTCCGCAAGGTCAAGGAATTCTTCATCGCGATCAAGCTGGACCGCAACGAGACCAAGGACCAGATCCTTGAGGGCTATCTCAACACCAGCTACTACGGACGCAACGCGTACGGCATCCAGGCCGCCTCCCAGGCGTACTTCGGCATCAACGCCGGCGAATTGACGACCGCCCAAGGCGCCTACCTGGCAACGCTGTTGAACGCGCCCAGCGAATACGACCTGGTCGCCCACCCGGAGAACGCCCCGGCGGCGAAAGGCCGTTGGAACTACGTCCTGGACGGCATGGTCAAGGAGGGCTGGCTCAGCCAGTCCGAGCGCAACGCGACGGTCTTCCCCGACATCGGCAAGCCCAAGCCCGTCGCCAGCAAGGCGGGACAGCGCGGCTACATCATCGAAGCCGTCAACCGCTATCTCTCCGACAACCACATCGTCGACGCCGACACCCTGCGCCTGGGCGGCTACCGCATCGTCACCACGGTCCAGAAGCCCAAGGAAGACGCCTTCGTCGACGCCGCCCAGAAGAACATCTACGACCAGCTCGGCCACAAGACCGCCGACAAGTACGTACGCGCGGGCGGCGCCTCCATCGACCCGGCCACCGGGAACGTCGTCGCCCTCTACGGCGGCATCGACTACACCAAGCAGTACGTCAGCAGCGCCACCAACGCCACGTATCCGCCCGGCTCGACCTTCAAGCCGGTGATCTTCGCCTCCGCCGTCCAGCACGAGTCCTCCACGCAGGACAAGGAGCCCATCACCCCCAAGACGGTCTACGACGGCACCAACAAGCGCGAGGTGGTCGGCCCCGACGGGCCCACCGGCTACAAGCCGGAGAACGAGGACCAGGCGTCCTACCCCGACATCACCGTCACCCGCGCCATGGACAAGTCCGTCAACGCCGTCTTCGCGCAGATGGCGCAGGACGTCGGCACCCGCAAGGTGATCGACACCGCGCACGACCTGGGCATGCCCGACGACGTCAAGATCCCCGAGACACCCGCGATGGCGCTCGGCGCCTTCGGGGCCAGCCCGCTGGACATGGCGCAGATGTACGCCACACTCGCCAACCACGGCAAGGAGATCCCGTACTCGCTGGTCCTGAAGATCACCAAGGACGGCAACGACGTGGGCCTGCCCAAGCGGGACGCCGTCCAGTCCGTGCCCCGCCAGGCCGCCGACACCACGACGTCCATCCTGCGCAGCGTCGTCGACAGCCCCGGCGCGACCGCGACCGTCGCCCAGGACTCCGGCTGGCCGTCGGCCGCCAAGACCGGTACGGCGGACGACGACATCGCCGCCTGGTTCGCCGGCTACACGCCCAAACTCGCCACCGTGGTCGCCGTGTTGGGCATGAACCCGGACAACGGCAAACAGGAGCCGCTGTACGGCTCGATGAATCTGCCGCGGATCAACGGCGGCGGGCCGCCCGGCTCGGTGTGGGCCGACTACACCGCGGCGGCGCTCAAGGGCGTGCCCAAGCAGAACTTCTCGCTGGACGTACAGAGCGGCCTGCCCACCCAGCCGCCGACGACCACCGCGAGCCCGACCGACACCCCGACAACGACGCCGCCCACGACCGAGCCGCCGACCACCCCTCCCCCGACGACCACCGTGCCGCCCACCACACAACCCCCGACCACCGAACCGCCCACGACGCAGCCCCCGACCACCGAGCCGACACCGTCCGACACGTTCAACCCGATCGGCGGGGTGACGGGCGGGACGAGTCCGGGAGGCGGCGGCAACGGAGGCGGGGGCGGCGGGGGTACGGCGGGGCCGGACGGGAACAGCTCACCGGGCGGGTGAGGGGGCCCGGCGGGTGCGGAGGCCCGGCCCCGCGGGTAGGGGCCTCAGCTGCTCGGGCTCCGGGGGACCACCGGCCTCAGAGATACAGCCCGGTGGAATCCTCCGAGCCCTGGAGCCGCTCGGCGGCGACCGCGTGCAGATCGCGCTCACGCATCAGGACGTACGCGACACCGCGCACCTCGACCTCGGCCCGGTCCTCCGGGTCGTACAGCACCCGGTCGCCGACCTCGACGGTCCGCACATTCTGCCCGACGGCCACGACCTCGGCCCACGCCAGGCGCTTGCCGACGGCCGCGGTCGCCGGAATCAGAATCCCGCCGCCACTGCGGCGTTCACCCTCACCGCTGTCCTGGCGCACCAGAACGCGGTCGTGCAGCATGCGGATGGGCAGCTTGTCGTGCTGCTCGCTCTTCGAACTCTTCGAACTCACGGCCACGACGTTACCGGCGGCGCCGCCACACCGTGAGACCGGCCACCGCGGCGACCAGCGCCACCCCGGCGACCGCCGCCGGAATGACCCGCTCGGGCCGGGGCGCGCCCTTCTCGTCCACGAAGTGCGCACGCGTCCTGCCGACCGCGCGGTTCGCCGCCACATACGCCTGCCCGACACTGCGGTCCACCGCGGAGACGGCCTTGGCCTTGGTGTCCCGGACAATCGTCACCGGGTGCACCCGTACCGCGATCTCGTCCAGCGTCGACGCCAGATCCTGCCGCCTGCGGGTGATCTCCGCCTCGATCTGGGCGGCCGTCCTGACTTCCGACCCTTCCGACACCGCGGTTCCTCCATCGCCTGATTCGGTAGCGTTCGGACAGTCTGTCAGTACGACGCGGCCCGCGCCCCGTCGGCACCCCCGAATGCGCCCCATTGCACAAGGAGTTTCCCCCATGTCCGAACGCCTGGCCCCCGGCGACACCGCCCCCGACTTCACCCTTCCGGACGCCGACGGCAACCCCGTCTCCCTCGCCGACCACCGCGGCCGCAAGGTCATCGTCTACTTCTACCCGGCCGCTCTCACCCCCGGCTGCACCAAGCAGGCGTGCGACTTCACCGACAATCTCGACGTCCTCGCCTCCGCGGGATACGACGTCATCGGCGTCTCCCCCGACAAGCCGGAAAAGCTCGCCAAATTCCGCGAGAAGGAATCCCTCAAGGTCACCCTCGTGGCCGACCCCGACAAGGCCGTCCTCACCTCCTACGGCGCCTTCGGCGAGAAAAAGCTCTACGGCAAAACCGTCACCGGCGTCATCCGCTCCACCGTCATCGTCGACGAATCCGGCAAAGTCGCCCACGCCCTCTACAACGTCAAGGCCACCGGCCACGTCGCCAAACTCCTCAAAGACCTCTCCATCTGACGTAACCCTCCGTCACCAGATTCGTTAATCCGTTCGACGCCGCTTCCTTGCGGTGTCGAACGGAGGGGAACATGCCAGTCAGTCCTTACACCTACGAACGGCTCAGCGAGGCGGCACGCGGGGCGCGGAACCTCTCGGAGGCGCTGAAGAGGCTAGGGGTCGAGCCCCGAGGACACTCACGCAACTACATGCGCGAGCGCATGAAGAAGCTGGGAGTCGACACCTCGCACTTCAGGCACCCGCCCCGGGCAGGCAGGAAGCTGCGGCGAGCTCCGGAGGAACTGCTCGTCGAGCAATCAGGGCCACGCGCCCGCCGGGTGCCCAGCAACCGGTTGAAGCAGGCGATGACGGCGATGGGACGCACAGAGCGCTGCGCGATCTGCGGCACCGAGCCGAGTTGGCGTGGCCGCCCGCTCCCGCTGGAGGTCGACCACATTGATGGCAATTGGCGAGACAACCGCCTCGAAAACCTGCGCTACTTGTGCCCCAACTGCCATGCGACCACAGACACATACCGGAGGCGGAACAGAGAGCGACGAGACGCGGCTCCCGTCCGTTCCGTCACAGGGAGCGCCGGCTGATGGCGGCCCGTGGACAACAACTGGACTCCGCTCGGCTCCGCGAAGCCGTGGCCGCTTCGATTTCCCTCGCCGAGACGCTGCGCCGCCTCGGCCTGCCCGACACAGGGGCGAAACGCGTGCTGTTGCGTCGCCGGATCGCGGAAGAAGGGATCTCCCTCGCACACTTCCTCGGCCAGGCCCATCAACGTGGCAAGCCGTCTCCGACACCGCGTAAGGAGGCCGGGGAGATCCTCGTCAAGCACGATCGGGCACGCCGGACCAAGACCACCCAATTACGCCGCGCGCTCAAAGAGATCGGTGTCCCCGAGCGGTGCGCCGAGTGCGGAACGGGGCCGGTCTGGCAGGACAGGCCGCTGACGCTGGAAGTCGACCACGTCAACGGCGACTGGCAGGACGACCGGCCCGGGAATCTGCGGCTGCTGTGCCCGAACTGTCATGCCACAACTGACACATGGTGCGGAGCGAATCGCCGCAGGTGGGTGGCTGGAGGGGGCTGAGGCAAGCTGGTAAGCGCCGCCGCCGACCGAGTAGCATGGGCGGCGGCTTGCGGCGGTGGCGCAATGGCGACGCAACAGACTTAGGATCTGTGGCCCTTGATCGGGCTTGAGGGTTCGAATCCCTTCCGCCGCACCATGAATGGCCTGCGATTCGAAGGTTGAGTCGCAGGCCATTGTCATGTGCGGGGTCAGGCCAGGAGGTCCGCTGCCAGGGGGGTCAGGGCGCGGAAGGCCTGGCCGCGGTGGCTGATGGCGTTTTTTTCGGCGGGGGTGAGTTCGGCGCAGGTGAGGGTGGAGCCGTCGGGCTGGAGGATGGGGTCGTAGCCGAAGCCGTTGGCGCCGGCGGGGGTGGTGCGCAGGGTGCCGTGGAGGTGGCCTTCGACGACGCGGGTGGTGCCGTCGGGGAGGGCGAGGGCGGCGGCGCAGGTGAAGTGGGCGGCGCGGTGGGGGGTGTCGATGTCGCCGAGCTGGGCGAGGAGCAGTTCGAGGTTGGCCGCGTCGTCGCCGTGCTTGCCCGCCCAGCGAGCGGAGAAGATGCCGGGGGCGCCGCCGAGTACGTCGACGCAGAGTCCTGAGTCGTCGGCGACGGCGGGCAGTCCGGTGCCGGCCGCCAGGGCCCGTGCTTTGAGCAGGGCGTTCTCGGCGAAGGTGACGCCGGTTTCCTTGACGTCGGGGATCTCGGGGTAGGCGTCGGCCCCGACGAGTTCCACGTCCAGGCCGCTGTCGGCGAGGATCGCGTGGAGTTCGGTGACCTTGTGGGCGTTGCGGGTGGCGAGTACGAGGCGGCGGGTCATGGGGGAATTATCTCCACGTCGCGGTGGACGTCTGTGTACGCGTCAGGCGGTGGCCGCCAGTGCGGCTTCCTGGGCGGCGGTGAGGTCGGTGCAGCCGCCCACAGCGAGGGCGAGCAGGGCGTCGAGTTCGGCGCGGTCGAAGGGCTGGCCTTCGGCGGTGCCCTGGACCTCGACGAAGCGGCCGTCGCCGGTGCAGACGACGTTCATGTCGGTTTCGGCCTTGACGTCTTCCTCGTAGGCGAGGTCGAGGAGGGGGACGCCGTCGACGATGCCGACGCTGACGGCGGCGACGGTGCCGGTGAGGGGCTGGGCCTTGGCGCGGATGAGGCGGTTGGTCTGCATCCAGGTGACGGCGTCGGCGAGGGCGACGTAGGCGCCGGTGATGGCGGCGGTGCGGGTGCCGCCGTCGGCCTGGAGGACGTCGCAGTCGAGGACGACGGTGTTCTCGCCGAGGGCTTTGTAGTCGATGACGGCGCGCAGGGAGCGGCCGATGAGGCGGGAGATCTCGTGGGTGCGGCCGCCGATCTTGCCGCGGACGGATTCGCGGTCGCCGCGGGTGTTGGTGGCGCGCGGGAGCATGGAGTATTCGGCGGTGACCCAGCCTTCGCCGCTGCCTTTGCGCCAGCGGGGTACGCCCTGGGTGGCGCTGGCGGTGCAGAGCACTCGGGTGTCGCCGAAGGAGACGAGGACGGAGCCCTCGGCGTGCTTGCTCCACGCGCGCTCGATGGTGACGGGGCGGAGCTGGTCAGGGGTGCGGCCGTCGAATCGTGACATGCGCGTGAGCCTATCCGGGTGAGGCCGCCCCGCAGGACCGGGTGGTCCGGGAGCGCGGGGGCCGCCGGGCCCCCCGGGCCCCCGGCCGTCGGCAGGGAACGCGAAAGACCGCGCCATCCCGGCTGCCGGGGTGACGCGGTCCTGGGACGTTCAGCGCGGGTGTCGCGTCACATCATGTCTTCGATGTCCGCCGCGATCGGGTCGGCGTCGGTGCCGATGACGACCTGGATGGCGGTGCCCATTTTGACGACGCCGTGGGCGCCCGCGGCCTTGAGGGCGGCTTCGTCGACGAGGGAGGGGTCCCGCACTTCGGTGCGCAGCCGGGTGATGCAGCCCTCGACCTCTTCGATGTTGTCGAGTCCGCCGAGACCGGCGACGATCTTCTCAGCCTTGCTGGCCATCTCTTGTCTCCTGTTTCCCTGACCCACCGTGAGTCCGATATGTCACGGTAACGCACGGTTGGCCCAACTTCACGGGCGGTTGACCCCCGGGTGGACCACCATGGCGCTCAGCGGCGCCCCCCTGCCGGACGGGCGCCACCTGCGCACAAGTGGTCTAAACCAATGTACGGCCACTGTACGCGAAGGCCCGCAGGCAGCAGTCAGGGAGGACACCGAATGAGTTCGGCCACCGCATCCGCGGCGCCCCGCAAACCCTGGTTGAGCGTGCTGTTCCAAGGGCTCCAGAAGATGGGCCGCAGCCTCCAGCTGCCCATCGCCGTACTGCCCGCCGCGGGCATCTTGAACCGGCTCGGCCAGCCGGACGTCTTCGGCTCCGACGGCCTCGGCTGGGACCGGGTGGCCAAGGTCTTCGTCGGCGCGGGCGGCGCGCTGCTGGACGGCTCAATCGGTCTGCCGCTGCTGTTCTGCGTGGGTGTGGCCATCGGCATGGCCAAGAAGTCCGACGGCTCGACCGCGCTCGCCGCGGTGGCCGGTTTCCTGGTCTACAACGGCGTGCTGCACCAGTTCCCCAAGGACTGCGGGCCCGGCACCGTACTGTCGGCGGGCGCGTGCATCGCCAAGGACGGTACGGCGGCGGCGGCCACGTACCAGAACCCCGGCGTCTTCGGCGGCATCGTGCTCGGGCTGCTGACCGCGTACTTCTGGCAGCGCTTCCACCGCACCAGGCTGGTCGACTGGCTCGGCTTCTTCAACGGCCGCCGTCTGGTGCCGATCATGATGGCCGGGGTCGCGATCGTCTTCGCGGTGATCTGCACCTGGGTCTGGCCGCCGGTCGGCGACGCGCTGACCAGCTTCAGCAAGTGGCTGGTGGACCTCGGCGCGATCGGCTCGGGCATCTTCGGTGTCGCCAACCGCGCGCTGCTCACGGTGGGTCTGCACCAGTTCCTGAACACCTTCGTGTGGTTCCAGTTCGGCGACTTCACCAAGCCGGACGGCACGGTCGTGCACGGTGACATCCCGCGCTTCCTGGCGGGCGACCCGACGGCCGGGCAGTTCCAGACCGGCTTCTTCCCGATCATGATGTTCGCGCTGCCCGCCGCCGCGCTGGCCATCGCGCACACCGCCAAGCCGCACCGCCGCAAGGAGATCAGCGGCATGATGCTCTCGGTCGGCCTGACGTCGTTCGTCACCGGGATCACCGAGCCGATCGAGTACTCCTTCCTGTTCATCGCACCGCTGCTGTACGCCTTCCACGCGGTGCTGACCGGTGTCTCGATGGCGGTCTGCTGGGGGCTGGGCGCCAAGGACGGCTTCAGCTTCTCGGCCGGTCTGATCGACTACTGCCTGAACTGGAACCTGGCGACCAAACCCTGGCTGCTGCTGATCGTCGGCGCGTGTTTCGCCGTGGTCTACTACGCCCTCTTCCGCTTCGTGATCGTGAGGTTCAACCTGGCCACGCCGGGCCGGGAGCCCGACGAGATCGAGGCCGAGCTGGAGCAGGGCAACGTAAAGTAACGATTCGGCGTCGTAAAAGCCCCCAAGTCCACGGACTTGGGGGCTTTTGTCATGTCACCCAGCGTGTGATCCATGACATACACAACGAACCGGAATCATGGATTCCTTTACGCCACCCTCACGTGTTAAAACTGGTCTACACCACTGAGTGGTATAGACCACGGCGGCGGGCCGTCCCCTTCCATGCGCCCGCCTCACCAGGAGGAATCTGATGAGTACGGCCACCGGCACGGCGGTTCCCGCGAAGAAGCGGGGCTCCGGCCTGTTCCAGGGTCTGCAGAAGGTGGGACGGAGCCTCCAGCTCCCGATCGCCGTCCTGCCGGCCGCGGGCATCCTGCTCCGGCTCGGCCAGCCCGACGTCTTCGGCGCCGACGGCCTGGGCTGGGGCAAGGTCGCGACCGTCTTCGCCGAGGCCGGCGGCGCGGTCTTCGACAACCTGCCGCTGCTGTTCTGCATAGGCGTCGCCATCGGCTTCGCGAAGAAGTCCGACGGCTCCACCGCACTGGCCGCCCTGGTCGGCTTCCTGGTCTACAGCCGGGTCCTCCAGGCGTTCCCGGTCACCGACGCGGTCGTCAACACCACCGCCAACAAGGGCGTCGACGTCGCGGCCACGTACAACAACCCCGGTGTCCTCGGCGGCATCCTGATGGGTCTGCTGGCCGCCGTGCTGTGGCAGCGGTTCCACCGCACCAAGCTGGTCGACTGGCTCGGCTTCTTCAACGGCCGCCGCCTCGTGCCGATCATCATGGCCTTCGTCGGCACCGGCATGGGTGTCTTCTTCGGCCTGGTCTGGAAGCCGATCGGCGAGGGCATCAGCAACTTCGGCGAGTGGATGACCGGCCTCGGCGCGGTCGGCGCCGGTCTGTTCGGCCTGATCAACCGCGGTCTGATCCCGGTCGGCATGCACCAGTTCGTGAACTCCGTCGCCTGGTTCCAGATCGGCGACTACAAGAACGCCTCCGGCACGATCGTGCACGGCGACCTGACCCGGTTCTTCGCCCACGACCCGACCGCGGGCCAGTTCATGGCGGGCTTCTTCCCGATCATGATGTTCGGCCTGCCCGCCGCCGCGCTGGCCATGGCGCACACCGCGCGCCCCGAGCGCCGCAAGGCCGTCATGGGCATGATGCTCTCGCTCGCCCTGACCTCGTTCGTGACCGGCGTCACCGAGCCGATCGAGTTCTCGTTCATGTTCGTCGCGCCGCTGCTGTACGCGATCCACGCCGTGCTGACCGCCGCGTCGATGGCCATCACCTGGGCGCTGGGCGTGCACGCGGGCTTCACCTTCTCCGCGGGCTTCATCGACTACGCGCTGAACTGGAACCTCGCCACCAAGCCGTATCTGATCATCCCGATCGGCCTGGTCTTCGGAGCGGTCTACTACTTCGTCTTCCGGTTCGCGATCGTCAAGTTCAACATCCCCACCCCGGGCCGCGAGCCCGAGGAGGAGATCGAGGACATCACCAAGTGACGTACGCGCGCTGACAGTTCAGCCACCCGCGGCGGGTCCGGGACCGGATACGGTTACGGGCCCGCCGTCCGCGTTCCGGTCAGAGTTCGTAGACCGCGCCGGAGACGGCGAGTTCGACCGGACCTTCGAAGGCGGCCTTGGCGTCACGCAGGTTGACCGAGGGGTTGGTCCACGGCGGGATGTGGGTGAGGACCAGGCGTCCGGCGCGGGCGCGGGCGGCGGCCTCCCCGGCCTCGCGGCCGTTGAGGTGCAGCTCGGGGATGTCCTCCTTGCCGTGCGTGAAGGACGCCTCGCACAAGAAGAGGTCGGCGCCGTCCGCGAGCCCGTCCAGGGCGGCGCAGGGGCCGGTGTCGCCGGAGTACGCCAGCGTGCTGCCCTCGTACTCGATACGGAACCCGTACGCCTCGACCGGGTGGCTGACCAGGTCCGTGGTGATGCCGAACGGGCCCAGGCGGAAGGCGCCGGGCTCCAGGGTGCGGAAGTCGAAGACCTCGCTCATGCACTTCTCGTCCGGCACGTCGCCGTAGGCGATGCTCAGACGGCGCTCGGTGCCCTCGGGGCCGTAGACCGGGATCGGGGCGGCGGGGCCGCCGTCGTGCCGGTAGTAGCGGGCCACGAAGTAGCCGCACATGTCGATGCAGTGGTCGGCGTGCAGATGGCTGAGCAGTACGGCGTCCAGGTCGTACAGCCCGCAGTGACGCTGGAGTTCGCCAAGGGCGCCATTGCCCATGTCGATCAGCAGCCTGAAGCCGTCGGCCTCGACGAGGTAGCTCGAACAAGCCGATTCCGCGGACGGGAACGACCCCGAGCAGCCGACGACGGTGAGCTTCATTCCTGGAAACACCTCCGTGGGCGCGCCACAGACCACCCCATTCCGGCTGGAGTGGGGGGATTGGCGGAACGGTCCGCCATGTCTTGAGAGGGTAAGGCGCGGGGGGTCCTCACGCGCCTCTCCCGCACCTCGTTGTGGGCGGAATCACCAGTACGGGGGGCCTCAGGACCGGTTGCCGAACACCGGCGCGGGCCCCCGCGCACCCGGGGGTGTCCCGGAACGCCGGGCGCGCCGGACGGCGTGAAGGTCAGGCCCAGAGCTGGCCGTGCAGGGCCGCGACGGCGGCCTCGGTGGACTCGGCGGTGTAGATGCCGGTGGAGAGGTACTTCCAGCCGCCGTCGGCGACGACGAAGACGATGTCGGCGCGCTGGGCGGCGCGGTGCGCCTTGGCGGCCACGCCGAGGGCGGCGTGCAGGGCGGCGCCGGTGGAGACCCCGGCGAAGATGCCTTCCTGCGACAGGAGTTCGCGGGTGCGGCGGACCGCGTCCTGCGAGCCGACGGAGAAGCGGGTGGTCAGCACGGACTCGTCGTACAGCTCGGGCACGAAGCCCTCGTCGAGGTTGCGCAGCCCGTAGACGACATCGTCGTAGCGCGGCTCGGCGGCGACGACGGAAACGCCGGGGACCTTCTCGCGCAGGAAGCGGCCGACGCCCATGAGGGTGCCGGTGGTGCCGAGACCGGCGACGAAGTGGGTGATGGTGGGGAGGTCGGCGAGGATCTCCGGGCCGGTGGTGGCGTAGTGCGCGGCCGGGTTGGCGGGGTTGCCGTACTGGTAGAGCATCACCCAGTCGGGGTGCTCGGCGGCCAGTTCCTTGGCGACCCTGACCGCGGTGTTGGAGCCGCCCGCGGCCGGTGAGGAGATGATCCGCGCGCCCCACATGGCCAGCAGCTCGCGCCGCTCGGACGAGGTGTTCTCCGGCATGACGCAGACGATCCGGTAGCCCTTGAGGCGGGCGGCCATGGCCAGCGAGATGCCGGTGTTGCCGGAGGTGGGCTCCAGGATGGTGCAGCCGGGGGTGAGGCGGCCGTCCGCCTCGGCCTGCTCGATCATGTACAGGGCCGGGCGGTCCTTGACCGAGCCGGTCGGATTGCGGTCCTCCAGCTTCGCCCAGACGCTCACCTCGTCGGACGGCGACAGGCGCGGCAGGCGGACCAGCGGGGTGTTGCCGACCGCCGCCAGCGAACTGTCGTAACGCATCAGCGCGCGCCGCCTGCCACGGCAGGCAGGATGGTGACGCTGTCGCCGTCGGCGACCTTGGTGGAGATGCCGTCGAGGAAACGGACGTCCTCGTCGTTGAGGTAGACGTTCACGAAGCGGCGCAGCTCGCCGCCGTCCACGACGCGGTCGCGCAGGCCCGCGTGCCGGGTGTCGAGGTCCGCGAACAGCTCGTCCAGGGTGGTCCCGGCGCCTTCGACGGCCTTCTGGCCGTCGGTGTAGGTGCGGAGGATGGTCGGGATGCGGACCTCGATGGCCATGACTGCGCTCCAGTGAGTGCGTGCGTAAGACGACAGGGGGCGGGGCTGGGCGGTGCGGGGCGGGGCTTCAGCGGTCTTTCGCGGTGCGTGCGGAAGCGGGCGCGGGCGGTCAGGCGCCCTGACACGCCGCACTGGTGCGGCGGCACAGGTCGACGTGCAGCCGCGCCACGAGCAGCGTGCCCGGCGCCTTGTCACTCACGTCGAAGAGAACCATGGGGTCATCGTATCGATTCCCCCTGGCGGGCCGAGATGGCCGTCCCACGATCCGGACCATCAGACGGCGGAACCCACGACCTGTACGGGTTCTTCGGTGACGACACCGTCCACGATGCGGAACGAGCGGAACTGGAACTCCTCCGCGAGCGAGACCAGCACGTAGTGCGCGCCCGGTTCCTGGGCGAGCGAGATGTCGGTACGGGAGGGGTACGCCTCGGTCGCGGTGTGCGAGTGGTAGATCACCACCTGCTCCTCGCCGCGCTGCCGCATCTCCTTGTCGAGCCGGAGCTGCTCCATCGAGTCGAACTCGTAGAAGGTGGGTGAGCGGGCCGCGTTCAGCATGGGCACGAACCGCTCGGGGCGGTCGCTGCCCTCGGGGCCCGCGATGACCCCGCACGCCTCGTCGGGGGCGTCGGCCTCGGCGTGCGCGACGATCCGGTCGTACAGGTCCTGGGTGATGGTGAGCATGCGGGAAAAATAACAGGGGCTACGCGGGGCCGGTGGTCGCGGTCACGGGAGTGGGGGCGGGCGCCAGGTGGGCCCTGCGGGCGAAGGCGGCCGGATTGCGGCGCTTGAGCAGCGCGTAGCCGCCGGCCAGGAGCGCGAGCCACAGCGGGACGCCGTACAGCGAGATCCGGGCGTCGGCGTCGGCGCCGATCAGCACCAGCACCAAGGCGAGGAAGGCGAGCGCGAGCCAGCTGGCGACGGCGCCGCCGGGCGCGGTGAACCAGGCCGCCGCCGCGCGCCCGTCCTTGACCGCGGCGCGGTAGCGGATGTGCGAGGCGAGGATCACCCCCCAGGTCCAGACGGCGGCGACGGTCGCGAAGGCGGTGATGTACGTGAACGCGCCCTCGGGGTCGACGTAGTTGAGCCACACGCCGGTGCCCATCAGGGCGACGGAGACCAGGGTGCCGGTGGCCGGGGTGCGGCGGGCGGTGAGGCGGGTGAAGACCCGCGGGCCCTGGCCGTTGACGGCGAGGTCGCGGAGCATGCGCCCGGTGGAGTACATCCCGGAGTTGCAGGACGACAGGGCGGCGGTGAGCACCACGAAGTTGACGATGCCCGCGCCGAAGGGGATGCCGATCCGGGCGAAGGCGGCCACGAACGGGCTGACACCGGGCTGGAATTCGGTCCAGGGGACGACGCAGAGGATGACGGCGAGCGCGCCGACGTAGAACAGGCCGATGCGCCAGGGAAGGGTGTTGATGGCCTTGGGCAGCGTCTCGCGGGGGTTCTCGGCCTCGCCCGCGGTGACGCCGACGAGTTCGACGGCCAGATAGGCGAACATGACGATCTGGAGGGTGAGCAGCGAGGAGCCGACGCCGTGCGGGAAGACCCCGCCGTCGCGCCACAGGTGGCCGACCGAGGCGGTGTCACCGGCCGCGGACACCCCGAGGGTGAGGACGCCGACGCCGATGAGGATCATGCCCGCGATGGCGGTGACCTTCACCATCGACAGCCAGAACTCGACCTCGCCGAAGAGCCGCACGGAGATCAGGTTGGCCGCGAAGAGCAGCACGAGGAAGCCGAGCGCGGCGGTCCACTGTGGAATCCACGGCCACCAGTACGCGAGGTAGGTGGCCGCCGCGGTGACTTCGGCCATACCGGTGACCACCCACATCAGCCAGTACGTCCAGCCGGTGACGAAGCCCGCGAAGGGGCCGAGGAATTCGCGGGCGTAGTCGGCGAAGGAGCCGGACACCGGTCGGTAGGTGAGGAGTTCGCCCAGCGCGCGCATGATGGCGAAGATGGCGACGCCCGCGACGGCGTACATCAGGATCAGGCCGGGGCCCGCCTGGTGGATGGCGCGGCCCGCGCCGAGGAAGAGGCCGGTGCCGATCGCGCCGCCGATGGCGATCATCTGGATCTGGCGGCTGCCGAGCCCGCGCGCGTACCCCTCGTCGGTGCTGTCCGGCGCATCCTTCATGCCGGATTCGTACCATGCGCGGTACGGGGCCGCCCGCCGGGAACCGACGGGCCGTCAGGTCGGGCGCGGGCCGGACACGGCTCAGGCGATGGCTTCGAGCAGGGTCTCCTGGAGCAGGCCGAACCACTGGAAGGCGAGCATCAGCGGCTTGCGCGGGTCCTCGTCCGGCAGGTGGTACAGCTCGCTGCGCTCGTCCTCGCTGACCTCCAGCCGGGCGCCGATGGACAGCCGCAAGTCGTTGAGCGTGCCGAGCCACTGGCGGGCCTCGTCGGCGGTGAGCTTGATCTGCGGGCCGCCCGCGTCCAGGGCGCGCAGCACGGCGAGGGCGTCCTCGCGCTTGCGGGCGCGCAGGTCGTTCTCGGTGAAGCGGCGGAATTCGGCCGCGTCGGCGGTCTCCTCGTACGCGCTCGGGAAGAGCCGGGCCAGCGCCGGGTCCTCCGGGGGCTTGGTGGGGCCGTCGGCGAAGAGGGCCGCCAGCGGGTCCGCGTCATCGTCGGCCGCGCCTTCCGGAAGGTTTCCCGGACCGACGAGTTCGAGCAACTGCGCGGTGAGGCTGCGCAGGATGGAGATCTCCACGGTGTCCAGTTCGATCGCGGCGCCGCCGCCGCGGACCCGCTCGAAGTAGCCCGCACGGGCGCGGCGGCCCATCAGCGGTCCTGCGTCAAGGTCGCCCACAGGCCGTATCCGTGCATCGCCTGCACGTCGCGTTCCATCTCCTCGCGGGTGCCGCTCGACACCACGGCGCGGCCCTTGTAATGGACGTCTTCCATCAGCTTCTTGGCCTTGCCCTTCGAGTACCCGAAGTAGGTCTGGAAGACATACGTCACGTAGCTCATGAGGTTGACGGGGTCGTTGTGGACGAGGGTCACCCACGGCACGTCCGGCGCGGGAACCTCGAAAGGCGCTTCGCTCGCTTCGGGACGCTCGACTTCTACTGGCGCGACACTCACAGGTTCCATGCTGCCGCTCCTGTGGCACCTCGCACAAATGGGCGTGCGCGGCACCGCCGAATGGGGGGGTTTTGCGCCCGCGCGCGATCCGCGGGTGTGTGGCGGCGCACACGTGCCCCGAGAAATCGTCACTCTGACGAGTATTGGGGGTAGCATCCTCGCCATGAGCACAGCAGACCTGGGACTGCCGGTGGACGTGCCGTCCACCGCCCTGTTCACCGACCGGTACGAGCTGACGATGCTGCGGGCCGCCCTGCGCAGCGGCGCCGCGCAGCGCCGCTCGGTCTTCGAGGCGTTCACCCGCAGGCTGCCCGAGGGGCGCCGCTACGGAGTGGTCGCCGGCACCGGCCGGGTCCTCGACGCGGTGGAGAACTTCCGCTTCGACGAACCCGTGCTGGAATTCCTGGAGCGCGAGGGCGTGGTGGACTCCGCGACCCTCGACTGGCTGGCGGGCTACCGCTTCACCGGCGACATCTGGGGATACCCGGAGGGCGAGGTGTACTTCCCCGGCTCGCCGGTCCTGCGCGTCGAGGGCACCTTCGCCGAGGCCGTGCTGCTGGAGACGGTCATCCTGTCGATCCTCAACCACGACTCGGCGATCGCCGCGGCGGCCTCCCGGATGGCGGTGGCCGCGGGCGGCCGTCCGCTGATGGAGATGGGCGCCAGGCGCGCCCACGAGCTGGCCGCGGTGGCCGCCTCGCGGGCCGCGTACATCGGCGGCTTCGGCTCCTCCTCCAACCTCGCCGCCGCTTTCCGGTACGGCATCCCGACCATCGGCACCAGCGCGCACGCCTTCACGCTGCTGCACGACACCGAGCGCGACGCGTTCACCGCGCAGGTGGACGCGCTCGGCCGCGGCACGACGCTGCTGGTGGACACGTACGACCTCACCAGCGCCGTGCGCACCGCCGTGGAGATCGCCGGGCCCGAGCTGGGAGCGGTCCGGATCGACTCCGGCGACCTGCTGCTGCTCGCCTACCGGGTGCGTCAGCAGCTCGACGACCTCGGCGCCAAGGACACGAAGATCATCGTGACCTCCGATCTGGACGAGTACGCCATCGCCTCGATGGCCGCCGCGCCCGTGGACGCCTACGGGGTCGGCACCTCCCTGGTCACCGGCAGCGGGCACCCCACCTGCTCGATGGTCTACAAGCTCGTGGCCCGCGCCTCCTCCGACGACCCCGACGAGCCGCTGGTCTCCGTCGCCAAGAAGTCCCTCGGCGGCAAGACGAGCGTCGGCGGCCGCAAGTGGGCCGCCCGGCGGCTCGACGAGGACGGCGTCGCCGCCGCCGAGGTGGTCGGCACCGGGGCCGTGCCGGCCGACCTCGCCGACCGCCAGCTCCTCGTCCCCCTCGTCCGCCGCGGCGAGGTCATCGGCCGCGAGCCCCTCGACTCCGCCCGCGCCCGCCACATCACCGCTCGCGCCGGTCTGCCCTTGTCGGCGACTCAGCTCTCACGGGGCGAGCCCGTGCTCCCCACGGAGCTGGTGTAGCCCCGCGCGGGGGCGGCCCCGTCAGGGGCGCTGGGGGCACCTCCCGGCCGAAGGCTGGGGGAAGGAACTGCGGTTGTCCCCCGGCCACCGGCCGGAGGTGGGTCGCTCGCGCAGTTCCCCGCGCCCCTGACGGGGCAACGTCTTATGTTGGGGTAAGGGCACCCCTAGGCTCTGCTAGCGCAGCGACGTGGCTGCGGATGAGTCATCGCTTTCCGCCGGAAGGGCAAAATGCACCGCGCATTGATCGTCGTCGACGTGCAGAACGACTTCTGCGAGGGCGGCAGCCTCGCGGTGACCGGCGGGGCCGACGTGGCCGCGGCGATCACGGACCTGATCGGGGAGTCGGCGGGCGGCTACCGCCACGTCGTGGCCACCAGGGACCACCACATCGACCCGGGCTCGCACTTCTCGGACCGGCCGGACTTCGTGACGTCGTGGCCGGTGCACTGCGTGGCGGGCACGGAGGGCGCGGGGTTCCACCCGAACTTCGCGCCCGCGGTCGCCTCCGGCGCGGTGGACGCGGTCTTCGACAAGGGGGCGTACGCGGCGGCGTACAGCGGCTTCGAGGGCCTGGACGAGAACGGCGCGGCGCTGACCGGCTGGCTGCGCGAGCGCGGCGTCACGGAGGTGGACGTGGTGGGCATCGCCACCGACCACTGCGTGCGGGCGACCGCGCTGGACTCCGTACGCGACGGCTTCGCGACCCGCGTGCTGCTCTCGCTGACCGCGGGCGTGGCGCCCACGACGACCGACCGGGCGCTGGTGGAGCTGCGCGAGGCGGGCGTGGAGCTGACCGGCACCCCGGTGGTCTCCGGCTAGGTGCCTAAGGGCTGTCCCGGTTCAGCGCCGAGATCGGGTGCCACAGCTCGGTGCTGTCGCCGACGTCCCCCTTGCCGCGGTATTCGCGCCAGACCAGGCCGTCGGGGTGGTGCAGGACCGCGGTGACCTCGTCGGGGGTGGGCGGCTCGGCGTTGCCGGTGAGCCGGGCGCCGCGGAAGCCGAGGTTGCTGAGCCGGGTGAGGGCCCGCTGCCGGTTCTGGGCGTGCACCACGACCCGTACCGTGCGTTCGGGGCACGCCGGATGCGGCAGGCCGAGTGCGACGACGACCGTGCCGCCCGGGAGCTTGGTGAATCCACCGACCGCCATGGTCACATCATCAGCCGTTCGGCCGCCGCCCACCAGAGGACGACGGCCGAACGCGGGATGAACCCGGATGAAACAGCAGGTCACGGCAGGTGTGACCGATTCAGGACGGTCAGCGGTGCGCCGGCCCGACCTGGAGGGTCATCGTGCTGCCGTCGAACGCCTCACCGACGATGGTGATCCGGGTGTTGGTGTCGGACACCTTCACCCCGCCGGTCGGGTTCGCGGCGTCCCAGTACGAGCCGTAGTGGTCGTCGAAGACCGGGTTGCCGAGCTTCGCCTTGACCTTGGCGGCGACACCGTTGGAGTGCACGGTGAAGCCGTCGGTCGGGAACCAACTGAACGGCGAGTCGTACGCCTGGATGCGGTTGCGCATCACGCTGCCGTCGGCCCACTTCTCCACCTTGGCGTGGGCGTCGATCGGCAGGATCTGGCCGGTGCCGGGGTGGATGCCGACGTTGTTGTCGGCCTGCGAGGTGTCCCACAGCCAGATCAGCAGACCGTTCTGGTACGGGTAGTGCTCGACCCAGTCCGGCCGGGTGCTCGTCCAGCCGAAGTTGTACGGGCCGGTCTTGAGCGTCTTGTCGTACGAGACGTACTGCCGGTTCTCCGCGATGTAGTACTGCGGGTAGTCGTTGGTGAACGACGCCCCGATCCGGGAGAAGCCCTTGGCGGTCCAGCCGTTGTCGTCCGTCTCGGCGCCGTCGGTGAAGACGGTCGCGCCGTCCGCGGTGACCGAGATCGCGTCGGCCGCGAAGCCCTGCTGGGCCACGCCGCCGTCGGTCAGGTAGCGGAAGCGGAGCTGGATCTGCTTGCCCGCGTAGGCGTCCAGCGGGAAGGACAGGTCCTGGTACGCGCCGTTGGTGCCGGTCAGCGCCGGGGTGCCGCCGCCGTCGCGCGGGATGGACTTGCCGTTGGCGGTGCCGTCGAGCGCGGTCCAGGTGGCCCCGCCGTCGGCGGACGCCTCGGTGTAGAGGTAGTCGTACCCCTCCTCGATGTCCCACCAGCCCTTGAGGCCGAGCGACGCCGAGGACTTGCCGGTCAGGTCGACCGAGCGGGTCAGGGTGTTGGACAGGTTGTCGCCGCTGCCGCTCCACCACTGCTTGCTGCCCTCGGCGGGCGCGGTGATGGCGGTGGTGACCGCCTTGTCGGGCAGCGAGACGATGAGCGCCTGTTTGTCCTTGGTGTTGTACTCGGCGACGCCCAGCTTGGTCGTCGACCGCGAAGCGGCCTTGGCCGTCCCGTAGTTGAGCCAGCCGAGCTGGAGCTTGTCCCAGGCGCTCATGTCGTCCGGGAGGTCGCCGATCGAGTTCTTGCCGGTGCCCATCCAGGAGCCGGAGGACATCAGCGACCAGAAGCCGACGCTGGACTCGCCGACGTACGTGGTGTCGTACTCGTCGGGCAGGCCGAGGTCGTGGCCGTACTCGTGCGCGAAGACGCCGAGTCCGCCGTTCTCCGGCTGGAGGGTGTAGTCACCGATCCAGATGCCGGTGTTGCCGATCTGGGTGCCGCCGGCCTTGTTGTCGGCCGGACCCGTGCGACCCGCGTCGGTGCCGTAGGCGTACCAGCGGTGCGCCCACAGGGCGTCCTCGCCCTGGGCGCCGCCGCCCGCGGACTCGTCCTCGCCCGCGTGCACGATCTGGAAGTGGTCGATGTAGCCGTCGGGCTCGTTGAAGTCGCCGTCGCCGTCGTAGTCGTAGCGGTCCCACTGGTCGTACTGGGCCAGGTCCGCCTTGATCTGCGCGTCGGTGCGGCCCTGGGCCTTCTGGTCGGCGACGTACGCGGTGGTGGCGTCGCGGATCAGGTCCCAGACGCTGGAGCAGGTGGTCGCGCCGCAGTAGTTGGAGCCGTAACGGGCCTCGTTCCAGGGCACCTTGACCCAGGCGGAGACCTCGCCCTCCACCGAGTAGCGGCCCGAGGACTGCTTCTCGTAGTACTTCGCCAGCGACTCCTTCTTCGCGTCGTGCGAGAAGTAGAGGTCGTTGAAGTGCTGCTGGTTGTAATCCGCCTGCCAGGCCGTGCTGTTGTCGTTCTTCGGGTCCGGCTTGGCGATGGTGTTGTGCGCGGGGCCCGGGTCGCCGCCGTACTTCACGACCGGCGGCTGCGGGCCGTCGGGGCCGTCCGGGTCGTACGTCGTGGTGCTGTCGACCTGGTCGCCGAACTCGACCAGAATCGTGAAGATCTTGTCGGTCTGCTCGCGGCCCAGCTCGACGTACTTGCTCTTCTTGCCCTTGCCGGAGCCGAGTTGGACGACCTTCGAGCCGCCGCGCTGCTGTACGGTCGCGTCGCCGTTCACGACCTGCTGAAGCGCGGCCGTGCGCTCGGCCGACTGCTTCTCGCTGAACGGGCCCGGCAGATCGTGGGCCTGGTTCTCCGCCGGATCGTGGCTGGCCACCGGTGCGGGCTGCCCCTTCTCGGCGGGAGCCGCGTACGCCCCCGCGGTGGTGACCGCGGTGACGCCCAGCACGGCTATCGCGAGGGCCAGGGCGGCGGGTTTGGTGATCCTCCGCTGCGTTTTCAAGATTTTTGACCTCCCCTTGGGAAAGTCCATTGCATCGGAGTGACGGGAGAAAAAACAGATCTTGACTTGAGCATGGCAGGCCAGTACGTTTACCGGTTTCCCGGCACCGCTCAGCGGACCCACAGGTCACACCAACCGGCCGCCGCCGTCCGTGCGTTGACGGACACCGCCGTCCGCAGGATGAGATGCCTGACACGCTTGCGACCCCGTGCGCCCCCTCGTGCTCCGCACCGTGGGTTAGGTCACGCTTACCCCATGTTCGGGCCGGGCATGCCGAAGCGTAGAGCCAGCCCGCTACCGAGGACGGATTCCCCCAATGCCGCGTCCTACGACCGCGCAACTCGCCTACGGTTCCCTGACCGTTGTCCTGTCCACCTTCGCGATGCTCCTGCTGTCGGACGCACGGTCCGGCGTGGGAGTCGCCGTCATTTGCGCGGCGGGACTGATCCTGGGCCTGCTCGTCGCGGTGACCGTCACCCTGCCCTTCGTCGCCCGCGTGCGGTCCGCCCAGGCCCGGCCCGGCGCTCCCGCCGGTTCCGCCGGTTCCGCGAATTCCGCCGCCGAGTCCGGCGCCCAACTGTCCGCCGCACAGCGCCCGCTCCCGCGGGCGGCCGGCGGTCGCGGCGTACGCGAGTCGTCGCGGGTCAGCGAGGCGTCACTACGACGCTGAAGCCCGGCGCGGACCCGCGCTCACCACTCCGGCACACACCGGCACACCGGCACTTCACAGCGCCACGGCTTCTCCGCTCCACCGCTCCACCGCGTCAGACGGCGGCCACGACCACGGTCCTGGCCGCCTTGTCGTGCAGGCACTGCCGGAACGGCTTGTCCCAGGTGCACCACAGGGAGTTGAGCAGCCAGAAGAGCGGGCCGATCAGGATCGTGACGAGCACGCCGGGCAGTGCGTAGACCGCGGCCCGCGTCCAGCCGACGCCGCCGGGGACCGCGCCGTCCTCCAGGCGCGCCGCGCGTATCCGCAGCAGCATCTTGCCGAGGGTCTGCCCGCGGGCGGCCGTCATGGCGCCCTCGTAGAGGAAGTACGCGATGAAGGTCGCCGCCCCCGCGAGGATCTCCTTGCTGCGGCCCGCGTCACCCGGATTGGACAGATCACCGCCGAACACCGCCGCGCTGAGCACCACGTCGAGGACGATCAGGATCACGGTGTCGACGACCCGGGCCAGGAACCGCTGGCCGAGGGAGGCGAGCGGGGCCATCCCGGACGGCTGGTCTGCACTCATGACACTCAGTCAATCAGCCATCCGGGTGGCGGTACAGGGCGTGTGCGGCGCCTTTCCGCCCGGCCGCCGACCCCGCTGCCGGTCCGCCGGCCCGTCAGGTGGTCTGGACGACCACCGTCTTGGCGGCCTTGTCCTGGAGCCCCTGCTTGTACGGCTTGTCGAACAGCACCGTGATGCCGAGGATCACGAACCAGACGCAGCTACAGCAGAAGGCGGGCAGCCACAGCACGAGGGCGCGCAGCCCCGCCGCCGCGGAGGTGGGCACGCTGCCGTTCTCGAGCATCGCGACGCGCAGCTTCATCAGCTTCTTGCCCACCGTCTGACCGGTGGACCGGGTCATGAACCACTCGTAGAGGAAGCCGAGCACCGCGAAGAAGGCGCCGCCGACCGCCGACTTGCCGCTGCTGAAGTTGTCGGTGCCGCCCGCCGCCCAGTCCAGCAGACCGGCCGGGATCAGCACGATGATCACATCGATGACGCGGGCCAGCACTCGCTTGCCGCCGTCCGCCAGCGGCGGCATCCCGGCCAGCGGGTCCTGCGGGGCCCCGCCGTAGGGGTTGTTGGGGTCACCGGACCCGCCAGGACCGCCGCCGTACGGATTCGCCGGGCCGCCGGGAGCACCGGGGCCGCCCGGGGCGGCGGGACCGCCGCCGTACGGGTCGCCGCCGTACGGATTGCCCGGCGGCGGGGTGCCCTGGGCGCCGTTGTACGGGCCGCCGCCCTGGTCGCCTGGCGGCTTGGCGAAGGGGTCCTGGGGGGAACCGGGCGCTGGCTGATCGGTACTCATGTCCCGAGTCAAACCCGGACACCGCCCGCCCGCCCGCTGCGGACTCCGTTCGGAGTACGCCACCGTCCCGGACGTACGGCGCCGCCCCCGGAGGCAGGCTCAGTCGGCCGCCACGAACGTCCGCGCGACCTTGTCGTGCCAGCACTGGCGCCACGGGCGGTCGAAGAGGCACCAGGCGAGGCCGACGACGCCGACGACCAGGACGTCCAGCACGGTGTGGGTCAGCCAGCGGCGAAGGCTCGGGCCGAAGGTCGGCGGGATCTGCGCCTCGACGTCCAGCACCCGCAGGCCCACCAGCTTCTTGCCCAGCGTGCGCCCCCACTTGACGGTCGGCAGCACTTCGAGCAGCAGGCCCGCCAGGACCGCCACCAGCAGCACCACGGCCAGTTCCAGGCCCGTCGTGCCGTCGATCAGCCAGACCTTGACGGTCTCGCCGCTCTGCTTCGCGTCGTCCACCTTCGTGTGGATGTGGTGGTACGCGGCCGTGCCCAGCGGTACGGCGGCGGCGGCGGTCACCGCGCAGAACAGCACCGTGTCGAGCACGCGCGCCGCGAACCGCCGCACCAGCGCGCCCGGCCGCCCCTGCGCCGAGATCATGCTCAGGAACGGGTCATCGGCCGGGGCCCGCCACGGCGCCGGGCGCTCCTCGCCCGCGGACCGCTCCTGCTCCCCCGCCGACGGCCGGGCCAGATGGTGCACCTGCTGCGCCCAGGGCGCGGCCTGCGGCTGCGGCTGGGCGTGAGGTTGAGGTTGAGGTTGAGGCTGGGCCTGGGCCTGGGGGGCGGCCTGCGGCTGTTGGGGCGGTGTCTGCGGCTGGGGCCGCTCGGCGGCGGGCGGCGACTGCTGGG
>NZ_MECL01000100.1 GCF_014596445.1 Streptomyces sp. CBMA29 | reverse complement strand
CGCCGGGCGCCGCGGCCCCGCTGCACACCGGCGAGTCGCTGCCCGTCGCCGTCATGGACGGGCTGCGACGGCTCGGCTCCGCCCGCCGCACCACCTGGACGGCGGTCGTGGTGAGCGCGGCGGCCGCGTACGTCGCACGGGCCACCGGTCGCGAGGACGTCACCGTCGGGCTGGCGTCGAACGGCCGGCACAGCGCGCTGCGGCACGCCGTCGGCATGACCGCCAACGTGCTGCCGATCAGGCTGCGCCTGCCCGCCGACCGGACCGTCGGCGACCTCATCCGGTCGGTGGCCGCCGAGATGGCCCGCGCCCTGCGCCACCGCCGCTACTCCCGCGAACAGCTCGCCCGGGAAGCGGACGCGGGCGACGACGCCGCGCGCCTGACCGATCTCGTCGTCAACGTCATGCCCTACAACTTCGACCTCGACCTCGCGGGCAGCCCCGCCACCTCCCGTGTGCTGTCCATCGGACCCGTCGACGACGTGTCCCTCTTCGTCTCCGAACGGTCGGAGGGCATCGGGCCGCTGATCGGGCTCGACGCCGCCCCGGCGCTGTACCACCCCGACGACGTCCTGCTCCACCAGCACGCCCTCGTCTCCTTCCTCACCGCGCTGGCGGCGGCGGACGCCGACACCCTGCTGCGCGACCTGCCGTTCCTGGACGACGACGCGGCCGAGGCGGTCCTCGCCCGGGGCCGCGGCGCGCGACTGCCGCAGCGCACCGCCACGGCGAACCTGCCCGAGGCGTTCGGCGCCCAGGCGCGCCTGACCCCGGACGCGACGGCCGTCGTGGACGGCGCCCGCACGCTCTCCTACCGCGAACTCGCCCGGACCGCGGACGCCCTGTCCCACGCCCTGGCGGGCTGGGGCGTGGCCGCGGAGGACCGGGTCGCCGTGCTCCTGGGACGCTCGGCAGCGGTGGTGTCCGCCACCCTCGGCGTGGTGGGCGCGGGC
>NZ_MECL01000099.1 GCF_014596445.1 Streptomyces sp. CBMA29 | reverse complement strand
CGCGCTGGCGGCCCGGCTGCCCGAGCGCCGCCCCGCGCGGCCCGCGGCCCGCCGGACGCGGCTCCTGCCCGCGCTCCCCCTGCTGCTGCACTCCCTGGTGCGCCGGGGTCCGCCCGTCCTCGCCGCCTGACCCGGCACCACCGAGCGTTCCCTTCCGCCCTTTTCACCCGTTTCACCTCGGAGAATTCACCATGAGCAGCAGGAACAGCAAGACCGCCAAGGCCGCCGCGCGGGAGCGGCTGCGCGAGCAGCGCGAGAAGGAGGCCAAGCGCGCGAAGATCCGCCGCCAGGTCACGGTGGCCGTCGGCGTCGTCGTGGTGCTCGGCGCCGCGGCCGGCATAGCCGTGGCTGTGAACCAGGCCAACAAGCCCGGCTACTGGGTGAACGCCGCCAAGCAGAAGCTGGTCGCGCCCGCGAACACCTCGGGCAAGAACGGCACCATCATCGTCGTCGGCGACAAGACCAACAAGAACGTCGTGCACGAGTACGAGGACCTGCGCTGCCCGGTCTGCGCGGCCTACGAGCAGACGGCCGGCGATGCGGTGCTCCAGGGCGCCAAGGACGGGAAGTACCAGATCAACTACTCGTTCGCCGCGTTCATCGACAACAACGGCGGCACCGGCTCCAAGAAGGCGCTCAGCGCGATAGGCGCGGCGGTGAACGTCTCCACGGAGGCATTCGAGGAGTACCACAAGCTGCTCTACTCCAAGGCCGTCCACCCGGACGAGACCAACGACGCGTTCAGCAGCAGCGACAAGCTGATCTCGCTCGCCCAGCAGGTCCCCGCCCTCAAGGGCAACACCAAGTTCTCCGACGCGGTGAAGAAGGGCACGTTCGACAAGTGGGCCCTGACCGTGCGCGACGCGTACAACAATGACCCGGCGTCCAGCAAGGGCACTCCGTACGTGCTGGTCAACGGCAAGCAGGTGCAGGTGATCGGGCAGACCGCGGACCAGGTGGCGGCCACCTTCGCCGCCCAGTTGAAGAAGTAGCCGGTACGTTTGCCGCCCGCCGCGGAGAGCCGCAAAGCCGCGGCGGGCCGTAAGCGCAGGACGGGACCGCGGCTCCCCCGGTCCCCCTGGCATCGCGCATCTCGGTGGGCCTCACCAGCGCTCCGGATCTCCTGCGGAGGACGCGAACCTCGTCACAGAGCTGCCCCTGACGGGCGTGGGTACGCGACCATCGCATGAGGCCGGGAACCCGGGCGAAGGAAAGGTGAGTGATGGACAGCGCGCTGCGCCCGGTTGTCGTGGTCTGCGTGGCCGTGGGGGTCTCGCTGGTCGCGGGGTGGGTCGTGGACCGCTCCCTGCGCAAGGTGGACGGCCGTCATCCGGAGACCCCGCTGTGGCATCTGCTGCGCCGCTGCGGCATACCCCTCCAGGTGGTGATCTGCACCGCGATACTCCGGGGCGGATACCGGTCCGCCCATCTGGCGGACGACCACGCCGAGGCCATCGGCCAGACCCTCGTCCTGGTGCTGATCGCCGCGTCCGGCTGGCTGGTGGTACGGGTCGCCGCCGCGGTCATCGACTCGTCCTACGCGCGCTATGTCGCGGTCACCCACGACGTGCCGAAGATCCGCCGCCTGCGCACCCAGCTGACGCTGATCCAGCGGGTGTTCACCGCGATCGTGACGGTGATCGTCGTCGCGTCGATGCTCTTCACCTTCCCCGCGATGCGTACGGTCGGGGCGTCGGTGCTGGCCTCCGCGGGCATCATCGGCATCGTCGCGGGTGTGGCCGCGCAGTCCACGCTCGCCAATCTCTTCGCCGGGCTCCAGATCGCCTTCGGCGACATGGTGCGGATCGGCGACACGGTGGTCGTGGAGAGCCAGTGGGGTGTGGTCGAGGAGATCACGCTCACCTTCCTGAGCGTGCGCACCTGGGACGAGCGGCGGATCACGATGCCGGTGTCGTACTTCACCAGCAATCCCTTCGAGAACTGGTCGCGCGGCGACCCGCGAATGACCGGCACCGTGCTGCTGCACCTGGACCACTCGGCGCCGGTGGCGCTGATGCGCAAGCGGCTGCTGGAGATCCTGGAGAGCTGCGCGGAGTGGGACCGCAGGGCGTGGGGGCTCGTCGTGATCGACTCCACCCCGACCACGATCCAGGTCAGGGCGCTGGCCACCGCGAAGGACGCCGACGACATCTTCAATCTGCGCTGCATCGTCCGCGAGCAGCTGATCGACTGGCTGCGCTGCGAGCACCCCTACGCGCTGCCCCGGCTCTCCACCGCGCCCGCGCCGGGCCAGGAGCAGGACCCGGGCCGGGAGGCGTCCCCGGCGCCGGACTCGGGCGACCTGGGCCCGGGTCCTGGCGCCAGGTAAGAGGCTCTTACGCTTCCGAGGGGCCCTTGCGCTGAAGGGCGTTACGGCAGTGAGAGGCTCTCACCTGTCAGCCGCGCATCGAGCGCAGGTCGAGCTGGCGCAGCACCCGGTCGACGACCTCCGGGTCGTACCCCGCCTCGCTGCGCGCCGACAGCACCTCGTGCCGGGCGGCGGACATCATCTCGTCCTGGATGCGGCGGACCGACTTGAGCCGCTTGACGCGCTTGGCGTGGCTCTCGCGCCGCTCGTCGTCCACGATGTCCGGGCAGATCCGCGCGCCGAGGTCGAAGGCGCGGCGGTGCAGCAGCTCCGACAGGTCGTCGCTCAGCGGCTCGACCGACTCGATGTCGCGCAGCCGCGCCTTGGCGGCCGTCATGGCCCGCAGCGCGAGCATCTTCTCCAGGTCGTGCTCGGCGTCGATGTCGCTGCGCACCCCGAGCCGTTTCACCAGCCACGGCAGCGTCAGCCCCTGGAGCACCAGGGTGCTGAGCACCACCGCGAAGGCGATGAACAAGATCTCCGCGCGGGCCGGGAAGCCGTCGCCGCTGTCGGTGGTCAGCGGGATGGCCAGGGCCAGCGCGACGGACGCCACCCCGCGCATCCCCGACCACCACATGATGACGCTCTCGCGCCAGCTCATCGGGATGTCCTCGTCCAGGTCGCGCAGCTTGTGCATCTTGCGCGCCGCCCAGGTCGCGGGCAGCAGATACAGCAGCCGTACGCCGATGACCACCGCGACCACTATGGCGGCGTGCCGCACCATCGGGCCCCAGTTGCCCGCGCCGACCCGGAACACATTGTGCAGTTCGAGGCCGATCAGGCCGAAGGCGATGCCGGTGACGAGGGTGTCGACGATCTCCCAGAAGGTGTTGCCCGCCAGACGGGCCGTCACGTCGTCGGCCTCGAAGGCGTATTCGGCCAGGAACAGCGCGGTGGTGAGCACGGCCAGGACGCCGGAGCCGCCGAACTCCTCGGCCAGCGCGTAGGAGGCGAAGGGCACCAGCAGTGACAGGCCGATCTGCAAGGTGGGGTCGCCGACCACGCCCATCAGCTTGTTGGCGCCCCAGCCGAGCACCAGGCCGACCAGGATCGCGACCACGGCGGACAGCACGAGTTCCAGGGCCGCGTGGGGTGCGGAGAAGTTGCCGGACAGCGCCGCCGCGACGGCCACGTGGTACAGCACGATGGCGGTGACGTCGTTGAACAGCCCCTCGCCCTCCAGGATGGAGATCATGCGCCGGGGCAGTCCGAGGCTGCCCGCGACGGCCGTGGCGGCCACCGGGTCGGGCGGCGCCACGAGCGCGCCGAGCGCGAAGGCCCCGGCCAGCGTGATCTCCGGCACGACCGCGTCGGCGACCGCCGCCACCGCGGCCGTGGTGACGAAGACCAGCGCGACCGCGAGCAGGAAGATCGCCCGCCGGTTCGCGGCGAACTGCCGCCAGGAGGTGCGCTGTACGGACGCGTAGAGCAGCGGGGGCAGTACCAGCGGCAGGATCAGATCGGGGTCGATCTGGACGTTGGGCACCTGCGGGAGCAGCGCGAGGACCCCGCCGAGCAGCGTCATCAGGACCGGCGAGGGCAGCCCGATCCGGTCGCTGAGCGGCACCATGACGATGGCCGCGAGCATGAGGAAGAAGAAGAGAGCGAGCTGATCCACGGCGTCACGATGCCACACCGGCTCGGCACCGCCGGACCCGCGACCGCCCTACCGAGCCGATTCACCGGCCCCGATACGGCTACTCGCTGTCGGCGCGGATCACGTCGAGCGCCTGCCGGAGGTCGTCCGGGTACTCGCTGCTGAACTCCACCCAGCTCCCGTCCGAGGGGTGCTCGAAGCCCAACCGCTTGGCGTGCAGCCACTGCCGGGTCAGGCCCAGACGCTTGGCGAGCGTCGGGTCGGCGCCGTAGGTGAGGTCGCCGACGCAGGGGTGGCGGTGCGCGGACATGTGCACCCGGATCTGGTGGGTGCGGCCGGTCTCCAGCTTGATGTCCAGCAGGCTGGCGGAGCGGAACGCCTCGATGAGGTCGTAGTGCGTCACGGACGCCTTGCCGTCGGCGACGACCGCCCACTTGTAGTCGTGGTTCGGGTGACGGCCGATCGGCGCGTCGATCGTGCCGCTCATCGGGTCCGGGTGGCCCTGCACCAGAGCGTGGTAGCGCTTGTCCACGACACGGTCCCTGAACTGCGCCTTGAGCAGTGTGTACGCCCGCTCGGACTTGGCGACCACCATCAGGCCCGAGGTGCCGACGTCGAGCCGGTGCACGATGCCCTGGCGCTCGGCGGCGCCCGAGGTGGAGATCCGGTATCCGGCGGCGGCGAGGCCGCCGATCACGGTGGTGCCGGTCCAGCCGGGGCTCGGGTGGGCGGCGACGCCGACCGGCTTGAGGACGACGACGATGTCCTCGTCGTCATGGACGATCTCCATGCCCGCGACCGGCTCCGCGACGATCCGCACCGGGGCGGCGGCCTCGGGCATCTCGACCTCGAGCCACGCCCCGCCGTGCACCCGCTCGGACTTCCCCGCGGCCGACCCGTCGATCGACACCTTGCCCGCCGCCGCCAGCTCCGCGGCCTTCGTCCGCGAGAAGCCGAACATCCGGGCGATGGCGGCGTCGACACGCTCGCCCTCGAGGCCGTCGGGCACGGGCAGGGAACGGATTTCCGGAACGGTACTCACCACACGAGTATGCCGGACCCGCCGCCCCCGCCCGTACCAGTACCGGACGCCGCGAAGGCGAGGGACCGCATGCCCTGCTTCGGGGGCCGCGCACCGGGGCTGGGCGTCCCGAGGAGAGTCAGTCCTCGCGGTGGACGGTGCCGTCCGGGTCGATGCCGCGGAAGGAGAGCAGGACGATCAGGGCGCCGCCGCAGCAGATGGCGGAGTCGGCGAGGTTGAAGACGGCGAAGTGCTCGGGCGCGATGAAGTCCACCACCCGGCCCTGGAAGCCACCGGGGGCGCGGAAGACGCGGTCGGTGAGGTTGCCGAAGGCGCCGCCGAGGAGCAGGCCGAGCGCGACGGCCCACGGCAGGCTGTGCAAGCGGCGGGAGAGCCGGGCGATCACGACGATGACACCGGCCGCGATCACCGTGAAGACGATCGTCATGCCCTGCCCCATGCCGAAGGCCGCCCCCGCGTTCCGGATCGCGTCCAGCCGCAGGTAGTGGCCGAGGACATTGACCGGCTCGTGGTTCTCCAGGCTGGTGACCACCCAGATCTTGGAGAGCAGGTCGAGGAGGTACGCCAGCGCCGCCACCCCGATCAGGGTGACGATCCGGCGCCGCCGCCGCGAGACGGCCTGCGGCCCGGCGGGCTCGTCGCCCTCCGCCGCCCGCTCCGTCCCGTCCGCCGCCGCAGCGGCCTGCCCCGACGGCTCGACGGCGCCCGGCTCGACGCCGTCCTGGCCGCCGTCAGGCGTCGCGTCCGGCGTCTCCTCCGGCGTGGTGATGGTGCGCTCCGCTTCCGTCACGTGAGTCCCTCAGCCTTTGTGCTCCGTGCCCGCCAGGCCGAATCCTGACTGATGACGAGGGTACGGCACACCCGTACGACCGGGGCCGTCCGCGAGCGGAGCCCTCAGCGGCGCTCCTGCTTCTGCTTGCAGTCCAGGCACAGCGTGGCCCGCGGGAACGCCTGCATGCGGGCCTTGCCGATCGGATTGCCGCAGGACTCGCAGAGGCCGTACGTGCCCTCGTCCAGGCGTTCCAGGGCGTGCCTGGTCTGCGCCAGCATCTCGCGGGTGTTGGCGGCCAGCGCCATCTCGTACTCGCGGGTGATGTTCTTGGTGCCGGTGTCGGCCTCGTCGTCACCCGCTCCGTCGCCCGAATCGCGCAGCAGGCCCGCCACGGCCGCCTCCGAGGAGCTGATGCCCTCCGTGAGCCGCTCGACCTCGCCCAGCAGCTCGGCGCGGGCCTCATCGACCTCCTGCGGCGTCCACGGGTCCTCGCCGGGGAGGACGGCCAGGCCGCCGGGGCCCGCGGTGCGGGCGGCGGGCACCGCGGACGCGGCCCCCGTGGTCGCGGCCGTACCCGCCGCGGTCTTCTTCGCTGCCACCTTGCCGGCTCCCGTCTTCTTCGCCGTACGGCCCGTCGCCGCCTTTTCGGCCGCCGCCTTCTTCGCGGCCGTCTTCTTCGCCGGAGCCGTCCCCTTGGCTGCCGTCTTCTTCGCCGCTGCCTTCTTCGCCGTCTTCTTCGCCGGCGCCTTCTTGGCCGCCTTCTTCGCCGGGGCCTTCTTCGCCGGGGCCTTCTTGGCTGCCGCCTTCTTCCGCGGTGCCTCCTCGGCCGCGTCGCCCTCCTCCGCATCGATGGCGACCGTGACCGTACGCACGGGCTTCCTGGCCGCCGCGGGCCCGCGGGCAGGCGCCACGGACGCCCCGGTCACACCGGGATGGTCAGAGCCGGCCGCAGGCCGTCCCGTTTTCTTCACGACCATGGCCGCGACCCCTTCACATCCGTGATCTTGTTCGCGAATCGTGCCGGAAACGGTAAATCGGCTCCGGACCCGCGGCAACGGGGCGCGCTGCCTGGCCGACCGGTCCGCCCCGGAGGGCGGGCAGGTCTGCATCCGTTGTGCCCAGCTCACCGCCAGGTATTCCGGTACCTGGCGGTAACGATCCGTGACAGTCGCCGTCGGGGCGCGCGGAGCAGGCCATTCGGGTCAGTGGGCGGCCCCGGCGAACCGTTCGGCCGGGCCGCTCCCAGCGCCGTACACTGAGCGCAGCGAAAGGCGTGGATGGGACGAGTAGCGCCGCACGCAGCCATGAGCGACCCGGGGACGGTGGAAGCCCGGGGGTGTGCGCGGTGCGAAGATCACCCCGGAGCCGCCGGAAGAAAGCCCGCGGGAGGCCCCTCAAGGCCCCCGGGCCAGTAGAACCGGCGTCGCTGCCCCAATGAGGGGGCGGTGGGTGTCCCCGCACGCGGGGCGCCTCCACCGCCAAGGAGGGTGGTACCGCGGGAGCGCTCGCTCTCGTCCCTTCGACGGAGTACGCACCAGTGTCCGCCGGAGGAAACCACCGATGAGCGACCACCAGACCGCGCAGGGACAGCCGCAGCCGCCGCAGTACCGGCCGGTGCCCGCCCAGGTCGACCTGCCCGCCCTCGAACACGAGGTGCTCGACCTCTGGAGCGAGCGGAAGACCTTCGCCCGCTCCGTCGAGCAGACCCGCGGCCTGCCCGACTGGGTCTTCTACGAGGGCCCGCCGACCGCCAACGGCATGCCCGGCGCCCACCACATCGAGGCCCGCGTCTTCAAGGACCTCTTCCCGCGCTTCAAGACCATGCAGGGCCACCACGTGACCCGCAAGGCCGGCTGGGACTGCCACGGCCTGCCGGTCGAGCTGGCGGTGGAGAAGGAACTGGGCTTCACCACCAAGCAGGACATCGAGGACTACGGCGTCGCGGAGTTCAACGCGAGGTGCCGCGAGTCGGTGACCCGGCACACCGGCGCCTTCGCCGAGCTGACCACGCGTATGGGTTACTGGGTCGATCTCGACAACGCCTACCGCACGATGGACCCGGAGTACGTCCAGTCCGTGTGGTGGTCACTTAAGCAGATCTTCGACAAGGGCCTGCTGGTCCAGGACTACCGGGTGGCGCCCTGGTGCCCGCGCGACCAGACCGGCCTGTCCGACCACGAACTGGCGCAGGGCTACGAGACGATCGTCGACCCGTCGGTCTTCGTCCGCTTCCCGCTGACCGGCGGCCCGCTGGCGGGCGAGGCCGCGCTGCTGGTGTGGACGACCACACCCTGGACGCTGGTCTCCAACACCGCCGTCGCCGCGCACCCCGACGTGACGTACGTCGTCGCCACCGACGGCGCCGAGAAGCTGGTCGTCGCCGAGCCCCTGCTCGGCAAGGCGCTGGGTGAGGGCTGGACGGCGACCGGGCAGTCCTTCATCGGCCGCGAGATGGAACGCTGGACGTATCAGCGGCCGTTCGACTTCGTCGAGATCCCGGACGCGCACTACGTGCTGAACGCCGAGTACGTCACCACCGAGGACGGCACGGGTCTGGTCCACCAGTCCCCCGCCTTCGGTGAGGACGACCTCAAGACCTGCCGCGCGTACGGCCTTCCGGTGGTCAACCCGGTGCGCCGCGACGGCACCTTCGAGCCGGACGTACCGCTGGTCGGCGGGGTCTTCTTCAAGAAGGCCGACGAGGCGCTGGTCGCCGAACTCCAGGCGTCCGGGCGGCTCTTCCGGCACCTGCCGTACGAGCACAGCTACCCGCACTGCTGGCGCTGCCACACCGCGCTGCTCTACTACGCGCAGCCGTCCTGGTACATCAGGACCACCGCGGTCAAGGACGCCCTGCTGCGGGAGAACGAGAAGACCAACTGGCACCCGGACTCGATCAAGCACGGCCGCTTCGGCGACTGGCTGAAGAACAACGTCGACTGGGCGCTGTCCCGTAACCGCTACTGGGGTACGCCGCTGCCGATCTGGCGCTGCGATGACGGCCATCTGACCTGTGTCGGCTCGCTGGCCGAACTCGGCGAGCTGACCGGCACCGACCAGTCCGGGCTCGATCCGCACCGCCCGTACGTCGACGGGATCACCTTCGGCTGCCCGTCCTGCGGCGGCACCGCGACCCGCGTCCCCGAGGTGATCGACGCCTGGTACGACTCGGGTTCGATGCCGTTCGCGCAGTGGGGCTACCCGTTCCACAACAAGGAGATCTTCGAGCGCACCTACCCGGCGCAGTTCATCGCGGAGGCGATCGACCAGACCCGCGGCTGGTTCTACACGCTGATGGCCATCGGCACGCTCGTCTTCGACAGGTCCTCCTACGAGAACGTGGTCTGCATGGGCCACATCCTCGCCGAGGACGGCCGCAAGATGTCCAAGCACCTGGGCAACATCCTCCAGCCGATCCCGCTCATGGACCAGCACGGCGCCGACGCGGTGCGCTGGTTCATGGCGGCCGGCGGATCGCCGTGGGCGGCCCGCCGGGTCGGCCACGGCACGATCCAGGAGGTCGTCCGCAAGACGCTGCTCACCTACTGGAACACGGTCGCCTTCCAGGCGCTGTACGCCCGTACGTCCGGCTGGGCTCCCTCGGCGGCCGACCCGGCCGTCGAGGACCGCCCGCTGCTCGACCGCTGGCTGGTCGGGGAGCGGAACGTGCTGGTGCGCGAGGTCACCGACGCGCTGGAGTCGTACGACACCCAGCGCGCGGGCAAGCTGCTGTCCGCCTTCGTGGACGACCTGTCGAACTGGTACGTGCGCCGTTCGCGGCGCCGCTTCTGGCAGGGCGACCCGGCCGCGCTGCGCACCCTGCACGACGTGGTGGAGACGGTGACGCGGCTGATGGCCCCGCTGGTGCCGTTCATCACCGAACGGGTCTGGCAGGACCTGGTGGTGCCAGTGGTCCCCGGCGCGCCCGACTCCGTCCACCTCTCGTCCTGGCCCGTCGTGGACGAGCGGCACGTCGACCCGGCCCTGTCGGAGCGGATGCTGCTCGTACGGCGGCTGGTCGAACTGGGCCGTGCCACACGCGCGGAGTCCGGCGTCAAGACGCGTCAGCCGCTGTCGCGCGCGCTGGTCGGCGCCGCGGGCTTCGAGGGGCTCTCGGCCGAGCTGCGGGCGCAGATCACCGAGGAGTTGAACGTCAGCTCCCTGGCGTCGCTGTCCGAGGTCGGCGGGTCGCTGGTCGACACCACGGCCAAGGCCAACTTCCGCGCGCTGGGCAAGCGTTTCGGCAAGGGCGTCCAGGCCGTGGCGGCCGCGGTCGCCGCCGCCGACGCGGCGGCCCTGTCGGCGGCGCTGCGCGACGGCGGTACGGCCTCGGTGGTCGTGGACGACGAGGAGGTCGCGCTCGCTCCGGAAGAGGTCATCATCACCGAGACCCCGCGCGAGGGGTGGTCGGTCGCCTCCGACTCCGGTGCCACGGTCGCGCTCGACCTGGAGATCACTCCCGAACTCCGCCTGGCCGGGCTCGCCCGCGACGCCATCCGTCTGATCCAGGAGGCCCGCAAGACCTCCGGCTTCGACGTGGCCGACCGGATCCACGTCCGCTACGCCACGGCCGAGTCCGACGTGTCGACGGCCCTGTCCGCCCACGCCTCCCTCATCTCCGACGAGGTCCTGGCGGACAGCTTCACCGAAGAGCCGACCGACCCCACCTTCGGCCCGGCGTTCACGGACGAGTCCCTGAACCTGACCTTCCACCTGCGCAAGAGCTAAGCCCCCTCAGGGGCGCGAGGAACTGCGCGACCAGCCGGGACGTGGCCGGTTGTCCTCGGACCACCGGCCGGTGGCGGGTTGCTCGCGCGGTTACCCCCCCCCGCGTCCTGGGGGGGCGCGTACCGCTCCACGCGAAGTGGACGCACAACAGGGCCGGGCCCCCGTGGGAAAAGGATTCCCCGGGGGCCCGGCCCTGTGTGGTGCGGGTCCAGCCGACCGCTAGGTCAGTTGTCGTCCTCGTCGATCAGGAAACCGCGCATCGGCGTCGGCGCCTGCTGCATCGGCTGCGGCGCCTGCGGCCGTACCGGTGCCATCGGCTGGGTCATGGCGGGAGACATCTGCTGCTGGCCGCCGTACGTCGGGCCGGGGGTGTGACCGCCCATGCCCTGGCCGCCGTAGGACGGCGCGGAGCCCGCGTGTCCCATACCGGCGCCCGCGCCGGCCGGTGCCATGCCGTTGCCCATACCGCCGTTGCCCATCGACCCGCCCATGGATCCGCCCATCGAGCCGCCCATGGTGGACGCGGCCGGGAGGGAGGGAGCCGAGGGGGTGGTCCGCGGCGGAGCCAGCGAGTCGTCAGCCTGGTTCTCGAGCTGACGGAGCTGGGACTCCAGGTAGGACTTCAGCCGCGTGCGGTACTCGCGCTCGAAGCCGCGCAGGTCCTCGACCTTGCGCTCCAACGTGGCGCGGGCGGACTCCAGGGAGCCCATCGCGACGCGGTGCTTCTCCTGGGCGTCCCGCTCCAGAGCGTCCGCCTTGGCGCGGGCGTCCCGCTCCAGGCCCTCGGCGCGGCTGCGGGCCTCGCCGACGATCTTGTTGGCCTCGGAACGCGCTTCCGCGATGGCCTGGTCCGCCGTCTGCTGCGCGAGCGAGAGCACGCGGGCGGCGCTGTCGCCACCGGGTCCCTGCTGCTGCATCGGGTGGTGCTGCTGCTGTTGTTGCTGCTGCATGGGGTGCTGGCCCATCGGGCCGGGTCCCTGCTGCTGCATCGGGTGCTGGCCCATCGGACCAGGCCCCTGCTGCTGCATGGGGTGCCCCATCTGCTGCTGCATCGGGCCGGGCCCGTGCTGCTGCTGGGCGCTGGGACCGGGCGGCAACTGCGGCATGCCGCCCTGCTGCTGCGGCGGGCCCATCTGCTGCTGCGGCACCGGCTGCGGACCGGATATGGCAGCGGGCACCGGCCGGTCCTGCTGTTCGGGCTTGCGCATGCCCTGTTGCTGGTTCTGGGCGGCGGCACGGGTGGCCGCGGCCAGTTTGGCGCGCAAGTCCTCGTTTTCGCGGAGCAATCGAGTCAGCTCCGCCTCCACCTCGTCGAGGAAGGCGTCGACCTCATCCTCGTCATAGCCCTCTCGGAGGCGGACGGTCGTGAACTGCTTGTTCCGAACGTCCTCGGGGGTCAGCGGCATCTCTTCACCTCAACGTGATCGTCGACATATCGGGAGCCCGCACCGTTCACATCAAGTTCCCCACGACGGAGATCAGGATGTACACGATGATCATCAATACGAAGAAGGACAGGTCGAGCGCCACGCCCCCGAGACGTAGCGGCGGGATGAACCGCCGCAAGAGCTTGAGTGGCGGATCGGTGACAGTGTAGGTGCCCTCCAGGAGCACCACCATCGCCTTCCCAGGGTGCCATGAACGGGCGAACTGGAAGACGTAATCCATCACCAATCGGAAGATCAGCACAAACAGGAAGCAGTACAGCGCGATGTACAGCACCTGGAGTGCGACACTCATCGCGCTTCCCTCTCCCCTGCTCGTCCTCGGCCCGGTGGCCGGGTCCCTGCGGTTGCGTCTCGTTCAGCTCTGGTTGAAGAACCCGCCCTCGGCGATCCGGGCTTTGTCCTCCGCCGTGACATCGACGTTAGCAGGCGACAGGAGGAACACCTTCTGCGTCACCCGCTCGATGCTTCCGTGAAGACCGAAGACCAGGCCGGCGGCGAAGTCGACAAGACGCTTCGCGTCCGTGTCGTCCATCTCCGTCAGATTCATGATCACCGGCGTTCCCTCGCGGAAGTGTTCCCCGATGGTACGGGCTTCGTTGTAGGTCCGGGGGTGCAGTGTCGTGATCCGGTACGGCTCTCGCTCTGACACGACCTTGGGCATGATCACCGGTGCGTTCTTCTCCAGGCTGTGACGTTCGGGTGTGATGGACGCCACGGGGGCGATCCGCGGTTCACGGGGCGCCGGGGCGTGTACGAGACGCGCCGGTTCGTCCTGCGACGACTGGTGCTGGCTCTGTGGTACGTGCTGCGGTACGTGCTGGCTGACCTGCTGCTGACGGCGAGGGGCACGCTCGGGGTCGGCGCTGGCCCGTGCCGCGGGCGGAGCGGCCATCTCGGGCTCGAACTCGTCGTCGGGGTCAAATCCCGGCCCGTCGTATCCGTCGTCCTCCACAAGGCCGAGGTAGACCGCCATCTTGCGCATCGCGCCGGCCATGCTCTGCGTCCTCTCAGCGGGGTTGCGGTCCTCGGCCGCCGCTCGGACGGCCGCCACACCATATTTATGCTGTGGTCCGACTTGTTGGTGACGTTACCCGAGCCCGGGACGGACTCCGAGTACCGCCGTACCGACGCGTACATGTGTCGCTCCGGCCGCAACGGCTTCGTCGAGGTCCTGGCTCATCCCTGCCGAGACCATGTTCGCAGCCGGATGGGTCTCGCGCAGGCGGGATGAGATTTCCGTCAACCGGTCAAAGGCGGCACGGGGTTGGCCCGCGTATGCCCCGGCCAGCGGCGCGACGGTCATCAGGCCGTCGAGACGCAGCCCCGGTGCCGCCGCGACCGCGTCGGCGAGCGCGGCGACCGCGTCGGGTGCCACCCCGCCGCGCTCTCCCTGAGTGCCCGACTCCGCGTCCAGGGCGACCTGGACGAGGCACCCGAGCTGTTTTCCCGCGGCGGTCGCAGCGGTCGACAGCGCGCCGGCCAGCCGGAGCCGGTCGACCGAGTGCACATGATCAGAGTAACGGACCACTGAACGAGCCTTGTTGGTCTGCAACTGCCCCACAAAATGCCAGGTAAGCGGAAGATCGGCGCAGGCCGCCGCCTTGGGCGCGGCGTCCTGGTCGCGGTTCTCCGCCACATGCCGGACGCCGAGGCCGGCCAGCAGCCGGACGTCGCTTGCCGGGTAGGTCTTGGTGACCACGATCAGGGTCACGTCCTCGCGGTCCCGCCCGGCCGCCTCGCAGGCGGCGGTGATCCGCTTCTCGACACGGTCCAGATTCGCGGCCAGTTCCGCGCGCCTGGCGCCGTCCTCGCCCTCGGGATCGCCCTCGGGATCGGGGTCGGTGTCGGTCTGATGCCCGGTCACGCGGCGCCGTCCAGCCACACATAGCCCGCCAGGCGACCGGTGACACCGTCGCGGCGGTAGGAGAAGTGATCGGCGGACTCCAGGGTGCACACACCCGCGCCCGGCCCGTCGGATGATCCGGCGCTCGGCCCGAGGTTCACTCCGGCGCGCGCGAGCTGTGCGCGCACCCCCGAAGCCACGTCGACCGCCGGAGTGCCCCAGCTCGTCTCGGCGTACGCCTCCGGCACGGCGCGGGCGACCTCGTCCCGCATCGCGGCGGGCACTTCATAGCACTTTCCGCAGACGGCGGGTCCGAGCAGCGCCGTGATCCGCGCGGGTTCCGCGCCCCGGGCCGTCATCGCCTCGACGGCGGCGGGCACCACGCCCGCGACCAGTCCCGGCCGTCCCGCGTGCGCGGCGGCCACGACACCGGCCACCGGGTCGGCGAGCAGTACGGGTACGCAGTCGGCGGTGAGTACGGCGAGCGTGAGGTCGGCGCGGGTGGTGACGAGCGCGTCGACGGCCGGGACCGGCCGGTCGCCCCACGGGGCGTCCACGACGGCGACCTCGCGGCCGTGCACCTGGTGCATCCACACCACCCGGTCGGGGTCGCGGCCGAGACCGGCCGCGGCGCGCTCGCGGTTGGCGCGTACGGCGGCGGGGTCGTCCCCCACAGCGCCGCCGAGGTTGAGGCTGTCGTGCGGAACGGCGCTCACCCCGCCCCACCGGTCGGTGAAGGCGAAGTGCGCGCCGCTCGCTGTCTGGCGGTGCCCTATCACTTCAAGAAGTCGGGTACGTCGAGCTCTTCGGCCGCGGTGTCTTGGTAGGGACGGGCCGGCGGCACGTGCGGGGGCGGGACCGGAGTCGGCGCCTCCGCGGCGGGCTCGTTGTCGCTGTCGCGGTCCGACGAGGCGACCGGGACACTGCCGAGGCCGGTGTACGAGGTCGCCGGGCGGGCGGGTTCGGGCTGGCTGGCGATCCGGGCGCCGGCGGCGGGGGTCGTGTCGCGGTACCCGTCGAGCGCCTTGGCGCTGCTCTTGGTGGGCGGCTGGCCGCCGTCGAACCCGGCGGCGATCACGGTGACCCGCACCTCGTCCCCGAGCGCGTCGTCGATGACCGCGCCGAAGATGATGTTGGCCTCGGGGTGGGCCGCCTCGCTGACGAGTTGGGCCGCCTCGTTGATCTCGAACAGACCGAGGTCGGAGCCGCCGGAGATGGAGAGCAGCACCCCGCGGGCGCCGTCGATCGAGGCTTCGAGCAGCGGCGAGGAGATCGCCATCTCGGCGGCGGCGACCGCACGGTCGTCACCGCGCGCCGAGCCGATGCCCATGAGGGCCGAACCCGCCTCGGACATCACGGACTTCACGTCGGCGAAGTCGAGGTTGATCAGGCCGGGGGTGGTGATCAGGTCGGTGATGCCCTGCACGCCGGAGAGCAGGACCTGGTCGGCCGAGCGGAAGGCGTCGAGCACGCTGACCTGGCGGTCCGAGATGGACAGCAGCCGGTCGTTGGGGATGACGATCAGGGTGTCGACGTTCTCCCGCAGCCCCGCGATACCGTCCTCCGCCTGGTTGGCGCGGCGACGGCCCTCGAAGGTGAAGGGACGGGTGACGACCCCGATGGTCAGAGCGCCCAGCGAGCGGGCGATGTTGGCGACGACGGGTGCGCCGCCGGTGCCGGTGCCGCCGCCCTCACCCGCGGTGACGAAGACCATGTCGGCGCCCTTGAGCACCTCTTCGATCTCCTCGCGGTGGTCCTCGGCGGCCTTGCGGCCCACGTCGGGGTTGGCCCCGGCGCCGAGGCCCCGGGTCAGTTCACGGCCGACGTCGAGCTTGACGTCGGCGTCGCTCATCAGGAGGGCCTGCGCATCGGTGTTGATCGCGATGAACTCGACGCCCTTGAGACCGACCTCGATCATCCGGTTGATGGCGTTGACGCCACCGCCGCCGATGCCGACGACCTTGATGACTGCGAGGTAGTTCTGCGGTGCTGCCACGTCGAAGGCCTCTCGCCTCGAGTTACGTATCTTGTGGGACGGTCGGTACGCTCGCCGGTGCCGTTCCGAACCCTCACCGTGAGGTTTAGGGTTACCAGTATGCATGTCCCATGTGTTCCTTGGGACGAGACACTAAGTCGACAAGCGGTAGTGGTTCAACGAACACGCCGAACCTACCGTTTTTCTTTTGACCCTATGTGATCACGTCACCGGCTGTGGGGCCAGGGGTCGAATAATGCCATAAGGGGCGTCAACTCCCTGACGCCGCAGGGGCGCTGGGGGCGCTCACGTCGTAGTGGGAGGCGTGTGGCCGGACCTTCAGGAGCGCGTTGAGCACCGCGGCCTTCCGCGCGCCCTGTTCCGCGCTCCCCCACATCACGCTGCGTCCGCGCGAGAGTTCGACGGTGATGTTGTCGTAGGAACGGACCCGGATCGCGGTCGCCTGGCCGTGCAGCGATTGCGGAAGATCGGCGGCGACCGCAATGGCGGCCCGCAGCAGGCTCTTTGTTCCGAAATGCCGAAGGCTCGGCGACTGATCCGGCGTCAATTGCACGAGCGGTACGCCGCGCGGCGCGGTGTCGACGGTCGCGAATCGCACACCGCCCGGGTCCACTTCGGTGAACTTGTCGCCGCTTTTCAGTACGGCGGAGGCCGTTCGTTCGGTCACTTTCACCCGGACCGTGTGCGGCCACGACCGTTCCACGTCCACATGGTCGATCCGCGGCAGCGCGGCGAGCAGCCGCCTGCGGACCGCGCCGGTGTCCACCGAGACCAGCGCGCCGCCCAGCGGTACGCCCGCGGCGCGCTCGATCTGCTGCGGCGTCAGCACGTCGTTGCCCGTGACGGTCACGCGCGTGGCGCGGAACCAGGAGGAGCCGTAGACGGCCCAGGAGCCGCCCGCGACGAGGACGGTGAGGACGACCAGTGTGATGATCGCCGCCCGGCGGCTGGGGAGGGTCAGGCGGGGGCGCCGTCCGGTACCGGGCACCGCCCCGTCCCGGTCGGTGCCGACCGGCTTCGCTCGCGTCCCGGTCACCCCGGTCACCCCGGCCTCCCCGCGTCGACGGACGCGGAGCGCGTCCGCGCCCCGCGGGCCCTATCGTGCCAGGCCCGGTCCGCCGCGCCGCGGGACACGCCCTCGGCGCGGCGGCCACCGTCAGCGGCGGCCCGCGGCCACCGCCTCGTACACCATGGCGACCAGCAGGTCGTCCGCGTCGCGGCGGCCGAACTCGGCTGCCGCGCGCGACATGTCGTACAGGCGGTGCGGGTCCGTCAGAACGGGCAGCACGTGTCCCAGCACCCAGTCGGGGGTGAGTTCGGCGTCGTCGACCAGCAGGCCGCCGCCGGCCTTCACCAGCGGCTGCGCGTTGAGCCGCTGTTCGCCGTTGCCGATGGGCAGCGGGACGTAGGCGGCGGGCAGTCCGACCGCGGACAGTTCGGCGACGGTCATGGCACCGGCCCGGCAGAGCATCATGTCGGCGGCGGCGTAGGCGAGATCCATCCGGTCGACGTAGGGCACCGGGCGGTACGGCGGCATGCCGGGCATGTTGTCGGACCGCGGGAGTTCGTTCTTGGGGCCGACCGCGTGCAGGATCTGCACGCCGGACTGCTGGAGGCGCGGCGCGACGGTGGCGATCACCTCGTTGAGCCGCCGGGCGCCCTGGGAGCCGCCGGAGACCAGCAGGGTGGGCAGGTTCTGGTCGAGGCCGAACGTGTGCCGGGCCTCGGGGCGGGCGGCGGCCCGGTCGAGGGTGGCGATGGTGCGGCGCAGCGGGATGCCGATGTAACGGGCGTCGCGCAGCTTGCTGTCGGGGGTGGAGACGGCGACCGCGTGCGCGTACCGCGACCCGATCTTGTTGGCCAGGCCCGGCCGCGCGTTCGCCTCGTGCACGACGATCGGCACGCCGAGCCGCTTGGCGGCCAGGTAGCCGGGCAGCGCCACGTAGCCGCCGAAGCCGACCACGCAGTCCGCCTTGGTGCGTTCCAGGATCTGCTCGGCGGCCTTGATGGTGCCGCGCAGCCGTCCGGGGACGGTGATCAGTTCCGGGGTGGGGCGGCGCGGCAGCGGGACGGCCGGGATGAGCGCCAGTTCATAACCGCGTTCCGGCACCAGCCTGGTCTCCAGGCCCTTCTCGGTGCCGAGGGCCGTGATGCCCACGGTCGGGTCCTGCCTGCGCAGGGCATCGGCGAGCGCGAGCGCAGGCTCGATGTGGCCGGCGGTCCCCCCACCGGCGAGTACGACATGCACCGAAATTCACCGCTCTCCGGACGGCCGCCTGGTGACGTACCGCCGCATCGTCCGTGTCATTGCCCCGCTGAAAGCACTACGCCCCCGCATGGCCAGGGCCGCTCGCGCTCCGGGCTCGTTCCTCGCGAAGGAGATGAGCAGCCCGATCGCGAACATGGTCGGCAGGATGGCTGAACCTCCGTAGGAGAACAGCGGGAGCGGGACTCCGGCGATCGGCAGCAGGCCGAGCACCGCACCGATGTTGATCACGGCCTGGGCCGTGATCCAGGTGGTCACGCCACCCGCTGCGAACCTGACGAAGGGGTCCTCCGTACGACCGGCCAAGCGGATACCCGCGTAGCCTAGTGCCGCGAAGAGGGCGAGTACCGACAGCGTCCCCGCCAGACCCAGTTCCTCCCCGGTTACGGCGAAGATGAAGTCGGTGTGCGGCTCCGGGAGTTCACCCCATTTTTCCACACTCGCCCCGAGTCCCGACCCGAACCAGCCGCCGGAGGCGAGGGCGTAGATCCCGTGCACGGCCTGCCAGCACTGGTCGTTGGCGCCGGGGTCGGTGGCGGCGATGCAGTGCAGTCGGCCCATCCGGTTGGGGCTGGTGATGACGGCCAGGGCCGCCAGCGCCGCCGCGCCGGACAGCACGCCCGCGAAGAGCCTGGTGGGGGCGCCCGCGAGCCAGAGCATGCCGAAGAGGATCGCGGTGAGGATCATCGTGGTGCCCATGTCGCCGCCGAGCATGATCAGTCCGAGCAGCAGGAAGGTCACCGGCACGAGCGGCACCAGCAGGTGCTTCCACTGGGTCAGCAGATTCTTGTCGCCCTTGCGGGCGAGCAGGTCGGCGCCCCACATCACCAGGGCCAGTTTGCCGAATTCGCTGGGCTGGAGCTGGAACGGGCCGCCGATGGGGATCCAGTTGGTGTTGCCGTTGACCGTCTGCCCTATTCCGGGGACCTGGACCAGGCACATCAGGAAGACGGCGCCGAGCAGCAGCGGGTACGCGAGCGCGCGGTGCAGTCCGACCGGCATCCGGGCGGCGGCGTAGAGCAGGACGGAGCCGAGGGCGACCGCGAGGAGCTGCTTGCGGAAGTAGTACGTGGACGGCAGGCCGTAGCGCAGCGCCTGGATCATCGAGGCGGAGTACACCATCACCAGGCCGAGCACGGTGATCAGCAGGGCGGCGCCGAGGATGACGTAATACGCCGTCAGCGGGCGGTCCCAGGCGGTGCGTACCCGCTCGGGGAGCCGGGCGGCGCCCCGGAGCGCGCTGCCCCGCTGCCGGGCCGGGTACGTGCTCATACCCGCCCCCCGCGGGGGCGATGCGCGGGGCGGCGGGGGGACGCAATGGCCGTCATGGGACCTCCATCGGAGCGAGGGCGCCGCACGACACCTGCGGCTAGGGCGTGTCCGTGGACTCGTCGCTGTCGTCGGCGCCGAGGCGCCGGACGGCTTCCGCGAACATATCGCCGCGCTGGTTGTAATTGGCGAACATGTCCATCGACGCACAGGCCGGTGCCAGCAGAACGGTGTCGCCGGGCTGGGCCCGGTCGCGTGCCACGGCGACGGCGGCGGCCATCGCCCCAGTGTCGGTCCGGCCCAGCTCGACCACCGGGACCTGGGGGGCGTGTCGCGCGAGCGCTTCACGGATCAGGGCGCGGTCGGCGCCGATCAGGACGGCGGCCCGCAGCCGGTCAGCGGACTTGAGGACCAGGTCGTCGAAGACCGCGCCCTTGGCGAGGCCGCCGGCGAGCCAGACGATCGACGGGTACGCGGCAAGCGACGCCTCGGCCGCGTGGGTGTTGGTGGCCTTGGAGTCGTCGACCCAGGTGATGCCGTCGCGGGTCGCGACCTCGGCGATGCGGTGCGCGTCCGGGCGGAAGGCCCGCAGGCCCTCCCGTACGGCGGCGGGTTCGACGCCGTAGGCGCGGGCGAGGGCGGCGGCGGCCAGCGCGTTGGCGATGTTGTGCGGGGCCGGCGGGTTGACGTCGGCGGTCTCGGCCAGCTCCTGTGCGCTGTTGACCCGGTCGTCCACGAAGGCGCGGTCGACCAGGATGCCGTCGACCAGGCCGAAGTCGGAGGGCCTGGGCGCGTCGAGGGTGAAGCCGATCGCCCGGCAGCCCTCCTCGACGTCGGCCTCGCGGACCAGCCGCTCGGTCTCCGGGTCGGCGCGGTTGTAGACGCAGGCGACCTGGTTGCCCTGGTAGATCCGGCCCTTGTCGGCGGTGTACGCCGCCATCGAGCCGTGCCAGTCGAGGTGGTCGGGCGCCAGGTTGAGCACGGCGGCGGAGTGCGGGCGGATACTGGGCGCCCAGTGGAGCTGGTAGCTGGAGAGTTCGACGGCGAGGACGTCGTACGGCTCGTCGCCGAGGACCGCGTCCAGCAGGGAGACGCCGATGTTGCCGACGGCCGCGGTGCGCAGGCCCGCCGCGGTGAGGATCGCGGCGAGCATGCGGGTGGTGGTGGTCTTGCCGTTGGTGCCGGTGACCGCGAGCCAGGGGGCCGCTGGTTTCCCCGGCTGGAGCTCCCTCAGTCGCCAGGCCAGTTCGACGTCGCCCCAGATCCGCACGCCCGCCCTGGCGGCGGCCGTGAACAGCGGGCTGCCCGGCTTCCAGCCGGGGGCGGTGACGACGAGTTCGGTGCCCTCGGGCAGCGTCGCGCCGTCACCGAGGCGCACGGTGATGCCGAGCGCCTCCAGTTCGGCCGCCTCGGCCCGCTGCTGCTCGCCCGCGACGCCGTTGACGACGGTGACGCGGGCGCCGAGGGCGTGCAGCGCCTTCGCGGCGGGCACGCCGGAGACGCCGAGCCCGGCGACGGTGACGCGCAGGTCCGTGAAGTCGGGGTTCGCCAAGCCCTCACCGGAGGGTTCGCCCGTCACGACGCGGCCACCCAGCCCGCGTAGAAGATGCCGAGTCCGACGGCCATGCACATGCCCTGGATGATCCAGAATCTGACCACGACCAGGACTTCGCTCCACCCCTTGAGTTCGAAGTGGTGCTGGAGTGGCGCCATCCGGAAGACCCGCTTGCCGGTGAGCCGGAAGGAGCCGACCTGGATGATCACGGACATCGTGATCAGGACGAAGAGGCCGCCGAGGATGGCCAGCAGCATCTCGGTGCGGGAGCAGATCGCCAGGCCCGCGAGCGCGCCGCCCAGGGCCAGCGAACCGGTGTCACCCATGAAGATCTTGGCCGGTGAGGTGTTCCACCACAGGAAGCCGAAGCAGGCTCCCATCAGGGCCGCCGCGACCACCGCGAGATCGAGTGGGTCGCGGACCTCGTAACACGCGCCGTTGGCGCTGACCGGGGCGCCGCACCACTGGCCGTACTGCCACACGCCGATGACGGTGTAGGCGGCGAAGACCATGGTGGAGGCGCCGGTGGCCAGGCCGTCGAGGCCGTCGGTGAGGTTCACGCCGTTGGACATCGCCAGGATCATGAACAGCGCCCAGACCACGAAGATCACCGGGCCGATGGACCACCCGAAGTCGGTGGTGAACGACAGCTTGGTGGAGGCCGGGGTCTGGCCGCGGGAGTCCTTGAAGTTCAGCGCGAGCGCCGCGAAGGCGATGCCGACGATGAGCTGACCGGACATCTTCGCCTTGGCGCGCAGGCCGAGGCTGCGCTGCTTGACGATCTTGATGTAGTCGTCGAGGAAGCCGACCAGGCCCATACCGGCGAAGAGGAAGAGCACCAGCACGCCGGACATGGTCGGCTTGTCACCGGTGATCAGCTTGGTCGCCGCGTAGGCGATCAGCGTGGCCAGGATGAACGCGATACCGCCCATGGTGGGCGTGCCGCGCTTGCTGTGGTGCGCCTTCGGACCGTCGTCCCGGATCATCTGTCCGTAGCCCTTGCGGGCCAGCAGGCGGATCAACAGCGGTGTGCCGACCAGCGACAGGAAGAGCCCCAGGACGCCGGAGACGAGAATCTGCTTCACAGGGCGGCACCCTCACGGGCCGAGCCGTCGAAGCCGTCGGCTTCGAGCAGCGCCAGGGCGACGGACTCCAGGCCGACCGACCTCGATGCCTTCACCAGTACGACGTCCCCCGGGCGCACTTCGTTGCGCAACAGGTCGATCGCCGCCTCCGCGTCGGACACGTGCACCGACTCCTCACCCCACGAACCCTCGTTATAGGCGCCCATTTGCAGCCAGGCGGCTTCGGTACCGCCCACGGCCACGAGCTTGCTGACGTTGAGCCGGACGGCCAGCCGCCCCACCGCGTCGTGCTCGACGAGTGCTTCCCCGCCGAGTTCGGCCATCTGTCCGAGCACCGCCCACGTACGCCCCCCGCGCGCCTGTGTGGATCTGCCCATCGCTGCGAGTGTGCGCAGGGCAGCCCTCATGGATTCGGGGTTCGCGTTGTAGGCGTCGTTGACGACCGTCACGCCGTCGGGCCGCTCGGTGACCTCCATGCGCCAGTGCGAGAGCGTGCCGGCCTCGGAGAGCGCGGTGGCGATCTCGTTGACGGGCATGCCCAGTTCACGGGCTACGGCGGTCGCGGCGAGCGCGTTCGACACGTGGTGCTCACCGTACAGGCGCAAGGTCACGTCGGCGCACCCGGTGGGTGTTCGCAGCGTGAAGACGGCCTGACCCCGGTCGTTGAGCCGGACATTCTCGGCGGTCACCTCGACGTCCACGCCGTCCACCGACCTGGCCGACTCGCCGAAGTACACGACGCGCGCCTTGGTACGGGAGGCCATGGCGCGTACCAGCGGGTCGTCGGCGTTGAGTACGGCGATGCCGCCCTCGGCCGCCGCGGGCAGCGCCTCGACCAGTTCGCCCTTGGCCTGGGCGATCTGCTCCCGGCCGCCGAACTCGCCGATGTGCGCGGTTCCGACGTTGAGCACCAGGCCGATCCGCGGCGGGGTCAGCCCGGTCAGGTAGCTGATGTGGCCGATACCGCGGGCGCCCATCTCCAGCACCAGGTGCCGGGTGTGCTCGTCGGCGCTCAGCGCGGTCAGCGGCAGCCCGATCTCGTTGTTGAGCGAGCCCGGCGTCCACACGGTGGGCGCGTGCCGCTCCAGGAGCTGCGCGATGAGGTCCTTGGTGCTGGTCTTGCCCGCGGAGCCGGTCAGCGCCACCACGGTGGCGCCCAGCCGCTCGATGACGTGCTTGGCGAGGGCGCCGAGCGCGGTCTGTACGTCGTCCACGACGATCGCGGGTACGCCGACCGGCCGGGTGGCGAGCACCGCCACGGCGCCCGCCGCGACCACGTCGGCGGCGTAGTCGTGGCCGTCGGCCTTGGCTCCGGCGAAGGCCACGAAGAGCGCGCCGGGGACCACCTCGCGGGAGTCCCTGACCACCGGGCCGGTGACCCGTACATCCGTGTCCGGTATGTCGTGGGTGCTCCCGCCGACCGCGCGTGCGACCTCGGCGAGGGTGAGGGGGATCACAGTGCTTGTCGGTCCTTCTCGATCGCGGCGCGCAGCACCTCTCGGTCGTCGAAGGGGCGTACCTCTCCGGCGATGTCCTGGCCCTGTTCATGGCCCTTGCCCGCCACCACCACGATGTCGCCGGGCTCGGCCCGTGCGACGGCGGCGGCGACGGCGGCGGCTCTGTCGGGTTCGACGATGACGTGCCCGCGCTGTCGCTCCGGTACCTCGCACGCGCCGTTCAGCATCGCGGCGAGGATGGCCAGCGGGTCCTCCGACCGCGGGTTGTCCGAGGTCAGTACGGCGGTGTCGGCGAGCCGGGCGACCGCCGCGCCCATCGGCCCGCGCTTGGTGGTGTCACGGTCGCCGCCGCAGCCGAGCACGGCGTGGATCCGGCCGCGGGTGGTCTTGCGCAGCGCGCGCAGCATCAGCTCCACGGCGTCGGTCTTGTGCGCGTAGTCCACGACCGCCAGATACGGCTGTCCCGCGTCGACCCGCTCCAGGCGGCCGGGGACGCCGGGGACGGCGGCGATGCCGTCGGCGGCGGTCTGCGGGTCGAGGCCCGCGGCGGCCAGCGCGGTGATCGCGGCCAGGGTGTTGGCGACGTTGAAGGGGCCTGGCAGCGGCGCGGTGGCGTCCACCCGCTCGCCCTTGGGGCCGAGCACGGTGAAGGTGCTGCCGTGCGGCCCCGCCTCGACGTCCTCGGCCCGCCAGTCCGCGTCCAGCCGCCCTTCGGCGGAGAAGGTGACCAGCGGCACGGTGGCCTCGCCGACCAGCCTGCGGCCGTACGCGTCGTCCAGGTTGACCACGCCGAGCCGGCTGCGGCGCGGGGTGAACAGCTGCGCCTTGGCCTGGAAGTAGTCCTCCATGCCCGCGTGGAATTCCATGTGCTCGGGGCTGAGGTTGTTGAAGACGGCTACATCGAACACAGCTCCGTCGACCCGGCCGAGCACCAGGGCGTGGCTGGAGACCTCCATGACCACTGACTCGACGCCGCGTTCGCGCATGACGGCGAAGAGCGCCTGGAGGTCGGTGGCCTCCGGTGTGGTGCGCTCGCTCTTGATCCGCTCGTCGCCGATCCGGGTCTCGACGGTGCCGATGAGGCCGGTGCCGCCGTCGCGCGCGGCCCGCAGCCCCCCTTCCACGAGGTAGGCGGTGGTGGTCTTGCCCGACGTGCCGGTGATCCCGACCCGCAGCAGGCCGTCGCCCGGCTGGTCGTAGACGGCGGCGGCCAGCTCGCCCATCCGGGCCCGCGGGTCGTCCACGGTCAGGACGGGCAGTCCGGTGGCGGCGGCGCGCTCGGTGCCCGCCGGGTCGGTCAGTACGGCGACGGCTCCGGCGGCGGCGGCCTGCGCGGCGAAGTCCGCGCCGTGGAAGCGCGCGCCGGGCAGCGCCGCGTACAGGTCACCGGGGCGGACCGCGCGCGAGTCGTGCGTGATGCCGGTGACCGGCGCGGTGGGGCCGTCCGGCACCCGCGTACCGAGAGGGCCGGTGAGTTCCGCGAGTTCGTGCAGGGTTTTGGGGCGGATACGCGTCGGGCGCGGCGCGCCCGGCTGGGTGAGGGTGGGCTGATCAGCTTTGGGCACGGCGGTGAGGTTACCGGGCTGGCCGGGGTGCGAGCCAAAATTCATGATCACCGCGCCTTGTCCGTGCCGGGCTTCGCGGTGCCGGGCGGCGTCGCGGGCTGGGCCGGATCGAAGTCGACCGGCAGATGGGGGGCCTTGGTGCCGGACGGCGGGACCTTCAGCGTCTTGAGCGCGAATTCCATGACCTGCTTGAAGACCGGGCCGCAGATGGAGCCGCCGAAGTAGCTGCCCCTGGTCGGATTCTGGATCACGCAGGAGACCGTGACGCGCGGGTTGTCGGCGGGCGCGAAGCCCAGGAACGACGAGGTGTAGCCCTTGTACTTGCCGGTCTCCGGGTCCACCCGGTTGGCCGTACCGGTCTTGCCCGCGACGCGGTATCCGGCGATCCGCGCGTTGAGTCCGGTGCCCTGTTCGTCGCCGACGACCGATTCGAGCATCGTGGAGAGCGTCTTGGCGGTCTGCGTGCTGACCACCCGGGTCTTCTTGGCCGGGTCGGCGGGGACGTAGCGGCCGTCGGGTCCTGTGGTGCCGCGGATCAGCGTGGGCTGGACGCGTACGCCCCCGTTGGCGATCGTCGAGTAGACCGAGGTGGCCTGGAGCGCGTTGACCGACAGGCCCTGGCCGAACGGGATGGTGAACTGCTGGGAGGCGTTCCAGTCCTGCGGCTTGGCGAGGATGCCGGGTGTCTCGCCGGGGAAGCCGATGCCGGTGGGGTCGCCGATGCCGAATTTCTTCAGGTACGAGTAGAGCACCCGGTTGGCCTGCGGCTGGGTCGGGCCGAGCTGCTGGCTGGCCAGGATGGTGCCGATGTTGCTGGACTTGGCCAGGACGCCGTTGAGCGTCAGGTACCAGGTGCCGTGGTCGACGTCGTCGTGGAAGACCCGGTCGGCGCGCGGCAGGGTGCCGGGGACGGTGACCCGGGTGTCGGGGGCGGCGGTGCCGGTGTCGAGGATCGCGGCCATCGACATCAGCTTGCTGACGCTGCCGGGCTCGTACGCGTCCTGCATCGCCGCGTTGCCGAGCGCGCGGGGGTCGGCGTGGGCGAGGTCGCCGGGGTCAAAGCCGGGGGCGTCGGCCATGGCCAGCACCTCGCCGGTCCTGGAGTCCTGGACGATCACGTAGCCGCGGTCGGCCTTGGACTTCTGCACCTGGGCGCTGATCGCGCTCTGGGCGGCCCACTGGATGTCCCGGTCCAGGGTCAGTTCGATGTCGGTGCCGGGCACGGCGGGCCGCTGCTGGACGCCCGCGGTGGGCACCTGACGGCCGTCGGACTGGGCGTAGCGGATCTTGCCGTTCTTGCCCGCGAGTTCCTTGTTGAGCATGGATTCGAGGCCGCCGCCGCCCGCGCCCTGGCTGTTGACGAAGCCGAGGACGCCCGCGGCCAGGTCGCCGCCGGGGTAGACGCGTTTGGTGTGGGTCTCGCTGAAGACCCCGGCCAGCACATTGGCGCCCTGTCCCCTGGCGTACTTGGCGGCGAACGCCTTCTTCAGGTCCTTGATCTGGTTCCAGACCTGCGGGGACTGCTGGCGGGCGATCACCTGGTAGCGGGACCTGGGGGTGGCCAGCGCCTTGGCGATGGCGGCCGGGTCGCCGCCGACGATCGGCGCGAGCAGTTCGGCGGCCTGGAGCGGCGCGTCCTTGGTCTTGGTCTGTTCCGGGGTGAACAGATACGGGTCGGCGGTGATGTCGTACGCGTCCACGGTCGCGGCGAGGTCGACGCCGGAGCGGTCGGTGATGGTGCCGCGGTCGGCGGTGACGTCGTGGGTCACCCAGCGGTTCACCGCGGCCTTGGCCGCGTAGGTGGAGGCGTCCACGGCCTGGACCTGGAGCAGCCGGATCACGAAGGCGGCCATCACCAGGGTGAGGGCGACGGCGACCAGCCGGAGCCGGGGCTTGGGCCGGCCGAGCCGGACCAGCCGGGGGCCGCGGGGGGCCCGGGGCGGCGGGGCTGTGCGGCGCGGGCGGG
>NZ_MECL01000098.1 GCF_014596445.1 Streptomyces sp. CBMA29 | reverse complement strand
GTGGACGAGGCCGACACGATCTTCGGCAGCCCGAAGATGGCGGAGAAGAACGAGGAGATGCGCGGCCTGCTCAACGCCGGGCACCAGCGCGACCGCTACGTCCTGAGGGTGGTGGGCAGCGAGCACACCCCGCACCGGTTCCACACCTTCGCCATGGCCGCCATCGCAGGCATCGGCGACCTACCCGACACGATCATGGACCGCTCCATCGTGATCCGGATGCGCCGCCGGGCCGAAGGCGAACGCGTCTCGCCCTACCGCACCAAACGCGACAGCCCCGCCCTGCGCGCCATGCGTACCGAACTCGCCCGCTGGGCCAAGCCCCTGGCCGACCAGGCCCTGCACCTGGAACCGCAGATGCCGGTCGAGGACCGCGCCGCTGACACCTGGGAACCGCTGATCATCATCGCCGACCTCGCGGGCGGCACCTGGCCCGAGCGGGCCCGACAGGCATGCACACACCTCGTCACCTCCGAAGCGGAGTCCGAGGACGACCAGCCCAGCGGCGCGCGCATCCTCGCCGACATCCGCCGGATCTTCCACGCCGCCAGCGACCCCGACAGCATCGCCACCGACCAGCTCCTGTTCGCCCTCAACGGCGACCCCGAAGCCCCCTGGGCCGAATGGGGGCGAAGCGGCCTGACCCCGCGCGGCCTCGCCAGCATGCTGCGCGAATTCGGCATCTCCTCCGGCAACGTCCGCATCAGCGACCACACCCAGCGCAAGGGATACATGCGCAACAAGTTCGCCGACGCCTGGCGCCGCTACTGCCCCACCGTCCACCCCCTCGGCCC
>NZ_MECL01000097.1 GCF_014596445.1 Streptomyces sp. CBMA29 | reverse complement strand
GCCAACACGGCGACCAGCGCGGCGAGTTCACCGCGCCCGCGCTCCTCCCAGTCCGCGCCGTAGGCGGCGACGGCGACCGCCTCCGCCTCGGCGGCGAACTCGGCCGCGCTCTGCGGCCGTTCCGCCGGGTCCTTCGCCAACCCACGTGCGAGCAGCGGCCGTACGGGCTCCGGAGCCTGCTCTGCCGGGATCGGCGCCTCGGCGTGCTGGGCCGCCAGCTCCGCCGCCGTGCCGCCCGCGTACGGCGGCGCGCCGGTGAGGCTCTGGTGGAAGACGGCCGTCGCCGCGTAGACATCGGAGGCCGCGCTCGCCGGAGCGCCCGCCCACCGCTCGGGCGCGCTGTAGGGGGTGCCGGGGGGTACGTCGCTCGGCTCGGCGTTCGCCTGCGCGTGTTCCGGGGTGGGGGCCGCCGGTCCGGCGTCCGCCTCCGCCTGTTCCGGGGTGGGGGCCGCCGGTCCGGCGTCGACGAGCTGGACCGCGCCTTCGGGGGTGATCAGGACGTTCTCGGGCGCGAGGTCGCCGTGGGCGCCACCGGCCTCGTGGGCTGCGGCGAGTACGAGCAGCGAGCCCTTGAGGACGACGAGCGCCGACTCGGGGGCGAGGGCGCCCTTCTCCTGGAGGAGGGCGACAAGTCCGGTGCTGCTGACCGGAGTCGGCGTCCCGGCGGCGGGCTCCTGGGGCTCCGGGACCTCGGCCGCTGCGGCGGCCTTGGACGGCGACGCCTTCGAGGCGGCCCCTGCCGTCTTCCGCCCCTTCGCCGGGGGGCTGGTCCCCGCCGCCTTCTTCGCCGCGCCCGCGGGCGGTGCCGCCGCCGCGGTCTTCCGCGTCTGCGCCGTCTTGGCCGCGGTTTTCGCCGGTGGCTTGGCCGGTGTCTTGGCCGGTGAGCTGGCCGTCGTCTTCGCGGTCTTGGCGGCCTTCACGGCGGGCTTCCCCGCCGCCTGCTTCTGCGCCGCCTTCGCCGCCGCAGCCGCCATGGGAGCTGCCTCGGGCTGTTTCTGAGTGTCCGTCACATCGCTTGCGCTGGAAGGCACTTCGGCTGCCGTGGCGTTCTCGGCGGGCTTCGCCGCAGCGCGCTTCGGTGCCGCCTTTGTGGGCGGTTTCGGCGCCGCCTCGGACGCGGCGGCTTCCTGTGCGCCGCCCTCGGGCTTCGCGTCCGCCACCGCCTCCGTGTCCCCCGCCGTCTCCCCTGCCGTCTCCGCTGCCGCCCGGTCGGGAGCCTGGGCGCGCTTACGCGGCTGCGCCGCCGTCTTCCGCGCCCGAGCCATGGGCCTCGGGCCCGGCTGCCGCTGCCCGGCCGGCTTGCCGTGCCCGGCCGTCGCGCCGCCCTCGCCGGGTATGCCCGTGCCGTTGTCGTCGTCCACCTGATTCCGCCCCTCGCGCTGCCCCTTGAGGAGGAGCCGCTGTCCGCGGCACCTCGACGCCCTGTTCCGTACTCGGATTTCCCACCGCCAGCCGGGCCGATCTGCCGGGGGTCACGGCTGTCCGCCCGAACTGCCCCTTCCACGGGAGGGCCGAGCGCCGAAGACGCCGACAGGGGACCGGGGTTCGCCCGGGAACCGTGGAGGAGGTGCCGTGAGGATCAAGAGGGTACTGGGGGCCGGGCACCAAGGGGAGATCGGGGCGGCCCTGATCCCGCCCGCGGACCCCCCTTTGCCGGACAGCCAGGGGCATATGCCTCGCCTATGCACCGCCTGCGCGCGTCACCCGGGACGGACGGTGCGCACGGGGCGGCGGCGACGGCGTGGGCGTGGAACAGGCGCTCCCCACGGCCGGGTTGGGCGTCACCGCCGTCCCAGCGCCGGCACCGTCGTGGCTCGGTCCTTCAGACGACGGGCCGCAGAGGGCGCCCTGTGCCGACGCGGTCGGTGAGTTCGGTGCGCAGGGTGGCGAGTTCGGCCATGCGGGCGTCGAGGAGGCGGATCTTCTCCTCGAACAGCGCGGAGAGCGTTACGGCGGGGTCCGGTGCCGCGCGCAACTCCTCGCCGGTCCGGGCGATTTCGGCCAGGGAGAATCCGAGCGTCTGCGCGGTGCGGACGTAGTGCAGCCAGGCCACCGACTCGGGCGGGAAGTCGCGGTAGCCGTTGGTGAGACGTCGGCCCGTGACGAGGCCGACCTTTTCGTAGAACCGGATCGCGTCCCTGGTCATCCCGGTCTGAGCGGCCAGTTCTCCGATACGCATGCCGCGCCTCCCCCCTCGGCCGATGGACTTGACCTTGGACCGTACTCCACTGTTTAGCGTGAGGCCGTCGCTGAGCCCCCCCAACCGGCCGGAGCCCCCCCATGATCCGATTCCACGCCCCCGCACGCCCCGCCTATCTCCGCGTCGTACGCGCGAGTGCCTGGTACGACCTCGCGGTCACCGTGGGGTTCGTCACACCGTGGACCTACGCGCGGGTCCATGACGCGCTGTCCTCGGCGGGCGGCGCGCTCGGCTGGGGCGTCCTGCCCGAACTCGACGTGTGGCAGACCCTGTTCGCGAATCTGATGGGCTCTGTGGTGGTCGTCTGGGCCGCCCTGCGCATCGTACGGACCCTGCCCGAACACGGCCTGCTCGACGGCATCGCGCGCACCCTGTTCTCGGCGTGGATGGCGTACGCGCTGGCCCAAGGCGCTTCGCGGATCCTGTGGCTGTTCCTCGCGGCCGAGGCCACGTGGGGAATCGTCCAACTCACGCCCTGGCTGCGCCCCCGCCCCGGTGCCCCCGCCGATGGTTCGGGCGCAGTCTCGCCGACCTCTGTGTGAGCACGTCTCCGCCGCGTCATCGGCATGGCACCGGCTACCTCGTAGCGCCGCCTCTCGACGCCTGACGTCGGTCACCGGGAATCGGCCACGGCGGGCCTCCGGGGTACAGACGGGCTACGGCTACGGCTACGACTACTGCTACGGCTTCGCGGCGGTGATGCGGTCGAGCCAGTCGCGCAGGAGGGCTTGTTCGGTCTCGGTGAGGGCGGAGGTCCGGGGGAGGACGGCGCGCAGGGCCACGGCGGCGGTGACGGGACCGGCGGCGGGGTCGGTGGCGGCCGGGGCGTCGGTGGTGATCGCGGCGATGACCGCTTCGCGGGCCAAGGTGGCCAGTTCCGGGTCGCGGCGGTCGGGCGGCAGGGAGATCAGCGTGTGGGTGACGCCCTGGCCCGCGGCCTGGACGAGCAGGCAGGCGCGTTCCTCGCCCACGCGCAGTCGGCCCGCCTCGGCGATCCGGCGGATGTGCCCGGCCAGGACCGCCACGCCCGCGACCTCGGCGGGTGTCGGCGGCACCGCGCCCCGGGTCCGCTCGTACATGACCTGGTAGAGCGCCGGGTTGGCGAGGCCGAAGCCGACGTGGAGGTCCCAGCCGGTCCGCAGGTCCGCCACCGGGTCCGCGCCGGGCTCCAGGTCCGTCTTGCTGGCCAGGTAGGCCGCGAAGCCGTCGGCCGCGACCGCGTCGAGCAGGCCCTGCTTGTCGCCGAAGAGCCGGTAGATCGTGGGCGCCCGCACTCCGGCCGCCGCGCCGACCACCCGGGTCGACACCGCCTCCCGGCCGCCCTCGGCGAGCAGCTTGGCGGTGGCGGCGAGGATGCGCTCGCGCGGGCCGTCCTCAGGGGCGATGTCTCGGACACTCATGGTGCCGACGGTAACAGGAATCGTGTTAGCGGTGATTCAGTATCGGTGCTAGCGTATTCATTGTTAGCAGTGATTCGGCGGTGCCCGCGGCGCAACCGGTACGGCGACACGTATCAGCGTGTCGATCTGTCGACCGCGTGTCGACGTGCGTCGAGGCCGCTCGCACCCTCACCCACCTGGAGATACCTCATGATCATCGTCACCGGAGCCACCGGAAAGCTCGGCCGGGCCGTCGTCGACCGGCTGCTCACCCGCGTCCCCGCCGAGGAGATCGGCGCGAGTGTCCGCGACCCCGGCAAGGCGCGGGACCTGGCGGAAAAGGGCGTCCGCGTACGGCGGGGCGACTTCACGGACCCGGCGACCCTCGCGCACGCCTTCGAGGGCGCCGCGCAGGTGCTGATCGTCTCGGCCGGCGTCACCGGAGAGGCCGCCCTCGCCATGCACCACGCCGCGATCGACGGGGCCAAGGCCGCCGGGGCCGGCCGAATCCTCTACACCAGCCACATGGGCGCGAGCCCGACCTCCCTCTTCGCGCCCATGCCCGACCACGCCGCCACCGAGGCGGCGCTGCGCGACTCGGGCGTGCCGTGGACCTCCCTGCGCAACGGCTACTACGCCAGCTCGGCGGTCATGCTGCTCGGCGCCGCCGTGCGCACGGGCGAGCTGGCCGCGCCGGAGGACGGCCCCATCTCCTGGACGGCCCACGCCGACCTCGCCGAGGCCACCGCGCGCGTGCTGACCGCCGACGACCGGTCCGTACGCCCCTCGGGACCGACCGCGCCGCTCACCGGCTCCGAAGCGCTCGACCTCGCCGAGGTCGCGGAGACCGCCGCCGAACTGTCCGGGCGCCCGGTCAAGCGCGTCGTCGTCGGCGACGACGAGTACCGGGACCTCCTCGTCGGGCGCGGCGCCTCACCGGCCCAGGCGGAACTGCTCCTCGGGATGTTCGCCGCCAGCAGGCAGGGCGAGTTCACCGCGGTGGACCCGGCGCTCGCCACCCTGATCGGCCGCCCGCCGACGCCGTTCGGGGACGTACTCGACGAGGCGATCACGTCCGCTGCCTGACGGCCGACTTCTCGGCCGCGTGCTCGTCAGCGGAGGAAGGCCGCCACGGTCGACACGAAACGCGCCGGGTCGTCGAGCCAGGGGAAGTGACCGGCGCCGGGCTGGACGGCCGACTCGGCGCGCGGGAACAGACCGGCGACCTCGGCCGCGGCCGAGGGCGGGGTGTTGAGGTCGACCTCCCCGGCCAGTACGAGGACGGGGGAGGTGAAACGCGCCAGGGCCGCGCGGGTGGCGGCCGGGTCGAAGGCGCCCTCGGAACCGAAGATCTCCCCGGCCTCCGCGTTCTTGCGCGCATCGCCCGCGTCCCGGTGCGCGCGGGCCGCGTCGTCCCAACGGCCGTAGAAGAAGGGGTCCACGGCCCGGAACGTCTCGGCGTCGCCCTTGCCCGCGACGACCGCTTCCAGCGCGGCGAAAGCGGCCGGGAACCACGGCTCGCCCTCACGCAGCAGCGCCGTCCCGCGCCGCATGTCCCCGGTGATCGTGACATCGACCGCCCGGACGCTCGGCGTGATCAGCGCGAGCCGCCCGACGCGTTCGGGGTGGCGGGCGACGTACAGCACGGCCAGATTCGTACCGGCGGAATGCCCGAGCAGATCCGCCCGGTCAAGACCCAGATGCACGCGGAGGGCTTCCACGTCGTCCACGAGCCGGTCGCAGCGGTAGGAGCCGGTGTCCTGGGGGACCGCCGAGCCGCCGGTGCCCCGTGGGTCCAGCAGGATCAACCGCCGGTGCGCGGCGAGACCGCCGAGGTCCCCGAGATACGCGCTGTCCTGCATCGGCCCCCCGGGCAGGCAGATCAGCGGCGGCCCCGCACCGAGGGCGTGGTACGCGAGCCGGGTCCCGTCAGGCGCGGCGAAAGAAGTCGTGGCACTCGTGGCAGTCGTCGTGGGGTCGGCAGTCATGGCGACGACTGTGGCAGCGGCCTCGGGCCAGGGCAACCGGGTTCCGGCGGCAGCCGGGCGCCGTGGAGCGGGATTGTCGTACCCCGCGAGTACCGTCGGTGGCCGTGGATCCCGAGGCCGTACGCACCTTCGTCGGCGGCGACGGCGCCAGGCTCGGATGGCCCGCCGAGCACGGCCTGCGGCGGATTCCCGTGCACGGCCCGACCCCGGTCCACCCGCACGCGTGACGGGCACCGGACCGGCGAGAGGCGGCCACCGGACCGGCGACGTATCCGCAAGGGACTGGCACCGGACCGGCGACGATCGGGCCGTCCGGCGTATTCTGCGTCGTATGTCCTGGACCAGCCTCTTGAGGGTGCGCCGCGCGGAGGGGGAGACCTTCCTGCTGCGCCGCAAGCGGGTCCCCGGCATCGACCTGTCCTACGGTGACGCGCGGCTCGCCAAGATCCGGGCGGCGGCGCGCGAGGGTGTCGGGCAGTGGCCGCTGATCCGCGGACGACTGGCCGCCGCGACGGACGGCGAGGACCTGACCTTCCTGCTGGAGGGCGTGCAGAGCGTCGCCGGGGTGGAGCGGTGGATCGGCGACGTGATCGCCGCCGAGCCGGACGACGCGCTGCCGCTGCTGGTCTCCGGCGCCCGGCATGTCGCCTGGGCCTGGCACGCCCGTACGGGCTTCGCGGCGCGATACGTGTCGGACGAGCAGCGGGAGCTCTTCCGGGCCCGGCTGGCCGTCGCGGAGGACCGCCTGCTGGAGGCGGCCGAGCGCGAGCCGACCTGGGCGGCGCCCTGGTACTTCCTCCAGATCACCGGACGCGGTCTCGGCGTCGGAACCGATGTCGCGGAGCGCCGCTTCGCGGCGACCTGCCGCCGCTCGCCCGGCCATGTCGCCGCCCACCGGCAGCACGTGCAGCAGCTCTGCCCGAAGTGGGGCGGCTCGTGGGCCCGGACGCACGCCTTCGCCCGCGAGGCGATGCTGGCGGCCCCCGCCGGGAGCCCGATGGGCCAGCTCGTCGCCCAGGCCCACCTGGAGGAGTGGCTGGCACTCGGCGGCGACGCGGAGTCGCCGTATCTGGCCGGCGCCGAGGTGGTCCGCGCCGTGAACGAGGCCGCCGCGCGCTCGGTCTACCACCCGGACTTCGTACGCCACCGGGACTGGCCGCTGGCCTTCAACACCTTCGCGATGACCTTCGCGCTCGCCGGGGACGTCCGCCTCGCGCGTCCGCTGTTCCAGGTCCTCGGGGACCGGGCCACCGAAATGCCCTGGGCCTACCTGGACGGCCAGTCGCCCCTGGCCCCGTTCCTCGCCTGGCGCGCCCGCGCCGACCGCTGACCCCGTACGTCCGGAGGGCCACGGACCCAAGGGTTCGGACCCAGGGCCACGGACCCAGGGGTACGGACCCGCGCCGGGCGAAAACCGCTGGTCGTATCGGCTCCCTTTGCGATAGGTCTGCGGGTGCGCGCGCCGTGGAGCGGCGCCGCTGTGCGAGGCCGACGTGGAGGACGAGATGTTCGCGATTTCCCTGGGAGACGACGCCGAGCTGCGCCCGCTGGAGCCGTGGCGGGCCGAGGAGTTCCTGGCCCACATGGACCGCGGGCGCGAGTACGTCGGACAGCACATCGGCCTGGCCGACGCCACCGCCGACGTGGACTCGGCGCGGAACTGGCTCCAGTCGTACGCCGACAAGACGGCGGCCGACGCGGGCCGCCTCTACGGGATCTGGCTCGACGGACTGCTCGTCGGCGGTGTCCTGTTCAGGGTCTTCGACGCGGCGGCGGGCACCTGCGAGGTGGGCTGCTGGCTCGAACCGGCCGCCGCCGGAAGGGGGTTGGTCACCCGGGCGGCCCGCGTCATCATCGACTGGGCGGTGTACGAACGCGGCATCCACCGGGTGGAGTGGAACGTGTCGCCCGAGAACACGCCGAGCGTCAACGTCGCCAAGCGGCTCGGCATGACCCGCGAAGGGCTCCTGCGCGCCACCTACCTCCACCGGGGCGTACGCCAGGACGCCGAGGTCTGGTCGATCCTCGCACCGGAGTGGCGCGCCGCCGGGCGGGACGCCCGCTGACCGGCTGCCCGCCGTCCCCGTACGGGACGCCGTCCCCCGTACGGGACGCCGGGCCGACAGCGCACCGCGGGCCCCGGGGGCGCCCGTGGCACACTCCCCGCATGCTCCATCCCGACGCCGCCCGCCTCACCCGCCGCTATCTGTCCGTCGCCGACCGGCTGCTGCCGGGCCGGATCACCCACTTCTACGTGGTCGGCTCGGCCGCGCTCGGGGCGTGGCGCGCGGGCGGCAGCGACATCGACGTCGTCGCGGCGGTGGACGGCGGCTTCACTGCGGGGGACGTACGGCGGCTGCGGGTGCTGCACCCGGTCGGCAACGCCACCCCCGCCGTACGGGCGCTGCTGCGGGCGCGGGTGACGGTTCCCGGCACGGTGAACGCCGTCTACGTGTCGGCCGCCGACCTCCGCCGACCGGTGACGGCCATCCGCCCGCTGGCCTCGCACACCGGGAATTCCTTCGCGCGCGGCCGTGCCTTCGACGTCAACCCGGTGGTGTGGAAGGTGCTGCGCGAACGCGGCATCCCGCTGCGCGGCCCGGCCCCCGGCGCCCTCGGGCTCGACCCGGAACCGGAACGCCTGCGCGCGTGGAATCTGGCGAATCTGCACGGTTACTGGAGCGCCTGGGCCGAGAAGGCGCTGGCCGGGAAGCCGCCAGGCAAACCGCTGGTCGCGGCGCGCTCGGCGGGACGCTCGCTCACCACCTGGGGCGTGCTCGGTGTGTCCCGGCTGCACCGCACGGTCGCCACCGGGGACGTCGTCTCCAAAGAGGGCGCGGGGGAGTACGCCCTCGACACCTTCGCACCGCGCTGGCACCCCCTGATCCGTACGGCCCTCGCCTACCGCCGCGCGGAGCCGCTTCCTGCCGGGCTCGTCCGTGACCCGGACCTCGCCGATCCGGCGCGGCGGCTCCGGCTGACCGGCGCGTTCGTCACGGAAGTGATCGCGGACGCCGGCCGGCTCTGAGCACCGCCGTTCAGCCCCCGTGCGGCAGCCGTCCCCCAGCCCGCTCCGGGCGCCGTCACGACCCGGATTCACCTGTGCGGACAGGTCAGAAGGGGCCCTCGCACCCATGGAGCTATGCGAGATAGCTATGTAGGATAGGAGTTATGGAAGATCGTGAGGTGAGCCGGTTCCGGGTCCAGATGAAGCTCTTGCAGCGGCGTCTGCGCCGCGAGGCGCTGCCGGTGCACGGTGTGTCCAGGACGGCGTTGCAGGTGATCACCGCGGTCACCCGGCTGCCGGAGGGGACGCAGCCCCGGCGGATCGCCGAAGAGCAGCAGATGACGAGCTCGAACGTCGCCGCGGCGCTGCGGGAGCTGGAGGAGGCCGGCTACGTCCTCAGGCGCAAGGACTCCGCCGACGCCCGCCGGGTCGCCGTGCACATCACCGAGCGCGGCCGGACCGTGGTGGCGAGCGTGCGCAGCGAGCGCGACTCCTGGCTGGGCCGGGCGATGACGGCCCTGCTCGACGAGGACGAGCAGCGGACGCTGCTCGCGGCGGGCGCGCTGATGGAACGGCTGGCGGAGTTCGAGGCCACCGCCCCGACCGCCCCCGAGGTTCAGCCGACCCGACCGGTGCCGTCCGCCGGGCCCCCGCAGGAGCCGACCGGGAGCCGTACGGTCACCAGCGCGTCATGAGGCCCCGGCCGGCCCGGCGCGGCCAGGCGGCGGCGCCGGCGGAAACGACAGCGCCCGCGCGCCGCTTCGCCCGCATGCTCTCCTCCCTGTCGGTGCGCAACTACCGCCTGTACTTCTGGGGTTACGCCGTCTCCGTCGCGGGCACCTGGATGCAGACGCTCGCCCTGGCCTTCCTCGTCCTGCGGCTGACCGGCAGCGGCAGCGACCTCGGCCTGGCCGCCGCCGCCCGCTTCCTGCCGTTCCTCCTGCTCGGCCCGGTCGGCGGCCTGATCGCCGACCGCTACGACAAGCGGCGGCTGCTGTACGTGACGCAGTCGTCGTCCGCGCTGATCGCCCTCCTCTTCGCGGTGCTCACCGCGACGCACGTCATCACCATCGGCATCGTCATCGGGCTCTCCCTGGCGCTGGGGGCGCTGACCGTATTCGACAACCCGGCCCGGCAGAGCCTGATCGGCGAGCTGGTGCCGCGCGAACAGCTCGCCAACGCCGTCACCCTGAACTCCGTCTCGGTGAACCTCGCCCGGGTCTTCGGCTCCGCGGCGGGCGGCGCGCTGGTCGCCGCCGTGGGCCTGACGACCTGCTTCGCGCTCAACGCGGTGTCCTTCGCCGCGGTCATCGCCAGCCTGGCGATGATGCGCGCGTCCGAGGTGAACGCGGCCGAGCGGCAGCCGCGCAGCAAGGGCCAGATCCGCGAGGGCCTGCGCTATACGCGCCGCACCCCCGCGCTCCTGCTGCCGCTGCTCATGCTGACGGTCACCGGCATGCTGGCCTACGAATTCCCCGTCACGCTCCCGCTGGTGGCGCGCGGCGCGTTCCACGGCGGGGCCGGGACGTACGGCGCTATGGCGACGCTGATGGCGGTCGGCGCGGTGGTCGGCGGGCTGTCCATCGCGGGCCGCGCCAACGCGCAGCGTGCCGTCGCCCTCGCGTGGGCCGGTACGGGCTGGGGCATCGCGATCCTGGCCGCCGCCCTCGCGCCCACGCTGACCTGGGAGTTGGTGGCGCTGCCCTTTGTCGGCTACGGCTCCATCACCTTCAACTCCCTGTCCAAGACGGCGGTCCAGCTCGCCGCCGCGCCCTCGATGCGGGGCCGGGTGATGGCCCTGTGGGCGATGGCCTGGGGCGGCACCACGGTGCTCGGCGGGCCGCTGGTCGGCTGGATCGCCCAGCAGTACGGCAGCCGCTGGTCCCTGGCCGTCGGCGGCGCGCCGACGGTCCTGCTCGCCCTGCTGATGTGGCCCGCCCTGCGCCGGATCGACACCGGCGCGGCGGCGCGCGACGCCACCGCGGGCGGCGACACGATCGTG
>NZ_MECL01000096.1 GCF_014596445.1 Streptomyces sp. CBMA29 | reverse complement strand
GGGCGGACCGCCCTGGTCACCGGAGCCGCCAGCGGCATCGGACGGGCCTGCGCGGTGGCCCTCGCCGAAGCGGGCGCGGCCGTCTACGTGGTGGACATCGCGGCGGACGCGGCCAAGGAGGTGGCGGCGCAGATCGGCGGCACCTGCTGCGTCACCGACCTCGCCGACCCCGCCGCCGTGGACGCGCTGCCCGACGACGCCGACATCGTCGTCAACAACGCGGGCCTTCAGCACATCGCGCCCGTCCACGAATTCCCCCCGGAACGCTTCGCGTTGATCCAGCGGGTGATGGTCGAGGCGCCGTTCCGGATCCTGCGCCGCACCCTGCCGCACATGTACGCGGGCGGCTGGGGCCGGGTGGTCAACATCTCGTCGGTGCACGGCCTGCGCGCCAGCCCTTACAAGTCCGCGTACGTCGTCGCCAAGCACGCGCTCGAAGGGCTCAGCAAGACCGTCGCGCTCGAAGCCGCGCCGCACGGCGTGACCAGCAACTGCATCAACCCCGGCTATGTCCGCACCCCGCTCGTCGAGGACCAGATCGCCACCCAGGCCGTCGCGCACGGCATCCCCGAGGCGGAGGTGGTGACGCGGGTGATGCTGGAGCGCACCGCCATCAAGCGGCTGATCGAGCCGGTGGAGGTCGCGGCTGCGGCCCTGTGGTTCTGCTCCCCGCACACCGGCTACATCACCGGGGCCTCGCTGCCGCTGGACGGCGGGTGGACCGCTCACTGACCTCGCCTTTTACGGTGCCCGGTCGGTAGGGTCGGCGTCTGCGGCGGCCGTCGCCCCGTCCCGGCGGGGCGGCGAACCGTACCGCGTATCCGTCGCACCAGCCGTGCGGCGCGACGGTCTCGACCGCCGCGCCGCACGGACCGTTCTTCGTCCCTCCGGCACGGTGACCCCTGATGTCCGCAGAATCCGCAGATCCCGCAGCCGTACCGGCACCGGCACCCGCACCCGTAGCGGTACCGGCGCCCGCGGCCGAACCCGCGCCCATCGCCCGCCATATGCGTCGGCTGCTCGAAATGGTCGCGGCCGACGCGCCCGCGGAAGACTTCGGGGCGGTCGCCGCGCAGGCGAGGATCAACGGGGCGGGCGCGTCCGACCTGTCGGAGCTGGAACAGGCCACCGGGATCGCGTTGCGGGTCCGCCGGGTGCTGCGGCAGCACCGCCGCCGCGAGACCGAACTCGCCGCGCTCTTCGACACCGCGAGCGACCTGGCCGCGCTCCGCGACCTCGACGCCGTCCTCCAGTCCATCGTGCGCAGGGCCAGGATGCTGCTCGGCACGGACACCGCGTATCTGACGCTGCGCGACGAAGAGGCGGGCGACACGTACATGCGGGTCACCGACGGCTCGGTCTCACCGCTCTTCCAGAACCTCCGGCTGTCCTACGGCGACGGCCTCGGCGGTCTGGTCGCGCTGACCGCCCGCCCGTACGCGACCCCCGACTACCGCACCGACGAGCGCTTCCGGCACACCGGCTCGATCGACGAGGGGGTGCTGGACGAGGGTCTGGTCGGCATCCTGGGGGTGCCGCTGCTGCTCGGGTCGCGCGGCGCGGGTGCTCACGCGGGCGGCGCCGTCGGCAGCGACGTGATCGGCGTGCTCTTCGCCGCCGACCGCACGCCGCGCCCCTTCTCGCCCGACGAGGTCGCGCTGCTGTGCTCGCTGGCCGCGCACGCCGCCATCGCCATCGACACCGCCAAGGCCATCACCGACCTCGCCGAGGCGGGCGCCGTGATCCGCGAGCACGCCGCCGCGATGCAGCGCGCCGAGGAGGCGCACGACCGGCTCACCGACCTGGTGCTGCGCGGCGGCGACCTGTCAGAGGTGGCCGCCGCCGTCGCGGGCCTGCTGGACGGTGCGCTCACCATCCACGACCCGGAGGGCCGGCGGCTGGCCGCCGTCGGGCGCGGCGGCGGCGACTTCGACGGTCTGTCCCCGCAGCCGACGGCCCTGGTCAGGCACGCCGCCGACTCGCACGCCGCGGCCCGCGCGGTGTTCCGCGACGGCCGCTGGACCTGCGCCGTGCTCGCCGGACAGGAACTCCTCGGCAGCCTCGTGCTGTACGGGCGCGAACGGCTCGACGACTCCGACCGGCGGCTGTTCGAGCGCGCCGGGGTCGTCACCGCCCTCCTGCTGCTGCTCAGCCGCTCCGTCGCGGAGACCGAGAACCGGGTGCGCGGCGAGCTGATCACCGACCTGCTGACCGCGGCGGGGCGCGACCCGGCCGGTCTTGTCGTGCGCGGCCGCAGGCTCGGCGTCGACCTCGACCGGCCGTGCCTGCTGCTCGTCGCCGAGACCGTCACCGCCTGTCACGACAGACTGCCGGGCGCCGCCGTCCAGTACCTCTTCGGCGGCGACGGCATCAGCGCCGAGCAGTCCGGCACCGTCGTCCTGCTGCTCCCGTACGACGGCGCACCGCCCGGCGAGGCCGCCAGGGCCGCCGTCGCCCAGCTCGGCCATCTGGTGGGCGGGCCCGTCACGGTCGCCGCGGGCGGACCGGCCGCGGGACCGCGGGCCCTGGCCGACGCCCACGCCGAGGCGCTGCGCTGCCTGCGCGCCCTCCAGTCGCTCGGCCGCGTCGGCGACGGCGCGAGCGCCGACGAACTCGGCTTCCTCGGAGTGCTGTTGGGCAACGAACGCGATGTCGACTCCTTCGTCACCGCGACGCTCGGACCGCTCCTCGACTACGACGCGCGGCGCGGCACGGAGCTGGTCCGTACCCTCGGCGCGTATTTCGCCTGCGGCGGCACCCTCACCCGCACCAAGGACGAACTCCACCTCCACGTCAACACCGTCGTCCAGCGCCTCGACCGCGTCCAGGCCCTCCTCGGCCCCGACTGGAACGCCCCCGACCGGGCGCTGGAACTCCAACTCGCGCTGCGCCTCAACCTGTTGTCCACACCCCCCGGTTAGGACCGCCTCACGGCCAGGACCGGCGCCCGGCTAGCTCCTCTTCCGTGCCGCCGCGCGCAGCCGCTGCGGCAGGCGGGCCACGCCGCCGGGCAGCACGTAGACGACCACGACGAACAACGTGCCGAGCAGGAACAGGGGTTGGGAGAGCGGGACCCGAAGGACCGAGGGCAGACCGGCGACCGAGTCGGAGCCGGCGAGGTCGCCGAGCCGGTGGTCGGCCCAGGTGTAGAGAACCCCGCCGATCAGCGGGCCCCAGCGCGAGCCGGAGCCGCCGAGGACGACCATCACCAGCAGCGACAAGGTGAAGTCGGAGGTGGTGGTCTGCGGGGTGGCGCCACCGGTCAGCAGCAGATGGACGATGCCGCCGACCGCGGCCAGCGCGCCCGCCAGCACGAAGGCCGTCAGCTTGAAGCCGTACGGCCGCAGTCCCAGCACCTCCACCCGGCGCTCGTTCTCCTTGATGCCCTCCCAGACCCGCCCGGTGGGGGAGCGCACGGCCCAGTGCACGACGGCGACGGTCACCACGAGATAGGCGAGCGCGATCCAGTAGAGATTGACGGTGTGCTCGATGCCGACCAGCGACGCGGGCAGCTTGTCCGCGGGCACCGCCCGGCCCTCCTCGCCGCCGGTCACCCCGCCCGGGTCGCGCTCCACCAGGATCGAACCGGCCTGCGCGAAGGCGAGCGTCACCATCGAGAAGGCGATCCCGCTCACCCGCAGTGACACCGAGCCCAGCAGCGCGGCCAGCGCGATCCCGAAGAGCAGCCCCAGCACGGCGGCGGCGCCGAACGGCAGCCCGGCCTCGATCATGATGACGTCGGTGGCGTACGAGCCCGCCGCGAAGTACAGCGCGTGGCCGAACGAGAGCAGGCCCGTACGGCCGAGCAGCAGGTCGTACCCGGTCGCGAGCGCGCCGAACAGCAGGCACAGCGCGAGGAGTTGGAGGCTGCCCGCGCTGCCGATCGGCCCGTCGAGCAGGCCGGGCAGCGACAGCGAGCTGTACGGGGCCGCGAGCAGCGCGGCCAGGGCGGCGGCGGGCCACCAGCGGGTGACCCGGCGCAGTCGTCCGGCCGGCGCGGGCGCCGCCTGGACGCGCGGCTCCTCGCGGGTCGGGGTGGCGGTGGTCATGCGAGCCTCCCGGTGGCGCCGTGCGGCCGGAGCAGCAGCAGCGCCGCGAGCAGGACGACGACCGCGAGATCGCCGAGCCCCGACGCGGTGTAGTAGTTGGCGAACTGCTGGACCAGGCCCACGCCGACGGCCGCGAGCGCGGCGCCCGACACCGACCCCATGCCGCCCATGACGACCACGACGAAGGCGAAGATCAGCAGCGAGGTGCCCTGGCCCGGGTCGACCGAGCCGTAGTACAGACCGCCCAGCGCGCCGCCGAGCGCCGCCGCGGCCCCGCCGATCGCGAAGACCAGGGTGAACGCCTTTCTGACGTCGATGCCGAGCGCGGTGACCATCGCCCGGTCCTCGACCCCGGCTCTGACGACGAGGCCGTGCCGGGTGCGGCCGAGGAAGAGCCGCAGCGCCAGCAGGACGAGCACCGCGGCGCCGATCAGCACCAGCCGGTTGACCGGGACGCGCGCGCCGAACAGCCCGAAGGTGCCGGACAGGGCCGCGGGCCCGGGGAAGGTGCGCGCGTCGGCGCCCCAGATGGCCGACAGCAGCGCGGGCACCGCGAGCCCCACCCCGACGGTGGCGAGGACCTGCTCGCGCGGCCGTTCGTACAGCGGCCGGATCAGGGCGAGTTCGAGCACCATCGCGGCGACGGTGCCCACGGCGGTGCCGAAGGCGACGGCGAGGACGAAGCCGAATCCGCCGGAGCCCGCGCCCGGCAGGTGCCCGGAGGCGGCCCACCAGGTGCCGTACGCGCCGATGGACAGCAGCGCGCCGTGCGCGAAGTTCAGCACGTCCATCAGGCCGAAGATCAGGGAGAGGCCGGAGGCCACCAGGAAGTACAGGGCGCCGAGGCCGAGTCCGGTGGCCGTGAGCAGCACGACGGTCGACATCAGGCGCCCGCCTCTCGTGCCGTGGACGCCGCCGAGGAGGAAGGCTCGGACGGGTCCGCCCCGGCGCCTTCCGTGCCGAGTTCAGGTGACACAGCGCTTCCCTCTCCGAAGTGCGCGTCAGCGCCCTTGCGTCCGACACCCAGCAGCCTGCGGGTCGCCTCGGGATCGGCGAGCAGACCGGCGGCCGGGCCGCGGTGCGCGGTCCTGCCGTCGGCCAGCACCACGCAGTGCTCGGCGAGCCGCCGTACCATCGCCAGATTCTGCTCGACGAGCAGCACCGGCACCGCCTGCGCGGCCCGCTCCAGCACCCGCGCCACCTCGGTGACGACCTTCGGCGCCAGGCCCTTGGTGGGCTCGTCGGCGATGATCAGCCGGTTGCCGTTGAGCAGGGTGCGGCCGATCGCGACCATCTGCTGCTGCCCGCCGGACAGCGTCCCCGCGTGCTGCGCCGCCCGCTGCCGCAGCTCGGGGAACAACTCGTGCACCAGCGCGTACGCGGGCTCGCCCGCGCCGCGCCGCTCGGCCAGCCGCAGATTCTCCGCGACGGTCAGGGCCGCGAACACCCCGCGGTCCTCCGGCGCGTAGCCGATCCCGCGCCGCACCAGCGCGTGCGTGGCGAGCCGTACCGTCTCCTGACCGGCGAAGCGCACACTGCCGGTGCGCGGCACCAGGCCCAGCACACCGCGCACCGTCGTGGTCTTGCCCGCGCCGTTGCGGCCGAGCAGCGCGGTCACCCCGCTCGCGGCGACGTCGAGGTCCACGCCGTGCAGGATGTGACGGCCGCCGATGACCACCTTCAAGTCCCGTACGGACAACAGGGGTTCGCCGGTCACAGCGCCTCCCCGAGATAGGCCCGCTGCACGGTGGCGTCGGCCGTGACGGCCTGCGGGGTGTCGAGCGCGAGCAGGGTGCCGTGGTGCATCACCGCGAGCCGGTCGGCCAGCCCCAGCAGCACGTCCATGTGGTGCTCGACCATCAGGACCGTGCGGCCCTCGTCGCGGTGCAGCGAGCGGATCAGCGCGGTCAGGGCCGGCACCTCCTCGGCGCTGACCCCGGCCATCGGCTCGTCGAGCAGCATCACGCGCGGCTCGCCGACCAGCAGCACCGCCAGCTCCAGCTTCCGTTTCTCGCCGTGCGACAGCGCGCTCGACAGCGCCTCGGCGCGGTGCCCGAGCCCCGTGCGCTCCAGCACCTGCCCGACCTGCCGCGCGTATCCCGCGGCGCGCCGCCAGATCCGGTACGAGCCGCCGCCCGCCGCCTGCGCGGCCAGCCGCACATGGTCGGCGACCGTCATACCGGGCCACAGGCTGGACGTCTGGAACGTCCGCCCCAGCCCGCGCCGCGCCCTGGCCGGGACGCTCTCGTCGGTGATGTCCGCGCCGTCGAGCCCGATGGACCCGCGACTGGCCGGTACGAGACCGCTGATCAGGTTGAACAGGGACGTCTTTCCCGCGCCGTTGGGACCGATGAAGGCCAGGAACTCGCCTTCGCGCACATCGAAGGACACCTCGTCCACGATGGTCGCGCCGCCGACCGACCAGCCCACGTCACGCAGCCGGAGTACCGGGGCCGTGCTCGTCACCGGTCAGCCCGCCATCTGCTTCGAGGGCGGGTTCACCGCGTCCTTGGGCAGCCTGCTGATCAGCTCGGGCTTCGCGGCGGCGCCCGTGCCGTTCAGCTTCGCCGTGAACATCGGCTGGAGCAGCGCGTGGTCCACCGCCCTGATCTGCTCGTCGCCCTTGGGGCCCTCGAACGACCAGCCCTCCAGCGCCTTCGCCATCGCGGTCGCGCTGTCCGCGCCGCCCGCCTCCACCGCGTGCACGATCATCTGCGCGGCGGTGAAGCCGTCCGGGCTGAACAGGTCCGGTGTGCCGCCCGCCTTGGTGATGCCGTCGAGCATCGCCGTCTCCACCGCGTTGTGCGCGGCGCCGGGGAAGTAGTGCGCGAGGAAGGAGATCTTGGACCCGGCCGCGCCGAACAGCGGGTACGAGGCGGTGCCCGCCAGGCCCGTCACGACCTTGGTCGAGGTCACCACGCCCTGCTGGTCCAGCGCTGTCCACAGCGCGGGCGCGCTGGCCCCGGCCCACGCCACGAAGACCAGATCCGGCTTCTTCGACTTGACCTGCTGCGCGAAGGGCGTCAGATCGCCCGCGCTCGGCGGCGCCAGCACCGAGTCGACGGTCGCGCCCTGCCCGCCCAGCACCTGCTTCACGGCGGCCACATTCGCCTGCCCGAAGGCGGAGTTCTGGGTCAGCACGGTGACCCTCTTGCCCTTGGAGTCGCCCAGCAGCGACCCGGCGGTCAGGATGTCCTGGTACGACTGCCTGCCGGAGCGGAAGGTGTACGCGTTCACACCGGTCAACGCGTCGGTGGCGGCCGGGCCCGCGATGTACAGCACCTTGTTCTGGGCGGCCAGCGGGGCGAGTTGGAGCGCCACGCCCGAGTCGGTGGTGCCCGCGATGATGTTCGTGCCCTTGCCGATCAGGGTCTTGGCCGCGGCGACGGCCTTCGCCGGGTCGCCCGCGTCGTCCTGCTCGACCACCTCGATCTTGTGGCCGCCCGCGGTGCCCTTGCCGTGAGTGGCGTACGCCAGACCGGCGTTGAAGCCGTCCAGATACTGCTTGCCGTAGGCGGCCAGCGGCCCGCTGCGCGAGTAGACCAGGCCCACCTTGACCGCCGAGTCGCTCGTGCCGTCGGAGGACTTGGCGCTGCCCGCCGTCCCCGCGGCGCTGCATCCGGCGAGCAGCACACCCGCGGTCAGCACGGCCAGCGCCGGGACGGACCGCGTGCGGAGGATGCCCGACCTGTTCTGCCGGATCGAGCGGTTCTGCCGACTCGATCTGTTGGTGCTCGATGTGCTGCGACGCATGGCGACCGGCTCCCGGAGAGGTGGATTGTTGCGCAAACCGTAGAAGCGCCCCGCCGAACCGGACATGTGGGCGGCACACGCTCCTTCCCCGCACGCCATGTCGGCAGGGACCATGGCGGCCCCGCGGCGCGGTCGCAAAGGTGACAGGGCGGGCGGACCGCGGCCCTGGGCGGCCCCGGCGGCGCCCGCGACAACCCTCACCAACAACCCCCACGGGGAAGGCGGACGCATGGACAAGGTGGTGGCCTCGGCCGCCCGCGCGGTGGCGGACGTCCCGGACGGCGCGACGCTCGCCGTCGGCGGATTCGGCCTGTGCGGCATCCCGTCGGCGCTGATCGCGGCGGTCGCCGCGGCGGGCCCGACGGATCTGCGGGTCGTCTCCAACAACTGCGGCGTGGACGACTGGGGGCTCGGCCTGCTGCTCGGACTCGGCCGGATCTCGCGGGCGACCTCCTCGTACGTCGGCGAGAACAAGGAGTTCGCCCGGCGCTATCTGACGGGCGGACTGGAGGTGGAACTCACCCCGCAGGGCACCCTCGCGGAACGGCTGCGCGCGGGCGGCTGCGGCATCCCGGCCTTCTACACCCCGGCGGGCGCCGGCACCCAGGTCGAGGAGGGCGGCCTGCCCTGGCGGTACGCGGCCGACGGCACGGTCGCGGTCGCCTCGCCGCCCAAGGAGACACGGGACTTCGGCGGCGTACGCCATCTGCTGGAAGAAGCCATCACCGCCGACTTCGCGCTGGTCCGGGCGGCCGTCGCCGACCGGCACGGCAACTGCGCCTTCCACGCCGCCGCCCGCAACTTCAACCCGCTGTGCGCGATGGCCGGCCGGATCACCCTGGTGGAGGCCGAACGCATCGTGGAACCGGGCGAGTTGCCGCCGGACGCCGTCCATCTGCCCGGTGTGTACGTCGACCGCGTCGTGGCCGCCGATCCGACCGACAAGCGCGTCGAGCGACGCACCGTCCGTACCGCCCGCGCCACGTCCGACCGGGAGAACTGACCGTGCCCCTCGACCGCGACCAACTCGCCGCCCGCGCCGCCCGCGAACTGCGCGACGGCCAGTACGTGAACCTCGGCATCGGCCTTCCCACGCTCGTCCCCGGCCACCTGCCCGCCGGGACCCATGTGGTGCTGCACTCGGAGAACGGCGTCCTCGGCGTCGGCCCCTACCCGTACGACGGCGACGAGCACCCCGACCTGATCAACGCGGGCAAGGAGACGGTCACCGTGGCTCCCGGAGCAGCGTACTTCGACTCCGCCGCCTCCTTCGGCATGGTGCGCTCCGGCCGGATCGACGTGTCGGTGCTCGGCGCGATGCAGGTCTCCGCCCGGGGCGACCTGGCGAACTGGATGATCCCCGGCAAGATGGTCAAGGGCATGGGCGGCGCCATGGACCTCGTGCACGGCGCCCGCCGGATCGTGGTGGTGATGGAACACACCGCCAAGGACGGCTCCCCGAAGATCGTGGAGGAACTGACCCTGCCCGCCACCGGCCGCCGCGTCGTGCACCGTATCGTCACCGACCTCGCCGTCATCGACGTCACCCCCGAAGGGCTGCGGCTGGCCGAACTGGCCCCGGGCGTGGGCGTGGCGGAGGTACGGGCGGCGACCGGGGCGGACCTGCTGGTGCCGGACGCGGTGGTACGGGCCTGAGCGCGCGGGCCCGGCCCGGAGGTCAGCTCCGGGCCGCGGTCCGCGCGGTGCGCCGTACCGCGTCCGTCAGGTGCTCGGCCACCAGGCGGGCACCGGGCTCGCCGAGCAGCACCGAGTAGTGGTTGACGTCAGGGACGAAGTGCAGGGCGATCCCCTCCGCCACCAGGCCGCTCGCCGCGATCACCTCGGGCGCGTACAGCCCGGTCGGCTCGTCCGACAGCCCCCGCTCGGCCCACAACAGCCGGGTGGGGACGGTGATTTCGTGGATCGCGGCGAAGACGTCGGGGTTGCGCAGTTCGTCCGCGGCGTCCTCGCGGATCGCGTCCGCCCGGCACGCCGACCTCAAGTGCGGTGCCTCGCCGGTGAGATCGCGGTCGAGATACGCGGCGAGCAGCGGCCCGCCGAGCGTGCTGAACGCCGGGTGCTCCGCCCAGAAGGCGTGGTACGCGGCGCGGTCGGCGAACTCCATCTCCAGCTTGCGCATCGCGGGACCGACCACGGCGTGCAGCACCGCGTCGATGTCCACGCCCGCGGGTACGGGGAAGCCCAAACCGCCGTCGACCAGGACCAGTTCGGTGTAGCGCCCCGGATCGCGGCGCGCGGCGACGCACGCCGCGTAGCCGCCCATCGAGTGCCCGGCCAGCACCGCCCTTTCGACGCCGAAGCGGTCGAGCACCGCGAGCATGTCGTCGGCGTGCCGGGCCATCGAGCAGGCGCCCGCCACCTCCCGGCTGAGCCCGCGTCCGCGCAGGTCGGGCGCCAGGATCTCGACCCCGTCGAGCGCTTCGGCCACCCGCGCCCAGGCCAGGCCGTTGCTGGCGATCCCGTGCAGCGCCAGCACCACGGGTCCGCCCGCCGGGCCCGGCCAGCGCCGTACCGCCAGCCGTCCGCCCGGCACCTCGACGCCGACATCCTCGAATTCCCGCATGCGCGCTCCCGCGGTCCGCTCGCGCCGTCCCGTACGGCCCGAGCAGGATAGGGGCGGGCGCGGCGGCCGGGCATGGGTGCGGCCCACACAGCGGGGGCTCAGAGTGTGTGGGCCGCGGTGGTCACGCCGTAACCGGCGCTCTGCCGTGCGGTCGCAGGCGCCACCTCAGCGGGCCGACGCCACCGCCAGCAGGAACCAGCCGGTGTGCGGGATCCACTGCTCGGCCCAGCGCCAGACCTCGTCCTCGGGGGCGTCGGCGGGAAGGAAGGCGATGTCGTCCTCGTCGGTCCAGCCGGAGGTGACGCCGTTGACGATGCCGCCGGGGATGTTCGGGAAGTCGGACTCGTAGTCGGCATTGTGACGGCCGCGGCCGTGCAGCATCGAGACGTCGAAGGGGTTGCGGCCGGTGATCCAGGCGAGCTGGTCGTCGGCGAAGCCGAGCAGCAGGTCGCGGTCGGCCTCCGCCGTGCCGGACAGGCCGGCGCAGGTGTTCGCGGCGGCGGCCAGCGAGGCGATGGTGGCGTTCTCACCCTGCCACCAGTAGCCGGTCTCGTTGTCGTGCGGGAAGAAGAAGGCGTCGCGCGGCGTGCCCCCTGCGGGCTGCACGCGCTGCCGGGGATAGCCGAAGGGATTCGGCACGGACCGGGTCCTGGCCACGGTGTCGAGCACGGCCTCCAGGGCGAGCGCGCTCGCGGCCCCGGCCTCGGGCGCGTCCGGCAGCACGGCGGCGAAGCGGGCGAGGGCGAGCGTGGGCAGCCCGGCCTCGGCGGCGTGGAAGAACGGCCGCCCCTCGGCGTCCGCGCCGAACCAGCCGGGACCGTGCGCGGGCCGCACATACCGCGCCAGCAGTGACCGTACGCGCAGCCGGGCCGCGTCCCGCGCCGCGGCCGGGACCGTACCGCCGCCCGCCGCGACCAGTTCGCAGGCGGCCAGCAGCGCCGTGTAGTCGTCGAGGACCGTCTCGACCCCGCCGACGACGTATTCGGTGTTGTGCGCTTCGAGGTGCGTGAAGCCCTCGACGGCCGCCGCCAGGTACTCGGGTCCGGTGAAGTCGCCGTGGTCGTCCAGGGTCGAGGCGCGGGCGAGGGCCGCGATGGCCAGACCGCCGCCGTGCCGGTACGCGGCTTGGTAGCGGTCGGTGCGCACGCACTGCGGGAGCGGCGCCGTCACGACGCGTTCTTCGAGCCGCTTGGTGAGCGCGTCGAAGATTCCCGTGTAGAAGTAGCCCTCGGGGGAGCGGAAGCGCACCAGGAAGTCGGCGCCCCACAGCGCCTCGTCGCGCAGCCGCGCGCTCAACGAGCGGACCAGCAGCGGGTGTCGCTCGGCGACCGCGTCCCGCGCGGCCATCATCGCCCACGCGCACAGCGGGATCTGCTGCGGACTCATGGTGCGGGTGTACGTGAGGTGGCTGAGGAACTTGCTGGTGTCGCCGCTCGCGTCGAGCCAGCCGCCGCGCGCGTCGACCTCCCGGCCGCTGTCGTCGCCCCACAGTGCGGCGCGCCGGTCCTTGCGGTCGATCTCGCCGCTGGAGCGCATCGCCTTGAAGTACGCCAGCACGTCGGACATCGTCTGCCGCTGGAGCCGGTCGGCGGCCACCTCGAAGTCGTCCGAGACGCAGGTGCGGCCGCGGCCGTCGACCAGGCGGACCGCGTAGCGGCCGGGCGCGAGGCCGGTGGGCAGCGGCACCCGGGCGAAGGGACCGCCGTGCCAGCCGGGCACGGACTCCAGCGGGCCGGGTTCCAGCTCGTGCGTCGAGCCGCCGTCTGAGCCGAGCAACTGCACTCGCCGCGGTGCCCTTCCGTCGGGCAGGACCGCGACGACCGCGGGTGCGCCGCCGAGTCCGTAACCGAGGTGCGCTACGCGTACCGCCGAGGTCTCCAAGCCGGTTTCGATGGGCACCTGCGGGCACCGTCCCTTCTCTCGTGCCCGCAAAGGTATGCAGTGGACTGCTATTGGTCAACAGTGATCGTCGGAGCGGCCGGGCACGCGCCCGGCGCCCGGGGAACAGCGTGTGACCTCACTGCCTGCCGCTCGGCGCGGTGATCGGCCTCGGCTTCTCGTTCGCCGCGAAGCTGACGTGGTCCAGGCCCACTCGGTCCTCGCTGAAGCGGTCCGAGGCGACCGGGCGCAGGCCGAGCAGGGAGTCACCGAGTTGGTAGATGACGCCGCCGTAGAGGAACGACAGCTCCTCGCGTGTCCTGTCGTCCGCGTCCGCGGGCAGTTCGAAGGCGACGGGCAGAAGAGGTCCTCGTAGAAGGCGCGGGAGCGGTCGATGTCGGCTACCGGTGGCGGCCCCCCGGTACGGGCCGTTTTCGACGCCGACTGATGACGTCGTACCCGACGACGATGACCAACGAGTCCACGGACCACGACAGCAGCGCCTGGAACTCGGCCCCAAGTTGACCGTCAACGACTACCGAGTGCCCGTCCGTGGTCAGTTCTCCAGGCGGACAGGCATCAGTAGCGAAAAGGTGTCCTCGGTGTCGGTCCTGCGGATCGCCAGCGGCGCCGTAGAGGTGCCGAACTCCAGGATGAGCTGGTCCCGGGCTCCGGCGGCGAGGGCATGCAGGAGGAATTCGCGGTTGACGGCGACGAGGGCCTGGTCGTCGCCACCGTCTTCGCAGACGGTCACCACGCCGTCGGCCGCCACCTTGAGCAAGCTGAGGTCACAGGAAAGGCCGTCCTGCTCGCGCACCTGGCTTGCACGGACGGGGCCGGTTTCCACTGCCTCCCGGAAAGCCGAGACATCGATGAAGGCGCGGCGCCCCGCCGGCAGGCGGACGAGACGCCGGTAGTCAGGGAAGTCGTGATCGAGGCACTGCCCAGCCGCCTGACGGTCCGCCGTCTCCAAGGCCACGCGGTCGCCGTCCACAGTGAGCTGGACGGATGCGTTGTCGCTCAACAGCGCCCGCATCGCGTCGGCGAGCGGGGATGGCACGATGACCTGCGCACGGGGCCCGCCATGCCCGGTAGTACCCGCTTGCGCAACAGCCATCCGGTACCGGTCGGTGGCCACGACATGGAGCTCCTCACCCTCGATGTCGAACAGGACACCGCCGAGCATCGGCAGCTCCGGATCGGCACTGGCGGCGAAGCGGACCGCGTCCAGCGCGGCGGCCAACTCGGGCGCGGCGACAGCCAGCCGGACGGTGGCGGTGCGGAGTGAAGTCATGGGATTCTCCCTGCGTTCGAGTAGCGCTCGGAGTGTGGAGAACTCGCTGCGGGCATCGGACAACCCCAGTTCAAGACGGCGCAGATGTGCCTGAAGCAGCTTCCGCACCAGGTCTGTGTCCGTACTGGACCAGCCGGCCAGTACCAGCCGAATGTCCGCCAACGGCATACCCGCCCGGCGCAGCCGGGCCAGCAACCGGGACTCTTCAAGTTGCTCGGGGCCGTACCAGCGGTAGCCGCTCACCGGATCCACCCAGGCCGGGATCAGCAAGCCGGCACCGTCGTAGAACCGCAGGGCGCTTACACTCAGTCCACTGTCCCGGGCCATCTCACCAATACTGCGCATCTCGCTCTCCACACCCAGAACTCTGAGCCCTCCACCAGGTCGAGGGTCAACAGCCGGCCGACTCGAACACTGAACACCACGCAGGAACCGAGGCGAGACCGGCCGATGGAGGTCGGGCCGGGCCAGGCCAGCCCGCCGCCGCCGCGCCGCAGCCCTCCACACCCTCGGCGTCCGCGCCGACTCAGATGGCTAGGCGTATTGCCTTGTGGGGTTGGGGAGTCGTGGGTCGAGGGTCGGTGTGAGGTCGAGGCGGGTGGCGGGCAGGTGGCGACCGCGGGGGGTGGGGTCGACCAGGCGGTCGGCGTCCACGACGACCCGGCCGCCGACGACGACGGTGGTGGGCTTCCCGGTCACCGTCCTGCCCTCGTACGGTGTGTAGTCCGTGGCCATGTGCAGGTCGGGTGCGGTGAGCGTCCAGCGCAGGGTCGGGTCCCAGATCGCCAGGTCGGCGTCGGCGCCGGGGCGCAAGGAGCCCTTGCGGGGGTGAATGCCGTTGGTGCGGGCGGGGTTGGCCGAGGTCAGCGCCACGAAGCGGGTGACCGGCAGCCCGCGGCCGACGACGTACTCGGAGAAGATCACCGGGAGTCTGGTCTCCACTCCGGGCAGCCCGTTGGGCATGGTCCGCACGTCGTGCCGGTTCGAGCGCTTCTGGGCCAGGTCGTAACAGCAGTGATCACTGCCGATGGTGGTGATCTCACCGGTGAACAGGTGCCGCCCGAGTTCGCGTACGGCCGCGGCGGGACGCAGCGGCGGGCAGCACACGAAGCGCTCCGGCTGCGGGCCGTCGTACCTCCCCTCGTCCAGGACGAGGTGGTGCGCGACGGTCTCACTGAAGGCGGGCAGCCCCCGGCGGCGGGCGGCGGCGACGAGTTCGACGCTGCTCGCGGTGGACTGGTGGACGAAGTAGACCGGGGCACGGGCCGATTCGGCGATGGCCAGGATCTCGGCCACCGATGCGGTCTCCGCCAGTTCTGGCCGGGTGAAGCTCATCCGGTCCGCACCCACACCGCCGTGCGCGGCGCAGCGCCGCTGGGCGTCCTCGATGAGGTGATTCGCCTCGCAGTGCACGACGACCATGCCGCCGACATCCCGGAGCGTGGTCATGGTGCGCAGGATGGTGTCCTCGTCCGCCATGTTCTCACCGCGGTAGGTGGTGAACATCTTCACGGTGACGACGCCTTCGGCGGCCAGTTCGGTGAGCTGGCCGTGCGTGGTGCCGTCCCAGGAGACCACGCAGGCGTGGAGTGCGCTGTCGCACAATCCCTCGGCCGCCTTTGCCCGTTGGGCGTACGCGGCCTCGATCGGGGCCTGGCCGGGGCGCGGGATGGCGAAGTCCACGATGGTCGTGGTGCCGCCGAAGACGGCCGCGGTCGTACAGGCCCGGTAGTCGTCCAACGAGGTGAAGTCGCCCGAGGTGAAGCCGACATGGCAGTGCGGGTCGACGCCGCCGGGCAGGACGAGACGGCCGGTCGCGTCGATCTCGGTGGCCTGGCCGCTGCCTGCCGGAAGCGGGGTTCCCGGTGCGACGACGGCCTGTATTCGGCCGCGGGACACGAACAGGTCGGCGCGGTCCTGCCAGTCGGCGTCGACCAATGTGCCTCCGCGCACGGCGAGTTCAACGGTCGGGGCACTCGCGGGGGCGGTCATCGGCCGGTCCCTCGATCGGCGTCGGCGCGGACCGGCTCTTTGAGAGCCGCCCCGTACGTGAGCCAGCCGCCCGCGTCGCTGATGTCGCGCACGCCCGGCAGGTCCAGCGCGGCGCCGCGCATCCGCATCGACAACGAGCCGCTCCCGTCGGCGAGTTCGATGACACCAAGTTCCAGCTCCTCGGGTTCACGGGGCAGCAGCCGGTCGCGGAGCATCGCGTAGGGCAGCTCGTACAGCTCGCCCGGTACGGCGACGCCGCCCTCGGCGACCGGGTGCAGTCCGGGGAACTCGTCCCGCACCGAGAAGAAACGGTATCCGGGCGCGGTGCTCACCGGCCCGAGGAAACGGGCGTCGGCGAGTGCGTCGTTGAGTGAACCACCGCTCATGGCCTGGCCGTTGACGAACATGCGGATGTGTTCCATCGGACTCCTTGAGGTCACGTCAGGTCGCCCGCCGGTCGGACGCCGCGACACGCCGGGCCCGTTCGAGACGGGGGTCGGGGACCGGCGCCGCGGCCAGCAACGCGCGGGTGTAAGGGTGGCGCGGGTCGGCGTAGAGATCGGCCCGGTCACCGGTCTCGACGATCGAGCCGTGCTCCATGACCGCGACGCGGTCGCAGAGGTAGTGCACGACTCCCAGGTCATGGGCGATGAACAGCATCGACAGACGCAGCCGCTCCCGAAGATCCCGGAAGAGGTTGAGCACCTGGGCCTGCACCGACACGTCCAGGGACGACACCGGCTCGTCGCAGATGAGGAGTTCGGGGGAGACCGCCAGCGCTCGGGCGATGGCGATCCGCTGGCGCTGCCCGCCGGAGAAGGACCTGGGGTGGCGCGGAAGATGGTCGCCCGACAGTCCGACGAGCTCCAGCAGTTCGACCACGCGCTCGCGGCGGGCGGCCCGGTCGGGTTCGATCCTGTGCACCAACAGACCCTCGCCGACGAGCTGTTCCACGGTCATCCGCGGATTCAGCGAGGAGTAGGGGTCCTGGAAGACCATCTGCATCCGGGACCGGACGGCGGTGAGCGCACGCCCCCGCACCCGGCCGAGATCCTCACCGTCCAACCGCACGCTGCCGGTGTCGGGGCGGACAAGTCCGGCCACGCAGCGCGCGGTCGTCGACTTGCCGGAGCCCGACTCGCCCACCAGTCCCAGCACCTCACCGCGTGCGACCTGGAAGCTGACGTCGTCGACGGCGAGGGACCGTGCTCCGGGGAAGCGCTTGACGAGGTGTTCGACCTCCAACAGGGGAGGGCTTTTCGTGGCCGCGTCCACCGCGGTCGGCTCGCTCACGGTGCCGTCACCTCGTTCGTACTGGCAGGGGCAGGGGCAGGGGCAGGGGCAGCGGTGGCGGTGGCGGTGGCGGTGGCGTCCGGGCCGGGCTCCACCGGTTCCTCCTCGGGCACCGTGGCCAGCCGTACCGCGGGATCGGCGTCGATCCTGGGGACGGCGCCGAGCAGCCCGCGGGTGTAGGGGTGCGTCGGCCGGTAGTAGATGTCGTCGGTGGCGCCCCGCTCGACGACCCGGCCGTGCCGCATGACCACCACCTGCTCGGCGAAGCCCGCGACGATGCCGAGGTCATGGGTGATCAGCAGCACCGCCATGCCGCGCTCGTCGGCGAGGCCGGTGAGCAGTTCGAGGACTTGCGCCTGCACCCGTACGTCCAGCGCCGTGGTGGGTTCGTCGGCGATCAGCAGTTCTGGCTCGGCGATCACCGCGATGGCGATCACCACGCGCTGCCGCATTCCGCCGGAGAACTGGTGCGGGTAGTCGTCGAAGCGCTCGGCGGCGTCCCGCACGCCCAGGTCCCGCAGGAGTGCGATGCCGCGCCTGCGGGCCGTGCGGCGCGGCACCCCGCGGATGACCAGTGGCTGGCAGATCTGCCAGCCGACCGTCATCACCGGATTGAGGGCGGCCAGCGGGTCCTGGAAGACCAGGCCGATCCGGGAACCGCGCACCGCCCGCATCCGCTTGGCGGGCAGCGGCAGCAGGTCGGTGCCCGCAAGCCGTACCGTCCCCGACACCCGCGCGTCGGCGTCCAGCCGCAGCACGGACCGGGCGGTGACCGACTTGCCTGAGCCGGACTCGCCGACGAGGGCGACCCGGCCGCCCGCGGCGACCTCGATGTCGACGCCGTGCAGCACTTCGACGGGGCCGCCGGGACCCGGATACGCGACGCGCAGGTCGGCGATCTGTAGGAGGGTCACGATCGCTCCACGCTGAGAGAGGGGTCGTTGCGGACACGCAGCCAGTCGCCCGCGAGGTTGAAGGCGATGGCCGTGACGGCGATGGCCAGCCCCGGGAAGACCAGCGCCCACCATCCGTTGCTCACGTTGTTCGCGGCACCGGCGATCATCGCCCCCCATTCGGCGGAGGGCACCTGGGCCCCGACGCCGATGAAGGACAGGCCGGAGATGGTCAGCATCACCGCCGCCACGTCCAGGGTCACCTGCACGTACATCACGTCCATCGCGTTCGGCAGCACGTGCCGCAGCACCAGCCGGGCCCGTCCGACGCCGAGGCTCCTGGCGGATTCCACGTACTCGGTGTCCCGCACCTCACGGACCGCGGTGCGCACCAGCCGCGCGTACCCCGGCCACCAGGTGGCGGCCATCGCGATCACCGCCGAGTTCAGGCTCGGACCGAGCGCGGCGGCCAGGCCGAGTGCCAGCACGATCGAGGGCAGCGACAGGCCGATGTCGCAGATCCGCATCAGGATCTCGTCCACGACACGGTTGCCGAGCGCGGCCGTGGTGCCGACCACGACGCCGACCACGGTGGCGCAGGCCAGCACCACGAAGGTCGCAAGCAGCGTGGTGCGGGCTCCGGTCAACACCCGGCTGAGCACATCGCGGCCGTTCACGTCGGTGCCGAACGGGTGTGCCCCGCTGGGGGACTTGAGGGCCTGCGAGAGGTCCACCAGATAGGGGTCGTGCGGCGCCACCCACGGCCCGACGACGGCGAGCAGCACCGTCAGCAGAGCGACGCCGATCGCGATCCGTTCGGCGAGCGGGCCACGCGACCGCCGTCCGGTGGCGACCGCTTCGATGCCGCTGGGCCCGCGCTTGACCAGGAGATTCGTCGGATTCGTCATGCGACCGCCTCCGTGGGCGTTGGTACGGCATCGGATGGCCGCGTACCGCCGCGCCGGGGCTGCCGCAGTCTCGGGTTGAGCCACAACTGCGCGAAGTCCACGAGGAAGTTGGCCACGACGAAGACGACTCCGATCACCAGGACCGCGCCGATGACCGCGTAGAGGTCGTTCTGCAGCACCGCCGTGACCATGTAGGCGCCGATCCCGGTGCGGTTGAAGGTCGACTCGACAAGGACGGTGCCGCCGAGCATCCAGCCCAACTGCATGCCGAGCACCGTGCTGGTGGGCAGCAGCGCGTTGCGCAGGCCGTGCCGGATCACCACACGCCACTCGCTCGCGCCGGTGGACCGGGCGAGCGTGATGTAGTCGGCCCTGAGCGCGGTAAGCATGCTGGACCGTACGGTCCGCATGATCACGGCCACGAATCCGGCGGCCAGTGTCAGGGCGGGCAGGACGAGGTGCTGGAGGGCGTCGCCGAAGGCCGGGAGGTCACCGGCGAGCAGGGCGTCCAGGCTGGTCATGCCGGTACGGCGCGGGACCGATATGCCGAAGCCGAGCTGCCCGGACAGCGGCAGCAACTTCAGCCGGTCGGCGACGACCAGTTGCAGGACCAGGCCCAGCCAGAACGCGGGCACCGCGCCGCCGAACAGCGCGACCAGCCGGGCCGCCAGGTCGGTGAACCGCCCGCTGCGGTAGGCGGCGAGCACCCCGAGCGGCAGGGCGACGGCGACGTTGACGACCATCGCGGCCAGCACCAGTTCGATCGAGGACGGCAGCACCGTACCGATGTCACTGAGCACCGGGCGGTGGGTGAAGACCGACGTGCCGAGGTCGCCATGGGCCAACTGCTTGACGTAGTTCCAGAACTGGACCGTCAGCGGCTGGTCGAGACCGAGCCGGTGCCGGACCGCGAGCACCTGCTCCGCCGTCGCGTTCCGCCCGGCGGCGGCGCGGGCCGGATCGCCGGGCAGGGTGTGCGTCATCAGGAATGCGACGACCACCAGGCCGACCAGGACGATGACGATCAGCCCGAGCCTTTGCAGTGTGAATCGTGCCATGCGAGCCTCCTTCCGGCTGTGGCCGGTCTCGTCGGTGCCGCGGACCCGCATGTCAGGACGGCGACGGTGCGCCGGTGGGGACACTCGGACGGGCGGGGCCGCGGCGCCGGGTCAGCCGGTGGTCTTGATCCGGTAGACGTCGACGGTCTGGTGGTGCGAGGGGTCGTAGGTGTAGCCCTTGAGCCGCTTGTTGTAGACCGTCACGTACTGCGAGTTGGCCATGTTGACGGTCGCGGTGTCGGCGGTGATCAGCTTCTCCGCCTGCTGGTACAGCGAGCAGCGCTGGGCCGGGTCGGTGGCCCCCTGGGCCTGCTCGGCGAGGGCGTCCACCGTCGGGTTCGAGTAGCCGCCCCAGTTCTGCCCCTTGTTGATGAACCGCGAGTCGAAGTTCTGGTAGACGATGGCGTCCGGGTCCGGGTAGGCAGGGAAGGTGTAGATCATTCCCAGGTCCGGTGTGGTGGCGTTGCTCGACGCCTCCTGCGCGAACTGCGGGTAGGTGATGGCCCGCAGCTTCAGGTTGACGCCGATCTGCTTGAGGTCGGACTGGAGCAGCGTCGCCGCCTGCTCCATCTCGGCGGTTGCCTTGAGGTAGGTCATCGTCAGCGTCACATTGCGCAGACCGGACTGGGCCAGCAGCGCCTTGGCCTTGGCCAGGTCGTGGGTCGGCTGGGCGGAGTCCGCGGCGTAGCACTGCATGCCGCTGGGCAGCACTCCCTCGACCGGTTTGCCCGCGCCCTTGAGGATGTTGGCGCTGTGCTGCTGATAGTCGTAGGCGTAACTGATCGCCTCACGCAGGTACTTGTTCTCGGTCTGGGCGCCCTTCATCTTGAAGAACACGTAGAGCACCACGTTCGTGTCGGCCTTGTCCACGACGTAGTCGGGGTTGGAAGCGAAGGACGACCAGTCGTTCGGGTCGATGTCCATCGCCAGGTCGACGTCGTTGTTGAGCAGCGAACTGCGCTCGGTGGCCACGTCGCTCATGTATTTGAAGACCACGCTGGTGGCCTGGCCGTCGAAGCCGCCCCAGTACTTCGGGTACTGGCTGAAGGTCGCCTGCTGGTTGGGCGTGTAGCCGTCCAGCTTGTACGGGCCGGAACCGGCGTCGTTGGTGGCGAGCCACTTCTGTCCCTGGTCGGACCCCAGATGGGCCTCCACCAGCGCGGAGTTGACGATGTAGACGCGGGACAGCGCGGCCAGGAAGGGCGCGTAGGACTTGCTCAGGGTGATCGTCAGGTGGGTCGGGTCGGTGACGGTGGTGCTCTCGTACGGCGTGATGAGGGAGGCCACGCCGATGTTGATCTTCTTGATCCGGTCCAGCGTGTACTTGACGTCGTCGGCGGTCACGGCCTTGCCGTCGTGGAAGGTGGCGCCGGAGCGGAGGGTCACGGTGATCGTGGTGCCCTTCGCGTCGGTCTTCCAGGCGCTGGCGAGACCTCCGGTGAGCTTCCCGGAGTCGTACTTCAGCAGCGTGTCGTAGGCGGGACGCACGACCTCGTCGACCGTGGAGTTGTCGGCCTGGACCGGGTCGAAAGTGGCGGGCGGTTCGTTCTCGGCGATGATCAGGCTCTTGGACCGCGCCGAGCCGTCGGCGCCGTCGGTTCCGGAGGCGGAGCACGAGGACAGGACGAGTGCGGCGCCGAGTGCGAGCGCACAGGCAGGCAGGGCACGGCGGGTGAGCGGTGCGGGGCGGGTGAGCGGGGCTCGGCCGGTGAGCGGGCCGCGTGCGGCCCGCCGGATTCTGGAGTCGATGGTCCGGTCGCGTTGCATCGTGAGCTGCCTTTCGTCGGGTCCGTCACCGGGGCGCGGTGGACCGGGCCTGCCGTTGTGGGGTGGGTTGCCAACTGCCGTCGGGACGCGCGACCACGCCGTACGTGGTCTCGGCGGCCTCCGCTGAGATGTACTGGTCGAGGACGTCGGCGACGACGGCGCTCGGTTCGCGGTCCAGCGGGTCGCCGTAACCCCCGCCGCCCGCCGTGTGGTTGACGAACCTCTCGCCCTCGGCGAGCGTCGTGCGGTACATGCCGACATGCAGTTCGCGGTCGGTGCCGGGACGGATCACCATGCCGCTGGGCGCCGGCTCCAGGCCGCCGTGCATCGCCCAGGGCCGGGTCTTGGTCTTCTTCTTCATCGACAGCACCTCGGCCTGCGCCAGGTACCTGACCTCGCGCAGCACGCCGACGCCGCCGCGGTGCCGGCCCGCGCCGCCGGAGTCGGTGATCAGCTCAAGACGCTCGTGGAAGAGCGGGGCCTTGTGCTCCAGCACCTCCACCGGGGTGTTGCGGACCGTGGTCTGGGACGGGTGCTGCTGGGCGTTGCCGCCGTCGTGCTCCCGTGTCGCGCCCCAGCCGATGCCCTCGTTGTTGCTGATCACGAAGTCCGAGCCGGCCCGCGGGTCGTAGCCCACGGCCATGAACCCCGGTTCGTCGCCGCCGGAGGATGCCGGAATGCTCTCGATGACCTGCGCCAGTGCCTTGTGGATCAGTTCGAACGCGACGATCGCGCTCCACTGGGTGAAGGTCGGGGAGGGGTACTCGGCGTGGAAGAGGCTTCCCGGTTCCGCTTTCACCGTCAGCGGACGGAAGTGGCCGCCGTTGCTGGGCTCGTACGGTGTGGTGAGCGCCTTGAAGATGGCCTTCGCTATGCCCATGGTGGCCCCGATCGGCAGGTTCACCGGGCCCGCCACCGCGGGGGAGGAGCCGGTGAAGTCGGCGGTCATCGTGTCGCCCGCGATGGTCACGGTGACCCGCATGGGGATCAGGTCGTCGGTGATGTTGTCGTCGTCGCAGTAGTCGAGGGCGGTCCAGGTGCCGTCGGGCAGCGCGGCCACGGCCCGGCGGGCGATCCGCTCGCCGTGTTCGATCACCTGCCGCATGGCCCGTTCGACCACCGGGGCGCCGAATTTCTCCCAGACCTGCTTCAGCCGGGTCTCGCCCGTTCGCAGCGCCGCCAGTTGGGCGTGGAAGTCGCCGATCGTCAGGTCGGGCAGCCGGGAGTTGAAGCGGACGAGTTCCACGATGTCGCGGACGATCTCGCCCCGCGACACGATCTTGGTGCCGGGGAAGATCAGCCCTTCCTGGTGCATGTCGGTGGAGTCCAGGACGTATCCGGGGTCCTTGGCGCCCAGGTCCATCCAGTGCGCCCGCACTGCGAGATACGCGGCGGGCCGCTCGTGTCCGGTCCGGAAGACGGGCGCGAACAGCATCGCGTCGTAGGCGTGCGCCCCGCTCCAGTACGGGTAGTTGAGCAGGTAGACGTCGCCCTCGGCCATGGTGTCGACGCCGACGTACTCGGTGCCCTTGGCGATGGCGTGGTCGTTGGCGCCGAGGAAGTGGGTGATGCCCGCCGACTCGGCGATCAGTGTGAGGTCGGCGTCGTAGAGCGAGATGCCGAAGTCGAGCACGTCGTAGATGACCGGGTTGAAGGCCGCGCGCACCAGTGTGCGGCGCATCTGTTCGGCGACCGAGCCGACGTAGTTGCGGATCACTTCGACGGTCGCGCCGTCCAGGGGCGGTTCCGGCGTGGGCGCGGCGGCCGTGGGTGCGGGTGTGGGTGTGGGTGTGAGCGGTACGGGGGCGGTCATCGTTCCTCCTCGCGGTCGGACGTGGGCGCGCTGGTGATCAGCAACTGGCCGAAGTGGTCGACGCTCAGCCGCTGGTCGCCGAAGAGGACTGTGGTGGACGTGCCCTCCTCGACGATCGCCGGACCGGCGAAGGCGTGGCCCGCCCGCAGTTCGGCGCGCAGATAGACCGGGAAGTCCGCCGGGGCTCCGGCCGACACGTCGTAGGCGCGCCGCTTGCCCGCCGGTTCCGCCGGGCCGCTCGCCTCGGCGACCGGCCGCAGCGACGGCTTGGGCAGTCGGCCGACGGCCCGCACCCGCAAGGTGAGGATCTGCGCGGGCTCGGGCATCGCGTGCCCGTGCCGTGCCCGGTGCAGTTCGTTGAACCGGTGCAGCACCTGCTCGGCACCGTCGTCGGGCCCGAGTTCGAGGGCCAGCGTGTGCTCCTGGCCTCGGTAGCGGACGTCCAGCACCCGGACGAATTCCCGGTCCTGCTCCTGGACGCCCTGACCGGCCAGCGCACTGTTGCCCTCGGCCACGAAGTCGGCGACCAGCGGCCGGAGTCCGGCCAGCGCCTCGTCGGTGAGCGGGCTCAGCACGGTCGCGGAGAACTCGTGCTGGAGGTCGGTCATCAGCATGCCGAACGCGGAGAACACCGCGGGTACTTGGGGGACGACGGTGGTGGCGATGCCCATTTCCCTGGCCAGCATCGGACCGAGCAGCGGCCCCGCCCCGCCGAACGCCAGCAGCGAGAACTCCCGCGGGTCCAGGCCGCGTTCAACGGTGATCTCGCGCAGTGCGCCGACCGTGCGGGCGAGCAGGACGCGCAGCACACCGGCCGCCGCCGACTCGGCGTCCATGTCGAGCGGGACGCCGATCCGGGAGAGCACCGCGTCGCGCGCCGCGTCGGCGTCCACCGTCATCTCGCCGCCGAGGAACGCGTCCGCGTCGAGGTAGCCGAGGGTGAACGCCGCGTCGGTCACGGTGGGTTCCGTGCCGCCGGTGCCGTACGCGACCGGGCCCGGCACCGCGCCCGCGCTGTGCGGGCCGACCTTGAGCAGGCCCTCGTCCATCCAGGCGATGGAGCCGCCGCCCGCGCCGACGGTGCGGATGTCGTAGATCGGGATGAGCAGCGGGAAGCCGTCGATGGACGCCTCGTGGACCTCGCCCGGCGCGCCGTCCTCGATCACGCAGGCGTCCACGCTGGTGCCGCCGACGTCGAAGGAGAGCACCCGCGGCCAGCCCATCTCGCGCGCCACGTACGACGCGCCGATCACCCCGCCTGCGGGACCCGACAGCACGGTCATCAGCGGTGCCCGGCGGGCGAGTTCGGCCGTCATGGCGCCGCCGCCCGAGCGCATGATGTGCAGCGGCCTCGACAGACCCGCCGCGGCCAGCCTGGTCTCCAGGGCGCCGATGTAGTCGTCGAGCACCGGCCGGATGTACGCGTCGAGCGTCACCGTGCTGGTCCGCTCGTACTCCCGGTACTCGCGGGTGATGTCGCTGGACACCGACACGGACACGTGCGGGTACGCGGCCCGCAGGATCTCGGCGGTACGGCGCTCGTGCTCGGGATTGGCGTACGAGTGCAGGTAGCAGACCGCGAGCGAGGTCAGCCCGGCCTCCTCGACCAGCAGTCGGCCCGCCTCGCGGACGGCGTCCTCGTCCAGGTCGCGGACGACGGCCCCGGTGGCGTCCGTACGGCCCGGTACCCCGACGCGGTGGCGGCGCGGCACCAGCGGCGCCGGGGGGGCGTACGAGAAGTGGTACATGTACGGCGTCGGGATGGCCGCGCGGGCGATCTCGAACAGGTCCCTGAACCCCTCGTTGGTGATGATCCCGACGTCCGCGCCGCGGCGTTGCAGGATCGCGTTGAGGCCGAGCGTCGTGCCGTGGGCGAAGACCGAGACGCCGGCCAGGTCGGGGACGAGCCCGCCGACCGCGTCCGCCACGCCCTCGGCGGGCGCCGCCGGTGTGGTCGGTGCTTTGTGCAGGCTCAGTTCGCCGGTCGACTCGTCGTACGCGATGGCGTCGACGAAGGTGCCGCCGATGTCGACCGCGAGCCGTAGACCGCGTGTACCGGCCGGCCGGCCGTTCATGCCGCGGCTCCGGCGGAGGTGAGCGGCCGGTCGGCCGGGTCCGGCGCGGTCAGGTCGTCCCGGACGACCCGCCCGCCCTGGAGGACGACCCGAATGCCGCGCAGCGCCGACATCTCGGAGGTGGGATCGCGGTCGGTGACGATCAGGTCCGCGAGATAGCCCTCCTCGACGGCGCCGATCCGGTCCTCCAGCCTCAACAGCCGGGCCGCGTCGATGGTCCCGGCCCGCAGCGCCGCCTGCGGCGGCAGCCCGGCGTCGGTCAGGAACTCCATCTCGCGGACCGCGACCACGGTGTCCTCGATCGGCTCGCCCGGCGGATAGTCGGTCCCCGCCACGAAGGTGATACCGGGCCGGTCCTGGCCACCGAGTCCGTCGCGCACCGCCAGCCGGATGCTGTCCAGGTGTGCCGGACCGATCTCCATCGCCCGCTCCACCTGCCACGGGGTGAAGCGGTGCTCGGCCATCCACTCGGGACACCGGGTCACGCACAGCGTGGGAGTGAGGAAGACCTGCCGACGCGCCATCTCCGCGACCGTTTGCCCGTCCAGGGCGTAGGCGTGCTCGAAGGACCGCACCCCCGCTTCGAGCGCCTGCCGAATGGCGCCCGCGGCGCCCGCGTGGGCCACGACGTACGAACCCTTCTCCTCGGTGGCCCGCACCACCGCGCGCATCTCGTCGAGCGTCATCTCCGCACCGGAGAAGGACTCGCCCTTGCGGGCTATTCCGCCGGTGATGAAGACCTTGATGTGGTCGGCGCCCGCCGCCAGTTCGGTGCGGGCCGCGTGCAGGAAGCCGTCGTAGCCGTCGGCGGGCACGCATGCCATGCCGTGCCCGTGGCCCCCGGTGGTGGAGAGGGCCCGGCCCGCACCGAGGATGCGCGGCACGGACACCCAGCCCTCGTCGGCGGCGGTACGGATCAGCAGGTCCGCGCGATTCTGTTCGTGCACGCTCCGGATGGTGGTGACCCCGGCCCGCAGCGCGTCCTGCGCCCTCCCGAGGGCGCGCAGGGCGGTGATGCCGGGACTCTCCGCCTCGTCGGTGTCCGTGAACGGGTACACCACCGACAGATGGGTGTGCACGGAGATCAGCCCCGGCAGTACGTAGCGTCCGCCGAGCGGTATGCGCGCGGCGTCCGCGGGCGGTGCGTCCGGGGTGATCCGGACGATCCGTCCCGCGCTGATCTCCACGTTGAGGTCACGGCGGACCCGGCCGTCGCGGACATCCACGACATGACCGCCGGTCAGCCACAGCGAGGTGGTGCTCTTTCGGGGTTCGGGCGGGGTAGGCAACCGCTTCTCCTCTTGTCTCATCGGCCGCTGGTGTCATCAACCGGTTCCCGCGGGGCGGGTCCTGGCGTGTCGGGTCGGTCGGGTCGGTCCGATCGGGGCTGCTCGGGTCGGGCCGGATCAGGTCGGGGCGGATCAGGGCGGGGCGGCTCGGGTCGCATCAGCCGGTGCGGTCCCAGATCCGCGACGGCGACCGGTGGTCGCTCGCCCGCCACGAGCGCGGCAAGGGTCTCCCCCCACAGCGGAGCGAAGGTGAAGGCGTACGTGCCTCCCGCGACGTACAGCCCGCGTTCCCCCGGCACTTCACCGATCAGCGGCATCTCGTCGGGCGTGGCGGCCAGCGGCCCCGCCCACATCCGCAGCAGCCGCAGCCTTGCCAGCGAGGGCAGCACCCGAACCGCCTGGGCCACGTTCCCCGCGAGGCTGTGCGTCGAGGTCCGACTGCGTCCTGCCAGGTCCAGACCGCCGGCCGGCCAGCCGCCGCCGATCAGCACATTGCCCGCCGTGACCTGCTTGACCGAAAGGCCCTCGCCGATGTGCTGCACCAAATGCCGCAGTACGACCGGCGCGCGCACGGTGGCGTGCATCTGGATCGCGACCGGCGTCATCCGCAGCCGCACCCCGGCCAGCGCGGCGACCGCGTCGAGCCACGGGCCCGCGACATCGATCACCGCGGCGCTGTCGAGCGTTCCGCCGGGTATCGTGGTGCGCCACCCCGAGCCGTGCCGGGCCAGTGCCGTGACCGGGCTGAACGGCAGCAGCCGCGCCCCGAGCCGACCCGCCGCGGCGAGATACGCCCTGGTCGCCAGGAGCGGGTTGGCGTACCCGTCGAGCGGACACCAGTTCACGGCTCGTACGGTCGGGCCGAGTGCCGGGAGCGCCGTGTGAGCTGCGGGACCGTACAGCAACTCGCTGGGGATGCCCTCGGCCGCCTCCCAGGCGGATTTGGCCTTCAGCTCGGCGACCTGGCCCTCGGTCTCGGCGACGGTGAAGCCACCTGCGCGGCGGACCTCAAGATCGGCCTCAAGGTCTGCCTCAAGATCCGACCACCGCTCGCTCGCCGCCTTCTGCAACGGCAGGAAACGCCGGCTGTCCAGAGGTACGGCCTGGCCAGGACGCCGGGTGTGCACGGCCTGTACGTGCAGATTGCCCGCGGTGGTGCCGGAGCCCTCGCGGCCCGGCGCCCCCCGCTCGACCACCGCGGTCCGCAGGCCACGCCGGGCCAGTTCGTACGCCGTCGCCGCGCCGAGCACACCCGCGCCGATGACCACCACGTCCGCCGTGGCCTGTCGGCCGCTCATGACAGCGCCCCCACGGCGGGCCCGTCCACCGACGAGGCGAGCGTGTCCAGGGACACCGGGCGTACGGGGCCACGCGCGGTGAACGCCGCAGGACTGCCCTCGGCTCCGCACAGCGCCGCCACCGCGGGCCCGCAGATCCGGCCCTGGCAGGGGCCCATCCCCGCTCGGGTCATGCTCTTGACAGCGTCGATGTCGGCGCCGTCGCGGCCATGGCCGACGACCGACCGAACGGTCGCGGCGGAGTGGTCCGACTCGGTAACGCGTTCCGGCGCGACGGCCCCACCGGGAGCCCGGGAGGCGGCCGACTCCCGATCAGAGGACGGGCCGTCCCCCGGCTGTGCGGGGTGGCTGGCTGCGGCGGGTTGACCGGGATGGTCGGTGGCAGTAAGCGGCTCCTGGCCGAGAGATGGGTCGTGCGGGGAGGCCGGGCGCAGGCCGTTCCCCGGTTGTGCGGGGCCGCAGGCCGCGACGGCTTCCCTGATCGCTCCCGCCGTTACCGCCTCGCAGCGGCAGACCCGAGCCTCGTCGGGCAGCGCCTCCGTCAGGCCGCGGATCAGTCGGCTCGGCGCCGGGTAGAGCCGGTCGGTGAGGTCGGCGAAGCCCCGAGCCCGGCGGCGGTGCGCCGCGAGGCGGACAGGGCGCCGGATCGGCAGCCCCTCACGTACCAGGATGGCCGCCGCCGCCATGGCTCCCTCGGCGACCGCAAGCCGGGCGCCGCCGATGCCGGACGCTTCCCCCACCACGTAGACGTCCTCGCGCGACGTACGGCCGTCGTCGTCGGTCACCGGCAGGACGTCACCGCCGCGCGGTTCGGTGCGGGTCGCACAGCCCAGCAGCCGGGCGAGTTCGGTCTGCGGGCGGAAGCCCACGCCGACACAGAGGGCGTCCACCTCGGCGGTCCTGACGGATACATCGGGCGCATCGGTGGTGGCCAGGGTGACCGAGCCGATACGTCGGCCGGTGCTGTCCGGCCCCGCGCCCATGACCACGCGCCCCTGCCAGACCGGTACCCGGTGGCGGGCCAACCGCGCCGCGTAGCCCGCCAGTTCGGCCAGCCGTGCGGGGTGGGCCAGCGCTCCGAGACCGCGCGGTGCCAGGCGGTAGGGCCGCCCGGCCTCCGCGACGCCCACCACGCTCACACCGAGGGCGAGGAGCGAGCAGGCCACCGGCAGCAGGAAGGGTCCTGAGCCCGCCAGCAGGACCCGCTGCCCGACCGGGACGCCGTCCGCGGCCAGGTGCTGGGCGAGTCCGACCGTCGTGACACCGGGGAGTTCCCAGCCGGGAAAGGGCACGGCCCGCTCGTGACCGCCGGTGGCGAGCACCAGGTACTTGCCGGTGAGTGCGGCGGCACCGTCGCCGCCGGTGTCGCAGGTCAGCAGCGTGCTTCCGTCGTCCGCCACACCCCACACGCTCGTGCCGGTCCGGCAGTCCACACCTGCGGCTCGCACGGCGCGGATCAGCTCGGCGCCCTCGGGCCGGTGGCCCGGCGCGCCGCCGCGACCGGCCGACGCCGCTTGGTGGTAGAACTGGCCGCCCAGTTCGGGTTGTTCGTCCACGACGGCGACCAGGAGACCGGCCCGCGCCAGCCGCAGTGACGCGGTGAGCCCGGCCGGGCCACCGCCGACGACCACGACGTCGTACTCGCCACGCGCCGCGCTCATGGCGCGCCCCGCGTGGCGGACGCCTCGGTGCCGCAGGCGTCAGCGGTCACGGTGCCGGTGCCGGTGGTCACGGCCATGCCGGGCAGGACCAGCGTGAGGCAGGCGCGTACAGACCGATCGCCGTCCACCGTCACCTCGCACTCGAAGCACACACCCATCCCGCACCAGGCACCGCGCGGTTCGCCGGTCACGGCGTGGTCGCCCAGGCGCGCTTGCCCGGCGCCGAGCAGGGCGGTGGTGAGGACAGCGCCCTCCGGCGCGTCCAGGTCCCGGCCGTCGAGCGTGATCCGTACGGTCATCGCGTCGCCTCCTGAAGGGAGTTGACGTCGAGGGCCGCGGCGAGGCCGGTGCCGTCGAGTACGTCGGCGATGGCCGACAGGGCCGCGGGGTCGGTGAGTTCGAGCAGGGGCGGGCGTACGTGGCCGCCGGGCTGGCCGAGCAGCCGCATGGCCGCCTTGAGTTGGGCGATGGGCGAGGCGAACACGCCGCTGTAGTCCGGGCGGATCAGCCGGGACGACACCCCGGCGTACCGGTCAGCCCAGCGTGCGGCCGCTTCGCGGTCACCGGCCTCGACCGCCTCGTAGTACGGCACGGCGAAGGGGGCGGCGAGCCCGCCGCCGTCGATGTTTCCGTCTCCGCCCATCCCCAGCAGAACGGCGAGGCCGCGCCGGTGCAGGAAGCTGCCGAACACCCGGACGTCCGCGCTCACGGCCTCGACGGTGTCCAGCATCCGCAGCCAGTCGCCGGTGCTGTCCTTGATGGCCACCACCTGATCGAGGTCGGCGAGCCGACGGGCGAGGCCGGGGTACGCGCCGATGTCGACGCCGACGCCGCGCGGCCAGTTGTAGACCATGAACGGCAGCGCGGTGGCCCGGCTGACCTCGCGGTAGAAGGCGACGATCTCGTCCGGTGACAGGTGGGCGTACGGCGGCGGGGTGGCCAGTACGCCCTGGGCGCCGATGGACGCTGCGTGTTCGGCCAGCGCGCTCGCCTCGCGGGCGGTGTACGCGGTGACCCCGACGACGACCGGCATCCGGCCGTCGACCTCGCGCACGGCGATCTCGGCCACTTCCCGGCGTTCGGCCGCGCTCTGGCTGAACCACTCGCCCGTACTTCCGTTGACGAGGACGCCGTGCACGCCCTGGCGGACGTACAGCGCCAGCAGGGAGCGCCAGGCGCCGCGATCGACGGAACCGTCCCGAGTGAACGGCGTGGGAGCCGCCACCCAGTAGCCCTGCCAGCCGACGTCGTCGCGATTCATCGCTTCCCTCACTTCGTAGGATCGATTGCATAACGTTGTAGCCATACCCTGCGAGTGTCAAGACGCGTAACACAAGTCTTACGTCGGCCTCCTTTGGGAAATATTTCGGACACAATGAGGATTCTTTCCGCCACAATTGACCGTCTAGGTGGCACATCGAGCCATCGGCGGACCGCTGTTGGACCGCCGTTGGACCGTCGAGTCGACCGGAGTGAAGGCACGATTGCTCACTCTTGTGGGATCGATTGCACTGATGTGCGCGGCTGTGTCACAGTGCTGTCATCATGGGCACCCTCACTCAACAGAGGTCCCACCGAGAGCCCCCGTGGACGGAACACCGATGACGATCACGCTCAATGACGTCGCCCAGGCCGCCGGCGTCTCCCGGAGCACCGCCTCCCGAGCGCTCAGCGGCTCGCCGCTCATCTCCGCGACGACCAGGGCTCAGGTCGAACGCGCGGCGCAGCAGCTCGGCTACCGGGTCAACAGGATGGCCAGCGCCCTGCGTTCACGGCAGTCGAGGCTGATCGGCCTGGTCCTCACCAACCTGATCAACGCCTCGTTCCACACCATCGCCGAGGTCGTGCAGCGCCGTGCGGTGGCCCAGGGTTATCAGGTCCTGCTCTGCATCACCGACGGCGACTCGCAGCGCGAGCGCGCGGTGCTCAACACCCTCGCGGAACACAACATCGACGGCGTCATCATCGTCGGCAGTTCCGAGCACGCGGCGATCACCAACGGGATGCTTGCGGGCGGCACCGCGGTGGTGAACGTGATCCGCGAGCCCAACGACAGCGCCGCCCCCGCTGTGCTCGCCGCCGACCGGGACGGCGCCTACGAGGCCACAACGTACCTGCTGGGGCTGGGACATCGGCGGATAGGTTTCATCGGCGGCCCGCAGCAGATCACCTCGGGACGCGACCGTTACTCGGGCTACTCCGCCGCCTTGCGGGACGCCGGACTCGACGTCAATCCGGCGCTCGTCCGCCGCGGCGCGCTCGAACCGGCCTTCGGGGCTGAGGCGTTGACGGAACTGTTGAAGGCCGCTCCCGCCATGACAGCCCTCATCGCGGCCAACCACGAGGCCGCCTTCGGTATCCTGCCCACCCTGGTGGCCCACGGCGTCCGCGTGCCCGAGGATCTGTCCCTCATCTGCTACGAGGACATCCCCTGGCTCAGTTGGTGGCACCCGCCGGTCACCGTGGTCGACAGCGGTCCCCGCGAACTCGGTGAGCTCGCCATGGATCTGCTGAGCCAGCAGTTGGACCGAGGCGGCCAGTCGCCCCGCCCCCCGGCCCCCGCCCCCCGGTCCGCCCGTACCTACCGCGTCGGCGCTCAGCTCATCGTCCGCTCCTCCTGCCAGGCCCCGGCCCCCGCCCCGACCCGCTGAGCGAGCGGATCGCTGTCGCCGCCGCCCGCACGGCCGGGGTCGCCGTGGACGGTGTGCGGGAGGGGGAGCCGTGTCCGGTTGACTCGCCGGCGCTGTCGTCCCGCCGCAGGTTGGCAGTTCGTACGGTCGGCACCAGGTCGCCCCGACCTTCGCCGGACAGGGTGACGGCCCTAGCGCCTGTCGGGGTCGGCGCAGAGTTGGGAGGTCAAGGCGGTACGGGCCCACTCTTCCCACGTGTCCGGTGACCAGTCGCGGTCGCGGACGAAGATCAGGTAGAGCTGCGGGCTGAGCAGGCCGAACAGCAGGTCCGCCGCCGTCTCGACGCCGAGGCCGGGACGGGTGTCGGGCTTGCGGACCAGGGCTTCGGCCGCTGCGTACTGCACGGTGTAGCGCGGGTCAGGGCCGTCCGGCCACTGTGCGGCGATCTCAGGGTCGGTGGCCGCGGCGGTCGCGATCAGCGGCATGATCGGGGCGACCCGGCCGAGGATCTCGCGGGTGCCGTGGACGTGCGCGCGCAGTTGGCCGGCTGCGGTGGGCTCGGCGCACGCGGCGCGAAACCACTCACGATCCATGGTCGCGACCGGCTCGGTGTCCCCGGCGATGGACGTGTCGACGACGTCCTTGAACAGCGTGCGCTTGTTGCGGAAGACGAAGTAGACCGTCTGGACGGCCACGCCCGCCCGGTCCGCGACCTCTTGCAGGCTCGTCGCCCCGTAACCCTGCGCGACGAACAGCTCGCGAGCCGCCTCGACGATCTTTTCGCGCGTGCGGCGTGAGCGCTCGGCCCGCTTGTCCGGCCGCTTGACATTGTCCATGGTGCGAGCATATCTCTAGAGTATGTCACTAGAGTTTGACTCTAATTTCTTGGGGGAGACGATGGACCAGCCCAACGCCACGCAGAAGCCGGAACCGGACCTGGCCTCGACGCGGCGAGACCCGGAGGAAGAGTCCGTCCACCGAGCGCTGGAGGGCTACTACCGCGCCGGCAAGGCGCCATGGGACACCGGCGTGACGCCGCCCGAGCTGGTCGCCCTGACAGAGGGGCACGGCGCGCTGCCGCCCGGCCGCGCTCTCGAACTCGGCTGCGGCACGGGGACCAACGCCATCTACCTCGCACGGCACGGCTGGGAGGTGGCGGCCGTCGACCTGATCGATCGCGCAGTCGACCAGGCCAGGGAGAAGGCCGCGGAGGCAGGAGTGGGAGTGCGGCTGCTGCACGGAGACGCCACCCGCCTCGATGAGCTGGACGTGCCGGGCCCCTTCGACCTGTTCTTCGACCTGAGCTGCTACTGCGGGGTCCCGCTGCACCGCCGCGACGCCTACGCCGCCGGGCTCACCCACCGCGCCGCTCCCGGATCACGGTTGCTGATGTTCGGGTACGGCCCCGAGCGGCTCGGCAGCTCGACCACCGAGATCACGTCGTGGGCGGCGGGCGTCACAGCCGACGAGCTCCGCGCCAGGTTCTCCGGCTGGGAACTACTCGACGTCACACCGGGCACCAACTCGGTGCCGACCTTCTGGTTCACGCTGCGCCGCGGAATTGGGGAAGGCCGGTGCCTCTGACCTTCCCCGCCCGGCGGGCTCCGCTCCCGGCCTCCTCGACTGAGCTGAATCGTATTTGAATCAGTGGAAACAGGCGTAGAGTGGCGGTTCGGTACAGGCAGGACGGGTGGGACGACGGAGGGATGTACTCGTGGCCGAGGGGGCTATCGTCAGGACACTACGAGTGCTCACCACGCTCTGTGAGAAGGGTCCTCTGACGCTGAAGGACCTGAGCGAGGAGACCGGGCTGGTACCGCCCACGGCCCTGCGCACGCTGCGGCTGATGGCCGACGAAGGCTTCGTCATCCAGCAGCCGGACCGCATGTGGCGGGCGACCATGGTGATGTGGCGGCTCGGATGCTTCGTCAACGCGTCCGTCGGGATAGCGAGTCTCGCGAGCAAGTACACCGACCGCCTCCGGCACGACCTGGACGAGACGGCCGTCTACGCCCTGTTCGACCAGGGCGATGTCACCTACACGGCACACAGCGAACCCGCCACGCCGGTTCGGGCCCACGCCCGGATGGGAAGCAGACACGGACTCCTGAATGTCGCGACCGGCCACGCGGTGCTCGCCTGGCTCGGTCACCAGGAGGTCGAGTCCGCTGTGGAGCGGGCGCGGCAGGAGGGCGACAGTGCACCCGCCGTCGACCTCGCGGAGTTGGAGACCCTGCTGGCGTCCGTCCGCCAGCAGGGCTACTACAGCGGCGCGGGGCGTCACTGGCCGGAACTGTGGGGCGTGGCCGCCGCGGTGTTCGACACCGCGGGAGCGCCGATCGGCGCCCTGGGGGTCTCGATTCCGATGAGTCGCGTGGAAGAACGCGGGCAGGACGCCATCGAGGCCATCGTCCGCGAGGCCGCGTCGATGACCGACGAGATGGGCGGTCGCCCGCCGGGCCGGACGCCCCCGGCCTGAGGGCTGTCCCGTCGTCCCCCGCGCCGACGGGCGGTGCCCGCACGACGGGCGGGTGTCACCGCTGCGCACTGAACTCCTGGTCCGACCAGCGGACGAGCCGGGCCCCGACCACCCCCACGAGCGTGCTGAAGGCGAGCCCCATGAGGGAGATCGTGATCACGCCTACGTACATTCGTTCCGGCAGGAACAACTGCCAGGCATGCCAGGTGTAGTAGCCCAGCCCCTGCTGCGCGCTGACGAACTCCACCGCGATCACCAGCAGCGTGGAGATGCCCGCGGCGATACGGAGGCTGGAGACGACCTGCGGCAGGCAGGCGGGGAACACCATCCACCGGAAACGCTGGGCCCGGCTGAGCCCGTAGGAGCGGGCCACCTCGTGGTACGACACCGGAATCATCAGCGCCGCGGCCAGTGTGGTGAAGGCGACGATGTAGAACGTGCCCAGCGCGACGAAGAGGACCTTCGGTGTCTCCCCGATGCCGAAGACCAGCAGGAAGATCGGGAGCAGGGCCAGTTTCGGTATGACGTACAGCGCCCGGATGATCGGCTCGAAGATCCACCGGGCGATCCTCGACTGGCTGAGGACGAGGCCGGCCAGGATTCCGGACACGGAACCCAGGAGGAAGCCTACGATCAGCCGGAAGAGCGTGATCCGTGCCTCCTTCCACACCAGCCCGTCCCGGATGTCGGCCACCGCCTGCTGGGCGACGGTCACGGGGCGCCCGAAGAAGCGCGGGTCGGTCCATCCGAAGTGCGCCGAGACTTCCCAACTGATCAGCATGAGTACGGGGATCAGCGCTCCCGCGAGCACGCGCCGTACCAGTTCGGTCCTGCCGCCCACCACTTCCGGACGCCGCGGATCGGCGGCCCGCACGATCCAGTCACCGGTGCCGGCGGATGTCGGCCGGGTTGTCTCAGTCATGTCGTGCCCCCTGTCGCGGTTGTACGCCCTTCGGTGAGCCGGCGGCCTCCTGGCCGGACTCACCATCCGTGACGATCACTTCCTTGCGCAGCTCGGACCAGATGGTGGATTCCAGCTCGGCGAACCGCGGATCACCCCGGAGTTCGGGCGAGCGGGGGTGCTCGAAGGGAACGTCGAAGACCTGCTTGACGCGTCCCGGTCGGGCTGTCATCAAGATGATGCGGTCCGAGAGGAGGATCGCCTCGTCGAGATTGTGCGTCACGAAGAAGACCGTGTTCTGTTTCTCGCGGACGATGCCGAGCAGTTCCTCCTGCATGATCTTCCGCCGCTGTGCGTCGAGCGCGGCAAAGGGTTCGTCCATCAGCAGGATCTCGGGCTCCATGATGAAGGCGCGCGCGAGTGCGACACGTTGCTTCATTCCGCCGGAGAGACCGCTCGGATAACTCTCCTCGAACCCCTCGAGGCCGACCCGGCGGATCCATTCCCGCACGCGCGGCGCCGATACCTCGCGAGGCACTCCGGCGGCGTCGAGTCCCAGGCGTACGTTGGCTTCCACCGTCCGCCAGGGGAAGACCGAGTATTCCTGGAAGACCGGGCTCGTCAGGGGGCGTGCGGGGTCGTCCCGGCGGATGGAGACCGATCCGCGGGTCGGTTCCTGGAGTCCGCCGAGCAGGCGCAGCAGGGTCGACTTACCGCATCCTGACGGCCCCACCACGGAGACGAACTCACCTTCTTTCACGGTGAAGTCGACGTCCTCCAGCGCGACGACGTCGGCCCTTCGCCGGCTTCGGTAGGCGTAACCGAGGTCTGTCGCGATGATCTTGTCAGTCGGGGATGCCTCGGAGAGGCGGCCGGGGCCGGCCGGGTCTGCCAGCATGCGCTCCATCCTCCTTGATCGGGGTCGGCTTCGGGTCGGCGTCGGTTCGGAGTCGGGTCGGCAGGCGGTTGGGCGCCGGACCGCCGGAGTCCGGCGGTCCGGCACGCCGGGTCTGTCCTTTGGGCACGCCCTAGGACTTGGGCGCCGGACAGTCGGCGAGCGCCTTCACGAATCTGTCGTCGATCAGTTCGGACGCCGGAATGGGCTCCTGGTACTTGAGTTCCTTGCGGGTGGCGAGGAACTCCTGGAGCTGGTCCAGATAGGTGTCGACCTTCGTCAGTTTGAAGTCCGGGTCGAAGCTGAGCAGTGCGGACTGGCGGATGACGTCCTCGGTTGTGCCCGCCGCCTTGGCCAGCAGGGCGACGGTCGCGGGGGTCCGGCGGTAGTCACCCTCGAGGTACTTCGCGGTCACCTCCTTCATGACCTGGAGGTACCGCACGAGCACGTCGGGGCGGTCCAGCATTCCCCGGCCGGCAAGGAGCGACGTACCGGTCACTCCCGGCGCGTAGCCCAGCACGGGGACCAGGTCCTTGTTCTTGGCGGCTTCGATCTCCAGCGGCGCCGAGATCCAGGCCATGTCGACCGCTCGGTTCTCCAGCGCGACCAGCGCGTCGGGACCGACCTGCACGGAGAGTTTCACGTCCGCCAGGTTGAGGCCCTCGCTGGCGAGCGCGTCGCCGAGGATCTTCGCCGAGGCACCGGTGCCACCGGTCGGGGTGCTGACCTTCTTCCCGCGCATACCGCTGAGGTCGGGATTCTCGGCGCTGCCGACGAGATCCTTGTGCGCCCAGTAGCCGGGGACGGGCAGGCCCTTCGCGTGCGCCTTCTGGTTGTCGAAGGGATGCACGTACTTCAGCGCCACACCCGCGTCGACCACGTTGTAGTGGGCTGTCGAGTACGAGGTCACCTGGCCGTCCAGACGGCCCTGGGCCACCAGGGGAAGCGAGTCGGCCGTGGGGACCCGTTGCAACTCGACATTGAGTCCGGCGTCGCGGAACGCACCGGTGCTGTCGGCGAGCAGCAGCGGAGCGTAGACCATGAGCGGCGCGCTCATTCCGATGCGGATGGAACCTCCTGTGTCCGCGGTGGGGCAGATGTCCTCGGCCGACTTCCCGCTGCCGGTGGCTCGCTGCTCCGCGGGGTTGCCGCAGGCTGCGACGCTCCCCAGGGCGAGCGCCACCGCCGCGATCGCCGCGACAGATGTCCGGTGGATTCTCATGGGTACCTCCTCACGCGCCTGTCCACTGGGGACGGCGCTTCTCCACGAAGGCGCGCGCGCCTTCCTTGCTGTCCTGCGAGTCGCGTACAGCGTCTGTGTGGGGAGCCTGGAGACCGAACGCCCGGTCGTCCGGCCAGTCGGCGGCCCGGTCGACCAGGAGCTTGGACGTCCGTACGGCAAGGGGCGCGTTGGCCGCGATCTCGGCCGCGAGGCCGATGGCCGCCTCGCAGGCGCCGCCGGCCGGCGCCAGTTGGTTGACCAGACCGAGCAGGGCGAGCCGCGCGGCGGGCACCGGCGCACCGCGCAGCGCCATCTCCATCGCCACGTTGCGCGGCAGTCGCTTCGGCAGGCGCAGCACTCCGCCGGCCGCCGCCACGAGGCCGCGCGTCACCTCGGGCAGACCGAAAAGCGCGTTCTCGGCGGCGACGATCAGGTCGCAGGCCAGGGCGATCTCGAAGCCACCGCCCAGGGCCCGGCCCTCGACCGCGGCGATGATCGGCTTCGCCGGAGGGCGCTCGATGATTCCGAACGCTCCTCGGCCGGTGAGCGGCCGTTCCCCTGTCCTGCTGAACGCCTTGAGGTCCATGCCGGCGCTGAACACGTCGCCGGTGCCGGTCAGGACCGCCGCCCGGAGGTCGTCGCGCCGCTCGAACTCGTCGAGAGCGGCGGCCAGCGCCTCCGCGGTGGGGCGGTCCACCGCGTTGCGGACCTCCGGCCGGTCGAGAACCAGCAGGGCGACGCCGCCCCTGGTCTCCAGACGCACCGCGGGCCTCATCGCGGCGCCATCCGGATCGCACCGTCCAGGCGAATCGTTTCGCCATTGAGCATGCCGTTGTCGATGACGGCGGTGGCCAGCCGGGCGAACTCCGCGGGCTGCCCGAGCCGACTGGGATGCGGGACCGTCTTCGCCAGCGAGCCCCGTACGTCCTCGGAGAGCCGGGCCAGCAGTGGGGTGTCGAAGGTGCCGGGCGCGATGGTGCACACCCGGATCGCCCGTGAGGCCAGGTCCCGAGCGGCGACCAGGGTCATGCCCGCGATGCCGGCCTTCGCGGACGCGTAGGGGATCTGGCCGATCTGCCCTTCGTACGCGGCGACCGAGGCCGTCAGCACACACACGCCGCGGTCGCCGTCCAACGGTTCGTTGGTGGCCATCCTCGCGGCGGTGAGCCGCAGGACGTTGAACGTACCGACGAGATTGATCTCCACGACGGTCCGGTAGGTGTCGAGGGACCCCGGCCGCCCCTCGCGGTCGACCAGCCGCACCGGCCCGCCGCGGCCGGCGCAGTGCACGAGCACCCGCAGCGCACCCGCCCGCGTGGCGGTGTCCAGTGCGGCCTCGACCTGGCCCGTGTCGCATACGTCCGCCGCCGCGAACCGGGCGCGGTCACCGAGCGAGGCGGCGACCGCCTCCCCGTCGGAGCCGGGCAGGTCGACCAGGGTGACCGAGGCGGCCCCCTGGTCGAGGAGGCGGCGCGCGGTCGCCAGGCCGAGGCCGGACGCGCCGCCGGTCACAACGGCGCAGACACCGTTCACTTCCATGACAGAGCCTTTCGTGTTCGGGACCGGGACGGGTGCGTCAAAGCCGTTCGATGATCGTGGCGTTGGCCATTCCGCCGGCCTCGCACATGGTCTGGAGGCCGTACCGCCCCCGGCTCGCCTCCAGGCCGTGCAGCATGGACGTCATCAGCCGCGCCCCGGAGGCGCCGAGCGGGTGGCCGAGGGCGATGGCGCCGCCGCGCGGGTTGAGGCGTTCCTCGTCCGCGTTGAAGTGCCGCGCCCAGGCGAGCGGGACGGAGGCGAACGCCTCGTTGACCTCGTAGTGGTCGATGCGGTCCAGCGTCAGGCCGGAGCGCGCGAGGACCTTCTCCGTGGCGGGCAGGGGACCCGTCAGCATCGTGATGGGATCGTCGCCCGCGAGTCCGAACGCGTGGAACCGCGCGCGTGGGGTCAGACCCAGTTCGAGCGCGCGCCGTTCCTCCATGATCAGCAGTGCGGCGGCGCCGTCGGCGAGCTGGGAGGAGTTTCCGGCGGTGACGCTCCAGCCGATGCCCGGAAAGCGGCCGGCCAGCTCGTCACTGCGGAACGAGGGCGTGAGAGCGGCGAGCTGATCGGTGGTGGTGCCGTGACGGATCGTCTCGTCGTGGACGACGGTCGCCCCGTCCGGCAGTGTGACGGGCACGATCTCCGCCCCGAGACCGGCGCCCGCCGCCCGCGCGTGGGAACGGGCCGCGTACGCGTCCAGGGTGTCGCGGTCGAGCTTCCAGCGGGCGGCGATCAGCTCCGCGGAGACCCCCTGGGGAACGAGCCCCGGTGCGTAGCGCTCGTGGACCGAGGGCCCGAACGGGTCCTGGCCGGCGCGGGCGCTGAACATGGGGATGCGGCTCATCGACTCGACACCGCAGGCGATCACCACGTCGTACGCCCCGGCGATCACACCCTGCGCGGCGAAGTCGGCCGTCTGTTGGCTGGACCCGCAGGCGCGGTGCACCGTCACGGACGGGACGGTCTCGGGCAGCCCCGCGGCGAGCCAGGCGTACCGCCCGACGGGGCCCGACTGCTCGCCCACCTGACTGACGCAGCCGGCCAGTACGTCGTCGACGGTCGCGGGGTCGACGCCGGTACGGTCGACGAGCTGCCGCAGCACCTGGCCCAGCAGTTCGACCGGGTGGAGGGCGCAGAGGGAACCACCGGGCCGGTCCTGCCGGGGCGCACGCCCCTTGCCCATGGGTGAGCGGACGGCGTCAACGATGACGGCGGTACGCGCCTCAGACGGCATGGCTCTCCTTCTCCCGAGCGGGCGCCCGGAGTCTGCTGGGGTGCGGGGCGGCTCTCACAGGGCGTCCACCAGCCGCGGCCACAGGTCCGCCGGACCGTCGTCGGTCAGCCGGGCGCCGAGTATCCGGCTCCAGTGGCGCTCCGTACCGCCCTCCTCCCGCCAAGCCCACAGCCGGCGGGTCAGGCGGTGGAGGCGGTGCTCCCTGGTGAAGCCGATGGCTCCGTGGATCTGGTGCGCGGGACGGGCGACCGCCTGCACGGCGGCCCCGGCCCTGATCTTCGCCGCGGCGGCGGGCAGGACGAGATCGGCGCCCCTGTCCGCTGCCGCGACCGCGGCCTGCGTCGTGGCGGTCGCGGCGGCGACCTCGCCGGCCATGCGGGCGATCTCCGCCCGCACGGTGGGAAGCCGGCTGAGTGTCCGGCCGAACTGCGTCCGCTCGGTGGCGTACTCGCACGTCCAGTCCAGCACCTGGCGCAGCGCACCGCTGAGCTGGACGGCGCGGGCCAGTGCCAGGTGCGCGCGTACGGCGTCGGCCTGCGCCGGGCTCAGCCGGACACCGGGGGCCTGCGCGCCGCTGAAGGCGACGAGATCCCTTGGTTCACCGGCGAGGTTGTGCCGGCTCTCGGTGGGCAGGTCGGCGAGGTCCATCCGGGTCAGGACCGCTCCGTCCCCCTCCTGCGCCCGGCACAGCAGCACGACCGAGGAGACCGCCGCCGCGAAGGGGACGGCGAGCCGGGGCCCGGTGAACCGGTAGCGGTCGCCGCCGGCCGGGACGGCCCGCCCGCCGTGGGCGAAGCTGAGCGGGGCCGAGAGGTCGGGCAGTTCGAGGCCGTACGCGGACAGGGCGGGCGCGGCGACCAGAAGGTGTTCGGCAGCCGGGACGGCCGCGGCTCCCGCGCCCAGGCACTCCACGACGGCCGCCGCGTCGGCGTATCTCCCGCCCGAGCCGCCCAGGTCCTCGGGGACTCCCACGCCGGTCATCCCGGCGTCCGCCAGGGCGGCCCAGAGCGGGCCGTCCCACGGATCGCTGTCATGCGTATCGGGTGCGGTGCGCTCGTGGGAGGCGAGGATCTCCCGCACGGTGCTCACCACAAGGGCGCGGTCGGCCACGGTCTCACCCGTCACGTCCGTGGCGGGCGGGCGGGCTCGCCGCTCACCGGTCTCCCGGCCCGCGTCCCGGTTCACAGTCCGAGGCCCTTCGCGACGATTGCGCGCAGGATCTCGTTGGTGCCGCCGCGCAGGGTGAAGCCCGGTGCGTGGAGCTGTGCCTCGGCGAGCGCCCGTGCGAACGGGTCGGTGGAATCGGCCGAGGGGTGGACATCGGTGACCCGCCGGATCTCGTCGATGACATCGCCTTCGAACGTTGTCCCGAGGTCCTTCACCAGGGCGGCCGGCACATCGGGCAGATCCTCCCGGTCCAGGGCGGCTGCGATGCGCAGCGAGAGCTGGCGGACGGCGAGCAGCCGCGCGGACAGGCGCCCCAGGGTCTCCAGGGCCGCCGGCTCCGGCCGCTTCGCGACGCTCTCCGCGAAGAGCGCGAGCACCCGGAAGGTGGAGAGCCAGCGTTCAGGGCCGGACCGTTCGAAGACGAGTTCCGCGGTGGCCTGGCGCCAGCCGTCGCCCGCCGATCCGAGCAGCATCTCCCCGGGGACGGCGACGTCGTCGAACACGACCTCGTTGAAGTGGTGCCCGCCGTCGAGTATCCGGATCGGGTTGACGGTGACGCCGGCGGACGAGAGGTCCACGACGAACTGCGTCAGCCCCTGGTGGCGTCCCCGCGGACCGTCGCCGGGCGGCGCGGTGCGCGCCAGCACGATGGCGTAGTGGGCGAGATGGGCGTGCGAGGTCCACATCTTGGTGCCGTTCAGCAGCCAGGTGCCGTCGGTCCGCAGATCCGCCCGCGTACGGATCGCGGCGAGATCCGATCCCGCGTCCGCCTCGGACATGCCGATGACGAAGTAGCACTCGCCCGCCGCGATGCGCGGGAGCAGCGTCTTCTTCAGTTCCTCGTGACCGTGGCTCAGCAGGCTGGGTCCGGACTGCCGGTCGGCGATCCAGTGCGCCGCCACCGGCGCTCCCGCGGCGAGAAGTTCCTCGGTGACGGCATAGCGTTCCACGGCGGTGCGTCCGTGGCCGCCGTACCGGGTCGGCCAGGTCATGCCGAGCCAGCCACGGGCACCGAGCCTCCTGGAGAACGCGGGATCCACGCCGCTCAGCCACGAGTCCACCCGCGGCTCGAAGGTGCCGCGCTCGGCCTCGGCCCGCAGGAAGTCCCGTACTTCGTCCCGCAGCCGGGCGGTGTCGTGCCCGGCGGGTGCGTCGGGCAGTGACAGCGGGGCCCCGATCATGCCGGAGCCGTCTCGATGGTCATGTCCACTCCCTTGTCCGGCCGTCCCTGACCGGCGTTCCGCGGCTCTGGCGCACGTCTTCCGCGACGCCGGCGAGCGGCGCCGCTATGGGCGTTTTCTCGCCATGGTCGCTCGCCGTGCCCTGAGTGATATCACACATTTCACATGAGTGGAATACTGTTCGAGAGAGTCGAAGTCTTCAGCTCAGTAAAAACTACTTTCGTTGTGTGGAATTCTGGGATACGGTCTGGACGACTCGACGGAGAGTTGAACTTCACGAGGGAGGCCACGTGGAAGCCGTACTGTGGACCGGGGCGCGCCTGGAGTTCGTCGAGGACATCGAGGTACGACCGCCCGGTACGGGAGAGGTCACCGTGCGCGTGGACGCCGCCGGCCTCTGTCACAGCGACCTCAAAGCGGTGGACGGCCACATCGACCAGGCCGCACCGGTCGTCCTGGGTCACGAGGCGTGCGGCGTCGTCGTCGACCGCGGCCCCGGAGTGTCGATCGGGGTTGGCCGGAAAGTCATTCTCTCCCCGCTGCGCAGTTGTGGTTCCTGCCGTGCCTGTCGGGCCGGGAACCCGACCCGCTGCCGGAGCGAGACCAAGGCGCCCACCCCCGCCTTCCGACGGAGAGGGGCCCCCGTGGAGCAGTTCGCACGCGTGGGGGCCTTCGCCCGCCGTACGGTCGTCCACGAGCGCCAGGTGGTGCCGATCCCGGACGCCGTCCCCGACGCGGCGGCGGCGCTGCTGGGGTGCGCGGTCGTCACGGGTTTCGGAGCGGCCTGGGAGCGCGCCGCGGTGTGCCCCGGCGAGTCGGTGCTGGTCGTCGGGGCCGGAGGGATCGGGCTCAACGTCGTACAGGCGGCCCGGATCGCCGGAGCGCGGCAGATCCTCGTCTACGACCGCAACCCGCGCAAGGAGAACGTCGCGCGGCGACTGGGCGCCACGGACTTCCGGGCGACCGGCTCGCTCGACGAGGCGGTCCGGGACAGCGCGCCCGAAGGCTTCGACGCGGCCTTCGAGTGCGTCGGCCGCCCCGAACTCCTGGCCTCGGCCGTCGACGCGCTCGCCGCGGGTGGCCGAGCGGTGATGGTGGGCCTGCCGCCCGCAGGCACCCCGCTGACCTTTCAGATGCGGGCGCTCGCCCAGGACAAAGCCCTGCTCGGCTGCCGGATGGGGTCGGTGGATCCGCACCGCTTCATCCCCGGCCTGGCCGACAGATACCTCCGGCGGGAGCTGGACATCGACGCGCTCGTCACCGCCGTGGCGCCGCTGCGGGAGGTCCACGCGCTCGTTGCCGCCCTCCGGGCGGGGCGCCTCGAACGAGGCGTGTTCGACCTGACCGGGGCCACGCCTGACCTGCGGACGAGGAGCCTGTCGTGAGCCGTACCGCCACCGCCATGATCGCCGGCGAGCCCTACCGCACGGACGCGTGGTTCGAGACGGTGGACCCCTACCGTGAGGACGTCGTCGCCCGCGTCACCGACTGCACGGCCGAGGACGCCTCACTCGCGGTGGAACACGCCCTCGGCGCACTGCCCCGGTGGTCCGCGCTGCCGCTCGACCGACGCCGCGCCGTCCTCGCCTCGACCGCCGAATCCCTGGACCGACGCCGCGCGGAGTTGGTGGATCTCGCCGTACGCGACACCGGCGCGATCGCCGCGATCGCCGCGGACACCCAGGTCGGCGCGGCGATCGAACGGCTGCGCCGCTGGGCGGCCACCCCGGACACCGTCCTCGACCTGCCCCAGCCGGAGAACGGCGCCGGGTTGCACAGCAGCGTACGGCGGGCACCCCTGGGCGTGGTCGCGTGCATCAGCCCCTACAACTTCCCGCTGCTGGCGATGGTCGGCAAAGTGGCGCCCGCGCTGCTCGCGGGGAACACCGTCGTGATGAAGCCGGCCCCCCAGGACCCGCTCCTGACCGTCGCCCTCGCGGAGGCCCTGCGCGACGGCCTGGGCGGTGTCGGCGCTCCGCCCGGCGCCGCCAACCTCGTCACCGGCGCGCGGGGCGAGCTGGGCGCGGCGTTGACCGGGCACCCGGACGTCGGCGGGGTCAGCTTCACCGGCAGCACCGCCGTGGGAATCGAGATCTACCGCAACGCGGCTCCCACCATGAAACGGCTCCTGCTGGAACTCGGCGGCAAGGGCGCGGCACTCGTCCGGCGGGACGCGGACCCGCGCCGTGTCGTCCGGGCCGTCCTGCGCACCTGGACCGTCCACTCCGGCCAGGTCTGCCTCACCCCGTCCAGGATCATCGCCGACCCCGCGGTGTACGACGACGTGCTGGCGGGGCTGCGCGCGGAGCTGAGCACACTGCGGATCGGCGACCCGCGGGACCCCGCCACCACCGTCGGCCCGGTCGTCTCCGCCGCCCAGCGCGCGCGGGTCGACGCCCTGGTGGCCACCGCGGAGCGGGAGGGGTGCCGGGTGGAGCGGCGCGACGACCTGCCCGCACAGGGCTACTTCGTCGCGCCGACCCTGGTGACCGGCTGCGACATCACGTCGACGGTGATGCGGGAGGAAGCCTTCGGCCCGGTCCTCTGCGTCGTGCCCGCCCACGGCGACGACGAAATGGTGGCCGCCGCCAACAGCACCCGGTACGCCCTCACCGACTACGTCTTCACCGAGGACCCGGCCGCCGCGCGGGCGCTCGCGCCCCGCCTCAGGGCGGCCCAGGTCGGGATCAACACCACACGGCGGAACCCGAACGCGCCGTTCGGCGGCAACGACGCGAGCGGGATCGGCCGGTCGGGCGGCCTGTGGGCACTCGACAGCTACACCACCGTGCAGACGACCACGCAGGACGCGCCTGCCGGGGACGGTATGTCGTAGTCCGGTGGCGACGCCCACGCCCGCACCCGGTTCCGGGTCCCGTGCTCCGAGCACGCCGACCCGCTTTCCGACACCCGCACCTCGGTTCCCGTTCAGGAGGCAGGAAAAAGTGGCTTCACCAGAGAAGGACGACACCGCAGCCGCGACAGACGGCACGCGCGACATCACGATCACGGTGGACGGCCCCGTCGCGGTGATCCACCTGGACCGGCCCGCCCGCCGCAACGCGTACACCCCCCGGATGGGCAAGGAGCTGAGCGACGCGCTCGTCATGCTCGACCGGGTGGCCGACATCCGGGCGATCGTGGTCACCGGCCGCGGCGAACACTTCAGCGTCGGCGCGGACCTGGACGAGGTCGACTGGCGCGACACCTCGGCCCACGGCGTCGAATCACTCACCGAGCCGGAGAACGCGCCCTGGAAACTCTGCACCCCGATCATCGCCGCCATCAACGGCGATGCCATCGGCGTGGCCCTGACCTGGGCGATGCAGTGGGACCTGCGCTTCGTCGCCGACAATGCCCGGCTCGCCTTCTCCTTCAACCGCGTCGGGGTGATCCCCGACCGCAACTCCACCTGGCTGCTGCCGCGTCTCATCGGCTTCTCCGCCGCGATGGACCTGCTGCTGACCGGGCGCACCGTCTCCGGCACCGAAGGGCACCGGCTCGGCCTCGCCTCCCGCTGCACCGCCTCGGACCAGGTGCTGTCCGAGGCGGTGGCGGCGGCCCACGAACTCGCCACCCGGTGCTCTCCCGTCACGGTCAGCGCCACCAAGGCACTGATGTACGAATTCCTGGAGGAGAACGACCGGGTCCGGGCGTACAACTACGAACGGCGCACCCTCAACTGGATCCGCACCCTGGGCGAGACGCTGCGCGGGATCGCCGCGTTCAAGGCGCGGGAGAATCCGCGCTGGGGCACCACCAAGCACCAGAAGATCCCGGCGGATCTCCGATGATCGGCCGCCTGCTGAACCCCGAACGCATCGCGGTGATCGGCTCGCTGTCGAAGCCGACCGGCCTGGGCTCCCGGACCGTCCGTCACCTCCGGGACTCGGGCTATCCGGGCGAGATCGTGGCTGCCGGGCGCCCCGATGCCATTCCCGGCGAGGTCGACGTCGCCGTGGTCGCGGTGCCCGCCGCCGCGACGCCCGACGTCCTGGCCCAACTGTCCGGGCGCGCCGCCCACGTCGTCGTCTACTCCTCGGGCTTCGACGAAGCGGGCAGCACCCGGCCCCTGGCCTACCCCGGCGGTCGTCTCCTGGGGCCCAACACCGTGGGGCTGCACTACGCGCCGACCCGCACGATGCTCACCTTCGCCAAGGCCTTCGACGACATGACCGACTGCCGGCACGGCAGCGGAGTCGTCCTGCTCTCCCAGAGCGGCGCCTTCGGCGCTCGGCTGCTGCGGGCGGCCAGGAAACACGGCGTCGACTGCGACGGATTCATCGCGACCGGCAACGAGCACGACCTGTCCGCCGTCGAGATGGCCTGTGACCTCATCGCGAGCGAGAGCCACCGCCCGCGCGTGTTGGCGATGTACCTGGAGGGTGTGCGTGACGGGCCGGCCTTCGACCGTATGCTCGCCACCGCCCGCTCGGCGGACGTACGGGTCGTGGTGCTCCTCGGCGGAGCGTCCGAGTCCGGCGCCGAAGCCGCGCGCTCCCACACCGCGGCGGTCAGCCCCGACCACAGCGTCCTCACCGAACTCTGCGCGATGCACGGCGCCGTGGTCGTCAGCGGCGACCGTGAGTTCGTCGAAGTCGTGGTCGGACTCTGCCTGCTGCCCCCGGCGCGGGGGAACCGGATCGGAGTGATCACCGGCTCCGGAGGCGCCGGGGTCGTGGCGGCCGACATCCTGGCCGCGCACGGCCGGAGCCTCGCACCGCTGGGGCACTCCGTGCGCGAGCGTCTCGGAGCCCTGCTCCCCGCCTACGCCTCCGCGGCCAACCCGGTGGATGTCACGGCGCAGGTGATCGGCGACACAGAGCGGGTCGCCGACGTGCGCGCGGCCCTTGTCGAGTCCGGCGAGGTCGACGCGGTCCTGGTGATCGGCAGGGCCGAGCAGGCGGAGTGGGTCGCGGGCGACCGGGGAGTCCCGGTGGTGCTTGGCCTGCTCGACGGCGACGCCGCGACGGTGGCGCGGTACGTACGTGCGGGCCATCCGGTCCTGCCCAGCCTGGAGGCCGCGTGCCGCGTTCTTCGGGCGCTGACCGCCGGGGGTGCCGAACCGCCGCCGGGCCCGCCGCCGGGCCCGGCGGCGGCACCGGGGCCGTCCGCCGGCGCGGACGCGTACCGGGGTGAGGACACCGCGGCCAGCATGCGCTTCCTCGACGCGGTGGGCATCCCCGTCGCGCCCTGGGAGGAGGTGACGGACGTCGCCGGCGCGGTCGCCGCCGGTACCCGGCTGGGCTGGCCGGTCGTGGTCAAGGCCAACCTGCCCACGCTCGCGCACAAGGCCGCGCGGGGCGCCGTCCGCCTGGACGTGCACCGGGCCGATGCCGACGACACCGCCCGCGAACTCCTCATGGTGGCACCGTCACTGCTCGTGGCCCGGCAGGTGCGCGCCGGGCCAGAACTGTTCGTCGGGGTCCGCCGCGACCCGCGACTGGGACTCGTGGTCGCGGCCGGCCTGGGCGGCGGCCATATGGAGTTGCTGGGCCGCACGGTCACCCTGCCCGCGTCGGCGCCCGCCGCCTGGCTGGCCGCGCGGCTGCGCGCCGACGTCTTCGGACGGGCGGGAGCCGGTTACGCCCACCTACCCGATCTGCTGGCCGCCACCGCGGCCCGCCTCACCGACCTGGCAGTGCGGCACGATCTCTCGCTCGTGGAGTGCAACCCACTCGTGGAGACGGACGCACGGCTCATCGCACTCGACGCAAGGGTGGTCCCTTCGTGAACCCCGACCAGTTCCTCGACAACTCCGCTGACGTCTGGGAGCCGCTGGCCCCCGACGCGCGGTCGGCCGACCCCACGTACGGCTCCTGGGCGGACCTCGACGAGCGGGACCGCGAGATCCGGGCGCGGGCCCGTGCCCTGGCCGACACCGAACTGCGCCCGTGGGCACAGCACTGGGACGAGAAGGAGGAGTTCCCACAGCGGTCCCTGGACGCCGCCAGGGAAGCGGGGCTGCTGGGTCTGACGATCCCCGTCGAGTACGGCGGCGGCGGACAGAGCCTGCTCACCGGCTGCCTGGTGGTCGAGGAACTGGCCACCGCGTGCCTCTCCAGCGCCATGGCGGTGCAGCCCTTCCTCAACGGGCCCTGGCGTGCCGTGCACGTCCTGGGCACCGAAGAGCAGCGGCGGCGCGTCCTGCCCGGAGTCGCCTCCGGGGAGCGGCACTTCGCCATCGCGATGAGCGAACCGGGGGCCGGGACGGCGGGTACGGACCTGCGAGCCGAACTCAGGCCCGACGGGGACGGCTGGCGGCTGCACGGCCTCAAGAGCTGGATCACCGGCGGCCGGGAGGCGGATATCATGATCGTCTTCTGTCGGCTGCCCGGCACCACCGGGCCCTGCGGAATCGGCGCGGTGCTCGTCGAGGGCCGGCCGCCCGGCATGTCCGAGCCGCTGGTTGATCCGAAAATGGGCATCCGCGGCGTGGCCGAGTGCGCCTACCGCTTCGACGGGGTGCGGGTCGAACCGGCGGACGTGCTGATCGTGCCCGAGACGGACTCCAAGCACGGCGCGCAGGTACTCATCAACCAGTTCAACCCGGAGCGCTGCGGCAACGCCGCGATGTGCACCGGTCTGGCCCAGGGCGCGCTCGACGCGAGCATCGCCCACCTGAAGGCCCGCCAGCAGTTCGGCCGGCCGCTCGCCGACTTTCAGGGCCTCCAGTGGAAGATCGCCGACATGGGGCTCGACGTGGAGATCTCCCGGATGCTGACCTGGCGTGCCGCGCGGGCGGCAGGCGACGGTTTCCCGCCCCAGCGGGAGACCGTGATGGCCAAGCTCTTCTCCAGCGAGATGGTGCAGCGGGTCACCAACGAGGCCATTCAGCTCCACGGCGCCCGCGGCTACTCCCGCCGGTGGCAGGTGGAACGGCTCTTCCGGGACGGCCGGGGACTGGCGATCGGCGGCGGCACCGCCGAGGTGATGCGCAACATCCTGGCCGGCCTCGTCCTCGACCGCCGTACCAGCCAGCGCGAGCGGGTGCAGGCCGTCGTGCCGCGCGCGGCCCAGTCGCACGCGGCTGCCAGGTGACCGCGCTGGACGCCTTCCGCTCGATCCTGGCGGAGGCCCTGCCGCCGGAGTGGATTCGGGCCGCCGCTGAGCAGGACACCGGGGAACTCGACCGGTGCGCCGCGGGACCGGACGGCGACGCCGTGGTCCGGCTGATCGCCGCCGACGGCTGGCTGACCCCGGAGTGGCCCGCCGCCTACGGCGGACGCGGGCTCGGCCCCGACGACGCGGTGGCGGTGCGCGGGGAACTGCGGCGCCTGCGGATCGGCAACGTCACCAGCGCGATCGGCACCGCCTGGGTGGGCCCGGCGATCCTGCGCTTCGGTACGGACGCGGCCCGCGACAGGCTGCTGCCGCCGATCGCCCGCAACGACGATCTGTGGTGCCAGCTCTTCAGCGAACCCGAGGCGGGCTCGGACCTGGCGGCCGTCCTCACCCGCGCCAGGCGCGAGGGGAACGACTGGATCCTCGACGGAACGAAGATCTGGACCAGCCGCGCCGATGTCGCGCGGTGGGGCCTGGCCCTGTGCAGAAGCGATTCGTCCGTCACGAAGCACGCGGGCCTGACCACCTTCTGCGTCGACATGTCCGCGCCCGGCCTCACGATCAGCCCCATCCGGCAGCTCACCGGTGACTGCGAGTTCTTCGAGGTGACGCTTCAGAACGTGGTGGTCGACGACTCCCTGCGGCTGGGCGACGTAGGAGCGGGCTGGGACGTCGTCCGTGCCGTGCTGGCCTTTGAACGCTCCGCGGGCTCCGGCGCGGGCGCGGCTCCGCCGGGCTCGGTCGTCGGCCGAGGACTGGACGAGGCCCTGGCCCACTTCCGCGGGCGGCTCGGTCCCGGACAACTGGACGAACTCGTCCGGGTGTACGTGGAGAGCCGGGTGGTCGAACTCAACAATCTGCGCGGCGCGGTGGAGCGCTCGGCGGGGCGGGGCCCGATCCGTGGCGGCGTCCCCTACAACAAGATCCTCCAGGCGGAACACACCCAGCGTCTTCAGCGCCTGTTCGTGGACCTCGCCGGCATGGAGGCGGTCGCCCGCACGCCGCAGGACGCGTGGACGGCGTACAACGTGTGGGCGTATCTGCGGGTCCAGGCCAAGACGATCGCCGGCGGCACCTCGGAGATCCTGCGGAACCAGGTCGCCGAGCGGGCGCTCGGTCTGCCGCGGGAGGCAGACCCCAGCCGTGACCGGCCCTGGCGGGAGGTCACCGGATGAAGCTGTGCGCCAACTGGCTGCCGATCAGCCCGGCGCTGACCCGCGAGGTCGCCCGCCGGGCCGAACTGAGCGGACTGTGGGGGCTGGGCGTCGGAGACTCCCCTCGCTACGGCGAGCTGTACTCGGCCTGCACCGACGCGCTGGCCGTCACCGACCGGCTGACCGTCCTGACCAGCGTGACCAATCCGGTGACCCGCCACGAGTCGGTCCATATGTCGGCGGCCCGCGCGCTGAGGTCCCACGGCGGCAGATTCGGCGTCGGCGTGGGACGGGGCGACTCGGCCGTCCGCACCTTCGGCCTCATGCCCGCCCCGCTCGCCGACGTCGAGCACCTGCTGGGACACCTGCGGGCGGAGGTGCCGGGGACGTACCTGCTGTTCGCCGCCGCCGGCCCCCGCGCGGCGGAGGCGGCGGGCCGGGTCGCGGACGGGCTGATCGCGGGAACGGGCCGCGATCTCCTCGCCATGGACACGCTGCGCCGGAGGGCAGGCGCGGCGCGCACCGGGGCCGGTCGTCCGGGCCCCGTCGAGGTGTGGGGCTCGGTACGGCTCGCGGTGGCCCGCGACAGGAGCGAGGTCCCCGCGCTGCGACGGAGCATGCTCCCCCGCGCCATCAGCGCCTCCCGGTTCAACTTCGCGGGCACGTTCGCGGGCAAGAACGTCCCGGAGGAGTTCCAAGCGGTTCTGCGCGAGCGCTACGCGGCGTACGACTTCGCGTGGCACGGCTCCTCCGGACGCAGCCCGGTGGCGGGGCTGTTCGAGGACCGGCCCGACATCGAGGAGTACCTGCTCGACCGCTTCGCCGTCGTGGGCACCGCCGAGCAGTGCCACCAGCAGATCGGCGCCCTGGCCCCGGCCGTCGACGGGCTGTTCCTCTCCATCCTCTTCGAGAACGCCCTGGAGCAACTGGACCTCCTCAGGCCGGTCGCCCTCGATCTGGCAGGTGCCGCATGATGCTCGAACCCACGGCGGAGCAACTGGCCTACCGTGCCGAGGTACGCCGCTACCTGGAGCGCTCCTGGCCGACCACGCTCAGCCGCATCGCTGTCGAGGGCGGACCGCCCTTCGACGCCGAGGCGTGGCGCGGGCTGTGCCGGATGGGAGCGGCCGGGCTGCTCGTGCCCGGTTCCCTCGGCGGCGCCGACGCCGGCGTCACGGAGGCGGCCTTCGTCTGCGAGGAGTTGGGACGGGGGGTGGTGGCGGCGCCGTACCTGTCCTCGGCCGTCCTGGCGGCGACCCTGCTGACCGCCCTGGACGACGAGGCGGCACGGCGGTACCTCCCGGGCATCGCCGACGGCTCGACCGTCGCCACCGTCGCGCACCTGGGGGAGCACGGGCGGTGGGAGGCCGGGGACGTCGCGGTCGGGGCCCACCAGGCCGACGGTTCCTGGGTCCTCGACGGCGAGGTCAGGTACGTCACCGACCTGCCGTCGGCCTCCCTGGTCCTGGTGGTCGCACTGGCTCCGGACGGGCTGGGCGTCTTTCCCGTCCACCCCGGCACCTCCGGCACCTCCGGCACCTCCGGCACCTCCGGCACCTCCGGCACCTCCGGCACCTCCGGCACCTCCGGCACCTCCGGCACCTCCGGCACCTCCGGCACCTCCGGCACCTCCGGCACCTCCGGCGTCGAGACGCGGGCCCTGGACTGTCTGGACCGCACACAGCCGGTCGGTTCCCTGCGCCTGCGCGACGCCGTCGCCCCCCGACTGGCCGCGCACCTCACGCACGCCGACGTGACCGCCGCGCTGGACCGGACGGCCCTCACCGGTCTCGCGTGTCTCTGCGCCGGTCAGGTGGGGGCGGCCGAGCGCTGCCTCGACATGGCCGTCGAATACGCCAAGCAACGGGTGCAGTTCGGACGTCCCATCGGGTCGTACCAGGCGGTGAAGCACACGTGCGCCGACATGCTCGGCCAGGTGGAGTCCGCGCGCTCGGTCGCGCACCACCTCATCGCCGCCGTCGAGTCCGGTTCGCCCGCGACGGGCACGGCCGCGAGCCTGGCCAAGGCGTTCTGCTCGGACGCGCTCACCGACTGCGCGTCCGGCATGCTCCAGATCCACGGCGGTATCGGCTTCACCTGGGAGCACGACGCCCACCTCTACCTCAAGCGGGCACGGGCCACGAACCACCTCTTCGGCGACCCGGCACACCATCGCGACGTGCTGGCCAAGCGTCTGGTCGCGCCGGGCGGCGACCTGTGAGCGCCGGGGCGCGCCCGCGTCAGCCCGTACTCGCTTCGTGCCCGTCCGCGCAAGGAGGACCCTCATGAGCGTCCCGCTCACCCTCGCCGTCAACGTAGATCTCACCGCGGACGCCGGCACGCTCCGCGACTACCTCAAGGACGTGGAGGCGGCCGGCGCCGACATGGTCTGGGTCCCCGAGGCGTACGGCCGGGACGCGGCCTCCGTGCTCGGCTTCTGCGCCGCCGCCACCACCCGGATGCGGCTGGGCAGCGCGGTGCTGAACGTCTACAGCCGCACACCCGCGCTACTGGCCCAGACGGCCGCCGCCTGCGACGAACTCTCCCGAGGCCGCTTCGACCTCGGACTCGGCACTTCCGGGCCACAGGTCGTGGAGGGGTGGCACGGCCTGCCCTTCGACCGCCCGCTCACCAGGACCCGAGAGGTCGTGGACATCTGCCGGCGGATCTGGCGCCGGGAGGTGAACGTCCATCAGGGCACGGCCTTCTCGGTCCCGTACGACGCCGGGAAGGGCACCGGCCAGGGCAAACCGCTCAAGCTGATGACGTACCCGGTACGGTCGCGCATCCCGGTGTGGCTGGCCGGACTGGGCCCGCGCAACGTCCGGCTGACCGCCGAGATAGCCGAGGGCTGGCTGCCCTCGCTCTTCATCCCCGAACTCGCCGATCGCGTGTGGGGCGAGGATCTGCGCCAGGGAGCCCAGCGGCGCGATCCGCTGCTTCCCCCGCTGGAGATCGCCGTCGGTGCCCACGTCGAAGTCACCTCGGAGGACCACGGAGCGATCCGCACCGCGCGGGACCGCGCGCGGCCCTCACTCGCGCGCTACATCGGTGGCATGGGCGCGGTCGGTGCCAACTTCTACAACGACCTGATCCGCCGCTACGGCTTCGGGCAGGAGGCCGAACAGGTCCAGAGGCTGTACCTCGACCGCAGGCCGGAGGCAGCCGCCGCCGCGTTGTCGGACGAACTCGTCCAGGCCCTGACCGTCTGCGGCCCGCCGTCCTACGTGAAGGACCGGTTCGCCGCCTTCAGGTCGGCGGGGGTGACCAACTTTCGGGTCAACGTGAACGCCGGTTCGGACGGGCCCCGCGCGGTCGAGCGGCTGAAGGAGCTGACCCGATGACCGGGCCGCTGGCCGGTGTGCGGGTGATCGAACTGCTGGGGCTGGGTCCCGGGCCCTTCTGCGGCATGCTCCTCGCCGACCTCGGGGCGGAGGTGATCCGGGTCGAGCGCCCCGCCGAGGAGGGCGGGCCCGCGCCCCGGGGCGCGGCCGACGTCCTCGGCCGGGGGCGGCGGTCGGTCGCGCTCGACCTGAAGCGGCCGGACGCGGCGGCCGAGGTCATGGACCTCGTCGCGGACGCCGACGTCCTCATCGAGGGCTTCAGGCCCGGCGTCACCGAACGTCTCGGCATCGGGCCCGAGCCCTGCCTGGCCCGCAACCCCGGGCTGGTCTACGGGCGCATGACCGGCTGGGGACAGGACGGCCCGTACGCCGCCACGGCCGGCCACGACGTGAACTACATCGCCGTCTCGGGCGCGCTCGGCGCGATGGGACCGGCGGACGGGCCGCCCCCGCTCCCGCTCAACCTGCTCGGCGACTTCGGCGGCGGCGGCATGCTGCTCGCCGTGGGCGTGCTCTCCGCCCTGCTTCACGCACGCGACACCGGCCAAGGCCAGGTCGTGGACGCCGCGATCGTGGACGGCACCGCCACCTTGAGCAGCCTGCTGTACGGGCTCCTCGCCCAGGACCGCTGGAGCGCGCGCCGCGGCGGCAACTTCCTGGACGGCAGCGCCCCCTACTACAGCCTCTACGCCTGCGCGGACGGGAACCACCTGGCCGTCGGCGCGCTGGAAGACCGGTTCTACGACCTACTGCTCGACATCCTCGGCGTCCCGGACGATCCCGTCCTCACCACGGCACGCACGGACCCGGCCAACTGGCCCGCCATGAGACGTCGGTTCGAGGAGATGTTCGCCACCCGGCCCCGCGCGGCCTGGGTCAGGGCATTCGCCGGTACCGACGCCTGTGTCAGCCCGGTACTCGGGCTCGACGACGCGGCGCGCGATCCCCACCTCACGGCCAGGGGCACCTTCATCGAGATCGACGGCGTGCGGCAGCCCGCCCCTGCCCCCCGCTTCAGCAGGACGGTCCCGGCCACACCGAAGCCCGCGCCGGCGCCCGGCCAGGACACGGCGTCGGTACGGGCCGAACGGGCCGAACGGGCCGAACGCGCCGGGCGCGCCGGGCGCGCTCAGGAAAGGAACTGACACCCATGCGCCGCACTCTCTACCGCCCCGAGCACCTCGCCTACGCCGACAGCCTTCGCGCGTTCCTCACCAAGGAGGTCCGGCCGCACCTGCCCGCCTGGGAGGAGGCCGGCGTCGTACCGCGCTCGCTGTATCGCGACGTGGCCGCGCTCGGCGCGCTCGGCATCCAGATCCCCGCCGAGTACGGCGGCGGAGGACAGTCGTCGTTCCTCTTCAACTGTGTGCTGACCGAACAGGTCGCCCTCACCCGCACCACGCTCGGCTCCCTGCGGGTGCACACCGACGTCGTCGTTCCCTACGTACTCGAGCACGCCACTGCCGAGCAGCGGGCGCGGTGGCTGCCCGGTATGGCCGACGGCACGCTGATGTCGGCGATCGCCATGACCGAACCGGGCACGGGCTCGGATCTCGCGGGGATCGCCACCACGGCTCGGCGCACCGACGACGGCTGGGTGGTCAACGGCGCCAAGACCTTCATCAGCGGGGGCAGCCAGGCCGACCTCGTCGTGGTGGTGGCCCGCACCTCACGGTCCGAGGACCGGCGCGGCGGGCTCTCCCTCCTCGTGGTGGAGGACGGCATGACCGGGTACCAGCGCGGAAAACTCCTGAAGAAGCTCGGTCTGCTCACCCAGGACACCTCGGAACTCTTCTTCGACAACGTGCTGGTCCCGCACGGTAACCTCCTCGGCGAAGAGGGCCGGGCCTTCACGTATCTCACCGGCAACCTCGCCCAGGAACGGCTGTCGATCGCCACCAACTCCCAGGCGCAGTCGGTCGCCGCCCTGGAGGTGACCGTCGACTACGTCAAGGAACGCTCGGTGTTCGGCCGGCCCCTGGCCGGGTTCCAGAACACCAAGTTCACCCTGGCGGACCTGGAGGTCAAGGTGACGGCGGGCCAGGTCCTGCTGGACCGGGCGATCGAGGCCCACGAACGGGACGACCTCTCGCCCGCGGACGCCGCCCGCGTCAAGCTCTACTGCACGGAGACGCAGGGCGCAGTGGTCGACGCCTGCCTCCAACTGCACGGCGGTTACGGCTACATCCGCGAGTACGACATCTGCCGGCTGTACGCCGACGCACGGGTCAGCCGCATCTACGGCGGCACCAGCGAAGTCATGAAATCGATCATCGCGAAATCCATGGGACTGTGACGCGACTCCCGCCCGCCCGCGGCAGTGCGCGGGTGCCACCTGCCCACGGCCACCCACGCGGTGCCGCCGACCTCGGGAGACCCGACTGTGCCCATCACCGATCCCGCTGACCGCCCGTCCGGCGACGACCTGTCGCTCCGGCGTGAGGGCCACATCGCTGTTCTGGAGATCCACCGGCCTCCCGCGAACTACTTCGACGAAGGACTCATCCACACCCTGGCCCGGACGGCCGCCGCACTGGACGACGACCCCACCTGCCGTGCCGTGGTGCTCTGTGCGGAGGGGAAGCACTTCTGCGCCGGCGCCGACTTCGGCGACCGGGGCGGTTTCGACGAGGACCGCGCCGCCGCCTCCGAACGCCTCTACCGGCAGGCGGTCCGGCTCTTCCGTGCCGCTACGCCGATCGTCGCGGCCGTTCAGGGATCCGCGGTCGGCGGAGGGCTGGGCCTGGCGTGCGCAGCCGATTTCCGGGTGGCCGAACCCGGCAGCAGGTTCGTCGCGAACTTCGCCAGGCTCGGCTTCCACCAGGGATTCGGCCTGAGCGTGACGCTTCCGCGGATCATCGGCCACCAGGCCGCCGCGGACATGCTGTTCACCGGGCGCCGGGTCACGGGAGAGGAAGCGCGGGCGATCGGCCTCGCGGACCGGATCGCCGCACCGGGCGGGGCACGCGGGGAGGCGATCGCCTGGGCGCACGAGATCGCCGCGTCCGCTCCGCTGGCGGTCGCCTCCATCCGGGCCACCCTCCGCGCCGGTCTCGCGGACGAGGTGGAGCGCGTACTCGACCGCGAACTCGCGGAACAGACCCGGCTCTGGGCCACGCAAGACAGCGCCGAAGGCATCGCCGCGAGCCTCGAACGCCGCACTCCGGCCTTCCGCGGCAGCTAGTGCCCCTCCCGGCAAGCTTTGCCCCGTCGCGTCCCGCCGCCCCCGCGGAGAGCCCGCCCCCGGTCGGGTGAACGGCCGCGTGCCCCGGGCCTGTTCGTGACGCGTACCGCCCGCTGTCACGCGTCGGACACCGGCAGGTCGCCTGCGGTCGCTGCTGTGGGAGGACCCTGCACTGCGCGCATCCCCCTACCGCGAAGAGGTCCTCGGATCCATGTCTGAACTCAACCGGCGGCGTTTCCTCCAGATAGCCGGTGCCACCGCGGGCTTCACCGCCCTGTCCAGCAGCATCACCCGCGCCGCCGCGATCCCGGCCAGCCGCAGGACCGGCACCCTCAAGGACATCGACCACATCGTCGTCCTGATGCAGGAGAACCGGTCCTTCGACCACTACTTCGGCGCGATGAAGGGGGTCCGCGGCTTCGGCGACCCGCGCCCGGTGTCCCTGCCCAGCGGCAAGTCGGTGTTCCACCAGCCGGACGGCGACAAAGAGGTGCTGCCCTTCCACCCGGACGCGGACGACCTCGGACTCCAGTTCATCGAGGGCCTCAACCACGAGTGGATCGGCAGCCACGCGGCCGTCAACGACGGCACGTACGACCAGTGGATCCCCGCCAAGGGCACCGGCACGATGGCGCACCTGACGCGCGGCGACATCCCGTTCCACTACGCGCTCGCCGACGCCTTCACCGTCTGCGACGCGTACCACTGCTCGTTCACCGGCGGCACCGACCCCAACCGCTATTACATGTGGTCGGGTTACACGGGCAACGACGGCAAGGGCAACGGCCCGGTGCTCGACAACTCCGAGGCCGGGTACGACTGGACGACGTATCCGGAGCGGCTGGAGAAGGCGAAGATCTCCTGGAAGATCTACCAGGACATCGGCGACGGCCTGGACGGGGACCACTCCTGGGGCTGGATCCCGGACGCCTACCGCGGCAACTACGGGGACAACTCCCTTCTCTACTTCGACAATTACCGCAACGCCAAGCCCGGCGACGCGCTCTACGAGAGGGCCCGCACCGGAACCGACGCCAAGGCGGGCGACGGCTTCTTCGACGTGCTCAAGGCCGACGTCACCGCGGGCACGCTGCCGCAGGTCTCCTGGATCGCCGCGCCCGAGGCGTTCTCCGAACACCCCAACTGGCCCGCGAACTACGGCGCCTGGTACATCTCGCAGGTCCTGGACGCGCTCACCTCCAACCCCGAGGTGTGGAGCAGGACCGCGCTGTTCATCACCTACGACGAGAACGACGGGTACTTCGACCACGTCGTCCCGCCCTTCGCCCCGCTCACCGCCGAGGGCGGCGCCTCCACCGTCAGCACGCGGGGCGAGATCTTCCCGGGCAACGGCACCTACGCGGCCGGCGCGTACGGGCTCGGCCAGCGCGTACCGATGCTGGTGGTCTCGCCCTGGAGCACCGGCGGCTATGTCTGCTCCGAGGTCTTCGACCACACCTCGATCATCCGCTTCATGGAGCGCCGCTTCGGCGTGCGCGAGCCCAACATCTCGCCCTGGCGGCGTACCGTCTGCGGCGATCTGACCTCCGCCTTCGACTTCAAGCTCACGCGGGACCGGCCCGCCCACCTGCCCGGCACCGACGGCTACCGGCCGCCGGACGGCGACCGGCACGACAGCTACGTGCCCGTGCCGCCCGCCCGTCAGGCCGTGCCCAAGCAGGAGCGCGGCGCCCGACCGGCCCGCCCGCTGCCGTACGCGCCGCTGGTCGACGCGGCCGTCACGCCGTCCACCGGCCGGGTCACCCTCACCTTCGGCGGCGGTGTCGCCGCGGGCGTCTGCTTCCACGTCACCGCCGCGGACCGCGCCGACGGCCCGTGGACGTACACCACCGAGGCGGGCAAGAAGCTCTCCGGCACCTGGGAGACGGCCGCGACCGGCGGCGGCTACGACCTCACCGTGCACGGCCCCAACGGCTTCCTGCGCGCCTTCCGCGGCACCACCCGCGCCGGTTCCGGACCCGAGGTGACGGCCCGTCACGACGCCGGTAGCGAGCGGGTGGAGCTGACCATGACCAACTCCGGCCGCCGCGACGTCCGGCTCACGGTCACCAACTCCTACGACGGCCGCCACCACACCTACGTGGTCCGCGCCGGGCGCCGCGAAGTCCACTCCGTGGAGGTTCGCGGGGGTCATCGCTGGTACGACCTCACCGTCGCCTCCGACCACGACACCGCGTTCCTGCGGCGCCTCGCCGGACACGTCGAGACCGGGCGCCCCGGTGTGAGCGACCCCGCGACCCACACCCACTGACCTCGGGTCCCGCCGCCCGCCCACCGTGCCGGTGGTACCCGCTTCCCCGCGGGTCACCACCGGTCCCGGTGGGGCAGTTCGGTTCTCCGGACCACCCGCCGGTGGGGGCTGGTCGCGCAGTTCCCCGCGTCCCTTCGGGGGCTCGTCCTTCGCCGGCCCGTGCGGGGGTGCGCCCCGTCGCCTGGTCCCGCCGCATAGCGGCGTTACCCGCCGGTGAGGAGGGCGCCGTCCAGGAGGAGGTCCTGGAGGACCCGGGCGGCCCGTGGCGGGGCCACGTCACTGCGGTGGGCCAGGGCGATGGTGCGGCGCAGCCCCGGCCGGGCCAGCGGCGTGACCCGCAGGTCGTGACCCGCGCGGGCGGCGACCATGCTGGGGACGACGCCCAGACCGAGCCCGGCCCGCACGAAGCCGAGGACGGCGTCCATCTCGCCGCCCTCGACGGTGAGGTAGGGCTCGAAGCCCGCGGAGCGGCAGGCGGCGAGGGTCAGGTCGCGCAGGTCGTAGCCGTGCCGGAACATCACCATCGGGCGGCCTTCGAGGTCGGCGATCCTGACCGGTGAGCGCGGCGGCTCGGCCGCGGCCGAGGAGATGACGACCAGGTCCTCCTGGAAGAGCTCGACCGTGGTCAGCGCGGGCGACGGGTTCGGCAGCGGCAGCACCACCAGCGCCAGGTCGAGCCCGCCGCGCGCCAGCTCCCGTACGAGATCGTGCGACCCGCTCTCCTCGATCAGCAGCCGCACCCCGGGGTGCCGGTCGTGGAAGACGCGCAGCACGTCGGGGAGCAGGCCGGTGCACAGGCTCGGGGTGGCGCCGAGCCGGACCCGGCCGCGCCGCAGCTGGGCCAGCTCCAGCACCTCGTGGCGGGCGGTGTCGGCGTCGGCGAGAATCCGCCGGGCCAGCGGCAGCAGCGCCTCCCCGGCGTCGGTGAGCGTGATGTTGCCGCGCGCCCGGCTGAACAGGGGCGCGCCCAGCTCCGTCTCCAGGGCGCGGATCTGCTGGGACAGCGACGGCTGCGAGACGTGCACCCGCTCGGCGGCGCGGGTGAAGTGCCGGGCGTCGGCGACGGCCACGAAGTACGCGAGCTGCTGGAACTGCATGGGTTCCACGATAACCCTGCGATAGGCCCAGGCTATGGACACGAGCTGGATCATGTCTTGGACCACTCGACTCCGGTGACCGTAACGTCTGTGGACATGGCACTGGCAACGCGGACGGACCGACGTCCGTCGATGGCGCGCACGGTCTGGGGCTCGACCGTCGGCAAGAAGACGATCATGGCGGTGAGCGGCCTGATCATGCTGCTGTACCTGGTCGTCCACATGTTCGGCAACCTCAAGATCTTCTTCGGGTCCGGCAGCTTCAACGAGTACGCGCACTGGCTGCGCACCCTCGGCGAGCCGTTCCTGCACTACGAGTGGGCGCTGTGGATCATCCGCGTCGTGCTGGTCGCCGCCGTCGTGCTGCACGGCGTGTGCGCGTACCAGCTCAGCCGCCTCGACCGGCGCGCCCGGCCGGTCGCATACGCCCATCCGCGACCGCGCGCCAGTTACGCCACCCGCACCATGCGCTGGGGCGGCGTGATCCTGCTGCTGTTCATCGTCTGGCACATCCTCGATCTGACCACAGGCACCGTGCAGCGCGGCTTCGTGCCGGGCCACCCCTACCAGAACGTCGTGGCCGCCTTCCACGACTGGTGGAACAACGTCATCTACATCGTGGCGATGCTCGCCCTCGGCCTGCACATCAGGCACGGCTTCTGGAGCGCCGCCCAGACCCTCGGCGCGGGCAGCGCCACCCGTGACCGGGTGCTCAAGGCCACCGCGAACGCACTCGCAACTGTGCTGACGGTCGGCTTCATCGCCGTACCCGTCGGCGTCATGACCGGAATCGTGAGCTGACTGACATGCCCGAGACGCCCGTCCCTTCCGACGACACCGGCGCGACCGACTACGCGCGGTACGCGACCGGCGAGCCCCTCGCCGACACCAAGGCGCCCGAAGGTCCGATCGAGGACCGCTGGGACACCCGCCGCTTCACCGCGAAGCTGGTCAACCCCGCCAACCGCCGCAAGCACACCGTGATCGTCGTCGGCACCGGGCTCGCGGGCGGCTCCGCGGGCGCCACGCTCGCCGAACAGGGCTACCACGTCGTGCAGTTCTGCTACCAGGACTCCCCGCGCCGCGCCCACTCGATCGCCGCGCAGGGCGGTATCAACGCCGCGAAGAACTACCGCAACGACGGCGACTCCGTCCACCGGCTCTTCTACGACACCGTCAAGGGCGGTGACTTCAGGGCCCGCGAGTCCAACGTCCGCCGCCTCGCCCAGATCTCGGTGGAGATCATCGACCAGTGCGTCGCGCAGGGCGTGCCCTTCGCCCGTGAGTACGGCGGCCTGCTCGACACCCGCTCCTTCGGCGGCGTCCAGGTCTCCCGCACCTTCTACGCCCGCGGCCAGACCGGCCAGCAACTGCTGCTCGGCGCCTACCAGGCGCTGTCCCGGCAGATCGCCGCGGGCAATGTCGAGATGCACCCGCGGACCGAAATGCTCGATCTGATCGTCATCGACGGCAGGGCCCGCGGCATCGTCGCCCGCGACCTGATCACCGGCGAGATCCGCGGCCACTTCGCGGACGCCGTGGTGCTGGCCTCCGGCGGCTACGGCAACGTCTTCTACCTGTCGACCAACGCCATGAACTCCAACGCGACCGCCGTCTGGCGGGCGCACCGGCGCGGCGCGTACTTCGCCAACCCCTGCTTCACCCAGATCCACCCCACCTGCATCCCGCGCACCGGCGACCACCAGTCCAAGCTCACGCTGATGAGCGAGTCGCTGCGCAACGACGGCCGGATCTGGGTGCCGAGGACCAGGGGCGACGCCCGCCCGCCCGGCGAGATCCCCGAGGACGAGCGCGACTACTACCTGGAGCGGATCTACCCCTCCTTCGGCAACCTCGTACCGCGCGACATCGCCTCCCGCGCCGCGAAGAACGTCTGCGACGAGGGCCGCGGCGTCGGCCCCGGCGGCCAGGGCGTCTATCTGGACTTCGCCGACGCCGTCGCGCGGATGGGCCGCAGGGCGGTCGAGGAGAAGTACGGCAACCTCTTCGACATGTACGCGCGGATCACCGCCGAGGACCCGTACGAGGTCCCGATGCGGATCTACCCGGCCGTGCACTACACGATGGGCGGCCTGTGGGTGGACTACGACCTCCAGACCACCGTGCCCGGCCTCTTCGCGATCGGCGAGGCCAACTTCTCCGACCACGGCGCCAACCGGCTCGGTGCCTCCGCGCTGATGCAGGGCCTGGCCGACGGCTACTTCGTGCTGCCGGCCACCATCAACGACTACCTGGCCCGCCACCCGGGGCGCGAGGAGATCGGCGCCGAGCACCCCGTCGTCCAGGAAGTCCTCGCCGAGACCGAGGACCGGCTCCATCTGCTCCTCGCCGTCGACGGCGACCGCACCGCCGACTCCTTCCACCGCGAGATCGGCGAGCTGATGTGGGAGTTCTGCGGGATGGCCAGGACGGAGGAGGGGCTGCGCAAGGCGCTGGACCGTATCCCGCAGATCCGGGACGAATTCTGGCGCCGGATCAAGGTGCCGGGCAGCGGCGCGGAGTTCAACCAGTCGCTGGAGCGCGCCAACCGCGTCGTGGACTACCTGGAACTGGCCGAGCTGATGTGCCTCGACGCGCTGCACCGCGCCGAGTCCTGCGGCGGCCACTTCCGCGAGGAGTCCCAGACACCGGAGGGCGAGGCCGCCCGCCGGGACGAGGAGTTCTCCTACGCCGCCGCGTGGGAGTTCACCCGGACCGGCGGCGCGCCCGTCCTGCACAAGGAAGACCTCGTCTTCGACTACGTACACCCCACCCAGCGGAGCTATGCATGAAGCTCACCCTGCGCGTCTGGCGCCAGAAGAACACCGAAGCGCCCGGCGCCATGGCCACCTACCAGGTCGACGACGTCTCGCCCGACATGTCGTTCCTGGAGATGCTCGACACGCTCAACGAACGGCTCACCGTCGAGGGCGAGGACCCGGTCGCCTTCGACCACGACTGTCGTGAGGGCATCTGCGGCGCGTGCAGCCTGGTGATCAACGGTGACGCGCACGGCCCGGAGCGCACCACGAGCTGCCAGCTCCACATGCGGTCGTTCCGGGACGGCGACACCATCGACGTCGAGCCGTGGCGGGCCGCAGCCTTCCCCGTCGTCCGCGACCTGGTCGTGGACCGCTCGTCGTTCGACCGGATCATCCAGTCCGGCGGTTACGTCAGCGTGCCCACCGGCGCGGCGCCCGAAGCACACGCCACGCCCGTACCCAAAGCCGCCGCCGACTCCGCGTTCGAACACGCCGAGTGCATCGGCTGCGGCGCCTGCGTCGCCGCCTGCCCCAACGGCTCCGCGATGCTCTTCACCTCCGCGAAGATCAACCACCTCAACGTACTGCCGCAGGGCGCGCCGGAGCGCGAGACCCGTGTCCTCGACATGGTCACGCGGATGGACGACGAGGGATTCGGCGGCTGCACGCTCACGGGGGAGTGCGCCACCGCCTGCCCCAAGGGCATCCCGCTGACCTCGATCACCGCGATGAACAAGGAGTGGCTGCGGGCGGCCCGCAAGGTCCCACGCCGTTAGGAACCTCCGGGGTCCCCACGCCGTTGGAACCTCAGAGGTTGGTGAGCTTGGTGTACGGGCTCATGATGCGCTTCTGGAGCGAGCCGAAGTCGACGATCACCGCGACGCCTTCCTCGACTCCGGTGACCCGGCCGAGGCCGTACACATCGTGGGTGACCCGATTGCCCACGGCGAACTCCTTCGGTGGCGGCGCCACCGGGGCTTTGAAGGGACTGGTGGGCAAAAAGCGCTTCGCTGCATCAGGCTTTGTCATTGTCACCAGTATGCGCCCGTCGGCGGTCCGATTGTCCCGCCGGGCGTCGCATCTGCGACTACCCGCCAGCCGTCCTTGACCTGTATAGACCTGTCTGTCTACCCTCGGTGGGTATCGCCCAGGACAGGCGGACCGCGGCAGATCCCCCCAGGTCACCTCGGGTCCATCCAGGTTCTACTCATGGAGTCCCCATGGCACGCACGGTCAAGACACCCGGTCCCGACCACCCCATCACGGTCGAGCCGAACCCGGAGCGCATCGTGGTCCGGGCCGCGGGCAAGGTCGTCGCCGACACCACCCACGCCCTGACCCTGCGCGAGGCCGACTACCCGCCGGTGCAGTACATCCCGCTCGCCGACGTCGAGGCCGGCGCCCTGCGCCCGACCGAGTCCCAGACGTACTGCCCCTACAAGGGCGACGCCTCCTACTACTCCCTCGTGACCGCGGACGGCGAGGTCACCGACGCGGTGTGGACGTACGAGAAGCCGTACGACGCGGTCGGCACGATCGCCGGGCACGTCGCCTTCTACCCGCAACACGTCGAGGTCGCCGCGCGGTAGCGCTCGCGCGCGAAAAGATAGAGGGCCCGTCCGGTCGGACGGGCCCTCTCTCGCGTGCCGCTGCCTCAGTCCCGGTATCCCACGGGCTCGCGGGGCCGCTCAGGGACGCGCGGGTCCCGCCGGGACCGGATCGGACCCCGGGCGAGTCGGTGCGCGCCCAGACCGGCCAGAGCGGCCAGCAGACCGCCGCCGCCGGTCCACAGCCAGCGCGGCGACCACCAGGTGCCCGCCCAGCCGTCGGACGGCGCCACATGCGGCGCGTACGCCGACACCACGGGCGTCACCGAGCCGTCGACCGCCTGCTGCCCGGCCGTGCCCTCCGAGGTGGCCTTCACCGCCGCCCTGACCGGCTGGCCGAGGTCGGCCGCGGGCAGGTCGAGCACGGTCAGCCGCAGGAAGTAGCCGCCGCGCAGCGGATCGTTGGACCAGGTGTCGGCCCACGAGCGGATCGCCCGCAGGTGGCAGACCAGCTCGACCGAGCCCGCGTCGGCCGCCACGGACCTGCTCTGCGCGCCGAATCTGCACGGCTGGCGGCGCCGCAGCCCGTCGTACACATCGAGCTGCCAGGTGGCGGCGCCGTGCCGGGTCGCCGTCTCGGGGAAGGTGACGGTGGCCTTCACCGTCACGTTCTGCCCGCTGTCGGCGGGGAACGTCCAGTACAGGTAGTCGCCCGCCGACGCGTCCGCGGTCGCCTCCTGCCCCTGCCGGACGACGGTGGCGGTACGGAAACTCGTCCCCGCCTCCGTCGGCGCGGCGTCGCCGTCGCCGGGAGTGGCCGTACCCGTACCCGTGCTCGCGCTCGGGTCGGCCGACGGGTCGTCGGCGACCGCGCCGCCCGCGCTCAGGACCAGCGCGGCGGCGGCCAGCAGCCCCGCCGCGGTGACCGTCAGCAGCCGTACGGCCTTACGTGGTGACGTACGCATCAGACGGTCCTCCCCGTGTTCAGACGCCAGCAGGACACCCAGCCCGACAGCAGGCCGAGGACCGCGCCGGCCACGGCCAGCGTGCCCAGCAGCCACCAGCCGCGCCCGAGGCCGAAGAAGGCCACGTCGGACGGCTGGTCGGGGGAGTCCACCAGGTCGATGGAGAGCTCCACCGGCAGACCGGGGGTGGTCTTCACCGACGGCGCCGCCGAGAAGGAGTTGCCGACCTGGAGGCAGACCGTCTCCGGCGGGGTGTCGGAGTCCGCGTGCGGCTTGGGGTAGCGGATACCGGCGGACACGACGTCGGTACGGCCGGTGCCGCCCTCGTCGTCCCTGACGATCTCCCGGCCGTGCGTGGTCACGCCACGCAGCAGGACGCCGTAGTCCGCGTTCACCGCGCGGTCGGCGGAGACGCTCACCGAGGCGCGCAGCTCCTGCCCCGGCGGCACGTCCACCCGGTACCAGCGGTTCTCCGAGAACAGCTCGCGGTCGGTGTAGATCCCCGCCTTGAGCTGCGGCGCGTCCGCGCACCGCGCGGCGCCCTGGGCGGCCACCGGGGCCACCACGGCGTCGGTGCTGCGGCCCACCAACTGCTTCACCTTGGTGGTGAGCTGCTGCCGGTGCTGGACGGCGGTGTACGTACCGCCGGTCGCCTCCGCGATGCACGTCAACTGGTTGCGGGTCGAGGAGTCCGGGATCAGCCCGAGCGTGTCGATGACCAGATGGATGCCCTTGGCGGCGATGTCCCGCGCGACATCGCACGGGTTGAGCGGCGCGCAGGTGTCCTGGCCGTCGGTGATCAGCACCAGGCGGCGGGTGCCGTCGCCGCCCTGGAGATCGTCGGCCGCCTTGAGCAGCGCGGGGCCGATCGGCGTCCAGCCGGTGGGCGCCAGCGTCGCCACCGCGGCCTTGGCCTCGGTGCGGTTCAGCGGGCCGACCGGGTAGAGCTGCCGGGTGTCCTTGCACCCGGTCTTGCGGTCGTTGCCCGGATAGTCGGCGCCGAGCGTCCTGATGCCCAGCTCCACGTTCTCCGGCACCGAGTCCAGCACGTCGTCGAACGCCTGTTTCGCGGCGGCCATCCGCGACTGCCCGTCGATGTCCTTCGCCCGCATGGAACCGCTGACGTCGAGCAGCAGTTCCACCTTCGGGGCGGCTTGCGCCGTCGGCGTCGCCGGTGTCGTGGGTTCGTCGGCGACCGCGCTCGCGGGCAGCAGACCGCAAGCCAGGACGACCAGCAGGCCGCAGCCAACTCCGGCCGTCAGTAACCTTCTTATGATCATCGCCGGATCGTAGTGAAGGTAGTGTCAAAACCTGAAGTCGGCCGGTCAGCGGCCGGTGAGGGACCGTGCCAAAGAGGACGGACGCGGACGGACGGGGACGGACCACGGACGGGGACGGACCACGGGCGGGGACGACGAGCGCGCGCCGGGCCGGGGGCCACCGGGACCGCGCGCGGGCCGGTGGTGCGCCGGGGGTGGACGTGCGCCGTGATCTCAGTAAAGTGGCGGATATGACGCTACTGGCCGGTAGGAAATGTTTCCGGGTGCTCGAACCGCTGCACTCGATGGTGTACTTCGCGCCCGAGACGCAGGCGGCGCTGGTCGCGGCCGGGCTGGAGAACAACCGCATGTGCTACTTCGCGGGCCGCGCCGCCGCCCTCGGCCCGGTCGGCCCCGCCGTGGTGACGAGCACCTTCTACAACTTCAGCCCGTCCCTGGTGGCCCGGCACATCCCGCTCGCCTGGACCCTGGCCGCCCCCGAGGACATCACCGCGGCGCGGCTGCGCGCGGTCGACGCCGTGCAGCGCCGCCTGCTCGGCGACGCCGTCGACTCCCCGGAGACGGCCGAGGCCGCCGAACTCGCCCAGCGCGCCGCCGAGGCGTGCACCGGCGGCGACCGTGTCCTGTACGCCGCCCACGCGGCCCTTCCGTCGCCGAAGGAGCCGCACCTGGCCTTCTGGCACGCCACCACGCTGCTGCGCGAGTACCGCGGCGACGGACACCTCGCCGCCCTGCTCTCCGCCGAACTCGACGGCCTGGAAGCCCTCGTCACCCACACCGCGACCGGCAAGGGCTTCCTCCCGGGCTTCGCCAGGACCCACCGAGGCTGGAGCGAGCAGGAGTGGGACGCGGCCGTCGCCCGGCTGCGCGACCGCGGCCTCCTGGACGCGGACGGCTCCCTCACCGACCAGGGCGTCGAACTGCGCCGCCACGTCGAGGCCGAGACCGACCGTCTCGGCCGCGCCCCCTACGAGCACCTCGGCGAGGCCGCCACCGCCCGTCTCACCGAGATCGCCCAGGGCCTCACCATGCGCGCGCTGGCCGCGGGCGCCTTCCCCGAGGGCGTCTTCGCGGCCGGCCCCAAGCGCTGACGCACCGGTCACCGATCCGGGCGCGACCGACGGCCCCGGACGCCCGCTCCCCGCGTCAGCGGGGAAGCGCCGGGGCCGGGCCCGTCGAGCCGCGGACCACCAAGTGGGTGGCCAGTTCGACGTGGAGGGTGTCGACCATGTGGCGGTCCAGGAGCCGCATCAGCAGGGAGACCGCCATCCGGCCCATCTCTTCGAGCGGTTGGCGGACGGTGGTGAGGCGGGGCACGGTGCTGCGGCTGAGGTCGATGTCGTCGAAACCGGTGATGGAGAGGTCCTCGGGGACGCGCAGGCCGCGTTCGTAGGCGGCGCGCAGCGCGCCCACGGCGGCCTTGTCGTTGAACGCGACGAGCGCGGTGGGGGGTTGGGGGAGATCGAGGAGTTCGCAGGCGGCCCCGTAGCCCCAGTCGGCGGTCGGCTCGATGCTGCGCAGGAGCTCGGGGGAGGGCAGCACCCCGGCGTCGGCGAGGGCCGACGTGTGGCCCGCGAGACGGGACTTGCTGGCGAGCCAGTCACCGGGTCCGCCGATGACGCCGATCCGCCGGTGGCCGAACTCCACCAGGTGGGCGGTGACACTGCGGGCCGCGGCGAGGTTGGCGGCCGAGACCGAGGCGATGTCGCGGGGGAGCGGAGTGCGCGGGTCGACGACCACGAAGGGGAAGTCCTGGGCCCGCAGGATCTCCAGCTCCCTTTCCGGCTCGGGCGGGACGATGAGGATCGCGCCCGCGATGCCCGGATCGCCCGGCAGCCCCGGCAGCACCTGGACCTCGCGCGCCGCGTCGCCCGCGCTGAGCACCACCCGCCGGCCGTGCAGGTCCAGCGTCTCGGCGATCGAGGAGACGATCACACCGAAGTAGTCGGTGAGGACATACGGGCAGCGCACATAGATGGCGCCGTCCGCCGCGCCGCGCCGGACCGGGGCCGGCGCCCCCAGCCGTTCGACCGCCCGGCGGACCAGCGCCTGGGTGTCGGGGGCCACGTTGGCCTGTCCTGTCATGACGCGCGACACGGTGGCGATGGAGACGCCCGCCTCCGCGGCGATGGCGCGGACCGTCACGCGGGTGCCCGGTGACCTAGCCAACTGTTACACCCGGTCGTTTCATATGCGCAGCTTAGCGCCCCGACCCATCAGGGTCACGGCAGGATCGGTACAAGGCATTGACAGCGCACGCCACCGACCGCTTACCTGATTTTCGCCACGGTTCCAGAAAACGTTTCATTCCGTTTCAGAGTGAGTGCTGCCCGAGGAGAACGATGAGGAGACGCGCCGTAGGTGCCGCCGCTGCCACAGCCGCCGCACTCTGCCTGGCCTGCGTACCGGCCGCCCAGACGGCCGCCGTCACCCCGACGGCCGCCACCGCGGCCTCCCACTCCCGCCCGGCGCCGCCACCCCGCGCCCAGGTGTGGCTGACCACGGCCGACGGAGCCCAGGAACTACGGCAGCAGGCGCCGGTCGACTTCGGCCGGGGACCGTCCGACCTCACCACCATCACCGTCGATCCGAACCAGAGCTACCAGCGCATGGACGGCTTCGGCGGTGCGCTCACCGACTCCTCGGCCGCCGTCCTGAGCCAACTGCCCCGCACGACGCGGGACTCCGCGATGCGGCAGCTCTTCGACCCGGCCCGCGGCATCGGCGTCAGCTTCCTGCGCCAGCCCATCGGCTCCTCCGACTTCACGGCCTCCGCCGCCCACTACACCTACGACGACATGCCCGCGGGGCGGACCGACTTCGCGCTGCGCCACTTCAGCATCGCGCACGACCAGCGGCAGATCCTGCCGCTGCTGCGCCAGGCGAAGCGGCTCAACCCCCGGCTCACCGTCATGGCCACGCCCTGGAGCCCGCCCGCGTGGATGAAGGACGGCGACTCGCTGATCGGCGGCCACCTCAAGGACGACCCGAAGGTCTACGACGCCTACGCCCGCTACCTGGTGAAGTTCGTCCAGGCGTACGCGGCGGCGGGCGTGCCCGTCGACTACCTGACGGTGCAGAACGAGCCGCAGAACCGTAAGCCCTCCGCGTACCCCGGCACCGATCTGCCCGTGCAGGCGCAGGTCAAGGTCATCCAGGCGCTGGGACCGCTGCTGCACCGGGCCAGCCCGCGCACCAAGATCCTCGCGTACGACCACAACTGGACCACGCACCCCGACGACGTCAAGACCGCCGAGCAGTTGGGCGAGGACCCGCAGACCGACTACCCGTACGAGGTGCTGGACAGCCCCGCCGCCCGGTGGATCGCGGGCACCGCCTACCACTGCTACTCGGGCGACCCCAGCGCGCAGAGCGCGCTGCACGACGCGCACCCCGACAAGGGCATCTGGTTCACGGAGTGCTCCGGCTCGCACGGCGCGACCGACACGCCCGCGCAGATCTTCCGCTCCACCCTTACCTGGCACGCGCGCACGATCACCGTCGGCACCACCCGCAACTGGGCGAAGTCCGTCGCCGACTGGAACATCGCGCTGGACGCCGACGGCGGCCCGCACAACGGCGGCTGCGACACCTGCACCGCCCTGCTGACCGTCCAGCCGGACGGCACGGTCACCACCAGCGCCGAGTTCTTCACCATCGGCCACCTGTCGAAGTTCGTCCGGCCGGGCGCGGTACGGATCGGCAGCACCAACTACGGCACGACCGGCTGGAACGGCCAGCTCACCGATGTCGCCTTCCGCAACCCCGACGGCTCCACCGCGCTCGTCGTGCACAACGAGAACGACGACCCGCGCTCCTTCGCCGTCGCCGTCGGCGACCGGACCTTCGCATACTCCCTGCCCGGCGGTGCGCTGGCGACGTTCACCTGGCCCGCGTCGGCTGACCTGACCAGCCGCTACCACGCGGTGCCGCTGAACGGCGCGAGCGCCACCTCCCAGCCCGCCGGGCAGGGCGCCGCCGACCTCGCGATCGACGCCGACGGCTCGACCCGCTGGTCCAGCGGCGCGGCCCAGACCCCCGGCCAGTACGTGCAGATCGACCTCAAGAAGCGCACCGCGTTCTCCCGCGTCGCCGTCGACAGCGGCGACAACCTCGGCGACTACGCCCGCGGCTGGCAGATCTCGACCAGCGACGACGGCGTCAACTGGCGTACGGCCGCCGCCGGTAAGGGAACCGGGCAGCTCACCGTCGCCGACCTGCCCCGTACGACCACGGCACGCTACGTGCGCGTCACATCGACGGGCACGGCGGCCAACTGGTGGAGCCTGGCCGACCTCCGGCTCTACCGCTGAGCCGAGGCGCTCAGACCCGACGCGTCGCCCCGGGGGCAGCCGGACCTCCTGGAGGTCCGGCTGCCCCTTCCGATCACGCGTCCGCCTCCGGTACGGGACCCGCCACCGCTTCCGGCCCGGCGTCCGCCGCTGCCGCCCGCTCCGTCCGGCGCGCCTGCCACCGCCGCAGCGCGTACAGCGCGCCGCCCGCGCCCAGGCCCCAGAAAGCGCCGCTGACGCCGAAGAAGGTGACGCCCGAGACGGTGACGACCAGCGTGACGACCGCCGACTCGCGGTTGTCGGCGTCGGCCATCGCGCCGGTCAGGGAATTGCCGAGGGCGCCGAGCAGCGCGAGTCCCGCGACGGCCTCGATGACGTTGGGCGGTGAGGCGTTGACGAAGGCGACCGCCGCCGCCGCGCCCAGGCCCAGCAGGATGTACGCGCCGCCGGCGACGACCGCGGCCCGGTACCGCTTGCGCGGGTCGGGCCCCGCCTCCTCGCCCGCGCACAGCGCGGCGGTGATCGCCGCCAGGTTGACCGCGTGCCCGCCGAAGGGCGCCGACAGCAGGCTGAAGACGCCGGTCCAGCCGAACAGCGGGCCCGGCTGCGGGTGGTAGCCGTTGACGTTGAGCACCGCGATGCCGGGGATGTTCTGCGACGCCATCGTCACCACGTACAGCGGCAGCGCGACGCCGATCACCGCGGAGGCGGTGAAGTGCGGGGTGACCAGCACCGGGTGCGGCCACAGCGGGCCGAGCGCGGCCGTGTCGATGTGCGTGGTGGTGGCGATCAGGACGACGGCCATGACCACCGCGGCGGGCATCGCGTACAGCTTCCGTATGCTGCCGACGACCGCCCAGGCGAGGATCACACCGAGGCCGACCACCGGGTCGGACCTGACCGCGTGCGCCGGAGCCAGGCACAGCGGCAGCAGGATGCCCGCGAGCATCGCGTTCGCCAGCGGCTTCGGGATCGCCGAGACCCACCGGCCGAGCGGTTTCCACAGCCCGGAGATCACGATGAGCACCGCCGTGAGCAGGAACGCGCCCACGGCCGCCGCGAATCCGCCGTGCGTACCGGCGGAGCCCGCCAGCAGCGCCGCGCCCGGTGTCGACCAGGCGATGCTGATCGGCAGCCGGGAGCGCAGGCTCAGCCAGATCGCGCACAGGCCCATCGCCACGCACAGCGCCATCAGTCCCGACGCGGCCTCGGCGTGCGACGCGCCGACCTTGGTGAGCCCGTCGAGCACCACCGCGAAGGAGCTGGAGAAGCCGACGAAGGCGGCGATCAGGCCCGCCGCCGAGGCCCGGAGGAGGTCGGAGCGCGCGGTGTCACCGCCGGGTATCTCCCGAACGGGCCCCGGGGCGGTGGTACGGACGGGCATCAGGTCTCCTCCGGGGCCGGTCGGCGCGCGTGGGCGGCCGGCCGATCGGCAGTTCCGCCGCGTCGGCGGTGTGCTCGACGAACCATCACGTCGCGCTTCCCCAGGCTCGGCGTTTGCCTGACCACCGGGCCCGCGCGCCGTAGCAGGTGACAACGGCGAAAGGGACGGTCCGGGTATCGTCATCCGCGGCCCCGAAGGAGCGCGCGGATGACGATACCCGGACCGTCCCCGGCGCCGACCGGCCCGCCGCGCGGCGGGCCGGTCGATCCGCTACGGGAGCAGGCTCTTGTACTTCGGGCAGAGATACGTGATCGCGTCCTTCGCGTCCGCGATCTCGCCGTCCGCGATGGCCTCCTTCGCCAGCTTCGGACTCGCGTCCGCGGTGTTGGCGATCCGGTCGCAGGACTCCTGTCCTGTCTGGAGAACCGCGGCCGGGTCCATGCCCTTGGGCACCTTGCCGACCAGATAGCTCTTCTGCTGGTCGGTGAACGTGCCGGTGGCCGGGGTGAGCTGGGATCTGGGCAGGGTCGACTCCTTGGCGGTGGCGCCGTTCGCACCGCCGCTGCCGCCCGAACCGGCCGAGGCCGAGGCGGACGGCTCCGCCGTGCCGTCGGGGCCGATCGCGGGCGCGGAGGAGGCCGGCCGCTCGCCGGCGGGGGTGGCGCGGTCCCGCGCCGCGTCCGGGTGTCCGCCGCCGCCGCATCCGGCCAGGACGGCCGCGGCCGTCGTCACGATGACGACGGCCGCGGCGAACCGGGCCCTGGTCGCGGTCACGGCTTCGCGAAGGTCAGGACGAGCTGCGGGTGTCCCGACGTGCCGGGCGCGTCCTTCGACCAGAACCAGGCCGAGTCCGTGCCGGTGGACGTCACCGCGAGGTCGTACGAACCGCCGAGCCCCGGCGTCAGCGCCGCCGCGGTGAGCGTCGCGGTGTAGTCGGTCTGGAGCGCGGCCGGCGCGGGCACCGTGCCGAGCACCGTCGGGTCGAGCGTGGGACGGGTGTTCCAGGTCACCCCGGTCTCCGTCCAACTCCCCGTGACATGCTGCACATTGAGCGTGTCGACCGAGCTGGCGATGGCGTCGGAGCTGGTGCGCAGGGTCAACTGCGCGCTCTTGAGCACCATGCCGCTGGGCGCGGCGGGCAGGTTGAACCGCAGATACGTGTGGTACGCGGACGTGCCGCGCACCGCGAGCTGCTGGTCCGGGCCGTAGTTCGCCGAGGGCGCGCCCGCGTTGACGTACGTGTCCGCCGTCGCGTTGAGCGTCACCGTCGAGGACGTCGGCGTGCCCGGCGTCGTGACGGCCGCCGCGGCCGACCTGGCACTGGTGTTGCCGGGCGCGTCACCCGCCGTGACCTGGTACGCGTACGTGGTGCCGGGTGAGGCGGCGGTGTCGGTGAAGGTCAGCGTCGGGCGGATCCAGAACTTGGAGTCACCGGTGACGGTGCCGACCTGCGTGCCGTCGCGGTAGATCCTGTACGTCAGTGTCGAGTCGTCCAGGTCGAGGCTGGCCTGCCAGCTCACCCGCACCCCGCCGGACACGTTCGCCGCGGTCACCTGGAGCGGTACGGACGGCGCGCGCGTGTCGGGGCCGCTCGGGAAGCGGACCAGGCCCTGCTGGAGCCGGTTGCCGTTGCTGGCGATCCGGGTGAATTCGCCGCCCACCCACAGGTAGTCGGTGCCGCCGCCGGAGGCGGTGGTCATGGCGCGCGGGCCGATCTGCTCGGTACCCTTCGGGCCGTCGTCGGTGTCGGGGAACCAGCTCAGCAGCGGCCTCGGGTTGTCGACGGACTCCGCGAGCAGGTGCTGCCGGTCGTTGTTGAGCTGCGGGAACTGCTGCATGCTGGAGCAGTCGTGGGCGTGCGAGCCGCTGTACAGCACGCCCTTGTAGACGGTGACGGCCTGGGTCGCGCCCAGGCAGGTGTCGCGCCAGCGCTGGTTGAGGTCGCTGAAGTTGAGCGCGATGCGGCCGTCGAAGACACCGCCGCCCGTGCCCTCGTTGGCGGTGAAGAAGCCGGTGGCGTCCCTCGTGAGGTCCTGCACGGTGGAGGTCGCGGAGATGAAGCCCGGATAGGTCTTCACATTGGCGCCGGTCGTGGCGTTCACCACGGCCAGCGCGTGCGAGCTGACCCCGTTGACGGTGTTGAAGTCGCCGCCGATGACGAGCCTGGTGCCGTCCGGGCTGAGCACCATGGCCTTGCCCGCCTTGTCGGCGTTGGCCGTGAACGGCTTGAGCGCGCCCGTGGTCGTCAGCGCGGCGAAGCGCTGCCGGGGCTGCCCGGCGACGGTGAGGAAATTGCCCCCGACGTACACCGTGTCGTTCGTCGCCACGATGCTGCGGACCTGCGCCGAGACCGACACCTTGAACGTGGTCTTCACGGTGCAGGTGGCGATGTCGATCGCCGCCAGGCTGCTCGACGGAACGCCGTTCACCGAACCGAAGGTGCCGCCCGCGTACAGCGTCGACTCGTCCGGTGAGACGGCCAGCGCCCGGATCGTCGCGGTGCCCGAGCCGACCGTGAAGGACAGCTTGCAGGACGTCGGCGCGCCCGTGGCGGCGTCGAACGCCTGGAAGTTGAGCGCCTGCTGCTCGCCGGTGCCCGCGGCGGCGCCCGGCGGCCGGACGGTGGAGAAGGTGCCGCCCGCGAAGACCACACCGTGCGCCTGGGCCAGCGCCCACACGACGCCGTTGGTCTGCCAGGTCGGCAGGTCGTCCGCGGTCATCGCGACCGGCGCGGTGAGCGCGGACGCGGACTGCGCGGCGGTGAATCCGATCATCGAAGCCGCCGCCAGTGAGAAGGCAGCGGTTATTGCCCCAGCTCTTCGCATGAGCCCCCCTGAGCTCTGTGCTGTTCCCCCAGCGGCGCCCAACGGCCGCAAGATGCGGCAAGGTTAACGTTTGGCCCGCTTTGGGGTCAGCCTCCCCGTAACGACTGTTGCACTCCTGTAGCCCGGCGGCCGGGGAGGGGGACACGGCGGGCACGCAGCGGCGCCGCGCCGATTCCGCTTCGGCCGGATCCGGTCCCCACCGGGCGGTCCCGAAATGTTTCGGTACGGTGCCAAGGACGACTATGACCCGGCATGACCTGCGGGCACAAGGCCGGACGGCCCGTGCGGTCCCGGTCGCGACGGTGATGCGCGACACTCCCGCCGGACTCCGCATGTGGCCTGAATGCCACCCCGATGCCGCTCGGGGACGGCTGTGGGCCGCCGTGGGAGAATCCTCCGATGACTTCTGAGACGACGATCACCGCGGACGCCGCGGGCACCTGGACGCTCGGCGATCTGACCGTCAACCGGATGGGTTTCGGGGCGATGCGGCTGCCGCAGGACGGCAGGGCGTTCGCGGCCGACAGCGGCTCAAGCGACCGCGAGCGGGCGATCGGCGTGCTGCGGCGCGCGGTCGAACTCGGTGTGAACCACATCGACACCGCCGCGTTCTACTTCTCCGCCCTGCGCTCGGCCAACGAACTGATCAACCGGGCGCTGGCGCCGTACCCCGACGACCTCGTCATCACCACCAAGGTCGGCCCGGGGCGCGACCCTTCGGGCGGCTGGCTGCCCGCCGCGACGCCCGCGCGGTTGCGCGGACAGGTCGAGGAGAATCTGCGGCAGCTCGGCCGCGACCACCTCGACGTGGTCAACTACCGCAATCAAGGCGCGGACTCGATCGCCGAGCACTTCGGCGCGCTCGCCGAACTGCGCGAGCGGGGGCTGATCCGTCACCTCGGGATCTCCAACGTCGGGCCTCGCCACCTCGCGGAGGCCCGTGCCATCGCACCGGTGGTGTGCGTACAGAACAAGTACGCGCTCGGGCTGCCCGGCGAGGACGACGACTTCCTGGACCTCTGCGGTGAACAGGGCGTCGCCTTCGTGCCGTTCTTCGCCATCGCGGGCGCGGGCCGCGAGTCGGGGGCGGGCGCGGCGGAGAGCGGGCAGGTGCTGGCCGCGGCCCGCGCCCACGGCGTGACCGCCGCCCAGATCCGGACCGCCTGGACCCTCCAGCGCGGCCCGCACGTCCTGGCCATCCCCGGCACCGGCAACCCCGACCACCTGGTGGAGAACGTGGCCGCGGGCGCGCTGCGGTTCACCGCCGACGAACTGGCAGCCCTGGACGCGCTGCACCACGGGGGCGCCTGAGGAGCCGAGATACCCCAGCCGGGGGCCGGAGTTAACGCGTGTGCACCGTGGGTCATCTGTGGAATCGTGTGCCCGCGGTGCGTAAATCGCGTCGGCTTGCCAGAATCGGGTGCCGGGCCGCGCGGTCGCGCGTCGGTGGAGACGAATGAGCGCATGGGGGTACGGGGTGACGGGTGTCGAGGCCGCGGTCGGCCATGTCTGCGTGTGGCTCACGTGGCGAGCGAACGGTGCCGGGCAGCGGCGGCGCGACCTGGACGAGGTCCAACTCGGCGAACTCGACCGGCTGTACTCGCTGGTCCGCGTGCTCCTCGGCGAGGACCCCGCGCTCCTGCGGGCCACCGAGGAGTGCGCCGCGCCTGACGGCGCGGTCACCGAGCGGACCAGGCGCCGCCTGACCGACGCGCTGGACGAGGCCGTCGAGCGGGACGCGGAGCTGGCCACGGCGCTCCGGCGGGCGGTGGACCGGCTGCGGGACCGCCCCTACGGCAGCGGACCCCCGGGCGGCCCGCCCGCCGGGACGGCGGCCACCGGTGACGGCATCGCGGTCGGCGGCGACGTCACCGTACGAGCCGAGGACAGGTCCGTGGCGTCGTTGCGGATGGGGGACGTACGGATGGAAAACCCTCCTCCGCCGGGTCCGCCCCAGGGCTGAGCGCACCCGGAGCCGTCCCCGCCCCTCCACCCGCGACCCCATTACCCGTGGCCGCACCACCCGAGGCCCCCTCACCAGGGGGTCCAACAGCCGCGACCCCTCCACCGGCCGCCCCTTTGTCCGCGGCGCCCGCGCCCGGCGCGCCTTCGCCGTACGCACCGGAACCCTCGCCGTACCCCGCCGCGCCGGTGGTGCCGCCGCGCGCTCCCGAGCCATGGGAGACCGCGCCGACACTTCCTACGCTGCCCGCACCGACGCTTCCGGCGCTGCCCGCACCGACCCCGGCCCAGGCCCGCTCCGAGACGTACGGCCCGGCCCGAGCCCAGTCCCAGTCCCAAACCCACGCGCGGGCCCAGGCCCGGCCTCCGGCCCCTCCCGCTACGTCGACCGTCACCGCCGCGGGCAGCGGTGTCGCGGCGGGCGTCGCGGGCGACATCCACCAGCACCACCACTGGCATGTCGCGCCGCGCTCGCCGGTCGACTGGCCGGTCAGGGTCGGCGTGGTACCCCGGTCGGCCGACTGGTTCCAGTACCGGGACGTGATCCACGCCCTGGACACCGCGCTGACCGGCCCCGGCACCGCCGTGGTCTGCCAGGTGCTCACCGGCATGGGCGGCGTCGGCAAGACGCAGCTCGCCGCCCGGCGCGCCCACCACGCCTGGCAGGCGGGCGAGGTCGACCTGCTGATGTGGGTCACGGCCTCGACCCGGCAGGCCGTCATCGACGCGTACGCGGACGCCGCCGCGAAGGTGCTGCACATCGAGCGGGACGAACCGGCGCGCGCCGCGCAGGAGTTCCTGGCCTGGCTGGAGCCCGGTCCCGGCGCGGCGGCCGGACACTGCCGCTGGCTGCTGGTCCTCGACAATGTGACGGACCCGGCCGATCTCACCGGCCTGTGGCCGCCCGACCACCCCCTCGGCCGTACGGTCGTCACCACCCGCAGCCGGGACGCCGCCCTGACCGGCGCGGGCCGCCGCATGGTGACCGTCGGCCTGTTCACCCCGCCGGAGGCGACCGGCTACCTGACGGCGGCGCTGGCCGCGCGCGGCCGGGTGGAGGCGCCCGAGGAGGTCGCGCTGCTCGCCGAGGACCTGGGCAGACTGCCGCTGGCCCTGTCCCAGGCCGCCGCGTATCTCATCGACGCCGACATCGGCTGCCACGACTACCGCGCGCTGCTGGCGAACCGGGCCCGGCTCGCCGACCTCAGGCCGCCGACCCTGCCCGACGACCAGACCGCGGGCGTGGCCGCCGTCTGGTCGCTGTCGGTGGACCGCGCCGACGCCCGCGGTCCCCGGGGCCTGGCCAGGTCCCTGCTGGAACTGGCCGCGCTGCTCGACCCGAACGGCATCCCGCAACCGGTGCTCACCAGCGGGCCGGTCCGCGACCACCTCACCCGCGTCGTGCGCGGGGCCGCCCCCGAGCAGTGCCCGGCGCACGGGATCACCGAGCAGCAGACCGTACGGGCCCTGCGCGATCTGCACGGGCTCAATCTGATCGACCACACCCCGAAGACCGGGCACCGGGCGGTCCGTGTCCACCAGCTCGTCCAGCGGGCCGTCCGGGACACGCTCGGCGAGGCGGACCACGACGCGCTGGCCCGTACCGCGGCCGACGCCCTGACCGCGGTCTGGCCCGAGGTCGAGCGCGACACCGACCTCGCGCAGGCGCTGCGCGCCAACACCACCGCGCTGACCGGCAAGGCGGAGAGCGCCCTGCACCGCCCGCACGCGCACGCGCTGCTCTACCGGGTCGGCGAGAGTCTGGGCGTCGCGGGCCAAGTGGCCGCCGCGGCCGGACACTTCAGGCTGCTGGCCAGGAGCACCCACCAGCACCTGGGCGCCGACCACCCCGACACCCTCGCCGCCCGCCACGACCTGGCGTACTGGCGGGGCGCGGCGGGCGACGCGCAGGGCGCGATCAGCGCCTTCCGTGAACTGTTCGCGGACCGGCTGCGGGTGCTCGGCCCCGACCACCCGCACACGCTCACCACCCGCGGCAACATCGCCTACTGGAGCGGCGAGGCGGAGTACGCGGACGGTGCGGAGGGTGCCGCCACCGCGCTGGAGGAGCTGCTCGCGGACCGGCTGCGGGTGCTGGGCCCCGACCATCCGGACACACTCAGCACGCGGCACAACATGGCCCGGCTGCGCGGTCGCGCGGGGGAGACGGCCGAAGCGGCCGAGGGTCTACGGGAGCTGCTGGTCGACATGGTGCGCGTGCTGGGGCCCGACCACCCCGACACTCTGACCACCCGGCACGACCTGGCCTACTGGCAGGGACGGGCGGGGGACGCCGAGGGCGCGGCGCGAGCCTTCGAGGAACTGCTGGCCGACGCGGCTCGGGTGCTGGGCCCCGACCATCCGGACACCCTGACCACGCGGCACAACATCGCGCGGCTGCACGGCCGGGCCGGGGACGTCAGCGGCGCGGCGCGCGCCTTCGAGGAACTGCTGGCGGACCGGCTGCGGGTGCTGGGCCCCGACCATCCGCACACGCTCACCACCCGGCACAATGTCGCGCGGCTGCGGGGGCGGGCGGGGGACGCGGCAGGCGCGGCGCGCGCCTTCGAGGAGCTGCTGGCCGACATGGAGCGGGTGCTCGGTCCTGAGCACGGCGACACGGTCATCACCCGGCACAACATCGCCTACTGGCGTGAGGAGTCGCAGGTGCTGACCCTGCGCGTCAGGCGTGCCCCGGCGCCGTGAAGGCAAGCCGCCGCTCAGCCGACCGTCACCCGTACGCCCGCGCCCGCGATACGGGCCAGCTCGGCGTCCGGCGCCGCGCCGTCGGTCACCAGGTCGTGGATCTCGGCGAGCGGGCAGATCTTGGCGAGCGTGGCCCGGCCGATCTTCGTGTGGTCGGCGACCACGACCGTACGGTCGCTGTTGTCGGCGAAGGCGCGGTCGGTGCCGCCCTCCAACTGGTCGTGCGTGGTGCAGCCGTGGGCCGCGCTGATGCCGTCGACGCCGAGGAAGGCGATGTCGGTGTGGTAGCTGGCCAGTGTCTTCTCGGCGATCGGGCCCACCAGTTCATAGCTGGCGTTCCTGGCGTTGCCGCCGATCACGACGAGCGTCACGTGCTTGTGCAGGACCAACTCGGCCGCGATGTTCACGGCGTTGGTGACGACGGTGAGCGGTCCGCGGGCGGCCAGCAGCCGGGCCACCTCCGTCACCGTACTGCCGCCGTTCATGCCGACCACCGCGCCGTCCGGCACCAGGGCCGCCGCCGCCCTCGCGATGGCCTGCTTCTCCGGCCTGCTGCGCCCCGCGCGGTGCTGGAGCGGGACCTCCAGGTCGACCGGGCCGACCGCCGCCCCGCCGTGGGTGCGGCGCAGCAGGTGGAGTTCGCTCAGGTGCTGGAGGTCGCGCCGGACGGTGGCCGTGGAGACGTCGAGCAGCCGGGACAGCTCGTGGACGTCGATGCCGCCCCTGGCGGAGACATGCTCAAGTATGCGCGCATGACGCTCAGTTCTCAGCATGCGTGCAGCATAATGCGCACTCCGATGTGTAAGTGAGCATGATTTGCGCAGAAGAGGGCGGTTGACATGACGAATTCTGCGCGGTTAACTCCTGGCGAACGTCGGAGTTGAGCACCGACGTCAGAGGTACGCCTAGCCGGTGGGCGGCCGTGCGCCGCAAGCCCGGACAAAGTCGCCAGGATCGCTGTCAGCGTCCGAGGCGGGGACGTACCCCCCATCATCAGGAGCTCGATGATGCGCATGAATCGTGTCCGGTCCCGTCGGAGTCTGGCCGTCCTCGCGGCCGTCGCCGCAGTCGTGGCTGTCCCCTCACTCGCTCCCGATTCCGCAGGGGCCGCGCCCCAGTCCGTCTCCCCGCCTCCGGCACACGCCGGATTCGACTACCAGATCGGGGGCCCCTACACCCCGCCCGCCGGTGTCTCCGTGGTCAGCCGCGACTACACCGCTCCGGCCGCCGCCGGGGTCTACAACATCTGTTACGTCAACGCCTTCCAGGCGCAGGAGGGCGCCGAGGGCCAGTGGGACGCCGACCTGCTGCTGCGGGACTCCAAGGGCGCCGTCGTCAAGGACAAGGACTGGAACGAGGCGATCCTCGACATCCGCACCGCCGACAAGCGGCAGCGGATCGCGAACAAGGTCAACGGCTGGGTCGACCAGTGCGCGGCCAAGGGCTTCCAGGGTGTCGAACCCGACAACTTCGACACCTACGACCGCTTCTCCGGCTACCTGACCAAGGCCGAGGCCGAGTCGTACATCAAGCTGCTCTCCGCCCACGCGCACTCCAAGAACATGGCGATCGCGCAGAAGAACACCCCGCAACTGTCCGGTGACCGGGTCGCCAACGGCCTGGACTTCGCCGTCGCCGAGGAATGCGCCACGTACAACGAGTGCGGCGACTACACCTCCGGCTTCGGCAACAACGTGATCGTCATCGAGTACACCGCCAAGGGCCTCCAGAAGGCGTGCTCGGGTTACGGCACGAAGCTCAGTGTCGTCCGCCGCGACGTGGACGTCGTACCGCTGGGCACCAGCGGATACGTGCGCCAGACCTGCTGACCCGCTGAACCCGCCGACCGGCTGTTCCGCCCGCCCGGCCGACCTCGCCGGACGTCCGGACCGCCGACCGGCCGCGGCCGGCCC
>NZ_MECL01000095.1 GCF_014596445.1 Streptomyces sp. CBMA29 | reverse complement strand
GTCGGGTCGCTCCTGCACGCGTGCGCCGCGGCCCGGCTGCCGCTGAACCGCCCGCTGCTGGTCGCGGCGGCCTCGCGAGGTCCCGGCGGGACCGGCCGGTGGGCCGTTCACCTCGTGCCGGAGCCGACGGGCGGATCCTGGTCGGGCGCCGTACCCGGTCCGGCGTCCAGCTCCGCGATCCGGGCGGTGACCCGGCCCGTGTCGGAAGCTCCGACGCTCTCGTAGAGCGCGACCGACCGCTCGTACGCACGCCTCGCGTCGTCCGGGCGGTCGGCCCGCTGAAGGACCACACCGAGCATGTCCAGGCTGTACGCCTCCCAGTGCACCGAACCGCGCGCCTCGAATTCCGCGACGGCCTGCCGCAGGCAGATCTCGGCCTCAGCGGTCCTGCCCGCCTCCCCGAGCGCGCGGCCGAGCAGCGCCAGCGCCCGGTTCGCCTCGTACGCGTCGGGCAGTGCCAGCAGGTCGGCCCGCGCCTGGCGCAGCGCCGCGACGGCGGCTTCCGGACGGCCGGCCAGCCGGGCGGTGTCGCCGAGGGACATCCGGGAGAGAGCGGCGCCGCGCAGGTAGCCGGTCTCCTCGCGCAGCCGCAGGGCCCGGCCGAACCAGTCCGCCGCTTCGTCGAGCCGCCGGGCGAAGTGGTGCGACTGGCCGAGGCCGTGGAGTGCCTGAGCCTCGCCGAGCCGGTCCCCCGCCGACCGCGCCAGGTCGAGCGCCTGGCCGAACCACACGATCGCCTCGTCCGTGGCGCCGGAGTCGCACAGACCGGTGGCACCGGAGGTCAGCATGCGCAGTTCGCCCGGCGTGTGCCCGGCGCGGCGGGCCGCCTCCAGGCCGAGGCGGTGCGCCTCGACCCACAGCTCGTAGGGCCGCAGCCGCAGCCACAGCGGCCACAGCGCGTCCACGAGTTGCCAGCACAGGCCGTCCCAGCCGCGCGCGGCCGACAGCCGCACCGCCGTCATGAGGTGGTGCTGCTCGGCCGCCAGCCAGGCGAGCGCCCGCCTCTCCTCGCTGAAGGCATGGGCCCGGTCGGGGGACAGCGCCGAGTAGTCGCGGTCGAGTGTGCGGTGGGACGGGCTGATCAGGGCTTCGGCCGCGGTGGCGGTCGCGAGGTACCACTCCAGGGCGCGGCGTACGGCGGCCGTACGGACGGGCTCCGGGTCGCGCGCCTCCGCGAGGCCGCGGGCGTGCAGGCGCACCAGGTCGTGGAAGCGGTGCCGCCCGCCCGCCGCCTCCTCCAACAGGCTGGCCTCGGCGAGCGTTTCCAGCAGCCGGTCGGCGACGGCCTCGCCGCGGTCGGCCGCGGCGGCGGCCAGCGGCAGGGCCACGTCGGCGAAGGGCAGTACGCCCAGCAGCCGGTACAACGCGGCGGCGTCCTCCGGCAGCAGGCGGTAGGACGCGTCGAGGGCGCTCTGCACGGCGGCTTCTTCTCCGATCCGCAGTTCCGCGAGGCTCTGCTCCCCGCGGTCGAGGGCTTCGGCCGTGGCCGCCAGCGGCTGGCCGGGGCGCGCCGCCATCCGCGCGGCGGCGACGCAGACGGCCAGGGCCAGGCCGCCGCAGGAGTCGATCACCCGGCGCACGGCCGCCGGCTCCGCCTCGGTCCGCAGGGCTCCCACCCGCTGGGCGAGGATGTCCGCGGACGCCTCGGCGTCCAGCACGCCGACCGGGTGGAAGAACGCGCCCTCCAGGCCGAGACCGGTCAGCCTCCGCCTGCTGGTCACGACCACGACGCTCTGCTCGGAGCCCGGCAGCAGCGGCCTGACCTGGGCGGCGGAGATGGCGTTGTCGAGCATGAGGAGCAGGCGGCGGCTCGCGGTGACGGACCGCCACAGGGAGGCGAGTTCCGCCGGATCGCCGGGGATCGCCGTCATCCCGAAGGCGCGCAGGAACATGCCCAGTGCCTCGGGAGGCGCCGCCGGGCCCTCGGGGGCGTGCCCCCGCAGGTCGACATAGATCTGCCCGTCGGGGAAGTCCGCGGCGACGCTGCGCAGCCAGTACGCGGCCAGGGCCGTCTTGCCCACTCCCGCGGGCCCGTTGACGACGGCGACCAGAGGTCCCGCGCGGAATTCGCCGCGCAGCATGGCGTCGAGGTCCGCCAACTCCCTTGTCCTGCCGGACAGACGGCGAGGCGCGGGGATCAACTGCCGCGGAGTCGGCAACGCCACGGGCGCCGGAGCGGCGTGCCAGTGGACGTCGCCGATGGTGTGTCCCTGGACGACGCCTCCTCGGTGGTCGCCGCCGGTGACGGTGTTGACCAGCCGGTCGGTGGGCGGGGCGTACGGCGCGTCGACCGGTCGGGGGTCGACCGGTCGGGGGTCGACCGGTCGGGGGTCGGGGTGCCGGGGGTCGGGGTGCCGGGGGTCGACCGGTCGGGGGTCGGGGTGCCGGGGGTCGGCGGGGCCGGTGCTGTCGGCGGCCGTTGACGCCATCCACCGCGCCAGGCGTCGGCGGAGCGTGTCGCTGACGGCCGCGGCGGCGCTCAGGGTCCGCGCCGGATCGCCGGGGCCGGTCGGGGACGTCCCGTCGAACGCGTCGGCCCCCTGCGCCGCGAGCAGGTCAACAGCCTCCCGCAGCAGTTCCTCCGCCGTCGCCCGCCCCGCCGCGTCCGCCCGCCGCAGCGCGGCCTCGACGTCCCCGCGACTGATCGCCTCCACAGCCGCTCTCCCCCGCTCTGCCCCGGGCCGCGCGCAAGCGCGGTCCTGCTGTCCAGCCGTCCGATGCCGGTACTCGGTACTCGGTACTCCGTGCGCCTACGCCTCCTTCGGCCACCAGCCGGAGCCGTCCTGGTCGTCGCGGGCCAGGGAGCGCCTGATCCGGTCCGACTCCAGCGGATTCAACGGTTCGAACAGGGCCAGGGCGTGCCGCCACAACGCGCGGGCGTCCTCCGCCCGCCCCTCGTCCCACAGCAGCCGGGCCAGTACGTCGGTGGCCAGCGCCTCCTCCTCGGGTGCCTGAATGCGCTGAGCGAGGGCCGCCGCGGCCTCCAAATGCATCCGGGCGTCGGGGAATTCACCAAGGGCGCGCTCCACGGTTCCGGTGCCGCGCAGAGCGGCGGCCTCTTCGTGACTGGCCCCGATCCCCCGGGCCAGACGCAGCGCGTCCTCGTGGTGGGCCTTCGCCTCCTGCCAGAGGCCCGCGCCCAGCAGAACCTTGCCGAGCACATTGAGGGCGTGCGCCTCGTGCCGTACGCCCCCGGTGCGGCGAAAGGTCGTGAGGGCCGTCCTGCCCAGTTCCAGGGCTGCTTCCGGGTCGCCCAACTCCCCCAGCGCGGCTGCCAGGTTGGTCCTGATCACCGCCCGGTCGGTCTCGCTGAGTACGACCGCTCCGATCGCCAGGGCCTCTTTGAAGCAGGCGCGGGCCGAGTTCGCGTCCCCGGTCCTGAGGTGGAATTCGGCCAGGTTGTTCACGAAGGTCGCCTGGAGTTCGACGTCACCGGCCTCGCGCACCGCCGCCAGCGCGGCGGTGAAGTTCTCCAGAGCGCCGCGGTAGTCACCCATGGACAGGCGCACGACGCCGACGTTGTTCAGACTTCTGCCGTAGCCGCGGATGTCACCGGAGCGGCGCCGCAGCTCCAGAGACTCCTGGTGCAGTACCAGGCCCGCGTCGTATTCGCCGACATGCCATTGCAGGACGCCGAGTTGCCCGAGCGCTTCCGCCGTCACGACGTCGTCCTCGCAGCCGCGGGCCAGGGCGAGGGCGCGCTCGACGGCCTCGGCCGACCGGGGGTAACGGCTCACGCGGGCGTAGGCGGTGGCCAGGTCGAGCAGCGCGCGGGCCTCCGCCCGCGGATGGTCGGCGGACCGCCAGTGCGCGGCGGCGGCCTCGTGCATGGTCACGCCTTCCCGCCAGTAGCCCTCGGAGTCGGCCAGTTCACCCAACGCGTGGGCCAGTTGAGCCGCCTGCCGAACGTGTCCCTGCTGGCGGAGGCCGCGTTCGACCGTCAGCGCGCCTTCGAGTTCGGCGCCGAGCCAGGTACGGGCCGCGGCGGCGTCCGCCATACGGGGGACGCTCGCCCGGCCCTGCGGTGCAAACTGTTCCAGCCGGTTGCGGTGCGGGTGCAGCAGCCGGTCGGCGCGGTCGGCGGCCCGCAGCGCGTAGCCGCCCAACCGCCGCAGGGCCGCGTCACGTTCCTCCGCCGCCTCCTCCAGCCCCGCCAGGGTGGCGGCGAATTCGCCGAGCAGGTCGTGGAAGCGGTACCGCTCCGTCCGGGGCTCCTGGAGCAGGCAGTACTCGAGCAGGTCCTCGATGAGACGTTCGGTGCGGTCCAGCGGTTCACCGATGACCGCGGCGGCGGCGTACAAGCCGAAGTCGGGCCCCGGGTGCAGGCTGAGCCTGCGGAAGGCGGAGCGCTGCTCGGGGGTGAGCGCGTGGTACGACATCTCGAAGGCGACGGCCACTTCGCGGTATCCGTCGCGCAGTTCCTGGAGTCTTCCGGGGCTGCGGGACAGCCGCTCCATCAGATGGTCCAGGTCCCAGGAGGGTCTGGCCTTGAACCTGCTGGCCGTGATCTCGACAGCCAGCGGGAGCAGACCGCAGCGGGTCACGATGTCGGCGATCCTGTCGGTTTCCGCGGCGCGCTCCGGGCCGACCAGCCGCTGGAAGAGGCTGACGGCGTCGTCGAGCGGCAGCACGTCCACGAACAGCGGCTGGGCGGCGGGCAGTTCGACCAGCCGGTGCCTGCTGGTGATCAGCACGAGCGAGGGTGAGCCGTCGGGCAGCAGCGGGAGCACCTGCCGTGTGCCGGCGGCGTCGTCCAGCACGATGACCGCGCGCTTTCCCGCTACGAGCGTCTGCCACTGCGCGGTGCGCGCCTGGAGGTCGGGACGGATCTCCTGCGGCGGTACCTCGAAGCTCCGCAGCAGTGCGGCCAGCGCCTCCTCGGTGGTCAACGGCGACTGGGCGACGGAGTGTCCGCGAAGGTCCACGAAGACCGAGCCGTCAGGGAAGCTGTCGCCGAGCCGATGGGCCGCGTGCAGGGCGAGGGTGCTCTTGCCGACGCCCGGCATACCGGAGATGGCCTCGATGGCGATGACCCAGCCCGAGCCGCCCGAGCCGCCCGACCGGCGCCCGGCCCGTAACAGACGGCTGATCTCCTGTTCCCGGCCGACCAACTCCTGCCTGCGGCTGGGCAGATGGCGCGGCGCGACCCGTACCGGTGGCGCGGTCGTCTCAGCGGGCTCGGCCGTCTGCGGCTCCGAGGGCCGCGGCGCGGGCGGGCGCAGACCGGGGATGAGGTCGGGGAGCGCGGCCCGGCGCAGGATCTGTCCGTGCACCCGCGCCAGGGGCTCGCCCGGCTCACTGCCGAGCTGGGCGCGGAAGAGGGCGCGGGCCCGCTGGTAGACGGCCAGCGACTCGGCATGCCGCCCGACCGCGTAGAGGGCGACCATCAACTGCCGTGCCAGGGTCTCGTCCAGCGGGTGACGGCCCGTCAACTCCGATGCCTCGGAGACGACATCGGCGAAGTGCCCGAGCCGTAAGCGCAGCGCCAGCCGGGTGTGCACCGTGGCGAGCCGCCGCTCGGCCATCATGTCCCGCGCCGACTGCGGCCAGATTCCCGGCAGTCCCGCCAGCGCCTCACCGATCCACAGCCCCTCGGCCGCGTCCAGGCCGTCCAGCGCCCGTGTGTCCTCGCCCGCTCGTGCCGCGACCGCCGCCTCCCGCGACAGCCGCACGAACCGGTGCCAGTCGACGCTCTCCGACTCCGCTTCCAGCGTGTACGTGTGCGCCCGCAGGGTGATCACCGCGGGCGGCCTGGAGCGCTGGCCCGCCGCGCCGACCGTGCGCAGGGCGTGCCGCAGCCGTGAGATGTACGTGTGGAGGTTGGCGCGGGCCGTCTTGGGCGGTTCGTCGTCCCACAGCCGCCCGACGAGGACGTCCTGACTGACCGGGCGGCCGACGTCGAGGGCGAGCGACGCGAGCAGACAGCGTTCTCTGTCCGAACCGAGCCGTACGACCGAGTCTCGCGCCGACAACTCGACCGCGCCAAGGAGATGAACCTCCATCGTTGCCCCTCCGGCCGATGGACACGCTCTGAAGAGTGAGCATGACACGACGGTGCGTCACGGGGCCATACCACCTCCGCCCTCACGCACGCGGGAAATCCCCGAAGGTTCGCTCGCGCGACGGTGCCTTCTGGTAGGTGCGGCCGGGCCGCGACGGGTTCACGCATCGCGTGCAGTTTGGCATATGCCCGAGGCAGATCCCATAGGCATATGTCCGAGATTGCAGGTGTTGACCCTGACTTGCGCCGAATGATCCACTCCGCCAGTCTCGCGCTGTACAACCCTCATATCCCCAACAGAACCAGGAACGAAGAGACATGAAGAAGCTTGCCGCCAAGCTCCCCGGCGTTGTGTGCGGTGTGGTCCTGTTCGCGGCCTTCGCGGCCATCTGCATCCCGTCGGTCATAGGCGGTTCGTCGGCCATGTTCTGACGGGTCGACGCAACGTCACGGCGCACACAGCGCGGCCCGCCCCGGCAGGTGCAGGGGCGGGCCGCGGCGCGTTGCGAGGGGGACGGGGCTACGGCGGGCCCTGGAGGGCGAAGGGGGCGCCTTCGGGGTCGGTGAGGGTGGCGGTGCGGCCGTGGGGGGACGGGTGGGCGGGGTGGGTGACATGGCCGCCGAGGGCCGCGGCGCGGGCGGCGGCTTCATCGACGTCCGCCACGCAGAAGTGGGTCGTCCAGTGGGCGCCGCGGTCGCGCGGGACGCGGGAGCCGACGCCGTGGATCGTGGCGACGGGGTGGCCGCCGACGCGGAGCAGGACGTCGTCGGAGCCGGAAGCGGCGACGCCGGCCTCAAGGCCGAAGACGGCCTCGTAGAACTTGCCGACGAGCGACGCGTCCCGCGTCACCAACTCGCTCCAGGCGAGCGTGCCGGGCTCGCCGGCGGCCTCCGCGCCGCCGAGGAGTCCGCCCTGCCAGACGCCGAAGACGGCGCCCGAGGGGTCGACGGCGAGGGCGAGCCGCCCTTCGTCGTTGACCTGGAGGGGGCCGATGCCGACGGTTCCGCCGCATTCGCGGACGAGTTCGGCGGTCTCGTCGACGTCGTCGGAGGCGAGCATCGTGGTCCAGGCGACCGGCCGGTGCGGCTCGGACGCCCCCTCGCCGATGCCCGCGATGCGGCGGCCGTCCAGCTCGGCGAGGGCGTACGTGCCCAGTTGCGGCGGTCCCGGTACGAACTCCCAGCCGAACAGCGCGCCGTAGAAACTCTGCGCAAGGTCGGCCCGGTGCGCCATGAGGCTGACCCAGCAAGGGGTGCCAGGTGGGCGACGGTTCGGTACCTCGGTCATGGATGCGGTCTCCTGGCGGGCAGCCCGCACGGCGTGCCCCGCCGGTCGGGAATGGTGTGGCACAGCCGATCGTCGCACCACCCGGAGCGGCGCGTGCCGTGACCGCGCCGCATTCATCACCCTGGTGCCGCGCGGCAACCGAAATGTCATGTCACGTCCGTTTCGCGGCCGTTGCCGTACGGTGTCCCGCCGTACGGCGGCTACGACGGGTCGACCACAATGTGCGTATGGAACCCCTCATCTCCGTGACCGAACTCGCGTCCGCCGCAGAGCGGGACGGCGTCACCGTCCTCGATGTGCGCTGGCAGCTCGGCGGCCCTCCCGGCCACCCCGCCTACCTCGAAGGCCATGTGCCCGGCGCGCGGTACGTCGGCCTGGACGCCGAACTGGCCGGGCCCGCCGGGGCCCGCGGACGGCACCCGCTGCCCGACCCCGAGGAATTCGGCGCCGCCATGCGCCGGGCCGGGGTGAGCGGCGACCGGGACGTCGTCGTGTACGACAACTGGCAGGGCTGGGGCGCGGCCCGCGCCTGGTGGCTGCTGCGCTGGGCCGGGCACCCCCGCGTACGCGTCCTCGACGGCGGTCTCGCGGCCTGGACCGCGGCCGGACACCCGCTGAGCCGGGACGAGCCCCCGCTCGGCACAGGAGACTTCGTGCCCGCGACCGGCGCCCTGCCGCTGCTCGACGCGGCCGGTGCGGCCGGCCTCGCCCGGCGCGGGCTGCTCCTCGACGCCCGCGCGCCCGAGCGCTACCGCGGCGACTCGGAGCCGATCGACCGCGTCGGCGGGCACATCCCCGGCGCCGTCAGCGCGCCCACCGCGCAGAACACCGGCGCCGACGGCCGGTTCCTGCCCGCCGCCGAACTCACCGACCGCTTCACCGGGTTGGGCGCCGGGCCGGACGCCGAAGTCGGCGTCTACTGCGGCTCGGGGGTCTCCGGCGCCCACGAAGTCCTCGCCCTCGCCACGGCCGGAATCCCGGCCGCGCTCTACGTCGGCTCCTGGAGCGAATGGTCCGCCGACCCGGCCAACCCGGTCGCCACCGGACCCCAGCCGGGCTGACCCCTGCGGCTCGACGGGACCCCGTACAGGCCCGACGGGCCCCGGACACCCGAGCCGCCGGACTCACGAGCCCCCACACACCCGAGCCGCCGCACCACGCGTAAGGGGCAGCCACCTTGGTGGCTGCCCCTTACGGCCGTCGGTTCCCGGTCCGTCGAAGCCGCGCGCCGCACGCGCTACGGGTTACCGCTACTCCTGCTTCTTGCGCCTGCTCCCGAACACGATCTCGTCCCAACTCGGCACCGTGGCCCGGCGTCCGGGGCGGACCCCGTCGGCCTCGGCCTGGCGGTCGGTGGTGCCGACCAGACGGTCGCGGTGACCGGCGACGGCACGCGGCATCAGGACATCGGCGTAGGCGGACCCGGCGCTGGCGGCCGGAGCCGCCTCTTCCTCGGTCTCCTCCTCCGGTTCCACGGCGGGCGCGACGTCCGGGGGACCCGGCGGGCCCGGCGGAGGCGCGGGCACGACCATGTCGCCGCGGAAGTTGGGCACCGCTTCGAGCAGGCTGGTCAGTGAGTCGCGCTCCTCCGGCTCCGGCCGGTCCTCGGCGCGCGCCTCACGGGCCTCGCGCTCGGCACGGTCGGGCCGGTCGGGCCGTTCCAACTGCCGGTCGAGGGCGCGGTCGAGAGGCCGGTCGCGCGGCAGGCGGGCGATCCTGGGCACGAAGGGAAAGCTCGGTTCCTTCGTGCTCTCCTGCTGCGCGGCGTTCTCACCGATCAGCGCCCTGGCCTCGTCGTCAACGGCCGCGACCAGGCGGCGCGGCGGGTCGTAGGTCCAGCTCGCGGAGTGCGGTTCACCGGCCACCCGGTAGACCAGAAGGACTTCCCACGTGCCGTCGTCGCGGCGCCAGGAGTCCCACAGGACGGTGTCCTTCTCGGCGCCGCGCAGCAACAGCCGCTCGGCGACGGCCTCGCCGAGCTGGGGCCCGGTGCTCTCGCCCTGGCGGCGTACCGGCGTCTTCCTGGCCCGCTCGGCCATGAAGGCGCGCTCGGCCAGGACGGGACCCTCGAAGCGCCGTACGCGCTCGACCGGGATACCGGCCATCGACGCGACCTCTTCCGCCGACGCACCCGCACGTATACGTGCCTGGATGTCGCGGGGCCGCAGATGGCTCTCGACCTCGATCTCGATCTGTCCGAGACGGGCCCGGTCGTTGCGGACGGCGGCGCGCAGCCGTTCGTCGATGGGGAGTGTGTATTCCGTGCTGTCGGCAGCCTTGAGCACCAGTCGTGTGCCGTCATTGCTGACGGCCACAACCCGCAATTCGGGCACGGTTACCTCCCGGGTGGTGCCTGCCGACGTCACGTGCGTCGCTGCTCCCGTTGGACGAGTGTGGCCTGCCCGGGTGCAGCGTGCCACAACCTTGCAGAGTTACCCGGCGTGTCGGGGTGACACGGTGACACGCCGTTATGGGACGGTGGTCGATTGGCCACTCAGCGTGACCGATCGCGGCACCCCGGGACGAGTGCCGTCGGGCTCCCCTCCCGCTGTTCCTGACCAGCTACCGACCACCCGGACGGGCAACCGGGAGCCAGGATTCGCCACGGTACTCCATTTGGGCCAGCGGGGTGGGCTGCCGCGCCGTCGAATCTGGGCCAGGGGCGCGGGAGTTGAGTGGCACGGCTCACACGAAAGGGTTGCGCGCCGGGTGCAAATGCGGACTTTCTCGCATGAAGCGACTACGAGCCCAGCACCCGCCGGAGGTAGTCGTTCGCGAACCGCCGGTCCGGGTCCAACCGGTCCCGCAGCGCCGTGAATTCACCGAACCGCGGATAGGCCGAGGCGAGGTACTCCGCGTCGCGGGTGTGCATCTTGCCCCAGTGCGGGCGCCCGCCACGCTCGGTCATGATCCTCTCGACCGCGGTGAAATACTCCTGGTAACGGCTACCCCGGTACATATGCACCGCAATGTACGAAGTGTTCCGGCCGGACGCCGTCGACAGCGCGATGTCGTCCGCGGGCGCGACCCGTACCTCCACCGGGAAACTGATCCGCAGATCGGACCGCTCGACCATCGCCTTCAGCTCGCGGATCGCGTCGACGGCCGCCTCGCGCGGCACCGCGTACTCCATCTCCACGAAGCGCACCCGGCGCGGACTGGTGAAGACCTTGTACGGGATGTCGGTGTACGAACGGGCCGACAGGGCGCGGCTGGAGAGCTTGGCGATGCCGGGGATCACGGCGGGCGCGGCCCTGCCGACGGCGCAGGCGGCCTGGAAGACGCCGTTGGACAGCAACTCGTCGTCGATCCAGCCGCGTACGGCGGGGACGGGCGCGGCCGGGCCCTGACTGCGGTTGTTCCGCTTGGTGTTGCAACTGTCGGTGTGCGGGAACCAGTAGAACTCGAAGTGCTCGTTCTCCGTGGCGTGCTGCTCGAACTCCGCCATCACCCGGTCGAAGGCCATCGGCTCCTCGCGCGCGGTCAGCAGGAAGACCGGCTCGACGGCGAAGGTGACGGCGCTGACCACGCCGAGCGCGCCGAGCCCGATCCGGGCGGCGGCGAAGACCTCGGGGTTCTCCTCGGCCGAGCAGGTCAGCACCGAGCCGTCCGCGGTGACCAGTTCGAGCGCGGTGATCTGGGCGGCGATCGAACCGGAGTCACGGCCGGTGCCGTGCGTGCCGGTGCTGGTGGCGCCCGCCACCGTCTGCTCCATGATGTCGCCCATGTTGGTGAGCGACAGGCCCTCGGCGGTCAGCGCCGCGTTCAACTGCTTGAGCTGGACGCCCGACTCGACGGTGACGGTGCCCGCCGCGCGGTCGATGGCGCGGATCGCGGTCAGCCCCTCGGGGCGGATCAGCACCCCGTCGGTGGCCGCCGCGGCGGTGAAGGAGTGCCCGGAGCCGACCGCCTTCACCGGCAGGCCGTCCTCGGCGGCCCGCCGCAGCACGGCCGCCAGTTCGCCCACGGAGGCGGGCGCCACGGCCCGCGCGGGCCGGGCCGAGACGTTCCCCGCCCAGTTACGCCACGCCTTCTGCTCGGCCCTGCTTGTCGTGCGTGCCGTACTGCCCGTCGTGCTCATCGCGCGGCCCCTCCCGCTCCGGCACCGGCTTGAGCCGGCGGTACCCGACAAACGCCACCACCACGGCGAGGACCGCCGAGGCGGCGGGCACCGCGAAAGCCGCCGACGCCCCGTGCGAGTCGATCACCCGACCCGCCACCGAGGCCCCTGCGGCGACCCCGACCGCCATCCCCGTGGAGGTCCACGTGATGCCCTCGGTCAGTTTCGTCCGCGGTACCAGCCCTTCGATCAGGCCCATCGCGGTGACCATCGTCGGAGCGATGGTCAGGCCCGAGAAGAACAGCGCCACGGCCAGAAACGGCAAGTTTCCGACCAGTAGTGGCGGGATCATACTCACTGTCATCAACGCGATCCCCAGCAGGAACCTCCCGGTGGGCGTCCCGCGCGGGGTCATCAGCCCGAAGACCAGCCCGGCCAGACACGATCCCAGGGCGTACGTCGCCAGCACCAGACTGGCCAGCGCCTTGTGCCCGCGCTCGTCCGCGAAGGCCACCGTGGCCACGTCGACCGCGCCGAACAGCGCCCCGGTGCCGACGAAGACGCCGGTGACCACCAGCAGCCCCGGCTCGCGCAGCACCGACCGGTCCGAGAGGCGGTCACGCGGATGCGGCGGCGGCTCGGTGGCGTGCTGCGCGGTCAGCAGCAGTACGCCGGCGCCCAGGAAGACCGCGGCCAGCAGCGGTCCCGCCTCCGCGAACCAGGCCGTGCACAGCCCGATCGACAGGATCGGCCCGAGGATGAAGACGATCTCGTCCACCACCGACTCGAAGGAGTAGGCGGTGTGCAGGAGTTCGGGAGAGCCGCGGTGGATCCGCGACCAGCGGGCGCGCACCATGGCGCCCATGCTCGGCGTGCAGCCCGCGCCGACCGCGCACACGAAGTACACCCAGTCCGGCGACCCGGCCCGTACCGCGATCAGCAGGGCCGCCACCGACAGCACCGTCACGGCGCTCGCGGGACGCAGCACCCGCCGCTGTCCGTACCGGTCGACCAGCCGGGAGATCTGCGGTCCGATGGCCGCCCCCGACAGGGCCAGCGCGGCGGCGAGCGCGCCCGCGAGCCCGTACCTCCCGGTGACCTGGGAGATCATCGTCACGATGCCGATGCCCAGCATGGACAGTGGCATCCGCCCGATCAGCCCGGCGGCGGAGAACGCCTTGGTGCCGGGAGCGGTGAAGATCGCGCGATAGGGGCTGGACAAGGGCGCTCCCGGCGGCGTCGCCGAATTCTCGGTAAGGAACGTAGCTGGCGCGTACAGCTTACGAGTCGGCGCAACCGGATTTTGACCGCCCGGCGCCCCCGGATTCCACCGTGCGAGAGGCGCCCGCGGCGGGCACCGCGTGACCGGGTACGCCCGTCGGGGGAGGCGGAGCGCGGCGAGATCATCGCGGGGTGGCAGGATCGATGACATGTCCGATCAGCCACCTCAGCGCGACCCCCACGACGCCGGCCCGTACGACGCCCTGCTGCTGCTCTCCTTCGGCGGCCCCGAGGGACCCGACGACGTGGTGCCCTTCCTGGAGAACGTCACGCACGGCCGGGGCATCCCCACAGAGCGGCTGAAGGAGGTCGGGCGGCACTATTTCCTCTTCGACGGCGTCAGCCCGATCAACGCGCAGAACCGCGAACTGCTCGACGCGCTCCGCAAGGACTTCGCCGGGCACGGCCTCGACCTGCCGGTCTACTGGGGGAACCGCAACTGGGCGCCGTATCTGACCGACGCTCTGCGGGAGATCGCGCGGGCGGGCCACCGCCGGGTCCTGGTGCTGGCCACCAGCGCCTACGCCTCGTACTCCGGCTGTCGGCAGTACCGCGAGAATCTGGCCGCCTCGCTGGCCGTACTGGCCCAGGAGGGCCACCCGGTGCCGCGGGTGGACAAGCTGCGGCACTACTTCAACCACCCCGGCTTCGTCGGGCCGATGACCGAGGCGACGCTGGCCGCCCTGGACGCGCTGCCCGCGGAGGTACGCGACGGCGCCCGGCTCGCCTTCACCACGCACTCGATCCCCGCCTCGGCCGCCGACACCTCGGGACCGGTCGAGGGCCACGGCGACGGCGGCGCGTACGTCGCGCAGCACCTGGACACCGCCCGGGTGATCGCCGACGCGGTACGCGCGGCGACCGGCGTCGACCGGCCGTGGCAGCTCGTCTACCAGTCGCGCAGCGGCGCCCCGCACATCCCGTGGCTGGAGCCGGACATCTGCGACCACCTGACGCGGGAGCACGCGCAGGGCGCGCCCGCGGTCGTCATGGTGCCGATCGGCTTCGTCTCCGACCACATGGAGGTGAAGTACGACCTGGACACCGAGGCCGTCGCGAAGGCCGCGGAGCTGGGGCTGCCGGTCAGCCGCGCCGCGACCGTCGGCGCCGACCCGCGCTTCGCCGCCGCGGTACGCGACCTGGTGCTGGAGCGGGCCGCGACCGAGCGGGGAGCGGCCCCGGCGCGCTGCGCGCTGGGCGCGCTCGGCCCCAGCCACGACATCTGTCCCGCGGGCTGCTGCCCGGCCAGGACCCCGCTGCCCGCCGCCGCCGGAACCGACTGACCGGTACCGGCCGGAACCGACTGAGGAGACCCCCGTTGAGCCCCACCCCCGACGCGTCGTCGACCGAGCCCACCGCGCTGCTGGAGATCGCCCTCGAAGCCGCGCGCAGGGCCGGTGAGCTGCTGCGCGACGGCCGCCCCGCCGACCTGGGCGTGGCCGCCACCAAGTCCAGCCCGATCGACGTCGTCACCGAGATGGACATCGCCGCCGAGAAACTGATCACGTCCTACATCAGCGGTCTGCGCCCCGACGACGGCGTCCTCGGCGAGGAGGGCGCGAGCAGCGAGGGCACCAGCGGGGTGCGCTGGGTGATCGACCCGCTCGACGGCACGGTGAACTACCTCTACGGCCTGCCGTCCTGGGCGGTGAGCATCGCCGCGGAGGTGGACGGCGAGGCGGTGGCCGGTGTGGTGGCCGCCCCGATGCGCGGCGAGACGTACCAGGCGGTACGCGGCGGCGGCGCGTTCGTCAACGGCGAGCGGGCCCGCTGCCGTCCGGCCCCGGCCTTCTCGCACGCGCTGGTCGGCACGGGCTTCGGCTACCTGTCCGAGCGCAGGGCGGCGCAGGCGACGGTGGTGGGCGCCCTGCTGCCGCGGGTCCGGGACATCCGGCGCGGCGGCTCGGCCGCCATCGACCTCGCGGACGTGGGCTGCGGGCGGCTGGACGCGTACTTCGAGCGCGGCCTGAACCCCTGGGACTTCGCGGCCGGGGCGCTCTTCGCCCGCGAGGCGGGCGCGCTGACCGGTGGACGGCCGGGAGAGGCCGCCTCGGGCGAGCTGACGGTCGCGGCCCCCGGCGGCCTCTTCGAACCGCTCCAGGAGCTGCTGGACGGCTTGGGCGCCTGGCACGACTAGGGCCGTCGACACAGGGGCGGGGCGGTGGGCCGGACCGCGGCGCGGGCCCGTAGGACCCGCGGGGCCGACCATCGGATGATCGGCTGATATCCGCGCGTAGACATGCGAACGCCCCGGCACCTGTGAGGTGTCCGGGGCGTGCGGCTCGGGGTCAGCCGGTGTGGATCAGGCGACCTTCGGCCGTACGTCCACGCCGTTCTCCGACGCGAGTCGGCGGAGGTCTTCCAGTTCCGCCTGCTCGACGTCGGCGAGGAAGTCGTCGCCCGTCTCCCGGGCCCGGCGCAAATCGGTCTCCGTGCTGTGTATGCGCTGGAGGATTCCGGTGGTGAACGCGTCCATTAGGCGCCCCCTCGTCGTCGTCGTTGACACGGGGTGTGTCAAGCCAGGTACCACGCGAGGGAAACGCGTGGCGAGGCGTGGTGGGTGGGTGTGCAGTCGTCTTGCCCACCCGCTTCGGGACGGAAACCTCCGTCGGCCGGAGGAATATTCCGCTCTCGGCTCCCTTACCGCCGATTTACGGTCCTCAGGTGCAGGATGGTGGAGCATCCGCACAGCTCATGCCGTTCCTGCCGGGGCTCCGCCCCGCCGCAGGACCGCTCATGTCCCCCCGCTCTGGAAGGAACAGCGCCTTGCGCGTACTGGTCGTCGAGGACGAGCAACTGCTCGCCGATGCGGTTGCCACCGGGCTGCGCCGCGAGGCGATGGCCGTCGACGTGGTCTACGACGGCGGCGCCGCCCTGGAGCGGATCGGGGTCAACGACTACGACGTGGTCGTCCTCGACCGCGACCTCCCGGTCGTCCACGGCGACCAGGTGTGCCGCGAGATCGTCGATCTCGGCCTGCCCACCCGGGTGCTGATGCTCACCGCCGCCGGTGACGTCAGCGACCGGGTGGAGGGTCTCGAACTGGGCGCGGACGACTATCTGCCCAAGCCCTTCGCCTTCACCGAGCTGACCGCGCGGGTCCGCGCGCTCGGCCGCCGTACCACCGCGGCCCTGCCGCCGGTCCTGGAGCGCTCCGGCATCAAGCTCGACCCCAACCGCCGCGAGGTCTTCAGGGACGGCGCGGAGGTGCATCTGGCGCCCAAGGAGTTCGCGGTCCTCGAGGTGCTGATGCGCAGCGAGGGCTCGGTGGTCTCCGCCGAGCAGCTGCTGGAGAAGGCGTGGGACGAGAACACCGACCCGTTCACCAATGTGGTGCGGGTGACCGTCATGACCCTGCGCCGCAAGCTCGGTGAGCCTCCGGTGATCGTGACGGTCCCCGGTTCCGGTTACCGGATCTGATCCGCGTGGCGTCCCCCTCCGCCGGCTCCCCCGCGCCCGCCCCGCCCTCGGCCCCGCCCAGGCCCCCCTGGGACCCGCTGCCGGGCGAGAGCCCGCTGCCCTGGCTGCGCCCGACCATCCGGATACGGCTGACCGTCCTGTACGGCGGCATGTTCCTGATCGCCGGTGTGCTGCTGCTGTGGATCATCTATCTGCTGGCGGCCCAGGCGCTGCACCAGGGCAGCGAGCCGCTGTTCACCGTCAACAGCGGCCGGGTCAACATCGTCAGCAACACCTGCCCGAGCCTGATCAACGAGACGGATTCGGGGCGCTTCAACTCCGCCCTCGCCCAGTGCATGGCCGTCCAGCGCGAGGCGGCGCTCAATGTGCTGCTCAAGCGCTCACTGCTGGCCCTGATCGGCCTGGCGGTGGTCGCGCTGGTCTTCGGATACGTGATGGCCGGGCGGGTGCTCGCGCCGCTCGGGCGGATCACCAGGACCGCGCGGGTCGTGGTCGGCTCCGACCTCAAACGCCGGATCGAGCTGGACGGCCCGGACGACGAGCTGAAGGAGCTGGCCGACACCTTCGACGAGATGCTCGACCGGCTGGAGAGATCCTTCGACGCCCAGCGCCGCTTCGTGGCCAACGCCTCGCACGAGCTGCGCACACCGCTGGCGATCAACCGGACGCTGCTGGAGGTCCAGCTCGCCGATCCGGACGCCTCGGCCGATCTCCTCCAGCTCGGCAAGACGCTGCTGTCCACCAACGAGCGCAGTGAGCAGCTGGTCGAGGGCCTGCTGCTGCTCGCCCGCAGTGACAACGAGATCGTGGACCGCAAGCCGGTGGACCTGGCGGAGGCCGCCTCCCGGGCGCTCGACCAGACCCGCGCCGAGGCGCAGGGCAAGGGCGTGGAGCTACGCTCCCGGCTCGACGGCGCGGTCGTCCAGGGAAACGGCGTACTGCTGGAAAGGATCGCCCTGAACCTGGTACAGAACGCGGTGCGGTACAACGTGGCGGAGAACGGCTGGGTCGACGTCTCCACGGCCGTGGAGGGCGGTCAGGGGCTGCTCGTGGTCTCGAACACCGGACCGGTCGTTCCGGCGTACGAGATCGACAACCTTTTCGAGCCGTTCCGGCGTCTGCGTACCGAGCGGACGGGAAGTGACAAGGGGGTGGGACTCGGGCTGTCCATCGCGCGTTCGGTGGCACGGGCGCACGGAGGCGTCATCGTGGCCGAGCCGCGCGAGGGAGGCGGCCTGGTCATGCGGGTCGCGATCCCGTTGTGAACCGCGTCACGCCCCGGACGGCCACCGGCGACGACAGCACCGACGAGTGTTCGCTATGCGAGAAATTTTGCGGTCTGTTCCCCGCCGGGAACCGTTGTGATCGACAGCACATGCTATTTGAGGGACACCTACACACAGTGATCAAGACGTTGGGGAAAAAGACCGGAAAATCCATGTTTCCCCAGGTCATGATCACGGGAAGTACACGTGATGGCGCCCGCGACATACGACTTTCAGACTGTCGCGAGCGACGATCGGCCACCCGTGCGATCACCCCTTCGGGGGCGACCTTGGGTGTCGATTGAGTAACAGGGCTTGATGTGAGGCAAAATCTCCGCCTCGGGTCGGGCACAAGTCCGGCCTCCCGCGCGTTACGTGCGCTGGAGACACCGCAGACACCCACAGGGGGAGAGCGAAAAATGGCTACGGATTACGACACCCCACGCAAGACCGACGATGACGTCAACGAGGACAGCATCGAGGAGCTGAAGGCCCGGCGGAACGAGAAGTCCACCTCCGCGGTGGACGTCGACGAGTTCGACCAGGCGGAGTCCCTGGAGCTGCCGGGCGCCGACCTCTCCAATGAGGAACTGTCGGTTCGCGTACTGCCCAGGCAGGCCGACGAGTTCACCTGCATGAGCTGCTTCCTGGTCCACCACAGGAGCCAGCTCGCGGCAGAGAAGAACGGAAACCCGATCTGCCGCGACTGCGCGGCCTGATCCGCGGGCGCGGTGACGGGCTCGCGGCGGGACGGCCGGGCGGACGACGACGGCCGGGCGCAGGACCAGGACCAGGACCGGGCACAAGGCTCGGTGGAAGGTCCGACGGAAGGCCGGGTGGAAGGCCGAGAAGGCGACGAGCGGGGCCGCATGGCCTCGCTCGCGGCCACGACCGCGCGCGGGGCGCGCGGAATACGCAGCGGGGCGCGCTACGGCGGCAGGAAGGCGAAAGCGAGCATGGGCTCGGTCGCCGAGCGGCTGATCGAGGTCGCCCCGCGCATCCCGGTCCGTGACCTGGCGACGCTGCGGGGGCAGTTTCCCGGTCTCGGCCCCGAGGACATCGCGGACCGGCTCATCGCCACCGCGGTGAAGGGCACCATGACCGTCGGCGCCGGTGTGGGCGCCGCCGCGATGCTGCCCGCCCCGCCGGCGATGCCGGCCGAACTGACCGCCGAGACGCTCGGCGTCGCCGCGGTCGAGTTCAAACTGATCGCGGAACTGCACGAGGTCTACGGACTGCGTGTCCCGGGCAACTCCAGGGAGCGCGCGACCGCGTATCTGTGGTCCTGGACCGAACAGCGCGGTATCGATGTGCTGAAACTCTCCACGGTCAACGTGGCCCTGGGCAGCAGCATGAAGAGGGAGATGCGCCAGCGGCTGCTGCGCCGCACGCTGCGCAATATGCCGACGCTGACGCCGTTCATGATCGGCGCGGCCGTCGGCGCGTTGATGAACCGGCGCGACACCCGCAAGCTCGCCCAGCGGATCCGCGACGACCTGCGCGCCGCCCAGCTTCCGTGGCCCGAGCTGCCCGCCGTCGGCGCACCGGCCGACGCGGCCCTGACCGGCACGCTGTGGCAGCCGCCCGCCATCGAGCCCTGACCGGCCGCGGGCGCCCCCGCAGGGGCCGCCCGGCACCGTCCGGCCCGACCGGTCCTACTGGGGCGCCTTCACCGCGTTGAGCGCCTCCGCCAGCCGCTTCGGCGAACGCGTCGACAGGTAGACGTACGGCGTCGGGTCGGCCGGATCGGTCACGTCGACCTTCAGCGCCGTCGGCACGTACGAGCGCATCAGCATGTACGCCCGCGGGTCGGCCTTGTGGGAGCGCCAGGCCACCGTCTCCGCCGGGTCGAGCACGGTCGCCTCGCCCAGCGCCGCCAGCGGGATCCTGGCCTTGCCGGCCACCAGCGAGCCCGCCACCACCCGGATCCGCGCGGACCCGTACGAGCTGACCGCCATCATGGCGCCGGCCGCGCCGGCCGCAAGACCGGCCAGCATCGGCAGCGGGCCGAACGGGAAGAGGATCAGCGCCATCGCCACACCCACCCCTGCGGCCATGAACCACCAGGAGCGCGGCACGGTGAGACGTTCGTCGTAAGGCTGCATGGCACCAGACTGCCATGCGGTCGTGTGCTATCTGCCGCGCAGGCGCGCCAGCGCACGGGTGACCCTCGGCGGAGCCTGCCGCAGCCCGGTGGCGAGCTGCTTCGCCCAGTCGGAGGCCGCCGTCGGCGCCACCGCGTCCAGCACGGCGGTCGAGCGGGCGCCGCCGCCCACCAGATAGCGCGGCAGCGGGTGCCGGGCGGTCAGCGCCTTGCGCACCGCGAGGGCCACCGGGCGCGGCCCCGGCAGGTCGCGGCTGCCGCGCAGCACGTCCCCGGCCGCCGCGTACTGCTCCTGGTACGCCGACGCCCGCTCGTCGGGCAGCAGCCCGGCGCCGGTCTCCCAGATGCCGGTGCCGTAGGAGCCCGGCTCGATCAGCGAGACGTGCACGCCGAACGGAGCCGTCTCCATCCGCAGCGCGTCCGTCACCGACTCCAGGCCGCGCTTGCTCGCGCAGTACCAGCCGAGCATCGGCAGCGACACCCGCCCGGCGATCGACGACACGTTGACGATCCGGCCCGCCCGCCGGTCCCGCATCGCGGGCAGCACCAGGCGGGCGATCCGCGCGGGCGCGACCAGATTGGTCTCCAGCTGGCGCCGTACCTGCTCGTCGTCCACGTCCTCCACCGCGCCCGGCTGCGCGAACCCCGCGTTGTTGACCACCGCCCACGGCCCGCCGTCGGTCATCGTGGCGATCTCGGTGAACGCCCGGACGCAGGACGTCGCGTCGGCCACGTCGAGCACCGCGGTGCGCACCGCCGCGCCCGTGCGGTCGACCGCCGCGCGCAGCGCCCGCGCGTCCCGGTCGTTGCGGACCGTGCCGATCACGTCGAAGCCGCAGTGCGCCAGCTCCAGCGTGATGGCACGGCCGATGCCGCGTCCGGCTCCGGTGACGACGACGGACTGGCCTACTCCTGGGGACATGCGCGCGCTCCGGTGCTACCAGATGACAACGGGGGGACTGCGGGGGCGGTACGAGGGTGCTACGGGGGGCGGTCTCCGCCGGCCACCGGGCGGCTCCCCCGGGACCAACGGACACCGGCAGGGAAAGGATCCCGCGGAAGGGTAGGGTCTCGGGCGTGAGTGGAGCGAACACACCCAGAAGCGCCGGACGGTCGTCGTTGACGCCGCCGCCCGACGCCACCGCGCCCACGCGGCACCCGGACGCCCCGGCGCCGGGCGAGCTGCTCGGGGCGCACTACGACCAGTGCTTCGGCTGCGGCGAGGGCCTGCCCCACGGGCTGCACCTGGCGGCGAGGGCGGGCGAGGGCGTCAGCGTCACCGCCGAGTTCACCGTCAAGCCCGCCCACCAGGGCGCGCCGGGCCTCGCCCACGGCGGGGTGCTGGTCACCGCGCTGGACGAGACGCTGGGCTCGGTCAACTGGATGCTGCGCGCCATCGCCGTCACGGGACGGCTGGAGTCGGACTTCCTGCTCCCGGTCCCGGTCGGCGCCACGCTGTATCTGTCGGCGCGCTGCACCGCGGTCGCCGGACGCAAGATCTACAGCTCGGCCGAGGGCCGGATCGGCGGCCACGACGGGCCGGTCGCGGTGCGCGCGGAGGCGCTGTTCGTCGAGGTCAAGCTCGACCACTTCACGCAGAACGGCCGCGCGGAGGAGATCCGCGCGGCGATGTCGGACCCCGACCAGGTGAAGGTCGCCCGCGCCTTCGAGGTGAACCCATGAGCCGTGAGCCGCTGCGCCTCGTCAGCGAGGTGAACCCGTGAGCACAGAGCGACAGCCGGTGGACGTACTGCTGCACCGGCTCGACGAGTCCGTGCCCGTACCGTCCTACGGGCATCCCGGTGACGCGGGCGCGGACCTGACCACCACGCTGGCGGCGGACCTCGCGCCCGGTGAGCGCGCGGTCCTGCCCACCGGGGTGTCGATCGCCCTGCCCGACGGGTACGCGGCCTTCGTGCATCCCCGCTCGGGGCTGGCCGCGCGCTGCGGTGTGGCCCTGGTGAATGCCCCGGGAACGGTGGATGCCGGGTACCGTGGAGAGATCAAGGTGATCGTCGTCAACCTCGATCCGCGCGAGACCGTGCGGTTCGAAAAGGGTGACCGGATCGCCCAACTGGTCGTCCAGCAGGTCGAGCGGGTCCGTTTCCATGAGGTGGCGGAGCTGCCCGGCTCTGCCAGGGCCGCGGGGGGCTTCGGCTCCACGGGGGGTCATGCCGCGGTGGAGACGCCGTCGGCCGACACGTCCAGAGTCGGATTCGCATCGGTCGTTGCAGACCGGGAAGGACAGTGACCGTGTTCCGTCGTCGCAAGGAGCGCGAAGACGACCTCGACGAGCTCGACGAGGCCGCAGGCCCTGACGAGCAGGTCGAGGACGCCGAGGAGTCGGACGACTCCGGTGAGTCCCTCCGGTACAACCTTCCGCCCGCCCCGAGGCCCGACGGCCCGTGGGACCTGAGCGAGGTCAGTGAGCCCGGCGAGGGCCGCGTCGACCTCGGCGGACTGTTCGTGCCCGGAGTCGAGGGCATGGAGCTGCGGGTCGAGGTCGCGGGCGAGTCCATCGTCGCCGCGACCGTGGTGCTGCGGGACAGCGCCGTGCAGCTCCAGGCGTTCGCCGCCCCCAAGTCCGAGGGCATCTGGGGCGAGGTCCGCGAGGAGATCGCCTCCGGTATCACCCAGCAGGGCGGCATCGTCGACGAGCTGGAGGGCCCGCTCGGCTGGGAGCTGCGGGCCCAGGTGCCCGTCCAGCTCCCGGACGGCACCAACGGCGTGCAGCTCGTGCGGTTCATCGGCTGCGACGGCCCGCGCTGGTTCCTGCGCGGGGTGATCTCCGGCCAGGGCGCGGTGCAGCCCGCCGCCGCCGGTGTGCTGGAGTCCGTCTTCCGCGACACCGTGGTGCTGCGCGGCGACACCCCGATGGCGCCGCGCGACCCGATCGTGCTGAAGCTGCCGAACGACGCGCAGATGGTGCCGGACGGCGCCGCGCCGTCCGAGCAGGGCGAGCCGTCGAAGTTCGGCGACGGAATCGACCCGCTGCGCCGCGGCCCGGAGATCACCGAGCTGCACTGAGCCGTCGCTCCGCGTACGCGCCGTTCGCGGCCTTACGGCGGCCCCTCCTGGCCTTTCGCGGCCTGTCGTGGCCCGGACCCGTCTCCACGGGTCCGGGCCACGGCGTTTGCGCGTACCGTACGGATACGCGACGGCCGTACGGTGGCCGGCGCGCCGCGGGCGGGGGCCGGGCAGGGGACGCGGCCAGGACGGGGAGGACGCATGAGCGAGGGGTCCACGGGACGCGCGGCGACGGCGGTCGCGGACGGTCCGCCGTCCGGGGACATGGTCGTCGTCGAGGATCTGCGCCGCACCTACGGCAGCGGCGACACCGCCGTGCATGCCCTGCGCGGTGTCTCGTTCTCCGTCCCGCGCGGCGAACTCGTCGCGCTCAAGGGCCGTTCGGGCTCGGGCAAGACCACGATCCTCAACCTCGTGGGCGGTCTCGACAGCCCCGACGGCGGCCGGATCATGCTCGACGGCACCGATCTGGCCTCGCTCGGCGACGACGACCTGCTCGCCCTGCGCCGGGACCGTATCGGCTTCGTCTTCCAGTCCTTCGGGCTGCTCCCCATCCTCAGCGCCGCCGAGAACGTGGGCGTGCCCATGCGGCTGCGCAAGACCCCGCCGCGCGAGCGCGAGGAGCGCGTCGAACTCCTCCTGGCCCTCGTCGGCCTCGCCGACCACGCCGCCCAGCGCCCCGGCGAACTCTCCGGCGGACAGCAGCAACGGGTCGCCATCGCCCGCGCCCTCGCCAACCGCCCCGTCCTGCTCATCGCCGACGAGCCCACCGGGCAGCTCGACGCCGAGACGGGCCTGGCCGTCATGGAGTTGCTGCGCGCGGTCGTCCGCAGCGAGTCCGTCACCGCCCTCGTCGCCACCCACGACACGCAGCTCCTCGCCCTGGCCGACCGCGTCCTGGAACTGCGCGACGGGCAGATCGTCCCGGCCACGGACTGAGGCGGCGCCGAGGTACGGAGCGGGCCGCTCCGGGACAGGCTGGTACGGGTCAGGCCGCTCCGGCCAGCAGTGAGGCGGCGTCGGCGAGGACGAGACCGGCCGCCCCGCGGACCTCGGCGCCGTCCCCGAGGCCGCCGGTGACGATCTCCAGGCCCTCCGCGGCGGAGGGAAGGGTGTGGCGGCGGACACCGGCCCGGATGGGTTCGAGGATGTCGGCGCCCGCGGCGGCGAGGTCGCCGCCGACCACGATCAGGCGCGGGTTGAGGAGGGTGACGAGCGTGCCGAGCGCGCGGCCGACGGCGTCTCCCGCGTCGCGGACGGCGCGCAGGGCGCCGGTGTTGCGGTCGCGGATGAGGGCGGGGAGGTCGCGGGGGGCGACGGTCTCGCCCCAACTGTCGGACAGCAGGCGGGCGATGGCGACGGGGCTGGCGACGGTCTCCAGGCAACCGCGGTTGCCGCAGCGGCAGATGAGGCCGTCGGTGACGAGCGGGAGATGGCCGATCTCCCCGGCGAGGCCCCGTGAGCCGAGCAGGAGGCGGCCGTCGCTGACGATGCCCGCGCCGATTCCGGCGGAGAGCCGGACGTAGACCATGTCGCCCGCCTGCCGCCCGGCGCCGTACATGCGCTCGGCGAGGGCGCCGGCGTTGGCGTCGTTGGTGACGCGGACCGGCAGCGAGGTGCGGTGCCGCAGTTCGTCGGTGAGGCGCAGGCCGACCCAGCCGGGCATGATGCCCTCGGCGCCGAGGGCGCCGCTGCCCTTCTCGACCGGGGAGGCGATTCCGGCGCCGATGCCGAGGACGCGTTCGCGGGCGACGCCGGTCTCCTGGAGGGCCCGGCCGACGAGGACGGCGACCAGGTCGAGGGTCTCCTGCGGGGCGCGGTCCACGTCCTTGGCGACCCAGTGCTCCCACAGGACGGCGCCGAACAGGTCGCAGAGGATGACGCGTACGTGCTGGTGGCCGATGTCCGCGCCGATGGCGTAACCGGAGCTGGGGACCAGCGAGAGGGACTGGGCGGGCCGTCCGGTGCGGCGGGGCTCGGGTTCCTCGGGGCCCTCGTCCTCGGTGACCAGGCCGACGGTGATGAGGTCGGCGATCAGCGAGGAGACGGTGGCCCTGGACAGGCCGGTGACGCGGACGAGTTCGGGCCTGCTGCTGCGGGCGGTGGTGTGCAGTGCCTCAAGAACCCGGAGCCTGCCGACCTCGCGGAGATTGACTGGAGTGTCGATCACTGCCCCCCGGATGTGTGACGTCTCGGCAACCGCACGGTGCCCTGTTGCCGTCGCCGACGTCAAGAGCCTTGACTTATGCCGAAGTTCAGGCAGAAACTCGCGAACTGTTCTATCCGGCGCCGTGAGTTTCAGTCGATGCCGGATGAATAACGATTCACGGCCCGTACCAGGAGCGGCATTCCGCCAGGAGGACGTACGTGACGACGACACCACCCCCGGTCCCCGCGCTGCGGATCGGCATGGTCGGCCATGCGTTCATGGGCGCGGCGCACTCCCACGCCTGGCGCACCGCGGGCCGCTTCTTCGACCTGCCGGTGCGGCTCGAACTCACCGCCGTCTGCGGCCGGTCGGAGCAGCGGGCGGCGTCGGCCGCCGAGCGGTACGGCTGGCAGTCGTACGAGACCGACTGGCGGGCGCTGGTGGCGCGGCCCGACATCGACGTGGTGGACATCTGCACGCCGGGCGACAGCCACGCGCAGATCGCGCAGGCGGCGCTCGCCGCGGGCAAGCACGTGATGTGCGAGAAGCCGCTGGCCAATTCGGTGGCGGAGGCCGAGGCCATGGTCGACGCGGCGCACAAGGCCCGGCAGGCCGGGGTGCGTTCGATGGTGGCCTTCAACTACCGCAGGGTGCCCGCGCTGGTGCTGGCGCGGCGGCTGGTCGAGGAGGGCAGGCTGGGCACGATCCACCAGGTGCGGGCGCAGTACCTCCAGGACTGGCTGGTCGACCCGGAGTTCCCGCTGGCCTGGCGGCTGCGCAAGGACCGTGCCGGGTCAGGGGCGTTGGGCGATCTCGGCGCGCACAGCATCGACGCGGCGCAGTATCTGACGGGTCAGCGGATCAGCTCGGTCGGCGCGCTGCTGGAGACCTTCGTGACCGAGCGCCCGCTGCCGGAGTCGGCGAGCGGCCTGTCGGGCAAGGGCGGTTCCGAGCGCGGCCGGGTCACGGTGGACGACGCGGCGCTGTTCACCGCGCGGTTCGACGGCGGCGCGATCGGTGTGTTCGAGGCGACCCGTTTCGCCACCGGGCACAAGAACGCCATGCGGATCGAGGTCAGCGGCTCGCGCGGCACGCTCGCCTTCGACGCCGAGTCGATGAACGAACTGGCCTTCCACGACCGTTCCGAGGACCCGGACACCGCCGGTTTCCGCCGCGTCCTGGTCACCGAGCCCACCCACCCCTACCTTGACGCGTGGTGGCCGCCGGGCCATCTGATCGGCTACGAGCACTCCTTCACGCACCAGGTGCGCGATTTCGCCGAGGCGGTGGCGGGCGGTACGGATCCGCGGCCGTCGTTCGCCGACGGGCTCCAGGTGCAGCGGGTGCTGGCGGCCGTGGAGACCAGTGCGGCGGCCCTCGGCGTGCACATCCCGGTGCCCGCCGCCCCTCGGTCCTGAAGCCCCTTCTGCCGAGGCCCTGTTCCGCACCGAGACACCTCGCCGACTCGCTGATCCCTGGAGGACGCACATGGCCCGACCCGTCACGCTCTTCACCGGCCAGTTCGCCGACCTGCCCTTCACCGAGGTGTGCGCGCTCGCCTCGCGGTGGGGGTACGACGGCCTGGAGATCGCCTGCTGGGGTGACCACTTCGACGTGGAGGCGGCGCTCGGCGACGACGCGTATCTGCCGCGACTGCGCGACACCCTGGACAAGCACGGGCTCAAGAGCTGGACCATCTCCTGCCATCTGACCAGCCAGGCGGTCTGCGACCATCCGATCGACGAGCGGCACCGCGGCATCCTGCCCGCCCGTATCTGGGGCGACGGCTCACCCGAGGGGGTGCGGGAGCGGGCCGCGGAGGAGATCAAGAACACCGCGCGGGCCGCCGCGGCCTTCGGTGTGGACACCGTGGTCGGTTTCACCGGTTCGTCGATCTGGCACACGGTGGCGATGTTCCCGCCGGTGCCGCAGGAGATGGTCGACCGCGGATTCGCGGACTTCGCCGACCGCTGGAATCCGATCCTGGACGTCTTCGACGAGGTCGGGGTCCGGTACGCGCACGAGGTGCACCCGGGCGAGATCGCGTACGACTACTGGACGACCGTGCGGACCCTGGAGGCGATCGGGCACCGCCCGGCCTTCGGGCTCAACTTCGACCCCAGCCACTTCGTGTGGCAGGACCTCGACCCGGTCGGCTTCCTGTACGACTTCCGCGACCGTATCTACCACGTGGACTGCAAGGAGTCGGTCAAGCAGTTCAACGGCCGCAACGGGCGGCTCGGTTCGCATCTGCCGTGGGGCGACCCGCGGCGCGGCTGGGACTTCGTGTCGACCGGGCACGGCGACGTGCCGTGGGAGCCGGTCTTCCGGATGCTCAACAGCATCGGGTACGAGGGGCCGGTCTCGGTGGAGTGGGAGGACGCGGGGATGGACCGGATGACGGGCGCGCCCGCCGCGCTCGCGCACGTACGGGCGCTGGCCGCGATCGAGCCGCCCGCGGCCTCCTTCGACTCGGCGTTCAGCTCATCCTCATGAACGTCTGGGATCGTCGCTGACGTCCTGCGGCTCCTCCCGGCGGGCCCGGTCCTGACAGGCTGGCCGGCCGGGCGGCGCTCGGCGCGCCGTCCTCCGCAGCGGGGGGACGGCGCGCCGCTGCATGTCAGCCGCCGACCGCGATCGAGAACAGGTGCATGGCGACCTGGTGGTCGACCTGCGTCCTGCTCACGTTCGGCAGGGTGATCGCCTGGACGGTCTTGCCGGGCAGCAGGTCCACGGTGGCCGCGGAGATGTGCACGGTCTGCTGCTGCTGTCCGCCGCCGTTGTTGAGGTAGGGCGTGCTGGCGGCGAAGTCGCTGCCCTGCGACGGTGATCCGGCCCACCAGTCGGACAGGGCCAGCGCGTAGGTCTGCGTGGTCCCGTCGGTGTAGACGATGGTGCCGGTGCCGGAGGTGGCGCCGAAGGCGCTGGTGCCGACAAAGCCCAGCTTGGTTCCGCTGCCGGTGATCTCGACGGCCTGGCCGCCCGCCACGGCGTTGTCCGGGGCCCCGGTGCCCGCGGTGGCGGGCCAGGGGTAGGACACCCCGTCGTGGTCGGTGTTCCGGCCCGCGTGCCAGCCCAGGGCGGCGAGCGCCTGGAGCGAGAAGCTGGCGCCCTCGCCGTCCAGGCTGCCGGTCGTGGTGTGGGCGTCGTCGCTGATGCCGGAGTTGTTGTAGGCGGCGGTCAGTGACGCGTACGGCACGGTGACGGGTGCCTGGGCGGTCTCCTCCCCTGAGGGGGTGACGACGGCGGCGTCGAGGGTGAAGTTGTCCGGGTCCGCACCGGCCGGGACGGTCACCTGCCAGGTGGTGGTGGCCTTCTGGCCCGCGCCGACGCTGTCGAAGGCCGCCGGGCCGGTGGCCGTGGCCGTCCAGCCCGCCGGGGTGGCGAGCGTGACCGACACATTCCGCACGGCGGACGCGCCGCCGTTGGTGTACGTGGTGGTCGCGGTCAGGGTGCTGCCCGCCTCGGCGATCGGCGGCGCCTTGAGCGTGAGGGTGCCGCGGACCACCACCGGGGTGGAGCCGGTGACGCCGCCCACGGTCGCCGAGACGGTGGCGACGCCGTCGGCCACGGCGTGCACCAGGCCGTCCTTGTCGACGGTCGCGACGGCCGGGTCACTGCTGTGGTACGTGACCTTGGCGGTGGACAGGTCGACGAAGGACTGGTCGTTGTTGACGGCCTCCACGACGTTGTCCGCGGTGACGGACAGGTCGCGCTGTTCCTTCGCCGGGTTCGTGTCGTCCTTGATCCACTTGTTCTTGCCGGTGAGCGGGAAGGTCTGGCCCGCGTCGTGGACGACGCTCTCGGGCTGCACGGTGACGTACCGCACCTTGGGGGTCAGTGTGCCGCTGATCTTCACGCTCGCGGTGCCCGCCGGGTGGGCGGAGTCCGGGCCGAGCCGGAAGGCGTAGGTGCCGTTGTAGACGGTCTGCCGGGAGCTCCCGGCGTCCCAGAAGGACAGGTCCGCGGCCTTGACGGTGATCGTCAGGTGCTGGCTCCTGCCGGGCCCCAGCACCTTGGTCTTGGCGAAGCCCGCCAGCCGCTTGGCGGGCAGTTCCACGCCGGGGACGGCGAAGGGGGTCGCCGCGTAGAGCTGCGCGACCGTGGCGCCCGCCGTCTTGCCGGTGTTGGTGACGTCCACGCCGATCTTCACGGTGCCGTCCGGCGTGATCCGTGTCTTGTTGGCACTGACCGAGGTGAAGGAGAAGGAGCTGTAGCTGAGCCCGTAGCCGAAGGGGTACGTGGGGGCGCCGGTGAAGTACTGGTACGTACGGCCGAGGCCGCCGGTGGCGCTCGGGGTCAGTCCGTAGTCCTGCTTGTCGGGGAGCTGCGAATCGTCCTTGTACCAGGTGAAGTTGAGGTGCCCTGACGGGTTGACGTCGCCGAAGAGCACATGGGCGAGCGCGGTGCCCTGCGACTGGCCGTTGTAGCCGCTGAAGACGATCGAGGAGACCGGTGAGCCGGCGGCGGTCTCCTTCTGGATGTCCACCGGGCCGTCGGACTGGATGACCAGGGCGAGCTTGTCGGTGCCGAGCGCCGACGTCTGGTCGATCAGCGACTGGTAATTGCCGGGCATGGCGAGGTTGTCGCGGTCGTTGCCCTCGTCGCCGTTGGCCTGGGTGGTGCCGACGAACAGCACCACGAGGTCGGCGGCCTTGATGTCGGCCCTGGTCTTGTCGGAGAGCACCGCGGCGCCGGTGCCCGTGGACGAGGTGCCCGCCGCGTCGTAGACCACGGAGGCCGTGGGGTCGATCGCGTGGATCTCGTTCTGGATGCCGCGTAGCGGGCTGGTCCGGTAGGTCGGGTCACCCGAGTACAGGCCGAGCGTCGCGGTGTCGGCCAGGTCGCCGAGGACGACGACCTTCTTGGTGGCGGCGGGGTCGGCGGGCAGCAGCTTGCCGCCGCCCGAGGCCCGCTTGTCGTTCTTCAGCAGCACCAGGGAGCTGTCGGCGACGGTGGTGGCGAGCGCCTGGTGGGCCGGGCTCTCGATCTGGTCCTTGGTGATGTTCGTGTACGACACCGCGCTCGCCGGGTCGAACTCGCCGGTCTCCATGCGGATGGTGAAGACCTTCACCAGGGCGGTGTCGATCACGCCCTCGCTGAGCGCGCCCGCCTCGACGGCCTCCTGGATGTTGGCGGTGGTCGCCTCGTCACCCGTGCAGTTGAGGTCGGTACCGGCCCGCAGCGCGTACGCCTGGCCGCCGGCCTGCCCGGACATCGTCGTGCCGGTGGCGGTCTCGGTCCACGTCGGGTCGTCCTTGTGGTCGGTGGTCCAGCCGGGTGGCGCCCAGTCGTGACCGCCGGGGAACTGCCGCCAGTTGGTGCCGACCGCGCCGCAGTCGGAGGTGATGTAGCCGTTGAACCCGTAGGTGCGCTGGGCGAGTTGGCTGGTGGTGTAGGTGTCCGAGACCGACGGGGTGCCGTTGATCGCGTTGTACGACGTCATGAGCCCGGACACGTGCGCGTCCTCGATCAGCGAGCGGAACTGCGCGGTGTAGTAGTCGCGCAGGTCGGTGTCGTCGACGTCCGAGCTGATGCCGGTGCGGTTGTCCTCGACGTTGTTGAGCGCGTAGTGCTTGGCGGTGGAGGCGACCTTCAGATAGCCGGTCTTCGAGGTGCCGTCGGGGTTGTTGCCCTGGTAGCCGTCGACGAACTGGCCGGCCATCCGCCCGACGAAGTACGGGTCCTCGCCGAACGCCTCGTCGGTCCTGCCCCAGCGCGGGTCGCGGTCGAGGTTGACCGTCGGCGCCCAGTAGGTCAGCGAACCGTAGTCGTCGGCGGACGGGCCGAGGTTGTTCTGGCCGGTGCCGAAGAGCGACTTGTCGACGAAACCGCGCACCTCGTCGGAGATCGCGGTGCTCTCCTGGTAGAGCAGCGCCGGGTCCCAGGACATGGACGAGGCGAAGTTGGTCGGGAAGCTGGTGGCGTGGACGCCGCCCTGCGCCCCGCCGTTGTTCTGGTTGGCCCCGAGGGTGTTGACGCCGTGCTGGCCCTCGCTCCAGTACGTGTACTGCTGGACGCCCAGCCGGGGGATGGCGGGGCCGCTGTTGGTGCTGAGCTGCTGGACCTTCTCCTGCGAGGTCATCCTCGACACCAGGTCGGCGGCCCGCTCCTGGAAGGAGTGGTGGGTGTCGAGGTAGACCGGGGTGGCGGCGACCGCCTCCTGTGGGGTGTTCGCCGCCGCGCTCGGGCCGAATCCCGCCGTCAGACCGATCGCACACGCCATGGCGCAGACCGCGGCCAGTCCCGCGCGTCGGCGCTTTCGCTCGTCCATCCTGCCTCCGTCGTCATCGAGCAGCATCGAGCAGGTGCCGGCACTGACTTCGGTGCAAGTCCGAAGGAAGTCCGGGTCTCGCGTCATCAGTTGGGCAGTGTGTTGCCATCTTTGACGCAGCGTCAAGACAAAGAACGCGATCGGACCGGCATTTTTTGACTTCTCACTGCAAAAAGCGGGACGCGGGTGGTTCGCCAGCGGCGCCCGCGCCCCGCCCGGTCAGGGCCGCTCGCGCCCGCGCAGCCGCGGGGTGAACGTGGCGTGGAAGATGGTCGACGCGGCGCCCACGGCGGCGGCCTCGGCGCTCAGCACCGAGCGCTCCACCTCGACCCGGCGCAGCCTGCGGGCGGTGGGGAATTCGTTGACGGCGCGGCCGATCTCGTCCAGGTAGAAGCCGGCGACGTCGTCGGTGAAGAACGGGCCGCCGAGCACGATGAGGTCGATGTCCAGCAGGTCGACCAGGCCGAGCGCGCCGCGTCCGACGGCGCCCGCCACCTCGCGCAGCGCGGCCGTCGCGGCCGGGTCACCGGCCGCCGCGGCCCGGCCGACCTCCCGGTAGGCGGCGGTGCTGCCGCGGGCGGCGTCGGCGGCGGGCAGGCCGCGGCGGACCGCGAAGTCGGTCACGGAGACCGGCGGATTGCACTCGGGCAGCAGTTCGGGCCGCCCGTCGGCGTCCACCCGCCCCAGCGCGATGGCGCAGAGCTGCCCGAACTCACCGGCGTTGGCGCTGACGCCCCGGTAGAGGTCACCGTTGAGGTAGAGCCCGGAGCCGACGCCCGTACCGAGGTAGAGGTACGCGAAGTCGCGGGCTCTGCGGTCGCGGCCGATCCACCGCTCCCCCGCCGCCGCGGCCAGCGAGTCCTTCTCGATGATCACCGGGCACGGGAAGTGGTCCTTGAGCAGATAGAGCAGCGGCAGGTCGTTCCAGGCCGACAGCAGCGGCGGGCCGAGCACCGTACCGGAGGCGATGTCGACCGGGCCCGGCACCGCGACGCCGATGCCGAGGAAGCCGTCCTCGCGGACCGCGCCGCCCGCCTTCCGCAGCGTCTCGCGGCCCAGCTCGACCACCTGCGCGACGAATTCGGCCGGGTCGATGTCGGCGCTCACCGGCCGGGTGCGGGTGCAGACGATCGCGCCGTCGAGGTCGATGACGACGGCGGTCAGCACCTCGGGGTCGATGTGCAGGCCGAGCGCGTGCGCGGCGGTGCCGCTGAGCCGCACCGGGGTGCGGGGCTTGCCCGAGGTGGCGCGCCGCTGCGCGTCCTCGACGAGGATGCCGCGGTCGAGCAGCGAGCGGGCGATCCGGGAGACCGACTGCTGGGTGAGTCCGGTGCGGTGGGCGATCTCGCCGCGGGTGATGGTGCCGGACAGCCGGACGGTCTCGATCACCACGCACTCGTTGAAGGAGCCGAGGTCGATCTGGTTGACACCGCTGAACGAGGGCGGGTGTGCGACGGCCTCGGGGGTGTGCGGGGCGCGCAGGTGGCCCGCGACGTTCTCGCGCAGCCAGCGGACCGGGCCCGGCGCGCCCGCGGTCTGCCGTTCCAGCGCGGCGACGAGGTCGAGGTAGACCCGCCGGGAGGACTCGGGGTGGCTGGTGCTGTCCAGGGCGATCATGGCGCGCAGGAAGCCGTGCCAGGTGGAACGGGCCGGGAGCTGGTGGAAGGTCACCGGCGTGGTGCCGGGCGGGGGTGCGGAGATCCGGCCGGTCTCCCAGAGGGTGATCGCGTGCAGGGCGATGTCCGGGTGGTGTCCGGCCGCCGCGGCGAGGTAGCCGGTGAGGCCGGGCGGCGGCGGGCCGCCGGGGTCAGGGGCCACGGCCAGGCGCATCGCGTCGAGGGCCCGGCCGAGGCCGGCCAGGACGTCCTCGCCGATGACGGTGGCCGCGGGTCCCTGCGCCGGGGCGGCGGCGCGGGTACCGGCGAGCAGGACGGCGCCGCGCGCGTCGGCGTACAGGCCCATCACCCACACGTCGGTGCCGGGCAGCGGCGGTCTGGTCGGTACGTGCGGGGCGGGTGCCGTCTCGTCCGCGGTGAGCTGCCAGCGGCGTCTGATCGCGGCCACCGTGGCGTGGGACAGGCCCAGTTCGCGGGCGATGGCCCGGCTGGCGCCGCTGCCGCCGGGCGCGAGCAGCGCGCGGGTGACCACCTCGGCCTCGTCCACGGTGGCGGGTCTGCCGGTGCGGGGCCGCTGTTCGAGACCGCGCAGCCCCGCGCTCTGCCAGCGGTGCCGCCAACTGCCCACGGTCTGCCGGGAGACGCCGAGCCGCCGGGAGATCTCGGCGTCCCGCAGCCCTTCGGCGGCGAGCAGGACGACCCGGGCGCGGGTGGCGAGCGGACCGTCGCCCGCGGCCCACTGGCGCAGCAGGTCGCGCGTCCGCGCGTCCGGCGGTCCCGGCGGGCGCTGCTCGTCGGGGAAGGCCGGCAACGCCTCGTCCCGCGAGGGCACTTCGGAGAGCGGCGAGTGGGGTGTTTCAGGCAACGCGGCCCTCCTGGCCTTCGCGGGGGCGGACCAGCCGCAGGGTGAGCACCTGGAACGGGCGCAGCGTCAGCGGGGTGCGCCCGTCGTCGTGCGGGTGGTCGGCGAGCCGTTCCTCCAGCAGGTCCGTCTCCTGGACGGCCGTCGCGGGGAAGCCCGCGGTCAGGACGGCACGGGCCCGCCCGCCGCGCGACTCGTACAGCCGGACCACGACGTCGCCGCTGCGGTCGTCGGCGAGTTTGACCGTCTCGACCACGACGTCGGGGTGGTCGACGGCGACCAGCGGGGTCGTTGACGCTACGTCAGAAGCGGTGCCGGGAAGGGGATCGGCGCCGCCGACCGGGCCGGGGCGCAGCGGCAGGTGCAGCGCGTAGCCCTCGCAGATGGCGTCGTCCACGTCGGCGCCGGGCCGCAGCCGGTGCCGGAAGCGCTGGAGTCCGCGGTCGGCGTGCGGGTCGGGGCTGCGCGGGGCACGCAGCAGTGTGCTGCGCACGACGGTGGTGGTGCCGCCGTCCGCACGGGTGTGCCGTGTCACGTCGTAGCCGTACGTCGAGTCCCCTGCGAGCGCGACGCCCCAGCCGTGCTCGCCGACGTGGATCCAGCGGTGCGCGACCGACTCCTGGCGGGCCGCGTCCCCGTCGGTGTTCTCGTGGGTGGGGCGCGCGACGTGGCCGAACTGCGTTTCCGCGCGGCTGTGTTCGGCGTGTACGTCCAGCGGCCAGGCGGCCTTGAGCACGGTGTCCTGCTCGCGCCAGTCGACCTCGGTGTCGACGGTCAGCGCGTGGCTGCCCGCGGTGAGCGTCAACTCCTGCACCACGGTGGAGCGTCCGGTGCCGCGCAGTATCCGCAGCCGGGCCAGCAGCGGTCCCGCGGCGGTGACCTCCACCTGGTCGGCCCGGTCCAGATCGCGGGACCCGGCCGCCGGGGCGTAGCGCGCCGCGCTCCACCCGCCTGGCTCGTCGCGGTGCAGTTGGAGCAGATTGCCCGCCGCGCCGGGCGCGATGGCCTCGCGTCCGGCGCCGAGGTCGGCGGCGGACCGCACCAGACCGGCCGCGTCGACCCGTATCCGCAGCAGCCCGTTGTCCAGGACGTGGCCGCCGTCCGAGCCCGCCGTCACGGTGACCGGCGCGAGGTCGCCGAGCGCGATGCCCGCGGGGCCCGAGCCGTGCGCCGGGGCCTGCGCGAGGACCGCGAACCGGCCGTCGGACAGGGGCTGAGCGGTACCGGATTGTGCGGTACCGGGCTGTGCGGCGCCGGTAGGAAAAGTGCCGGTCTGAAGCGTGCCGGTCTGAAGCGTGCCGGGTGCCGGGCCGTCCTCCGGTGCGAGGACGACGACCTCGCGGCGGGCCCGCGGCCCCGCGTTGAGCACGGTCGCGCCGTCCGGGTCACCGACCGCCCGCCGGATCAGCCGTTCCAGCCTGCGCGTCACGTCCCGGTGGGTCTGCTCGGCCTCCTCGTGCGCCCAGGCGATCGACGTGCCGGGCAGGATGTCGTGGCACTGCTGGAGCAGCACCTTCTTCCACAGCCGCTCCAACTCCTCGTAGGGGTACGGGATCGCGTGCCGTACGGCGGCGGTCGCCGACCACAGCTCGGCCTCGTGCAGCAGCGCCTCGCTGCGCCGGTTGCCGCGCTTGGTGCGGGCCTGACTGGTGTACGTGCCCAGGTGCGGCGCGAGGTCGAGCTCGCCGCGCCAGACGGGGGCGGCCGGATACTCGGCCTGGGCGTCGCGGAAGAAGCGGGCCGGGGCGCCGAGGGCGACGCGCGGCGCGCCGTCGAGGTCGGCCAGGCGGCGGGCGCGCTCCAGCATCGACCGGTCGGGGCCGCCGTCGCCGCGGCCGAAGGGCAGCAGGGAGCGGGTCGCGTGGCCCTTGTCGGCGAAGCCGTCCACGGACCGTACGAGATCGCCGCCGGTCAGCGCCTGGCCCTCGGTTCCGTGATCGCTGTCGGTCCCGGCCGGAGCGAGGTGCGCGAAGAGCCTCGTGCCGTCCAGGCCCTCCCAGCGGAAGGTGTGGTGCGGCAGCGCGGAGCCGCGGCCGGGTTCCGGGCGGCGGCCGAGGAACCAGCGGGCGCCCGCGAGCGCGGCGAGCTGCGGGAAGGCCGCGGACGCGCCGGAGGCACCGGGCAGCCACACACCGTCGGTCTCGGTGCCCAACTCATCGCGGAAGAACCGCCGTCCGTGCACGAGCTGGCGCACCAGCGCCTCGCCGCCGGGCAGTTCGGTGTCGGCCTCCACCCACATACCGCCGACCGGCGCCCAGTTGCCGTCCGCGACCGCCTTGCGGATCCGCTCGAAGACATGCGGCTGGTGGTCCTTCATCCAGGCGTAGTGCTGCGCGCTGGAGGCGGCGACGACCAGTTCGGGGTACTCGTCGGCGAGCGCGGCCATCGTGCTGAAGGCGCGGGCGCACTTGCGGACCGTCTCACGCACCGGCCACAGCCGGGCGGAGCCGGTGTGCGCGTGGCCGACGGCGGTCACGGTGTGCGCGGACTCGTGGGCGCGCCGGGCGAGCACGCCGGTCAGCAGCGTACGGGCGTATCCGGCGGTGCGGCCGACGGCCCGCGGATCGACGGCGTCCAGGGCGCGTTCCAGCGCGAGCCGGATCTCGTGCCTGCGCGGCTGCTGTTCGGGCAGGGCGCGCATCAGCCCTTCGAGGGTGTGCACGTCGTGGATGAGCTGCCAGACGTCCTCGTCGCGCACGGCGAGGTCGGCGCGGCGCAGCCGGTACAGGAGGGTGTCGCCCGCGGTGGCCGGGTCGCCGTAGCGGGTGCCCGCGCCGCTGCCCGCCGCGATGTGCGGGTTGGCGGCGGCCTCGACCAGCAGCCGTACGGACGAGCCGCCGGTGGCGGACCCGGCGATCAGGACGGCGCCGAGGCCGGGGCGCAGGCCCTGGAGCGGGATGCCGTGCGCGTCGTGCACCAGGCCCTCGGCCGGGCCGACGAAGGCCCCCGCCCCGGTCCCGTCCCCGGTCCCGTCCCCGCCCCCGGCTCCCGTCCAGGTCCTGTCGCCGGGTCCCGAGCCGAGGTCGAACAGCGCCTCGACCCGCCGCCCCGCCCAGCGCTCCGGCACGGTGGCGTGGACGCTGAACCAGGTGGTCGCCCAGGGGCGCCCCCACGCCTCGCCGACGGCGAACGGCGCGTAGTCCGCGCGCAGCGCGACCTCCGCGGGGACGGGCTCGCCCGCGATGTGCCAGGCGCCGACGTCCATGGGCAGCTTCTGCGGGTAGAGCGCGGGGCGCAGCCGTTCGGCGAGGAATGCGGCTATGCGCTCTTCGCCGGACTTCATCCGGTCATGCATCGGCAGCCCTTCCTGTCCAGCCAGTAACCGCCATGTAAAACTATGTGTGTTATCAAGTCAACGCTTCACGCGAATTCCTTCTTCTCGCAGGTGGTGACCTGCGACTATCAAATTGTCAGGCTAATTTGGAACCGAAAAGGGAGTCAGCTGTCAGTTAATTCGCCTGACATCGGGAACGGCAAAAGGCGGCAGGAAGGGCCGTGGCCCTTCCTGCCGCCCGCGAGGGAATTACGGTGTCACGGAATCCACCCGCGCCGGCCGTTCGCAGCCGCTGGTGACCGGCAGCGCCGTCCCGTCGTGCGCGGCGTCCAGCAGTGTCAGCATCACGTCCAGTACGTGCTGGGCGAGTTCGGCCGACGCCAGGTGCGGGCGTCCGGCGGCGACGGCGGCGGCGAGGTCCGCGAGGCCGGTGCCGCGCCCCGCGCCGCGGTATCCGGCCGAGACCGGCAGCGGCTGCCACGTACCGTCGGTGAACAACTCGACCCGGCCGTCGAAGCCGTTGGGGTCGGGGACGGACAGCGAGCCCTCGGTGCCGTACACCTCGATCCGCGGCAGCCGGGCGGCGTGGATGTCGAAGCTCATGATCAGCGTCGTGAGGGCGCCGCCTTCGTGCTGGAGGACGCCGGTGACATGGGTGTCGACCTCGACGGGGAAGCGCGCTCCGGCGCGCGGGCCGCTGCCGACGGCGCGTTCGGCGCGCGGGGTGGCGACGGCGCCGGTGACCTTGACGACCGGGCCCAGCAGATGGACCAGCGCGGACAGGTAGTACGGGCCCATGTCGAGCAGCGGGCCGCCGCCGGGCCGGTAGTAGAACTCCGGGTCCGGGTGCCAGGCTTCGTGTCCCGCGGTGGTCATGAAGGCGGTCGCGGCGACGGGCGTGCCGATCAGCCCGTCGTCCACCGCCTTGCGGGCGGTCTGGGTGCCGGTGCCGAGTACGGTGTCGGGCGCGCTGCCGACCCGGACGCCCGCGGCGCGGGCGGCGGCGAGCACGGCGGCGGCCTCCTCGCGGGTGGCGGCGAGCGGCTTCTCGCCGTAGACGTGCTTGCCCGCGGCGACGGCGGCCAGCGCCACTTCGGCGTGCACGGCGGGGACGGTGAGGTTCAGTACGGCGTCCACGTCGTCGCGCGCCACCAACTCCGCGACGCTCGACGCCACTTCGGCGCCCGCGCGCTCGGCGGCCTCCTTGGCCCGGCCGGGGTCGAGGTCGGTGACGGCGGTCAGCCGCAGCCCTTCGAGCCCGGCGATGGTGTCCAGGTACTGGCCGCTGATCTTGCCCGCGCCGACCATGCCGATCCTCAACGGCTCGCCCACAGCAGTCCCCTCTCGGTCAGCGCCCGCACCTCGGGCACGTCGAAGTCGTCGGCCTTGTGCCCGATGGCGGACACGAACACCCGTCCCGCGCCCTGCTTCCTGGTCCACACCACGGGCATCACGACCGGGTGCGCGCGCTCGCCGTCCGGCGGGAAGGCCGTGGTGGCCAGCACGTCGATGTCGGGATCGGTGGCCAGCCAGTACTGCTCGGTGTGCACGTCGAAGTCGCCGATCCCGGCGATCACCGGGTGGTCGGCGCGCTCGGGGCGCACATGGACCCGGTAGTCGAGGAACCCCGCCGGGTGCATGAGGAACTGACCGCCGGTCAGGAACTGGTAGTCGACGTCGCCGCGGAAGGAGTCGACGATCCCGCCGTGCCAGCCCGCGAAGCCGGTGCCCGCCCTGACCGCCTCGGCCAGGCCCCTGGTCTGCTCGCCGCTGATCTCGCCCATCGTCCAGCACTGGACGACGAGGTCGGTGGCGGCCATCAGCTCCCGGTCGGCGTAGACGTCGAGCGACTGCGCGGTCTCGACGGTGAAGCCCTCGTCCTTGAGGAAGGGCAGGAAGAGGTCGGTGATCGCGACCGGCGCGTGGCCCTCCCAGCCGCCGCGTACCACCAACGCCCTTCGTGCGGACCGCTCCCGGCCGCCCCCGTCCTGGTCGGTTCCCGCTCCGGGTTCACCGGCTCTGATCGGATTCGTCACGGGCGTTGCACGCTCCCATCGGTGTTGCGCAGCAGGGCCCAGCGGTCGTGGGCCAGAGGTTCGGGCACGGGGTGACGGCGGGCGGCGGCCTCGTCGAAGTCCACTCCGTGGCCCGGGGTGTCACGGGGTACGAGGCCGCCCGCGGTCGCGGTGACCGTGCCGGGGAACACCTCGTGGACCGGCGGCCTGAAGACCGCGGCCTCCTGGACGCCGAAGGCGTGGCTGGAGATGTCCATGGCCAAGGTGGCGGCCTGGGCGACCGGGCTGACGTCGGCGGGGCCGTGCGGCGCGAGCCGGACGCCGCGCAGTTCGCAGAAGGCCGCGATCTTGCGTGCGGGGGTCAGGCCGCCGAGGGTGGGGACGCGGATCCGGGCGAAGTCGATGTCGGGGCCGTCCAGCAGGGCGGTGAACTGGGCGGTGTCGTGGAAGAGTTCGCCGACCGCGAGCGGTACGGGCGAGGCGTCGTGCAGCCGCTTGAAGTGCCGGGCGTCCTCGGGCGCGAGCAGATCCTCCACGAAGTACAGTCCCGCGTCCTCGACTCTGCGCAGGAAGTCCCTGGCCTGCCGGGGGTCGAGCCGTTCGTGCACGTCGTGCAGCAACTCGACGTCGTCGCCGACGAGTTCGCGCACGCGGGTGAGCACACCCGGCACGTACCGCAGATAGCCCGCGCTGTCCCAGGGCGCGCGCCGCTCGCGTACCGCGTCGGCGTCCGCGGTGCCGCCGCCGGAGGCGCCGTAGGTGTCGGCGCCCGGCACGGCGGCCTGGATCCGGACGTGCCGGTAGCCGCGTTCCCTCGCGGCCTGGACCTTGTCGGCGATCTCGGCGGCGTCGCGGCCGTCGACGTGCGTGTACGCCTCGGCGAAGGCCCGGACCTTGCCACCGAAGAGCGAGTGCAGGGGTGCGCCGAGGCGCTTGGCCTTGAGGTCCCACAGGGCGACGTCGATGCCGCCGAGCGCGTTGCCGGTGACCGAACCGCCGCGCCAGTAGGCGCTGTTGAGGACCAGCCGGTGGATGTCCTCGATGTCGTCGGGGTCCCGCCCGGTCAGCAGCGGGGCAAGGTAGTCGTCGAGCACCGAGCGGACGGCCAGCGTGCGCTGGGGATCGCTGGCGCAGCCGAGGCCGTAGAGCCCCGGTTCGCCGGTCTCGACGCGGACGATGAGATGGGGGCACCCGTGGGGGGCGGTCAGAAAGGTGCGAACGGCCGTGATGCGGATCTTGGCGCCGCGCTCGTCGACCCAGGGGGCCGGGGCGAGCGGTGCGGGGCCGGCATCAGGCAATGCCATACGAACTCCCACGTACAGGTAGCGGAATGACGTACCGGTATCCGAACGTAGAGAGGACATTCCGATTTTGTCAACGACTTTGACAAACTCGCAACGACGGTAACCCCGGCCACGCGGGACACACAAGGGGTCGGCCCGCCCCCGCGGACCGGACGGTCCGTCAGTGCTGGCCCAGCCGTTTGAGCAGGGTGCTCAGCGACTGCGCGGCCTCGGTGACCGCCTGCGCGACCTCCTCGACCCGCGCGTCGTCCATCCGGCTCTTGGGCGCCGAGCAACTGATCGCGTCCTCCCCCTGGCCGCCGCCGAGCGCGACCGCGACGCAGCGGATGTCGACGGAATTCTCGCCGTCGTCGGCCGCCCAGCCGCGCAGTCGCGCCTCGGCCAACTGGGCCAGGAACGCGTCGGGGTCGACCACCGTGGTCGGGGTCATCCGCTCCAGCGGCCAGTCCAGCCGCCGCTGCACCTCGGCGTGGTCGTACTGCGAGAGCACCGCCTTGCCGAGCGCCGTGGCGTGCGCGGGGAGCCTGCGACCGACCGCGGAGTACATCCGCAGCGCGTGCCGCGACTCGCGTTTGGCCAGGTAGACGACGTGCGTACCGTCGAGCCTGCCCAGGTGCACGGCCTCGCCGGTCTCCTCGGCCAGCGCGTCGAGCACCGGCCCCGCCAGGCTGGTGACGTCGTCGCCCTCCAGGTAGGCGGTGCCCGTCAACAGCGCCTTGAGACCGAGGCTGTAACGCGTCCCCGAAGGGTCGAGATCCACCCACCGGCGCGCCTGCATCGTGCGCAGGATGGCGTGCAGGCTGCTCTTCGGCACCGCCATCGCCGTCGCCATCTCCGCCAGCGAGAGCCGGGCGCCGTCCGCGCCGAGCAGTTCGAGCACTTCCAGCACCCGAGCTGCGGACTTCACCTCTTCGGGCTTCCGCCCGCGCGCCGCTTGTGCCACCGATTCCACCGATTCCACCGATCCTCCGCTCCCCGCCGCCGATGCACGACGCATAAGAGTGCCCACTCCCATCGCGGCGTGCGTCTTGACGCTATATCAAACACGACCCTAAGTTCAGTCACTCCAACGTCATTCGGTCTTCTGAACGGTCGAATCCTAGGTAGGGGCCATGAACACACCATTCGCACGTTTTACCCCGAAGACGAGACTCGCCGCAGCCGCTGTGGCCACCGTCCTCTCGCTGAGCCCGCTGGCCGCCTGCGGCGGCGGCTCGTCCGGATCGGGGGACAGCACGTCGCTGGAGATGTGGACCTTCAAGCAGTCGCACGTCGCCGGACTGCGCAACGCGGCGGCCGAGTTCACGAAGCAGACCGGCATCACCGTCAAGGTCGAGGCGTACGGACCGGACGACGCGTACACCACCAAGGTGCAGGCCGCCGCCAAGACCCACGACCTGCCCGATGTGCTGGAGACCCACTCCGACGGCGAGGACCTGGTGCTCGGCGCCACCGGCATAGCCAAGGACATCGCGGGCGACGTCGACGCCGCCTGGAGCGGCCTGTACCAGAAGGGCGTCCAGATCTCGGGCACCGTCACGGACGCGAAGTACACCGAGTCCAAGCCCGCCGACTCCAAGACGCACGGCGTGAGCAAGGGCCAGCGTTTCAGCGTGCCCTTCACCTCCGGGACCTTCGGCATCGTCATGGCCAACAAGAAGATGCTGGCCGCCGCCGGGATCACCAAGGCCCCCGCGAACTGGGACGAGTTCCTGGCCGACCTGAAGGCCACCACCACCAAGGACCCGAAGAACGGCGGGGTCAGCCTCGGTCTGAAGGTCAAGGCGACCGGTCTGACCTGGGTCCTCCAGCCGCTGGCCTTCGCCCAGTTGGGCAAGGAGAAGTACCAGGCGCTGTTCGGCAAGGACGCCTCCGCGGACTTCTCCTCCGCCGACGGCACCAAGGTCCTCACCCAGTACGCGGGGCTCCAGCCGTACTGGATGCCCGGCACCCAGACCCTCGACATCGACGCGGCCGACCAGGCGTTCGCCCAGGGCAAGTCGGCCTTCGACATCGGCGGCACCTTCACGCTGGCCTTCCTCCAGCAGAACGGCATGAACCCCGACGACGTGATGGCCTTCGGCCTGCCCTCGCCGAGCGACGGCGCGGTGCCCGACCGGGCGCTCGGCCCGCTGGCGCTCACCGGTCTGACGGTCACCTCCACCAGCAAGCACCCGGACAACGCCGCGAAGTGGATGAAGTTCCTGGCGCGGCCCGACATCGCCTCGAAGTTCGCCAAGGACGCCACCGACGTGCCCGCCACCGAACTCGGCGCGGACGCCGCCTCGGTGATGGGCCCGACGCTCGCCGACATGCTGAAGACCTTCGTCGGCACGCCGGAGACCACCTATGACCCGAGCGACAACACCTTCCGGCCGCCGACGTACGACCAGGACTCGATGGGTGAGGTGCTGGCCGACCTGACGCCGCTGAAGCAGAAGAGCGTGGACCAGACCGGCAAGGCGATGGCCAAGCTCGACAACTCCTTCTGGGCGACGTCCAAGTGACCACCGCACCCCGTCCCACGCTCACGCGGACGCCCGCCGCCGGCCGGGGAGGCGATCCCCGGCCGGCCGCGCGC
>NZ_MECL01000094.1 GCF_014596445.1 Streptomyces sp. CBMA29 | reverse complement strand
CTCGCCGCCCTGCTGGCCGCCGGGGGCCGCGCCGCCGCCGCGGAGGACGCCGAGGCGCTGATCGGGCGGGCCGACCTCGTACTCGACGGGATCGTGGGCATCGGCGGCAAGGGCGGGCTGCGGCCCGCCGCCGTACCGCTCGCCGAGGCCGCCGGGGCCTCCCGCGCCCTCGTCGTCGCCGTCGACCTGCCCAGCGGAGTCGACGCCGACACCGGGGAAGTCCTCGGGGACGCCGTGCACGCCGACGCGACCGTCACCTTCGGTACGTACAAGCCGGGGCTGCTCATCGACCCGGCCGCCGCCTTCGCCGGGGCGCCCCGGCTCGTCGACATCGGCCTCGGGCCGTACCTCGGCGAACCCGAACTGGAGGCGCTCCAGCACGCGGACGTCGCCGCCGCGCTGCCGCGGCCGGGGGAGTCGAGCGACAAGTACCGGCGCGGTGTCGTCGGTGTCGTCGCCGGGTCCGGGCGGTACCCGGGGGCCGCCGTCCTCGCCGTCTCCGGCGCGCTGCGGGGCGGCGCCGGGGCGGTGCGCTACGTCGGGCCCGGCGGCGACGCCGTGCTCGCCCGGCACCCCGAGGTGCTGGTGTCCACCGGGTCCCCGCATGGCGCCGGGCGCGTGCAGGCGTGGGTGGTCGGGCCCGGTCTCGGCGACTCCCCGGAGGCGCGGCAGGCCGTCACGGACGTTCTCGCCACCTCGGTGCCGGTTCTCGTCGACGCCGACGCCTTGCGGTTTCTCTCGCCCTCCGCCGTACGGGAGCGGAGCGCCCCCACCGTCCTCACTCCGCACGCCGGGGAGGCCGCCGCGCTCCTCGGCTGGGCGCGGGAGGAGGTCGAGGCGCGGCGCCTCGACGCCGTGCGGGGCTTGGCGGGGCGGTTCGGTGCCACGGTCCTGCTCAAGGGGGCGACGACGTTGGTGGCGTCGGCGTCGGCGTCGGCGTCGCCTTCGCTTTCGCCTTCGCCTTCGCCGGCGGTTCGCGTCAATCCGACGGGGGTCGCGTGGCTGGCGACGGCGGGGAGTGGGGACGTGCTGTCCGGGCTTGCAGGGTCGTTGCTGGCGGCCGGGTTGTCGCCGCTGGACGCGGCCTCTTGTGGGGCGTACGTGCATGGGCTCGCTGCGCGGCTGGGCTCTGGCGGGGCGCCGCTCTCGGCCCTCGACGTAGCCTCCGCCATCCCCACTGCGTGGCGCAGCCTCTAGCTTGTCTTTCCCGCCCGCCCACCCGTGCGGGTGTGTTGTTCGTCTGCGGGTGCCGCTTGTGCCTGGTCGGTCCCGGGCCGGGGTACCTCCTCGAAATGCGTCCACCTGGTCTCGGGTATCCGGTGCCGTTCCTGTCAACGTATTTCTGCGGGGGCACCCCGGCCCGTCCCCTCCGGGCCCGTCGGCGTCCGCCTGTCCGGTGGGGGTGGCCGGGAAGGGGGGTGGGTGGGCTCGGGTACGTCGGCGGTCGCCTGTCCGCTGTGGCTGAGGGGGGTGGGGGTGGGTGGGGCTCGGGTACGGCGGCGTCCGGCCGTCCAGCCGGGGTGGGCGGGAGGGGCGTGGGTGGGTTTGGGTATGGCGGCGTCCGACGGTCCGGTGGGGGCGGGCGGGAAGTGGATGGGGGGCGGGAAGTGGGTGGGTTTGGGGGTACGTCGGCGTCCGACGGTCCGTTGTTGTGGTGGAGGGGGGCGGGCCTTGGGTGAATTGGGTGAATTGGGTGAATGGGTGTTTGGCGGGGTGGGGGTAGGATCCGCGGGCCTTGTTGGGATGGGTCTTGTGTGTGTGGGGGGATTTCGATGACGTTCCGGCTGCGCGCTGTGCGCGCGTTGGTGTTGCTGGTCGGGTTCTTGTTGTTGGGGTTTGTGCTGTTGGGGGCGATGGCGGCGCTGGACTGGCTGCTGGTGACGCGGTGGTTCACGGCGGGGGCGGCGTGGTTCGAGGGCACGATTTTGATGGTCACGGCCTTGGTGGCGGTGGCGATCGTGCGGGGGATGCTGGCGTTTTTGCGGGCGGGGCGGCTGGGGGCGGCGCCGGGTGGGGTGGCGGTCACCGCGGAGGAGCAGCCCGAGTTGTGGGAGCAGGTGCGGGCGGCGGCGGAGGTGACGGGGGAGCGGCCGCCGGACGAGCTGTACCTGGTGCCCGAGGCCAACGCGGGGGTGGCGGAACAGAGCCGTCTGCTGGGTCTGTTGCCGGGGCGGCGCCGCATGCTGCTGGGCCTGCCGTTGCTCGCGGGGCTGACCGTGCCGCGGCTGCGGGCCGTTCTGGCGCATGAGTTCGGCCACTACGGCAACCGCGACACCCGGCTCGGCGGCCTCACCCTGCGCGGCCGGGCGGCCGTACTGCACACGGTGGAGGTGTTCAGCGAGGGCACCACGCGGATGCACTACGTGGTCGGCGCCGTCTACATCGGCTACGCCCGGATGTTCCTGCGGACCTCGCAGTCGGTCGCCCGCCAGCAGGAGTTCGCCGCCGATGAGTCGGCCGCCCGGTACGCGGGCCGTGACGCGACGGTCGCCGCACTGCGTGCCATACCGACCATCGACGCCGCTTACGAGCACTACATGGACACGTACGCCGGGATGGGCGGCCCGGTGGGGGCGCTTCCTCCGGTCGGGGAGGTCCTCGGCGGTTTCCGGCGGCTGCTCGCCGCCCGGCCGGGGGAGAAGCTCGCCGTGCTCGCGGACGGTCGGCGTCCGCCGAAGCCGCATCCGTACGACTCCCACCCGCCGCTCCAGGAGCGGATAGCCCGGATCGAGCGGCTGCCCGCCGACGGCGGGACGGACGGGGCGGGCGAGGAGGCGAACGCGCTGTCCCTGCTGCGGGACCAGGACCAGGTGTTCGCCGCTCTGGAGGCGCGCACGCTGCCCTCTGAGGCGGCCGAGTGTCCGCGTCTGGCCTGGGACGACCTGGTCATGGCCCGCGCCGCGGCGGATGCCGAGGGCTGGTCCGGGCCGCTGCTGCTCGCGGTCGCCAGGGCGCTGCGCGCCCAGTCGCCGGACGAGGACGGCGCGGCCCGTATGTCCCGTCGCGCATCCTCCGAGACGGTGACGGGCACCGATCTGCCGACCCTGGAGGAGGTGCTCGACGCCTTCGACGACGGCCTGCTGTGGATGGCGGTCGCCGACCGTATCCCCAAACCGCCCCAGGCGAGCCGCCTGACCGGCGCGTCGGCGCGTCACTTCATCCGGCCCGCGGTCTTCGACGGGCTGGCCGGTCTGGTCCAGCTCCGTCTCATCGAGTCCGGCCTGGCCGCCCCCGACATCGCCTGGACCGGCCGCCCCGGACTCGTCCTGCCCCCGGTCTGGGAGAACGGCATGGACGACGCCATCGACGCGGCCATCGCCGACACCCCCGACACGGCTCCCCTCCGCACGCTCCTCGCCGCCGCCGACCGGGAGGTCGTCCCGTAGGCAGCCGTCGTGGGGGTCAGGACGGCCGGACGCAGAAGGGGTGCCCGGCCGGACTGGCGTAGACCCGGGCGCCCTCGCGGTCGGTGACGTCGCCGACCGGCCGCAGGCGTCGGCCGCCGGCCGCGAGCACCCGCGTGTCGGCGCTCTCCATGTCGTCGGTGGCGAGGTCGAAGTGCATCTGCTGGGAGGCTCCGTCGGGCCACTGGGGCATGACATGCCCCGGAACCCGCTGGATCACGAGCACGGGGAAACCGTCGCTGCGCAGGAAGTGGTGCGTGGCCGTCCGGGTGACCGAGCCGCCGAGCAGGCGGTGCCAGAACGAGCCTTCGCTCTCCGGGTCCGCGGCGTCCACGATCAGTGACGTCAGGCTGAAGGTCACGGTGTCTCTCCTCGGAATCGCGGGGGGGGGCTCAGACGGTGGGGATGATGCCGCCGTCGACCCTGAACTGGGCGCCGGTGAGCCATTTGGCACGGCCGGACGCGAGGAACGCGATCATCTCGGCGACGTCCTCGGGCTCGCCGGGGCGTCCCATCGGCAGCTTCAGGCTGTCCACGATCCGCTGCTTGACGTCGTCGACGCCGATGCCCTCGCTGTCGGCCATCCGCTGGAGGTGGCCGGCGGCTCCCTCGGTGACGACGAAGCCCGGCAGCACGCACACCACGCGTACGCCGTGGCCGCCCACCGCCGTCGCCAGTTCGCGGCTGTAGGCGTTGAGCGCCGCCTTCGACGCGGCGTACGACGCCTCGGCGGGCTGGGGGAGGCGGCTGGCGATGGAGGAGACGTGCACCACGACGCCCGAGCCGCGCTCGACCATCCCCGGGACCAGCGCCCGGTCCAGCCGGACCGCGCTGAGCAGATTCATCTCCAGGTCGGCGAGCCACGAGGCGTCGGACCGCTCCAGCGTCGGCATCGGCCCGGTCGCGGCTCCCGCGTTGTTCACCAGGACGTCAACGCCTCCGACGCTGTCCAGCACCCGTTGCCCCAGTTCCCGCACCCCCTCCTCTGTCCGCAGGTCGGCCGGGATGAAGGCGGCGGGCAGGTCGTCCGGCGGCGCGGTCCGCGAGGCCGTCAGCACCGTGGCGCCCGCGGCGGCGAAGCGGCGGGCCGTCGCCTCCCCCAGTCCTCGGCTGCCGCCGGTCACCAGCACACGCAGGCCGTCAAGCCCCTCGTTCTCGATCGTCATGGACGTACTCCCAGTAAAGTGAACCTGACTCCGGAAACTGTACACAAGCGGAGTCCGATTCACCTTATGGAGGACTGTTGCCGTCACCACGCCCGTTGCGCGCCGACGCCCGCCGCAACCGCGAAGCGCTCCTCGCCGCCGCGCGTGAAGCGCTCCTCTCCGACGACGACGCCCACGTCGAGGAGATCGCCCGCCGTGCCGGTGTCGCCGTCGGCACGCTGTACCGCCACTTCGACACCCGCGAAGCCCTTGTCGCCGACGTGTACCGCCAAGAGGTCGCCGAACTCTGCGCGGCGCCCTCCCGGCTGCTCGCCCAGTACGCCCCCGACGAAGCCCTGCGCACCTTCCTGCTCCTGCTCGTGGAGCACGCGGCGGTCGGCCGCGGCATGGGCGAAGTCCTGGAGAGCATCATGGCGACCGACTCACCCGTCTTCGACGACACCCGCGCCGAGATGGCCCGCGCCCTGGACCACCTCCTCGCCGCGGGCGCCGCCGCCGGCCTCATCCGCGACGACGTCAGCGGCCGCGTCCTCCTCCGCGCCCTCGGCGGCATCTGCGGCCTGCGCTCCGAAGGCTGGAAGGACGACGCCATCCGCATCGCCTCACTCCTCCACGACGGCCTCCGCCCCACCCCCAACTAGCCCCCCCCATCAGCCACAGCGGGCGGCCGGACGCCGCCGTACCCGAGCCCCACCCACCCCCACCCGCCCTCAGCCGCACCGGACAGGCGACCGCCGACGGGCCCGGCCCCCCCACCCCCCTTCCCGCCCACCCCCGCCGGGCAGGCACCCGCCGACGTACCCGGAGGGGACGGGCCGGGGTGCCCCCGCAGAAATACGTTGACAAGAACGGCACCCGATACCCAGGACCAGGTGATACGGATTTCGAGGAGGTACCCCGGGCCGGGACCGACCAGGCACAAGCGGCACCCGCAGACGGAGAACACACCCGCACGGGTGGGCGGGCGGGAAAGACAAGACACAGGAACCGACCTGAGACACTGACCGCAATGGACGAGAAGCGGATGCGCGCCTGGGCACAAGTGGACCTCACCGCGCTGCGAGCAAACGTGAGAACGCTGCGCGCAAAGGCACCCACGGCCGCCTTCATGGCCGTGGTGAAGGCGGACGCGTACGGCCACGGAATGATCCCGTGCGCCAAAGCCGCCGTCGAGGCCGGAGCGACCTGGCTCGGCGCAGCCACCCCCGAGGAAGCCCTGACCCTGCGGGCAGCGGGCCTGAAGGCCCGCACCCTGTGCTGGCTGTGGACCCCCGGAGGGCCCTGGCAGGAGTGCGTCGAAGCCGACATCGACGTCACGGTGAGCGCGATGTGGGCGCTCCGCGAAGCCACGACGGCGGCCCAGGCAGCCGGCCGCCCGGCCCGAGTGCAGCTCAAGCTCGACGCGGGCCTGGGCCGCAACGGCGCCCAGCCCGCCCAGTGGCCCGAACTCGTCGCACGAGCCCGCGCCGCCGAGCGCGACGGCCTCATCCGTGTGACGGGAGTATGGGCGCACTTCAGCTGCGCCGACGAACCTGGCCACCCCTCCATCGCGCGGGAGCTGACCGTCTTCACAGAGGCCCTGGCGCAGGCCGAGGCGGCCGGCCTCACCCCCGAGGTGCGGCACCTCGCGAATTCGCCGGGCACCCTGACCCTCCCGGAGGCGCACTTCGACCTGGTGCGGCCGGGCGTGGCGATGTACGGCATCTCGCCGGTGCCCGAGATCGGCGGCCCCGCGGACTTCGGGCTGCGGCCGGTGATGACCGTCGCCGGCCGCCTGGCGTCGGTGAAGCGGGTGCCGGGCGGGCACGGGGTGAGCTACGGGCACAAGTACGTGACGCCTGGCGAGACGACGTTGGCGCTGGTGCCGCTGGGCTACGCGGACGGCGTGCCGCGGCACGCCTCGGGCACGGGCCCCGTACTGGTCGCGGGCAAGTGGCGGACGGTCGCGGGCCGGGTCGCGATGGACCAGTTCGTGGTGGACCTCGGCGCAGACGCGGCCGAGCCCGGCGACGAGGCGGTGCTGTTCGGCCCCGGCGACCAGGGCGAGCCGACGGCCGAGGACTGGGCGCGGGCGTGCGGCACGATCGCGTACGAGATCGTCACGCGCGTCGGAGCGCGGGTCCCACGGGTGTACGTGGGAGAGAGCCCCGGCCCCGACCCCGACCCCGACCCCGACCCCGGCGACGCGGCGCCGTGCCCGACGGCGTGATCAGGGCGCGGGTCCCGCGGGTATACGTGGGGGAAGGCGCCGGTCCCGGCGCAGGCGACAGCGATGGAGCACCGTGCCAGAAGGCGTGAAGTGGGAGAAGGCGGGGCTGGTCGGCGCGGCGATCGGGGTGGTCGCGGCGGGCGCCGCCGCGGGCGTGGCGATCGAGCGGGTGACCGTCGGCCGCGGGATGCGGCGCCGCGCCCGGCTGGCGCTGGACTCGGCGGGCCCGTACGGGACGCTGCGCGGACAGCCCGGCACGGTCGCGGCGGAGGACGGCACGGAGCTGTACTACGAGACCGAGGACGTCGCGCCGCCCGAGCCCGAGCCGCAGACACCGCCCTCGCGCCGCAGCCGCGGCTGGCTGCGCCGCCGTGCCGAGGCGCCCCAGCCGGTGACGGTGGTGTTCTCGCACGGGTACTGCCTGACCCAGGACTCCTGGCACTTCCAGCGGGCGGCGCTGCGCGGCACCGTACGGGCGGTGTACTGGGACCAGCGCAGTCACGGCCGCAGCGAGCGCGGCCGGGACCAGGCGGCGGGCGGGCCCGCCACCATCGACCAGTTGGGCCGCGATCTGAAGGCGGTGCTGGACGCGGCGGCGCCCGAGGGCCCGGTGGTGCTGATCGGGCACTCGATGGGCGGGATGACGGTGATGGCGTTCGCCGACCAGTTCCCCGAGTACGTCGAGGAGCGGGTCGTCGGCGTCGCGTTCGTCTCGACGTCGGCGGGGAAGCTGGCCGCGGTGACGCTGGGGCTGCCCGCCGCGGGCGCGCGGGCGTTCAGGGCGGTGGCCCCCGCGGTGCTGCGGGTGCTGGGCAGCCAGGCGGATCTGGTGGAGCGGGGGCGGCAGGCCACCGCCGACCTGTTCGCGGGGATCATCAAGCGGTACTCGTTCGGCTCCGACGTGGACCCGGCGGTCGGCCGGTTCGCGGAGCGGCTGATCGAGTCGACGCCGATCGACGTGGTCGCCGAGTTCTATCCGGCGTTCACCGACCACGACAAGGGCGACGCGCTGTCGGTGCTCGACGGGCTGCCCGGTCTCGTACTGGCGGGGGACAAGGACCTGTTGACGCCGAGCGCGCACAGTAAGGAGATCGCCGAGAAGCTGCCGGACGCCGAACTGGTGATCGTGGAGGGCGCGGGGCACCTGGTCATCATGGAGCGCCCCGAACTGGTGAACGCGGCGCTCGCGCTGCTGATCGCACAGGCCGCGGACTCGGTGCGCGCGCCGGTCCCGCAGGCGCTGCGCGACCTGGCGGCGGCGCGGGCGGCGAACTCTGCGGCGACCTCATCTGCGACCCGTACGACGGCCGCCGACGCGTAACATTCGCGTTCATGGCCACACCGCACGATGCCACGCCGTCGCACGACCCCGCCGCGCAGAACGCCGCCGAGCACGAGGCGGTGCGGCGCGGCGCGACACCGCACCACCCGGGCTCCGTGGGGATCACCGTCCCCACCCCCGACCTGATGCGCGACCTGGGCCGCCGCCTGGCCACGCTGCTCGCCCCCGGCGACCTGGTGCTGCTCAGCGGCGAGCTGGGTGCGGGCAAGACCACGCTGGCCCGCGGCCTCGGCGAGGGTCTGGGCGTACGCGGCGCCGTCACCTCCCCGACCTTCGTCATCGCCCGCGTCCACCCCTCGCTGACCGCGGGTCCCGCGCTGGTGCACGTGGACGCGTACCGCCTGGGCGGCGGGCTGGACGAGATGGAGGACCTGGACCTCGACGTCTCGCTCCCCGAGTCCGTGGTCGTCGTGGAGTGGGGCGACGGCAAGGTCGAGGAGCTGTCTGAGGCGCGGCTCCAGGTCGTCATCGCCCGTACGGTCGGCGGCCCGGCGGACGGGGACGGCGACGACGTACGCGAGGTGACCGTCACCGGCGTCGGCCCGCGCTGGACCGGCCAGGATCTCACCGCGCTGCGCGCCTGACCCTCGCTCCGATCACCCGTTCGGCCCCCGTTCGGCCCCCGCCCCGTCCTCCGTTCCGACAGGCTGTCGGCAAGATGTTGCGCGAGGGCGGCCGGGCGTGGTCTGCTGGGTGCGGGTACCTGGTTAGGGCGCCCTAACTACGTCTCTTCGGGGAGGCGCACATGCCGGCCCAGACTCAGACTCAGACCCGGGACCCGCGGGACCCGCGGCGGGACACCCCGCCGCCCGACGTCGGCGCCCTGCTGGCCGCCGGAGCCGCGGCCCGCACACTGTCGACCCCGCCGGACGACGGCGAGGAGCCCGCGCCGACGGACCCGCCGGTCAACACGACGACGGACGTGTCAGCAGGCGCGCGGGAGGCGGAAACCGGCGCGCCCGGCGCGTAAGAGGCGCGGCTACTTCACGACGAAAACGGTGCTGCCGATCGTCGCGATCTGCCACAGCGCCGTGCCGTCGAGCCGCGTCTCGCGGATCGCCGCCGTCTGCTTCGAGGGATCAGGCTTCGCCAGCGACCCGTCCGTGGCCGCGCTGAAGCCGACGTTTATCCCGTCGGTCGTCGCGAAGAGCACCACGTGCTCGACCTGGGCGCCGTCGCCTCCTATGCCGGAGGCGCGCCGCGAGAAGACGCGGTGTATCCCCACGCTCGGCGCCACGTTGCCCGCGACCACCGCGTAGGTGCGATCGACCTTCTCCGCGTCACCGACCAGCCAGATCCGCTTGGCGGAGACGCTGTAGACCACGCGCCTGCCGGTGCCCGAGGCGACCGGCAGCGGATACGTCTTCGGCGTCGGCTTCGTGCTGGGCGACTTCACGGCCGAGGTGGAGGGCCTGGCCTGCGGCGGCTGGTCGGGCGCGGAGCCCGCCGCCTGCGCGGCGAGCACGGCGACGACGACGATGGCAGCCGCGGTGAGCCCCGAGACCAGGGTGCTCGACTTGATCCGCGCCACGGTTGTCCTCCGGATGGGGTTCGCACATGCTCCCGGTTGACGGTAGCAGCCGCGCCGCCCGCGGCCACGACCGTACGGGCGCGCGCCGTACCCTTGGGGACGTGCTGCTGCTTGCCTTCGATACCGCCACGCCCGCCGTCACCGCCGCTCTGCACGACGGGGAGCGGGTCCTCGCCGAGTCGACCGTCGTGGACGCGCGCCGGCACGGCGAGTTGCTGATGCCCGCGATCGACCGGGTCCTGGTCGCCGCCGACCGTACGCTCGCCCACGTCACCGGCGTCGTGGTCGGCGTCGGCCCCGGCCCGTACACCGGGCTGCGCGTCGGCCTGGTGACGGCCGCGTCCTTCGGCGACGTGCTGGGCGTGCCCGTGCACGGCGTGTGCACCCTGGACGGGCTGGCCTGGGCCGCGGGCGAGGCCGGGCTCGACGGGCCGTTCACCGTGGCCACCGACGCCCGCCGCAAAGAGGTGTACTGGGCGCGCTACGACGGTCCGCGCCGCCGCGCCACCGAGCCCGCGGTGGACCGCCCGGCCGACATCGCCGACGCGGTACGGGGCCTGCCCTCGGTCGGCGCGGGGGCCGCCCTGTACCCGGAGGTCTTCACCGACCGCAGACAGGGCCCCGAGGACCAGTCGGCGGGCGCGCTGGCGGCACTGGCCGCGTACCGGCTGGCGGCGGACGAGCCCTTCGAGCCGCCGCTGCCGCTGTACCTGCGGCGGCCGGACGCGCGGGTGCCCGCCGGGTACAAGGCGGTACTGCCGAAGTGACCGGGGCCGCTCACGGGAGCGCCGCCGCCGTGACGCTGCGCGAGATGCGCTGGTGGGACCTGGACGCCGTACTGGCCCTGGAACACGACCTGTTCCCCGAGGACGCCTGGTCGCGCGCGATGTTCTGGTCGGAGCTGGCCGAGGCCCGGCACCCGGCCGCGACCCGCTTCTACGTGGTCGCGCAGGACGCCGGGGGACGGCTCGTCGGCTACGCGGGGCTCGCCGCCATCGCCGGAACGGGTGATGTGCAGACCATCGCCGCCGCCCGCGACCACTGGGGCACCGGGCTCGGCGCCCGGCTGCTCACCACGCTGCTGCGCGCCGCCACCGACGCCGAGTGCCACGAGGTGCTGCTGGAGGTACGGGTCGACAACACCCGCGCCCAGCGGCTCTACCAGCGCTTCGGCTTCGAGCCGATCGGCTTCCGCAAGGGCTACTACCAGCCGGGCAACGTGGACGCCCTCGTCATGCGACTCGCCGACCCGGCCGCCGCCCCCGTCGCCCCCGCCGCCCTCGCGCAGGCCGACGGAACCGGTCCGGCCGCCCCGCCTCCCACCCGTACAGGAAACTGAGATCCATGGCTGACGAACCCCTTGTCCTCGGCATCGAGACCTCGTGCGACGAGACCGGCGTCGGCATCGTGCGCGGCCACACGCTGCTGGCCGACGCGATCGCCTCCAGCGTCGACGAGCACGCCCGGTACGGCGGTGTGGTCCCCGAAGTGGCCAGCCGCGCGCACCTGGAGGCGATGGTCCCCACCATCCAGCGCGCGCTGAAGGACGCCGGGGTCGCCGCGAGCGACCTGGACGGCATCGCGGTCACGGCGGGCCCCGGGCTCGCGGGCGCGCTGCTGGTCGGGGTGTCGGCGGCGAAGGCGTACGCGTACGCGCTCGGCAAGCCGCTGTACGGCGTCAACCACCTGGCCTCGCACATCTGCGTCGACCAGCTCGAACACGGCGCGCTGCCCGAGCCGACGATGGCGCTGCTGGTGTCCGGCGGGCACTCGTCGCTGCTGCTCGCGCCCGACATCACCAGCGACGTACGGCCGTTGGGCGCGACCATCGACGACGCTGCGGGCGAGGCGTTCGACAAGGTGGCGCGGGTGCTCGGCCTCGGCTTCCCCGGCGGCCCGGCGATCGACCGGCACGCCCGCGAGGGCGACCCGAAGGCCATCGCGTTCCCGCGCGGCCTGACCGGCGGGCGCGACCCGGTCTACGACTTCTCCTTCTCCGGTCTGAAGACCGCCGTGGCGCGCTGGGTCGAGGCCCGGCGCAGGGACGGCCAGGACGTGCCGATCGCCGATGTGGCCGCGTCCTTCCAGGAGGCGGTGGTGGACGTGCTGACCCGCAAGGCGGTCCGCGCCTGCCGGGACAACGGCGTGGACCACCTGATGATCGGCGGCGGTGTCGCCGCCAACTCCCGCCTGCGGTCGCTGGCGTTGGAGCGGTGCGAGGACGCGGGCATCCGGCTGCGGGTGCCGCGCCCGGGACTGTGCACCGACAACGGCGCGATGGTCGCGGCCCTCGGCGCCGAGATGGTCGCGCGCGGCCGTGCCTCGTCCACCTTCGACCTGCCCGCGGACTCCTCGCTGCCGGTGACCGAGGTGTCGGTGCCGGGCCACACCCACCCCGACCCGCACGACCAGGGGCCCGGCCACGCCCACCCGCACACCCATGGCGGCACCCATGGCGGCACCCATGACCACGATCATGTGCACGAGCTGAGCAAGGACAACCTGTACGGATGACCGTCACGCTGATGTGGGAGGCCGCCGCCGCCGAGGGCCGCGGCCCCGACCTCCTCGACTGGGCCAGGAAACAGGCCCGTACGCTCCCCGGCACGCCGGCCCGCCGCGAATTCCTCACCGCGCCCGACGACCGGGTGCTCATCCTCACCTGGTGGGACGCGCCCTACGACGCCGTACTGCCGGAACTGCCCGACCCGGACGGGGCGTTGGTGCGCCGCCAGGTGCACCGCTGGCGCTTCACCTCGGTGTCGGTGGAACCCGGCGCCTGAAAGTCGCATCAGCCAGGGTGTGCACCACGATCCCCTGACCCCCGTCCCCACCCGCACCCGCCGCCGCCTCGGCGGTCGTCCGGGCCGTACCGGCAGCAGGGCCGCTCTCCCGCTGCTGGCGGCGGCCTGCCTGCTGCTCGTCGCGGGCTGCTCGGGCAGCACCTCGAAGTCCGCCTCGACGCCCGGCCCGTCCGCGCCGACGGGTACGGCCACGAGCCCGGGTGGCACCGGGAAGCCCACCACGTCGGCCGGCTCGGCGCGGGCCGAGCGCGCCGCCGCCTTCCGCAAGTGGGGCATACCCCTGCTCGCGGACCCGCCCCCGCCGCCCGCGGTGAAGCCGGTCAAGACCGGCAAAGGGCTGCTGCCGGTGGTCAGCGACGTACCGACGACGCGGAAGATCGTCTTCGTCACCTTCGACGACGGCGCGGAGAAGGACCCGAAGTTCGTGCGCATGATGCAGGACCTGAAGATTCCTTTCACCATGTTCCTGACGAACGCGATCATCCAGAACGACTACGGCTTCTTCAAACCGCTCCAGGCGCTGGGCAACTCGATCGAGAACCACACCCTGACCCACCCCAACCTGAACACCGAGTCGCTCGCCGCGCAGAAGCACGAGATCTGCGGCCAGCAGACGAAACTCACCCACGAGTACGGCGCCGCGCCCGGCCTCTTCCGCCCGCCCTACGGCAACCACAACGCCGACACCAAGGAGGCCGTGCGGTCCTGCGGGGGCCTGCGCGCGATCATCCTGTGGCGCGAGTCGATGCAGATCAAGAAGGTGCAATTCCAGCGGCCCGACCACAAATTCCACCCTGGCGACATCATCCTGGCGCACTTCCGCGGGCCCAGCGAGCTCAAGGGCGAGTCGATGACGAAAATGACGGTGAACATGCTCCGGCAGATCGCCCAACAGGGCTTCACTGTGGCGCGGTTGGAAGATTACGTGTGAGGCTCGCGGCTACGTGTGAGGGTCCGTCGGGACCGGCCTTCCGATCAGCATCGAGGGCGCTCCCGCCACCCGGGTCAGGAAGACCGTCGCCGCGTGCGGCCCCCGCGGCCTGACCCGGCGCCGCACCTCCTCGGGCTCCACCGCCGACCCGCGCTTCTTCACCGTCAGCACGCCGACCTCGCGCTCCCGCAGCAGCGCCTTGAGCCGCTTCAGGCCGAACGGCAGCACATCGCCGATCTCGTACGCCGTCGCGTACGGCGTCGGCCGCAGCTCGTCCGCCGTCACGTACGCGATGGTCTCGTCGATCAGGCCGCCGTCCAGCGGGGCCGCCGCCTCCGCCACCAGATGCGCGCGGATCACCGCGCCGTCGGGCTCGTACAGATACCGGCCGACCGGGCGGACCTCCGGGTCGGGCAGCGGCGCCGCCGTGCGCAGGCTGGCCCCGCCGGGCAGCAGCGTCGCGCGTACGGCGCCGGGTTCCGTGCCGAACCACAGCGCCGCCTCCTTCACGTCACCGCGGTCCGAGACCCACTCGGCCTCGGCCTCCGGCGGCACCGCCTCGTGCGGAATGCCGGGCGCGACCTTCACCGCGGCGAACGGCACCGCACGGGCCGCCGCCAACGCCCAGGACAGTGGCGGCTCATACGCCTCCGGGTCGAACGTACGGCCCCGCCCGGTCCGGCGCGCCGGGTCCACGAACACCGCGTCGTACCCGGCGGTGTCCACCTCCGTCACGTCCGCGCAGCGCACCTCGATCAGGCCGGCCAGGCCCAGCGCCGCCGCGTTCGCCCGCGCCGCCGCGCACGCCAGCGGGTCCCGGTCCACGGCCAGCACCTCGATCCCGGCCCGCGCCAGCGCGACGGCGTCCCCGCCGATGCCCCCGCACAGGTCCGCCAGCCGCCGCACGCCCAGCGCCCTGAACCGCTCCGCGCGGTGCGTCGCGACACTCTTGCGAGTGGACTGCTCCACGCCGTTCGGCGTGAAGTACATCCGGTACGCGTCCGCCTCCCCGAACTTCGCCACGGCCCGCTGCCGCAGCCGCGCCTGCCCCAGCGCCGCCGACACCAGCCCGGCGTCGTACGTGCGCCGCAGCCGGGTGGCTGCCGCCAGCTCGTCGGCGGGGTCGTGCTCCCGCAACTCGGCCAGCAGTTCTTGCCCTGCCGGGCCCAGCAGTCTGTCGAATTCCTCGGTCACCTCGCCATTCTCCCCGTAGGGGCGCTGGGAGGTGCCCCCAGCGCTCCTGCGGGGCCGGGTACCCCGCAAGGGGTACCCGTTTGGAAGGTGCCGCCTGGCACTCCGCTTGACCGAGTGCTAAGTGCGTCCTAGTCTCGGTTCTGGCACTCGGCACCGCTGAGTGCCAGCACTCAGCGACGGGCAGGTCCGGCACCCGCGACGACGGGCCTACCAGGTCGCCGACCCAGACAGACACTCTTCCGTGAGCCCTTTGAAGGGGGAGGTCGGATCGTGACGACCGCCAGCACCAAGGTTGCCATCAAGCCGCTTGAGGACCGCATCGTGGTCCAGCCGCTGGATGCCGAGCAGACCACGGCCTCCGGCCTGGTCATCCCGGACACCGCCAAGGAGAAGCCCCAGGAGGGCGTCGTCCTGGCCGTCGGTCCGGGCCGCTTCGAGGACGGCAACCGCCTGCCGCTCGACGTCGCCGTGGGCGATGTCGTGCTCTACAGCAAGTACGGCGGCACCGAGGTGAAGTACAACGGCGAGGAGTACCTCGTCCTCTCGGCTCGCGACGTCCTCGCGATCGTCGAGAAGTAAGCACACCGCTTGCACCGCTTTACCGCAGCAGTGATCCCGCCCCGGGTTTCCGCGTCCTACGGACCGGGCGCCCGGGGTGGTTTCGTTGCCTGCCCTTGCCGTCCTTGACGACGTGATCTGACGAGTAGACGAGGTAGTTCACAGGCATGGCCAAGACCCTGAAGTTCGACGAGGACGCGCGTCGCGCCCTTGAGCGTGGCGTCAACAAGCTCGCCGACACCGTGAAGGTGACGATCGGTCCCAAGGGCCGCAATGTCGTCATCGACAAGAAGTTCGGCGCCCCCACCATCACCAACGACGGCGTGACCATCGCCCGTGAGGTGGAGCTGGAGGACCCGTACGAGAACCTGGGCGCCCAGCTCGTGAAGGAGGTGGCGACCAAGACCAACGACATCGCGGGTGACGGCACCACCACCGCCACCGTGCTGGCCCAGGCCCTGGTCCGCGAGGGCCTGCGCAACGTGGCCGCCGGCGCCTCCCCGGCCGCCCTGAAGAAGGGCATCGACGCCGCCGTCAAGGCCGTGTCCGAGGAGCTGCTCGCCACCGCCCGCGCGATCGAGGGCAAGGAGGACATCGCCGCCGTCGCCGCGCTGTCCGCCCAGGACAAGCAGGTCGGCGACCTGATCGCCGAGGCGATGGACAAGGTCGGCAAGGACGGTGTCATCACCGTCGAGGAGTCCAACACCTTCGGCCTGGAGCTGGACTTCACCGAGGGCATGGCGTTCGACAAGGGCTACCTGTCGCCGTACTTCGTCACCGACCAGGAGCGGATGGAAGCGGTCCTCGACGACCCCTACGTCCTCATCCACCAGGGCAAGATCTCCTCGATCCAGGACCTGCTGCCGCTGCTGGAGAAGGTCATCCAGTCCGGCGCGTCCAAGCCGCTGCTGATCATCGCCGAGGACGTCGAGGGCGAGGCCCTGTCGACCCTGGTGGTCAACAAGATCCGCGGCACGTTCAACGCCGTCGCCGTCAAGGCGCCCGGCTTCGGTGACCGCCGCAAGGCCATGCTCGGCGACATCGCGACGCTGACCGGCGCCACGGTCATCGCCGAGGAGGTCGGCCTCAAGCTCGACCAGGCCGGTCTCGACCTGCTTGGCACCGCCCGCCGCATCACCGTCACCAAGGACGACACCACGATCGTCGACGGCGCCGGTGACAAGGCCGAGATCGAGGGCCGCGTCAACCAGATCAAGGCCGAGATCGGCACCACCGACTCGGACTGGGACCGCGAGAAGCTCCAGGAGCGCCTGGCCAAGCTCGCCGGCGGCGTCTGCGTCATCAAGGTCGGCGCGGCCACCGAGGTCGAGCTCAAGGAGAAGAAGCACCGTCTGGAGGACGCCATCTCCGCGACCCGCGCCGCGGTCGAGGAAGGCATCGTCTCCGGCGGCGGCTCCGCGCTCGTCCACGCCGTCAAGGTCCTTGACGGCAACCTCGACAAGACCGGTGACGAGGCGACCGGTGTCGCCGTCGTCCGCCGCGCCGCCGTCGAGCCGCTGCGCTGGATCGCCGAGAACGCCGGCCTCGAGGGCTACGTCATCACCGCCAAGGTGGCTGAGCTGGAGAAGAACCACGGCTTCAACGCCGCCTCCGGTGAGTACGGCGACCTCGTCAAGGCCGGCGTCATCGACCCCGTCAAGGTCACCCGCTCCGCTCTGGAGAACGCTGCCTCGATCGCGTCGCTGCTGCTGACGACGGAGACGCTGGTCGTCGAGAAGAAGGAAGAGGAGCCCGCTGACGCGGGGCATGGCGGTCACGGTCACTCCCACTGACCGACATCCGTCGCTTCCACCGGGCCGGCCCCGGCACCCTCCCGAGGGTGCCGGGGCCGCCCCCTTTCCCCGCCCCCGCGGTCCGGCTCTTTTGCCGTGGGACGCCGTGTAGTGAGGGGCGCGGGGAACTGCGCGCTCAGCCCGCGCGGTGGCGCGGCTCAAGAACCGCCCCCAGAGGGGCAGATGCTGTGTGTTTTCGGGCTGGCAGCCCGGTGGGGGCTGGCGGCGCAGTTCCCCGCGCCCCTGAAAAGCAGGCCCTGCGCCAGTGCGGCGCCCTTGGAGGGCGAACCGTGGCCGGATGGCCTACCGGCGAGGTCACGGAGGGCCGCCGAGACGACGGCATCGGCGTCGAGCCAGGCGAAGGACGGCAGCCGGGAGGCGTCCATCCCGGCACGGGCGTGGAATTCGGTGCGGACGAAGCCGGGGCACAGGGCGAGGAGCCGCACCCCGGACCCGGCCGTCTCGGCGGCCACGCCCTCGGTGAAGTGGACGATCCACGCCTTGCTGGCCCCGTACGTGCCGCGAGGCAGGTAGGCCGCGACGGACGAGACGTTGATCACGTAACCGCGACCGCGCGACCGCATCGCGGCGACGGCCGCGCCGGTGAGGTCGGCGGGCAGCACCTCGACGTCGGCAGCGTGCGGGCCGCCGCCGGGACCTTCGTCAACGCGCCGGACTCAGGCGGTTGTTGACCGCCTCCAGATACGTACGGTTCATGGTGTCGGCCGCGGCCATGACCCGCGGCAGCAGCTCGGACTCCAGGGTCATCGCCCGGAAGAGGAAGGCGACGGTGACCTCGTGGTCCGGGCGGTGCACGACCTCGACCGGGTCCCCGGCGCGGACCTCGCCCGGCTCGATCACGCGCAGGAACGGCCCCGGCAGCCCCTCCTGGGTGAACCGCTTGACCCATCCGCGTTCGTCCAGCCACCCGGCGAAGGTGCGGCACGGGATGCGGGGCGAGGTCACTTCGAGGACGAGCCCCGCCGCGCCGATCCGCCAGCGCTCGCCGATGAGGGCGGCGTTGACGTCGATGCCGGTGGTGGTCAGATTCTCGCCGAAGCGGCCGTCGGGGAGTTCACGCCCCAACCGCCGCTCCCAGCGGTCGAGATCCTCGCGGGCGTACGCGTACACGGCCTGTTCGTCGCCGCCGTGGAAGCGCAGGTCGCAGACGGCGTCCCCGGTGAGGCCGCCGCCCGCGACGCCGCGCGGTCCGGGCGCGGCGACGGCGACGGGTCCGGCCACCGGGCGCTTCGCGATGCCGGTGAGGCCGCCTTCGCTGTCGGTGTAGGGCACGACGAGGGGGCGGGCGACGTTCACGGAGAGCACTCGGGACATGGGACGCAGCCTATTTCGCTTCGCGGTCGAGCCGGCGCCGGATCGCGTCGCGGTCCTCGCGGGGGAGGGCGTCGAGGCCGGTCAGCAGCGGCAGCAGTTCGGGCTCGGTGGTGAAGGCCCGGAAGGACAGCGCGACGGTGACCTCGTGGTCCGGCCGGCGCACGACCTCGACCGGGTCCCCGGCGCTGATCTCGCCCGGCTCGATCACCCGCAGATACGGGCCCGGCAGCGCCGCGTCGGTGAAGCGCCGCAGCCACCCGCTCTCGCCGAGCCAGCCCGCGAAGGTCGCGCACGGGATGCGCGGGCAGGACACCTCCAGGAGGGGCCCTCGTACGCCGATCCGCCAGCGCTCGCCGATCAGCGAGGCGTTGACGTCGATGCCGGTGGTGGTCAGATTCTCGCCGAAGAAGCCGTTGGCGAAGGTACGGCCCAGCTCGCGGCCCCAGTGGTCGAGGTCTTCGCGGGCGTAGGCGTACACGGCCTGGTCGGCGCCGCCGTGGTGCTTGACGTCGTGCGCGCGGTCACCGGCCAGACCGACCGCGCCGTCCCCCTTCGGACCCGGCGCGCTGACCCGTACCGGGCCGGTGACCGGCCGTTTGTCGATGCCGGTCGCCGGGAGCCGCTTCCACGGGTTGGGGCGCGGGCGGCCGATGTTGACGCTCAGCAGCAGTCCCATGCGGGGCGCGCCTCCGCTCTCATGCCTGGTAGAGGTACGGGGTGGTGACGCTCAGGGCGCTGAAGCCGAGGCGTTGCAGGATCGGGCGGCTGGCGTCCATCGCGTCGACCTGGAGGTAGCGGTAGCCGCGGGCGGCGGCGATACGGGCCCGGTGGGCGATCAGCGCGCGGTAGATGCCGCGCCCGCGCCACTCGGCGACGGTCCCGCCGCCCCACAGGCTCGCGAAGTCCTTGCCGGGCGGCATCTCCATACGGGCCCCGCAGACCGGCCGGTCGCCCGCTGTCGCCAGCACCAGCGCGATCTCGTCCGGCGCCTGCGCGAGCGCGTCCAGCAGCCTCCCCCGGAGCCGCTCCGCGCCCGTACCGAACGCCTCCTCGTGCACGGCGGCCAGCAGGTCCACCCCGGCGGCGTCGGTCACCTCCACCAGCCGTACGCCGTCCGGCAGGACCGGCTCGGCGGGCAGCGCCGCGACCTCCGCGACCATCAGCGTCTCCGGCTCCTGCGGCACGAACCCCGCCGCGCGCAGCCGCTCGCCCAGATCGGCCGGCCGGTCGTGCGCGTACAGCTTCCACTCGAACTCCCGGCCCGCCCCTTCGGGCGACTTCAACCACGCGAGCTGCGCCCGGACCGCGGGACCCGCGCTGTCCTCGTCCAGCTCCGACCAGAGCACCCCGCTCCAGTCGTGCACCGCGGCCCCCGCCTGCCGCACCACCCCGCCGCCCCGCTCCACCCGCGTCCCCGCCCCCTCCGGCGGAGCGTCCCGCCGCATCTGAGCATCGAACAACCCGAGTACATAAGCGCGATCCATCCCCCCATCCCAACACGCCCACCCCACCACCCCCAACCGATTTCCCCCGGGCGGGGCGCGCCGCCCGGGAGAGGCGTCAGGCGAGGGCTTCGAGGGCGCGGTCCACGTCGGAAGGGGTGTTGTGGAGGTGGAAGGCGAAGCGCAGCGAGGTGGTGGGGGCGGAGAAGCGGACGTCGGCGGCGGTGAGGCGGGCGGGGGCGGTCGGGGGGAGGGCGACGGTGACGGTGGCGGAGGGGCCGGGGACTGGGGTGTGGCCGAGGGCGGTGAGGCCGTCGCGGAAGCGGGCGGCCAGCGCCGTGTCGTGGGCGTGGATCGCGGGGACGCCGATCTCCTCGATCAGGGAGAGGGAGGCGGCGGCGCCGACGAAGGGGAGGTAGGCGGGGCGGGCGTCGAAGCGGCGGGCGCCGGGGGCCAGCCTGGCGACGGGGCCGTAGCACCACTCCCAGGGGTCGTCGGCGGCGTACCAGCCCGCGAAGCCGGGGGAGAGGGTCGGCTCGGCGCCCGCGCGTACGGTCAGGAAGCAGGCGCCGTGCGGGCTGAGCAGCCACTTGTAGGCGTGGCAGACCACGTAGTCGTAGTCGTCGGCGCACAGCGGGAGCCAGCCGACGGACTGGGTGCCGTCCAGGAGCGTACGGGCGCCGTGGGCCGCGGCGGCGGCGCGGATCGCGGGCAGGTCGGCGACCCGGCCGTCGGCGGACTGCACGGCGCTGACGGCGACCAGCGCGGTGCTCGGCCGCACCGCGTCGGCGAGCGCGTCCAGCGGCACGATCCGCAGGTCCAGGTCCTCGCGGGCGGCGAAGGGCTGCACGAGGGAGCTGAAGTCCCGGTCGGCGACGACCACTTCGGCGCCGGACGGCAGCCGCGTCGCGATCAGCCCGACGCTCTCGGCGACCGTGCTGGCCAGCGCCACCCGCTCCACCGCCACCCCGACGATCCGGGCGTACGCGGCGCGCGCCGACACGACGGCCGCCTCGAAGGCGTCGGTGTCGGGGCGGCCCGCCGCCCACGCGTCGACGGCCCCGCGCAGCGCCGCCGCGGTGCGGGCCGGGAGCAGCCCGACGGTGGCGGTGTTGAGGTAGGGCGCGGCGGGGTCGAGGTCCGGATACTCGCCGCGGACGAGGCGGTTCGAAGCGAGGCCGTCCCCCGAGGCGCCGCCGGCGCCTGCGCCCGAACCGCTGCCCGCGCCCGTGCCCGTACCGCTGCCTGTGCTGCCGAATGCGATGGCGTCCATGGCTCCTCAGCGTGGCGCGGGCCCGCCTCAAAGTCCATTACCGATATCTGTCGGGTATCCCTAAGTTCCGCTTATGGTGGGCGGATGATCGAGGCACGTCATCTCCGGGTGCTGCGGGCCGTCGCCCGCACCGGTTCGTTCTCCGCGGCGGCCCGCGAACTGGGCTGCACCCAGCCCGCCGTCAGCCAGCAGATGAAGGCGCTGGAGCACTCCGCGGGCACCCCGCTGCTGGTCCGCGGCGCCCGCGAGACGCGGCTGACGGAGGCGGGCGACGTCCTGGTCAGGCACGCCGTCGGCATCCTGGCCGGGCTGACGGCGGCCGAGGAGGAGGTCGCGGCGATCGCGGGGCTGCGGGCCGGACGCGTACGCCTCACCTCGTTCCCCTCGGGCAGTTCCACGCTGGTGCCGGGCGCGGTCGCGGCGATGCGCGCGCAGTACCCGGGCACGAAGGTGTCGCTGGAGGAGGCCGAGCCGCCGCGCTCGGTGGAGATGCTGCGCGCGGGCGACTGCGACATCACGCTGGCGTTCCGCTACGTGGATCTGCCGACCCCGGCCGAGGAGTCGTGGGACGACCTCGTCGTGCGGCCGCTGCTCACCGACCGGCTGGTCGGTGTGGTGCCGGAGGGGCACGCGCTCGCCGTCGACGGGCGCCCGGTGGACATCGCGGAACTGGAGCAGGAGCAGTGGATCGCGGGGTGCGCGCGCTGCCGCCGCCACCTCGTGGAGGTGTGCGAGCGGGCCGGGTTCACCCCGCGGATCGACTTCGCGACCGACGACTACCCGGCGGTGGTCGGCCTGGTGGCGGCCGGTCTCGGGGTCGCGGTGCTGCCGGAGCTGGCGCTGGAGTCCGTACGCCCCAAGGGCGTCGCCGTGGTGGAGGTGCGTCCGGCCGTGCAGCGCGAGGTGGTGGCCCTCACGCTGCCCGATCTGGCGAACGTCCCGGCGGTGGACATGATGCTCGGCCGCCTCGCGCAGGCGGCGGCCCGCTGACCTCAGGGCACCGGTCGCCCGTCAGGAAGCGCGGGAAGCACAGGAAGCGCGGGAAGCGCAGGAACGATTCTGCTGGCGTCTCGCGGAAGCGCGCTCACACGTGGGACGTGTCGTGCAGGTCGTACGGGTCGCGGGCGTCGGACGTGTCGTGCAGGTCGTACGGGTCACGGGTGTCGGCCGCGTCGCGGTCGTCGTGGGGGTCGCGGTCGTCGCGGGCGTCGGACGGCTCGCGCTCGGAGCGGGCCGCTTCGGCGTCCGCCGAGGGCATCCGCGAGCGCGAGCGGCCCATCATCGCCTCGCGCTCGTCCTCGGTGAGTCCGCCCCAGACCCCGTAGGGCTCGCGGACGGCGAGGGCGTGGGTGGCGCATTCCGCCCGTACGGGACAGCGCATGCACACCTCCTTGGCGGAGGTCTCGCGCGCGCTCCGGGCGGCGCCGCGCTCGCCCTCGGGGTGGAAGAAGAGCGAGCTGTCGACGCCTCGGCAGGCGGCCACGAGCTGCCAGTCCCAGAGGTCGGCGTTGGGGCCGGGAAGGCGGGAGAAGTCTGCCATTGCTTATCCCCTCGGAGGGTGTGTGTCGGTCTGGGAGGCGATGGGAATTCCTGAAAAGCCAGCGTCTCGACCGTACATCTACTGTCGTAGTAGATGTAAATATGACTCATCGCCAATCTAGTGGCGAATAGCCCACAAGGCGCGAAAGAGCGTCCAAACAGTGAAAAATCTGGCATAACACCCGTTCGGCAGCATCCGGACAGGGCCGCTCGGCCCTAGAGGAATCGTTCCGCCTCCGAAATACCGGCTCTCTCACCCGTCTGACCTGCGGCCTGGACGATCCGTGCGCGCATGATCACGTAGAGTGCCGATGACCGTCGGCAAACTTCGTAACTCTTTCGGGTGAGGGTCGTTGAGTCTGGCGGAAGCGGTTGGCGGACAAGTGAATCGGGCAGGTGCCCGAGGCCGTCAGCCTCAACGGTGAACATTCGTACAGCCTGGAGGCACAACGTGACGCGGTTCAGCTGCGGAGGGCGGTCATGACTTCCGTCCTCGTCTGCGACGACTCCCCGCTCGCCCGAGAGGCCCTGCGCCGCGCGGTGGCCACCGTGCCCGGTGTCGAGCGCGTAACCACCGCGGCCAACGGCGAGGAAGTCCTCCGCCGCTGGGGTGCCGACCGGTCGGACCTGATCCTGATGGACGTCCGCATGCCCGGCCTCGGCGGCGTCGAGACCGTACGGCGGCTGCTGTCCGCCGACCCCGGCGCCCGGATCATCATGCTCACGGTCGCCGAGGACCTGGACGGCGTGGCGCTCGCCGTCGCCGCCGGCGCCCGCGGCTACCTGCACAAGGACGCCTCGCGCGCCGAACTGCGGGCGACCGTGACGCAGGCGCTCGCCGACCCCACCTGGCGGCTCGCCCCGCGGCGGCTGCGCTCGGCCGAGATGGGCGCCGCGCCCACCCTCACCGCCCGCGAGATCCAGGTGCTCGAAGGCATGAGCCACGGCCGCTCCAACGCCGAGATCGGCCGCGAGCTGTTCCTCTCCGAGGACACCGTGAAGACGCACGCCAGGCGGCTGTTCAAGAAGCTCGGCGCGTCCGACCGGGCCCACGCCGTGGCGCTCGGCTTCCGCTGGGGCCTGGTCCGCTGAACCGTCGTGTCGTACGCCCGAGAGGGCGGCCGTTCCGGCGAAGTCGCCCACAAGTCCTCGGTTTCCCGGGGGAGGACGCATGCTTGACGTATGGACTTCCTCGGGGATCGGCGGGGGCCTCACATGGCGGAGATGACAGCGTCGGGTTCGGCCGCTCATAACGCTTCGGTGCAGAAGTACGGCCGCGATGACGCGGATCGTGCCGCGGCGAGGCACCATGGGTGGATGCGCGACGACGACACTCCGGCCATCGGTGCCCTTGTCCGGCGCGCAGTCGACGGCGACGAGCGGGCGACACACGACCTGCTCGCGCATGTCCACCCGCTCGCCGAGCGGTACTGCCGCATCAAACTTTCCCGTCTTCCGGGCGACGCCCGGCACTTCGTCGACGACCTCGCCCAAGAGGTCTGTCTCGCGGTGCTGTGCGCCCTGCCCCGCTACCGCGACCTGGGGCGGCCGTTCGAGGCTTTCGTGGTCTCCATCGCCGCCCACAAGGTCGCCGATCTGCAACGGGCCGCCATGCGCGGTCCCGGCAGCACCGCCGTACCGTCCGACGAGATGCCGGAGAAGCCGGACGACTCCCTCGGTCCCGAGGAGCGCGCGCTGCTCAACAGCGACGCCGCCTGGGCCAAGAAGCTGCTCGACAATCTCCCCGACCACCTGCGCGAGTTGGTGCTGCTGCGGGTCGCCGTCGGGCTGAGCGCCGAGGAGACCGGCCAGATGCTCGGCATGTCGCCGGGGGCCGTACGGGTGGCGCAGCACCGCGCGCTCAGCCGGTTGCGGGCCATCGCGGAACAGACGGCGGGGGCGCCCGCCGCCGGGGACGCGCCGGGTCTCTCGGCGTAGGACACGCGGGACACGCGGGAAACGCAGCGAACGGACGCCGGGTCCGGCGGAGAGCGTCATGGGAATAGCGGCGAAGCCACTACCATTGAACAACTCGCCGGGCAAGACCATTCGGGAAGGTGTCATGACGCTGAACGCCGACGGAGTAGCTGAGAAGTTCGCCACACTCGGGCTGACCTATGACGATGTGCTGCTGCTTCCTGGGGCGTCAGAGGTGCTGCCCAACCAGGTGGACACCTCCTCCCTCATCTCCCGCAACGTCCGGGTGAACATCCCGCTGCTGTCCGCCGCCATGGACAAGGTCACCGAGGCCCGGATGGCCATCGCGATGGCCCGCCAGGGCGGCGTCGGCGTGCTGCACCGCAATCTGTCGATCGAGGACCAGGTCAACCAGGTCGACCTCGTGAAGCGGTCCGAGTCCGGCATGGTCACCGACCCGATCACCGTCAGGCCCGACGCGACGCTCGCCGACGCGGACGCGCTCTGCGCGAAGTTCCGGATCAGCGGCGTGCCCGTCACCGACGCGTCCGGTCGGCTGCTCGGCATCGTCACCAACCGCGATATGGCCTTCGAGAGCGACCGCTCGCGCCAGGTCCGCGAGGTCATGACGCCGATGCCGCTGGTCACCGGCCAGGTCGGGATCTCCGGGGTCGACGCGATGGCGCTGCTGCGCCGCCACAAGATCGAGAAGCTGCCGCTGGTCGACGCCGACGGCAGGCTCAGCGGGCTCATCACCGTCAAGGACTTCGTCAAGGCCGAGCAGTACCCGAACGCGGCCAAGGACTCCGAGGGCCGGCTGCTGGTCGGCGCCGCCGTCGGCGCCAGCCCCGAGGCGCTGGACCGCGCCCAGGCGCTGGTCGGCGCGGGCGTCGACTTCCTCGTCGTGGACACCTCGCACGGCCACAACAGCAACGCGCTGAACTGGATGGCGAAGATCAAGTCCGGTGTCGGCGGGGTCGACGTCGTCGGCGGCAACATCGCCACCCGTGACGGTGCCCGCGCCCTCATCGACGCCGGTGTCGACGGTGTCAAGGTCGGCGTCGGACCCGGCTCCATCTGCACCACCCGCGTCGTCGCGGGCATCGGCGTCCCGCAGGTCACCGCGATCTACGAGGCCGCGCAGGCGTGCATCGAGGCCGGGGTGCCGGTCATCGGCGACGGCGGCCTCCAGTACAGCGGCGACATCGGCAAGGCGCTCGCCGCGGGCGCCAGCAGTGTCATGCTCGGCAGCCTGCTCGCCGGGTGCGAGGAGTCCCCCGGGGAGCTTCTCTTCATCAACGGCAAGCAGTTCAAGTCCTACCGGGGCATGGGGTCGCTCGGCGCCATGCAGTCCCGCGGCCAGGGCCGCTCCTACTCCAAGGACCGCTACTTCCAGGCCGAGGTCTCCTCCGACGACAAGCTCGTGCCCGAGGGGATCGAGGGCCAGGTGCCGTACCGCGGACCGCTGTCCGCCGTTCTCCACCAGCTCATCGGCGGTCTCCGGCAGACCATGGGCTACGTCGGCGCCGCCGCCGTCTCCGAGATGGAGTCCAAGGGGCGGTTCGTCCGCATCACCGCCGCCGGACTCAAGGAGTCCCACCCCCACGACATCCAGATGACCGTCGAGGCCCCCAACTACCACGGCTGACGCTGCGCTTGCGCAGGGCCAGTTTTTCAGGGGCGCGGGGAACTGCGCGCTCAGCCACGACGCTCCCGCAGGTCACCACCGGCCCCAGAGGGGCAATTCGGTGGTGTCCCGACCACCGGCCGGTGGGGGCGGGCCGCGCAGTTCCCCGCGCCCCTACGGGGCTCAGGCCGCCCGTGGGCCGAACGGGGATACTTAGGGGCCGCAGGCCAAAAGAAAGGCGCAGGACGTGACAGAGATCGAGATCGGCCGGGGCAAGCGAGGCCGCAGGGCATACTCGTTCGACGACATCGCCGTCGTCCCGAGCCGCCGCACCCGGGACGGGAAAGACGTCTCGATCGCGTGGCAGATCGACGCGTACCGCTTCGAGCTGCCGTTCCTCGCGGCGCCCATGGACTCGGTGGTGTCGCCGGAGACGGCGATCAGGATCGGGAACCTCGGCGGCCTCGGGGTGCTCAACCTCGAAGGGCTGTGGACCCGGTACGACGACCCGGAGCCGCTGCTCGCGGAGATCTCGGAGCTGGACGACACCCGGGCGACGGCCCGCCTCCAGGAGATCTACGCGGCGCCGATCCGCGAGGAGCTGATCGGGCAGCGGATCAAGGAGGTGCGGGACGCGGGCGTCGTGACGGCCGCCGCGCTGTCGCCGCAGCGAACCGCGCAGTTCTCGAAGGCGGTCGTGGACGCGGGCGTCGACCTGTTCGTGATCCGCGGCACCACGGTCTCCGCCGAGCACGTCTCCGGCTCGCACGAGCCGCTGAACCTCAAGCAGTTCATCTACGAACTCGACGTGCCGGTGATCGTCGGCGGCTGCGCCACGTACACGGCGGCGCTGCACCTGATGCGGACCGGCGCCGCGGGCGTCCTCGTCGGCTTCGGCGGCGGCGCCGCGCACACCACGCGCAATGTGCTGGGCATCCAGGTGCCGATGGCGACCGCGGTGGCCGATGTCGCCGCCGCCCGCAGGGACTACATGGACGAGTCCGGCGGCCGGTACGTGCACGTCATCGCGGACGGCGGCTTCGGCGCCAGCGGTGACCTGCCCAAGGCGGTCGCGTGCGGCGCGGACGCGGTGATGATGGGCTCCCCGCTGGCCCGCGCCACCGACGCGCCGGGCCGCGGTTTCCACTGGGGCATGGAGGCGGTCAACACCGAACTGCCGCGCGGCAAGCGGATGAACCTCGGCACCGCGGGCACCACCGAGCAGATCCTGCTCGGCCCGTCCCACGCGCCCGACGGCTCGATGAACTTCTTCGGCGCCCTGCGCCGCTCGATGGCCACCACCGGCTACTCGGACCTGAAGGAGTTCCAGCGCGTCGAGGTGACGGTCTCCCCGACCCACCACCGGTAGACCGCACACGCCGCAGAACGCACGAGGGGCCGTACCGCCGGCGCGGTACGGCCCCTCGTCGCGTCAGTTGTCGCCCGCGTGCTTCGCGACGCCGAAGGAGATGAAGGCGGCGAAGGCGAGGAAGAGGAAGCGCATGAAGCTGAAGTCCTTCTTCCACGAGTCGAGCAGGTCGCCGAAGTGGTGGAAGAAGATGTCGGTGACCGGCATCGAGCCGCCCTGGCTCGATATGTAGTGGCTGATCACGAGGGCGCCGCCGAAGAGTTCGCCGAAGACGACCGCGAACAGCGCGAGCAGCACGGCCACGAACGGCAGGGCCGGGTTGCGTCCGCCCGCCTTGCCCGCGGCGAAGCCCACGAGCGCGCCGACGCCGATCGCCATCAGCCGGAATTCGTGGGTGCTGCCGTCGTCGCTGGACAGCGCGCGCAGGATGCCGCCGTACGCGAGCGCGGCGACGATCGCGGCCAGCAGGCCGACCAGGAAGCCCAGTCCGGGGTTGTCGCGGCGGACGACCGGCGCCGGGGGCGGGTACGCGGCCGGGTTGAAGGCGCCGGGCGCGGGCGGCGCGCCCCACTGCTGCTGGGGCTGCTGGCCGTTGGGCTGGCCGTAGGGCGCCTGGGGCTGCTGGCCGTACGGGGCCTGCGGCTGCTGCGGGTAGCCGTATGCGGCGCCCGGCGGCGGACCGTACGGATTCTGGCCACTGGGCTGCTGCGGCTGCTGCGGCGGCGGGTAGTCGGCGCTCATGGGGTCCCCCGGGATACGGCGTTCGAAGATTGACGCCGAAATCTAGCAGCAGGGGGTGACAATCGGACAAGTTGTTCTTCTGGTCGTTACATGACCACTGCACGCGGATCGGGAACCCCGCCGCGGCGGGCCGTTACAGCCGCGCCGCCGCGCCCGCGGGCGTCGCCCCCCGTGTGTCCAGCAGGAGTTGCGCCTTGACCGCCAGGCCCTGGAGGTCGTACGTGCGGTGGTGCTGGAGCAGCACCGTCAGATCGGCCTCGGAGGCGGCCTCCCACAGGGAGTCGGCGCGCGGCACCGGACGGTCGAGAACACGCCACTGCGGTACGTAGGGGTCGTGGTAGCAGAGCTGCGCGCCGAGTTCGATGAGCCGGGTGCCGATCTCGCGGGCAGGGGCGCCCTCCTGGGAGGCCAGGTCGGCCTTGTAGGTGACGCCGAGGAGCAGGACGCGGGCGCCGCGCAGGGACTTGCCGTGCTCGTTGAGCAGCGCGGCGGCGCGCTGGACGACGTAGCGCGGCATACGGGAGTTGACCTCCTGGGCGAGTTCGACCATCCGCAGCGGGTGGCCGAGCATGCGGGCCTGGCCCTGGGCGGGCATGGCGGCGAAGAGCGGGACGGCGTTGGGGTCGAGGGCGGCGGCCGGGCCGCCGACGCCGGGTCCCGGGCGGAACGCCTGGAAGCCGAACGGCTTGGTCTCGGCGCAGCGGATCACGTCCCACAGGTCCACGCCGAGGTCGTGGCAGAAGACCGCCATCTCGTTGGCGAAGGCGATGTTGACGTGCCGGTAGTTGGTCTCCAGCAGGTTGACGGCCTCGGCCTCGCGGGGGCCGCGGGCGCGCACGATGCGTTCGGTGAAGCGGCCGTAGAAGGCGGCGGCGGCCTCGGTGCAGGCGGGGGTGCAACCGCCGATCACCTTGGGGGTGTTGGCGAGGTGGAAGTCCCGGTTGCCGGGGTCGAGGCGGCTGGGGGAGTACGCGAGGTGGAAGTCCCGGCCCGCGCGCAGCCCGTCGGCCTCCAGCAGCGGGCGCAGGAACCCCTCGGTGGTGCCGGGGTAGACCGCCGACTCCAGGACGACGGTGGTGTGCGGGCGCAGGTGCCCGGCGAGTGCGCGGGCGGCGGCGGACACCGCCGTCAGGTCCAGGGCGCGGTCCTCGCCGAGCGGGGTGGGCGCGCAGATGACGGCGGTCCTCACCCGGCCGAGCACCGCCGGGTCCGCGGTCGCGCGGAAGCCGCCCGCGAGCATCCGGCGCAGGTCGGCGGCGGCGAGCGTGCCCGGCGGTACGCGGCCCGCGTTGATGTCGGCCGCGGCGGCCGGGTCGGGTTCGTAGCCGATGACGCCGACGCCCGCGGCGGTCGCCGCCTGGGCGAGGGGAAGTCCGGTGCGGCCGAGTCCGAGCACTGCGAGGTCTGCGGGCATGCGGTTCAGTCCTCTCCCTTGCGACCACCACGGGGACTCCACGGATGGCTCCACGGATGGCTTTAAATCAGGCTAACCAGATAAATGACTGATATGACCGCACGGCGCGCCGTGCAGTCATCCGGGTTACGGGCACCCGGCACCCCCCGGCGGCACCCGGCACCCCCCGGCGGCACCCGGCACCCCCCGGCCGCACCCGGTCCGCGCCGTCGGCACCCCCCTCGACGGCGGGTCAAGGGTGGCCGCCCGCGCCGGTGGCGGTCACTATCGAGTGGAGGGCTATCCACCGCGGCGGCACGCGAGAGCGCCGCCACCATGGGAGGCACACGGATGCGTACGTCAACACTGGGCCCCGCCGAGCGGGCCGGGGCACTGGCCCGGATGGCCGAGCACGAGCTGGACCTGCTGGTCGTGGGCGGTGGGGTGGTCGGCGCGGGAACGGCGCTGGACGCCGTCACCCGTGGCCTGTCCACCGGCCTGGTCGAGGCCCGCGACTGGGCGTCCGGCACCTCCAGCCGGTCGAGCAAGCTGATCCACGGCGGCCTGCGCTACCTGGAGATGCTGGACTTCGCGCTGGTCCGCGAGGCACTCAAGGAGCGCGGTCTGCTGCTGGAACGCCTCGCCCCGCACCTGGTGCGGCCGGTCCCGTTCCTCTACCCGTTGCAGCACAAGGCGTGGGAACGGCTCTACGCGGGCTCCGGCGTCGCGCTGTACGACACCATGTCGGTCTCCTCCGCGCACGGCCGCGGCCTGCCCGTGCACCGCCACCTCACCCGTAAGCACGCCCTCCAGGTGGCGCCCGCGCTGCGCAAGGACGCGCTGGTCGGGGCGCTCCAGTACTACGACGCGCAGGTCGACGACGCGCGCTTCGTCACCACCCTGGTGCGTACCGCCGCCTCCTACGGCGCGCAGGTCGCCAACCAGGCGCGGGTGATCGGCTTCCTCCGCGAGGGCGAGCGCGTCGTCGGCGCGCGGGTGCAGGACGGCGAGCAGGGCGGCGAGTACGAGATCCGCGCCAAGCAGATCGTCAACGCCACCGGGGTGTGGACCGACGACACGCAGGCGCTGATCGGCGAGCGCGGCCAGTTCCACGTCCGCGCGTCCAAGGGCATCCACCTGGTGGTCCCCAAGGACCGGATCCACTCCACCACCGGGCTCATCCTGCGGACCGAGAAGAGCGTGCTGTTCGTCATCCCCTGGGGCAGGCACTGGATCATCGGCACCACCGACACCGACTGGGACCTGGACAAGGCCCACCCGGCGGCGTCCAGCGCCGACATCGACTACCTGCTCGAACACGTCAACTCGGTGCTGTCCACCCCGCTGACCAGGGACGACGTCCAGGGCGTCTACGCGGGCCTGCGTCCGCTGCTGGCCGGGGAGTCGGACGCCACCAGCAAGCTCTCGCGCGAGCACACCGTGGCGCACCCGGTGCCGGGACTCGTGGTGGTCGCGGGCGGCAAGTACACGACGTACCGCGTGATGGCCAAGGACGCGGTCGACGAGGCCGTGCACGGCCTGGACCACCGGGTGGCCGAGTGCTGCACGGAGGATGTGCCGCTGGTCGGCGCCGAGGGCTACCACGCGCTGTGGAACGCCCGCGCCCGCACCGCCGCCCGCACCGGACTGCACGTCGCCCGGGTGGAGCACCTGCTCAACCGGTACGGCTCGCTCGCCGAGGAGGTGCTCGCGCTGATCGCCGAGGACCCGTCGCTGGGCGCCCCGCTGACCTCGGCCGACGACTACCTGCGGGCCGAGATCGTCTACGCGGCGATGTACGAGAGCGCCCGCCACCTGGACGACGTGCTGGCCCGCAGGACCCGGATCTCGATCGAGACCTTCGACCGCGGCACCCGCAGCGCCCGCGAGGCCGCCGAGTTGATGGCACCCGTCCTGGGCTGGGACAAGGACCAGATCGATAAGGAAGTTGCCTATTACGAGAAGCGTGTTGAGGCCGAACGCGAGTCGCAATTGCAACCCGATGATCTGACCGCGGATGCGGCCAGGCTTGGCGCGCCCGATATCGTTCCCCTCTAGGCACGGTGCGTCTCGGGGGAGACGCGGCGCGCGTCGGGGGAGCGGGCGGAAGGGCGCGAGATGACGGGACAGGCCGACGAGGGGCGGTTGGTCGCGGGCCGGTACCGGCTGCTCGAACGCATCGGCCGGGGCGGCATGGGCACCGTGTGGCGGGCCGAGGACGAACTCCTCGGCCGGCAGGTCGCGGTGAAGAAACTGCACCCGCCCCAGCCGCACATGCACGACGACGAGTTGGCCACCCTCTTCGAACGCACCCGCCGCGAGGCGCGCGCCGCCGCCCGGATCAGCCACCCCAACGTGGTGGTCGTGCACGACGTCGTGGACGACGAGGGACTGCCGTCCATCGTCATGGAGTACGTCCCGTCGGTCACGCTCGGCGAACAGCTCAAGAAGCACGGACCGCTGCCGGTCGCCGAAGTCGCCAGGATCGGCCGCGGCATGGTCGCCGCGCTGCGGGCCGCGCACCGCGCCGGAGTGCTGCACCGCGACGTCAAGCCGGGCAACGTCCTGCTCGGCGTCGAGGGCGGCGCGCCCGTCGAGGGCGGTTCCCCCGAACAGGGCTACGGCAGCGGGCGCGTGGTCCTCACCGACTTCGGCATCGCCCAGGCGTCCGGCACCTCCACCCTCACCCGGACCGGCGAACTCATCGGCTCCATCGACTTCCTGTCGCCCGAGCGGATCAGGGGCGCCCTGCCGGGCCCCGAGTCCGACCTGTGGGCGCTGGGCGCCACGCTCTACCAGGCCGTCCAGGGCGAGTCGCCCTTCCGGCGGCCGACCGCGATCGAGACCGCGTACGCCATCGCCGAGGAGCCGGTGCTGCCGGCCGCCAACGCGGGCGCGCTGACCCAGGTGATCGCCGGGCTGCTCGCCAAGGAGCCGGGCGAGCGGCTGTCCATGGACGAGACCGAGCGCATGCTGCGGATTCCGCTGGCCGAGCCGGACACCGGACAGGTAGACACCGACCGGTTCACCTACCCCACGGGCGAGGGCCCGACCGCCACCGTCACCCAGGTGCCCGGCGCCCCGCCCCCCGGCGGCGCGCACTCCCCTCCGTACGCCGGCTCCTTCGGGCCCCCGCCGTCGTACTCCACGGGCACCGGTAAGGGAACGGGCGCCGGTCTCGGTACGGGCCCGGGTTTCGGTACGGGCGCGGGCGGTTCCGGTCCCGACACCGGCCCGCACTCCGGCGCGCACCGCCCCGACCGGCCGCGCCGCCGTACCGGACTGTGGATCGCGGGCGTCCTCGTCCTCGCCCTCGTAGCCGCGGGCACCGCGTACGCCGTCAACCACAACCGCGGCTCCGGTACGGACGCGGGCCCGGGGCCCACCACTCCGGCCAGCACACCGCCGACCACCAACACGCCCTCGGCCAGCCCGACACCGAGCGCCACCCCGTCGCCCCCCGCGCTGCCCGAGGGCTACCACCTGGTCACGGAGACCGACCACGGTTACGCGGTCCCGGTGCCCGACGGCTGGACACGGCAGGTCAAGAAGGACGGCGACGAGGTCGACTTCATCGACCCGACCGGCAAGATCGGCCTGAAGATCAGCTCGCTGGACTTCGGCAGCGACGACCCGTACGAGCACTGGCTGACCCTGGAGCCGCAGACCCAGGAACAGGTCGACGAGTACCACCGCGAACGGATGATCCGCACCATGCAGTTGGGGATGCCCGCCGCGCTGTGGGAGTTCACCTTCCAGGGCTCGGTCCGCAAATTCCATGCGATCGACCTCGGATTCGGCAAGCCGGGTGGTCGTGAGTACGCGGTCTACCTGTCGGCTCCCGACGCCGAATGGGACACCTACCGACCGGTGTTCACGAACGCTGTGGCCGGTTTCCGGCTATCGAACCCATAAGCCGGGTTCGCTTCCGCGTCCCCCGTTCGGGGATGATGGCTGTCAACACGTCCAGGACAGCAGAGGGATCCCATGAGCGAGGTCGAAAGTACCGACGGACGCGTGCTCGCCGACCGGTACCGCCTCGGCGAAGTCCTCGGCAAAGGCGGCATGGGCACGGTGTGGCGCGCCGTCGACGAGACGCTGGGCCGTACCGTCGCCGTCAAGGAACTGCGGTTCCCCGGCAACGTCGACGAGGACGAGAAACAGCGGCTGGTCACCAGGACGCTGCGCGAGGCCAAGGCCACCGCGCGCATCCGCAACACCGGCGCGATCACCGTCTTCGACGTGGTCAAGGAGGACGACCGGCCGTGGATCGTCATGGAGCTGGTCGAGGGCCGCTCGCTGTCCGACGCGATCCGTGAGGACGGCCCGCTCACGCCCAAGCGCGCCGCCGAGGTCGGCCTCGTCATACTCGACGTCCTCAAGGCCGCCCACAACGCGGGCATCCTGCACCGCGACGTGAAGCCCTCCAACGTCCTGCTCGCCGACCGCGGTTCTGAACCCGAAGGCCGCGGCGCGGGACGCGTCGTGCTCAGCGACTTCGGCATCGCCCAGATCGACGGCGACCCGTCCGTCACCTCCACCGGCATGCTCGTCGGCGCCCCCTCGTACATCTCGCCGGAACGCGCGCGCGGCCAGAAGCCCGGCCCGCCCGCCGACCTGTGGTCGCTCGGCGCGCTGCTGTTCGCCTCGGTCGAGGGCCGCCCGCCGTACGACAAGGGGTCGGCCATCGCCACCCTGACCGCCGTGATGACCGAGCCGGTCGGGCCGATGACCAACGCCGGGCCGCTCGCCGAGGCGATCAAGGGTCTGCTGGTCAAGGACCCGGCCCAACGCCTCGACCACGACGGCGCGTACGCCCTGCTGTCCACCGTCGCGCACGCCCCCGAACGCCCGGTCGCGCCGCCCACCTCCGACGCCCGTACCGTCGTGCTGAAGGTGGACCCCCAGCCCACCCCGACCGACGCCCCGCCCGCCACCCGCGCCGCCGCCGCAGACCAGGCCCGGCTGCGCGACGCGCTGCGCTCGGTCCGCAAGGCCGCCGCGGCCAAGATGCCCGCGAAGCCCGCGGCTTCGGCCGCCGCCCCTGAGCCGGGCGCTCCCGTCCCGCCGCCCGCACCGCCGCGCGCGTCGCTCACCGACGTGGTGCCGCGCCGCACGATGGTCATCGTGGCCGCGGCCATCGTGATCGCCCTGCTGGGCACGGTGATCGGCATAGCGCTGGCCAACTCCGGTGGCGGCGACGGCGGGAACGGATCGGCGGCCAAGCCCGGCGCCAAGACGTCGGCTTCCACGTCCGCGTCGGCGTCGGCGTCGGCCTCCGGCGGTTCGCAGGACAGCAAGGGCGGCGGTACGGACGACGGCAAGTCGCCTTCCACGCCGAGTGGTTCGGCGTCGGCGCCGACGACACCGGCGACGTCCGCACCGGCGGGCTTCTACCCCTTCCACGACACCGAGGGCTTCTCGATAGCCCTGCCCAACGGCTGGAAGCGGGTCGGGGACAACGGGTACGGCAGCGGCTCGAAGTTCCGGGGCTCCGACGGCCGCGAGTTGCTGGTGGACGTGACGCACTCGCCGGGCCCGAGCGCCCTCGGCGCGTGGCAGCACGACTCCAAGACCAAGGGCCCGGGGATTCCCGGCTACCAGCAGATCGCCGTCGTCAAGGCGGACTACCGCTCGTACGACGCGGCCGACTGGGAGTACAAGCGGGACTCGGGGGGTACACAGGTACACATCCTGAGCCGCGGATTCGTGACGGACGCGCACCACGGCTACGCCATAGTGTTCACGACCCCGGCCGACGCGTGGACCAGCGACTCCAACACCAAGGCCCTGGCGACCTTCTTCGCTACCTTCAAACCGGCCAAGTAAGCGCCCCGCAGCACGTATTGTGAGGAGCCGTGGACTGTCCGCAGCCGGATTCCGTTCGGATCGGACCGCTACGGGTACAAGGTGGGGTGCGGGCGCGGGTTCCCGCACGGATGGCATCGGGTCGGGAAGGGCCGGAGAGGGGGCGTCGTGGACGAATACGCGGGCCGCGTGCTCGCCGACCGGTACCGGCTGCCCCGGCCGCCCGCCGACGAGTTCGAACTGGTCGAGACGCGCGCCTTTGACACCTACAGCGGCCAGGAAGTCCTGGTCCGGCAGGTGCTGCTGCCCGAGGTCGTCACCGCCGAAGTCGCGGGCGACGACCGGGGCTACGGCGACCAGGACGCGCTGAGCGACAGCGCGCGGCGCGCTCTTGAGGCCGCCCGCTCGGCGGCCGCGATACCCGACCACCCCCGGCTGGTCCAGGTCTTCGACATCTTCATCGAGGGCGGCAGTCTCTGGATCGCGAGCGAACTGGTGTCCGCCCGGCCGCTCGCCGCGTTACTCGCCGACCGGCCGCTGGACGCCTACCGCGCCGCCGAGGTCGCTTCCGACGTGCTCACCGCGCTGCGCGCCCTGCACGCGTACGGCTGGACGCACCGCAATGTGACCGCGAGCACCGTGCTGGTCTGCGACGACGGCCGGGCGATGCTCGCCGGGCTCGCCGCGGGCGCCGCCCAAGAGGCGCTGTGCGGCTACGACCCCGTGCCGCAGCACATCCAAGTCCTCGCGGGCGGCGGCCTGTCGGGCGCGGGTGAGGACCAGTCCTGGCACGGCCCCGAGTCCGCCCTCGAACAGGAGCGGGCCCGGCAGAACCGGATCACCGTCATCGGCGCCGTCACCGAGCGCTGGGCGCCTGAGCAGGCCCACGAGGTCCACGAGAACTGGCGGCTCTCGCCGCCGGTCGGCCCGGCCGCCGACCTGTGGGCGCTCGGCTCGCTGCTCTTCCGTACCGTGCAGGGGCATCCGCCGTTCCCCGAGGAGAGCGCCGCCGAACTGGTGCAGATGGTGTGCGCCGAGCCGCCCGCCTTCGCCGAGGAGTGCGGCGCGCTGCGGCCGATCGTCGAATCCCTGCTCCGCCCCGACCCCGAAGAGCGGCCGGAGGCCGAGGAGTTGGGCGGCTGGCTGCGGTCGCTGATCCGCTCCGCGCCCGAGCCGGATCTGGGCCTCGACATGGTCCAGGTACCGACGGATCCGGCCAAATTGCCGATCGTCCGCCGCAAGGGCGAGCTGGTACGGCGGCGCCGCCGCAAGGCCGCCGCCGAGGCCGACGCCGCCGGGATGCAGCACCGCAGGCACGCCCGCGGCAAGCAGGCGAGGGTCACCAAGACCAAGCGCGAGCAGGTGCGGCGCAGCGAGATGCGGCAGGAGCAGATCCACCAGGAGCAGGAGGTCGTCTACCGCAAGCCCCCGCGCGGCGGCGACGAGGCGCCGCGCAAGCTGGGCGTGCGGCTGCTGATCGCGGTCCTGGTGGTGCTCGCGGCCGTCGTCGCGTACGCGGTGCTCGTCATGCCCGGCAACAGCAACACGTCGGACAACGGGGCCAAGGGCGGCGACCGTACGGTCCCGGCCGAGGTGTCGGGCGGGCACAGCGGAAGCAAGAAGCCGACGCCGACGCCGACGCCTACGAAGGCGCCGACGACGGCTGCGACGAGCGCGCCACCTACGCCGACGAAGGCGCCGACGAGCGCGCCGCCCGACCTCGGCAGCGACTTCGTCATGCGCACCGACTCCGCCGGGTTCACCGTCGCCGTCCACACCGGCTGGCAGCGCACCGGCAAGAACGGTCAGGGGCAGGTCCGTTACTCCGGCAGCGACCTCCAGCTCACCGTCGTGCCCGGCCGTGACAAGGTCTCCGACCACGGCAGCGACCCGCTCGCCTACCAGCTCGAAGAGCCCGAACTGGCCGCCTTCCGCGGCTCGTCCTGGTCCGCCGCCTCCGGTCTCCACACGCTCGACCTGCGCGGGCACAATGCCGCTGAGGGCGAATACAGCTATCGGGATGCCAACGACACGCAGATCTACGCCCTCAATCTTGCGGTCATCGTCGACGGGGCCTACCACGTCGTGGTCGTCAGCGGGCCCGACGCCCGCCGCGCCGACGTCCAGCGGGCCTTCGACAAGGCCGTCGAAACCTACGCGGCGAGCTGACGCCTGCCCCGTAGGGGCCTTGTTCTTCTTTTTCCCGCCCGCCCACCCGTGCGGGTGGGTTCTCCGTCTGCGGGTGCCGCTTGTGCCTGGTCGGTCCCGGCCCGGGGTACCTCCTCGAAATCCGTAACACCTGGCCTTGGGTATCCGGTGAGCTTCTTGTCAACGTATTTCTGCGGGGGCACCCCGGCCCGTCCCCTCCGGGTCCGTCGGCGTCTGCCTGTCCGTGGGGGTGGCCGGGGAGGGGAGTGGGTGGGGCTCGGGTACGTCGGCATCCGCCTGTCCGCTGTGGCTGAGGGGGGAGGGGGTGGGTGGGCTCGGCTACGTCGGCGTCTGCCTGTCCGCTGTGGCTGGGGGGGGAGGGGATGGGCGGGCTCGGGTACGGCGGCGGGTGCCTGTCCACGTGGGTGGCGGAGGGGGGAGCTCGGCGGCGTCCGCCCTCTCGTAGATGGCTGAGGGGGTGGGGGTGTGCTCGGCGGCGTCTGCCTGTCCGGTGTGTCTGAGGGTGAGGGGGTGTGGCTCGCCTCGGGCACTCCGCTGTGCTGAGCCCTTGCCAGCCCGGCAGCGCGCCCCCTCCCGCCCACTCCGAGCGGGCTGTCGGTCGCGGGATGCCCGGCCCCCGGCCCCCTCCCGCCCCGGCGGACGGTGGGTTGCGCAGTGCCCGGCCCCCTCCCGCCCCGGCGAACGCTGGGTTGCGCAGTGCCCCGGCCTCCTCCCGTCCTGGGGGACGCTGGGTTGCGCAGTGCCCCGGCCTCCTCCCCTCCGCTACTCACGGACAGGCGCCCGCCGACGGGCTCACCCCCACCCCCTCAGCCGTCTACGAGAGGGCGGACGCCGATGTACCCGAGCCCTCCCACCCCCTCCGGACCGTCGGGCGCCGGTGTACCCGAGCCCTCCCACAACCTCCTGCCCCGGCGGGCCGGCCGGTCGCGCAGGGGCCCGGCTCCCGCCCACCCCGGCAGGCGGACGCCGACGTACCCGAGCCCACCCATCCCCCCTCCCGCCCACCCCGGCTGGACGGCCGGTTGCGCAGGGGCCCGGCTCCCCCTCACCCCCTCACCCTCAGCCACAACGGACAGGCGGACGCCGACGGACCCGGAGGGGACGGGGCGGGGTGCCCCCGCAGAAATACGTTGACAGGAACGTCACCGGATTCGCGGGGCCAGGTGTTACGGATTTCGAGGAGGTACCCCGGGCCGGGACCGACCAGGCACGGGCGGCACCCGCAGACGGAGAAAGCACCCGCACGGGTGGGCGGGTGGGCGGGAAAAACAAACCCACGTGCGGCGGGGTGGATAGCCTGGGGGGTATGGGAAGTGACGGGGGGTGGACGGCGGAGGCGGAGGCGGAACCTCGGGACGTGGTGGCGGGGCGGTACCGGATCACGGGGCGGCTCGGCCGCGGGGGGATGGGGACGGTGTGGCGGGCGGAGGACGAGCTGCTGCACAGGCCGGTGGCCGTCAAGGAGTTGCACCTGCCCGAGGGCGGCCAGGACCGGGCGCTGCGCGAAGCGCGCAGCGTGGCCAGGATCAGGCACCCGCATGTGATCGTCGTGTACGACGTGCAGGAGCAGGACGGCCGTCCGTGGATCGTGATGGAGCTGGTGGACGGCCGGTCGCTGGCGGACGTGCTGGCGCAGGACGGCCCGTTGGAGCCGCGGGAGGCGGCGCGGATCGGCGCGGCCGTGGCGGGCGCGCTGCGGGCGGCGCACGCGAGCGAGGTCCAGCACCGCGACGTGAAACCGGCGAACGTACTGATCGAGCGCGGCACCGGACGCGTCGTGCTGACGGACTTCGGCATCGCCCGGGTCGCGGGCAGCGCGACGATCAGCGAGACCGGGTCCTTCGTGGGGTCGCCGGAGTACACCTCGCCCGAGCGGATGTCGGGCAGGTCGGCGGGCCCCGAGTCCGACCTGTGGTCGCTCGGCGCGCTGCTGTGCGCGGCGGTGGACGGCGAGTCGCCGTTCCACCGGGACTCGATAGGCGAGATCGTGCACGCGGTCGCGATCGACACGATCAGGACGCCCGAGGCGGCGGAGCCGCTGCTGCCGGTGGTCACGGCGCTGCTCGACCGGGACCCGGGCCGCCGGATGGGCGCGGCGCGGGCGCAGACGCTGCTGACGGCGTACGCGGAGACCGGTGAGCCGCCGCCCGCCCAGCACATACCGGTGGTCCCGGCGGCCGGAACCCCGCACGACGCGGAGCCCGAGCCGCAGGCGATCCCCCGCCCCAAGGGCCGCAGGCGCCGTATCCTCGCCGCCGCCGTGAGCGTGGCGGCCCTCGCGGTCGGCGGCGGCGCGCTGGCCGCGGTGCTGGTCGTCCAGCACGACGGCGGCGACCGGGCGGCGGCCCCGCCGAGCACGGCGCCAGCGACGAGCACGACCCCGAGCCCCACGACACCCCCGCCGACAACCCCGTCCCTCCCGGCAGGGTACGAGCGCGTCACCGATCCGACCGGCTTCTCGCTGGCGCTGCCCGCCGGCTACGTACGCGACGCGCAGCGCGACGGCAACGGCGTCCTGCGGGTGTACTACTGGTCGCCCGACCGCACCTTCCGCTTCGGCGAGCGTGAGCAGTCGCCCGACCCGCGCGGTGCGTACGCGGTGCTGCGCGACCAGGATCTGGCCGGTCCCAAGGCGGGCAGCGTCTATCCGGGGTACCGGGACGGCGTGATCACCGAGACCACGCAGCGCGGGCACCTCGCCGCGCTGTGGCAGTTCACCTACGACGGGTTCGCCGACGGCAAGGGCGCGCGCCGGACGTTCGACCTGTGCTGGACGGAGGGCGGCCGGATGTACGACATGTGGCTGTCGGCGCCGATCGAGCAGGTCGAGCGGGCCCGGGACACCTTCGACGCGGCGCGCGCCGCCTTCCGTCCACACTGATGTTCCACGCGGATGTTCCGCACTGGTGTTCCACCGACACGTCCGCACCCCGTAGATGCCCGGCACCCGCCGCCACTGCCCCTCCGGGCAACCCTCGTGACCTGCGAAGATTCGTACAGCGCCACCGATTGCTGGCTTAGTTGCACGGATCACGAGGAAAATACTTACTCACGGGTATCCAATCGGTGCCGGACGGTCGTAATCTCACCGGCATGACGGATTCGATGGAGCGCAGCACGCCCCCCACCGACGGCCCCACCGACGGCCCCACCGACGGAAACCCGGTCGCGCCCACCACGGCGCGCGGCCCGAAGGACGTCGTCACCCCCGATCTGGTCGCCCGCCTCACCCGCGACGTCATCGGCAGCGGCCGTACCGCCAGCCACACCCCGCTGACCGGCGACAAGCTCGCCGACCTGCCGGAGACCACGCCCGAGGAGGTCGCGGAGGCGTTCGCGCGCGCCCGCACGGCGCAGAAGGCGTGGGCCGCCACCCCCGTACGGCAGCGCGCCGCGGTCCTGCTCCGCTTCCACGACCTGGTGCTCGCCCGGCAGGCGGAAGTGCTCGACCTGATCCAGGTGGAGACCGGCAAGGCGCGCCTGCACGCGCACGAAGAGGTGCAGGTGGTCGCGATGGCGGCCCGGCACTACGGCCGCAAGGCCCCCGCGTATCTGAAGCCCAAGCGGCACAGCGGCGCCATCCCGACGCTGACCAAGGCCGTGGAGCTGCGGCAGCCGCGCGGTGTCGTCGGCCAGATCACGCCCTGGAACTACCCGCTGGAGCTGTCCGTCGGCGACGCGCTGCCCGGACTCGTGGCGGGCAACGCCCTGGTGATGAAGCCGGACACCGAGACCGCGCTGACCGCGCTGTGGGCGCGTGAGCAGTTGGTCGAGGCGGGGCTGCCCGCCGACGTGTGGCAGATCGTGATCGGCGAGGGCCCGGTCGTCGGCCCGGCCCTGGTCGAGCACGCCGACTACGTGTCCTTCACCGGCTCGACGCGTACCGGCCGTGACGTCGCCCAGCGCGCCGCCGCCCGGCTGATCGGCGCCTCCCTTGAACTCGGCGGCAAGAACGCCCTGTTGGTGCTGCGCGACGCCGACCTCGACAAGGCCGCCGACGGCGCCGTCCGCGCCTGCTTCGCCTCCGCCGGTCAACTCTGCGTCTCCGTCGAGCGGTTGCTGGTGGACGAGTCGGTCGCCGACGCGTTCCTGGAGAAGTTCGCCGCGCGCACGAAGGCGATCAGGCTCGGCACGGTCCTCGCGTACGGCGCGGGCATGGGATCGCTCGCCGGGGAACGGCAGTTGGAGACCGTCGTCCGGCACGTCGAGGAGGCCCGCGAGAAGGGCGCCACGGTGGTGGCAGGCGGCCGGGCCCGCCCGGACATCGGCCCGTACGTCTACGAGCCGACGATCCTGGACGGCGTCGAGGCCCCGATGGCCGTCTGCGCGCAGGAGACCTTCGGCCCCGTCGTGTCCGTCTACCGCTTCCGCGACGAGGAGGAGGCGATCGAGCGCGCCAACGACACCGACTACGGCCTCAACTCCAGTGTGTGGACCAAGGACACCCGGCGCGGCGCCCGGATCGCGGCCCGGCTGCGCTCCGGCACGGTCAACATCAACGAGGCGTACGCCGCCGCGTACGGCAGTGTCCAGGCGCCGATGGGCGGCATGAAGGACTCCGGGCTCAGCCGCAGGCACGGCTCCGAGGGCATCCTCAAGCACACCGAGGCGCAGACCGTCGCCACCCAGCGCCTGCTGCCGATGGCGCCCTCGCTCGGCATGACCGACGAGACGTACGCGAAGTTCCTCACCGTCTCGCTGAAGGCGATGAAGGCCCTGCGGATGCGCTGACGCCCCGCACCCGTCTCCACCGCCACCGTGAAATGTCCCGCACCGACGCCCCGGAGGATCACGTGTCACAGGAAGACGGCTACGACTACGACGTCGTCGTCATCGGCTCCGGCTTCGGCGGCTCCGTCTCCGCGCTGCGGCTGACCGAGAAGGGCTACCGGGTCGGCGTGCTGGAGGCCGGCCGCCGCTTCGCCCGCGACGAACTGCCGAAGAACTCCTGGGACCTCCGCAACTACCTGTGGGCGCCCGCGCTCGGCCTCTACGGCATCCAGCGCATCCACGTCCTCGGCAACGTCCTGGTGCTGGCGGGCGCGGGCGTCGGCGGCGGCTCGCTGAACTACGCCAACACCCTGTACGTGCCCCCGAAGGCGTTCTTCGAGGACCGGCAGTGGGGCGCGATCACCGACTGGCAGCAGGAGTTGGCGCCGTACTACGACCAGGCCCGGCGGATGCTCGGGGTGCGCACCAACCCCACGCTCACCCCCTCGGACGAGCACCTGAAGGCGGCGGCCGAGCGGATGGGCGTCGGCGACAGCTTCCACCTCGCGCCGGTCGGGGTGTTCTTCGGCGACGGCGAGGACGCGGGCGGCGCGTCGAAGGCGGCGCCCGGCGGTGAGGTGCCCGACCCGTACTTCGGCGGAACCGGCCCCGCGCGGCGGGCCTGCACCGAGTGCGGCGAGTGCATGACCGGCTGCCGGCACGGCGCGAAGAACACCCTCACGGAGAACTATCTGCACCTCGCCGAGCGCGCGGGCGCCGTCATCCACCCGATGACCACCGTCACCGACCTCACCGAGGACCCGGAGGGTGGCTACCGTGTCACCACCGTCCCCACCGACCAGCGAAAGAAGGGCGAGCGGGCCGTGCTGAGGGCCCGTCAGGTCGTGGTCGCGGCGGGCACGTACGGGACGCAGACGCTGCTGCACGCGATGCGCGACGGCGGCCGGCTGCCCGGCATCCCGGCGAAGCTCGGCGAGCTGACCCGTACCAACTCCGAGGCGCTGGTGGGCGCGCAGACCTCCGCCCGTCGCTACCGCAAGCGGCACCCGGACCGCGCGCTGGACTTCACCAAGGGCGTCGCGATCACCTCGTCCGTGCACCCCAACGACCACACCCACATCGAGCCGGTCCGCTACGGCAAGGGCTCCAACGCGATGGGGAATCTGTCGATCATGGCGGCGCCGTTCGGCGGGAAGCTGCCGCGCTGGGCCGAATTCGCCGTCAACTACCTGCGCCACCCGGCGGTCGGCCTCCGCTCGCTGTCCAACTTCCACTGGTCGGAGCGGACGATCATCGGCCTGGTCATGCAGACCAGCGACAATTCGCTGACCACCTACCGCAAGACCAAGGGCCTGGGCAAAGGGCTGCTGACGGCCCGTCAGGGTCACGGCGCTCCCAACCCGACGCACATCCCGGAGGGCGCGCGGGCCGCGCGGTTGATAGCGGAGGAGATCAACGGCTTCGCGGGCAGCAACGTCGGCGAGGCCACCGAACGCCCCATGACCGCGCACTTCCTGGGCGGTTGCCCGATCGGCGAGGACGCCGACCACGGCGTCATCGACCCGTACCACCGGCTCTACGGGCACCCGGGCATCCATGTGGTCGACGGTTCGGCCGTCTCGGCGAATCTCGGGGTCAATCCGTCGCTGACGATCACCGCGCAGGCGGAGCGCGCGATGTCGCTGTGGCCCAACAAGGGCGAGGCGGACCCGCGTCCGGCCCAGGGCGAGGGCTACCGCAGGATCGCCGCGGTACGGCCCGCCGCCCCGGTGGTGCCGGAGGAGGCATTCGGCGCGCTGCGGCTTCCGCTGCTGCCGGTCCCCGCGGTGCCGCCCAGGTCCGCGGCCGAGTGACGCGTTCGCGCGCGCTGACGCGTACCCGCGCGCTGACGCGTACCCGTGCGCACGGGTACGCGGTGTGTCACCCGATCGTGGACGGGGAGTCCGTGCCGGGAGCCGTACATGAGTAATGTGGGTTCTCGCAGAGCGGCCGGATCCAAGCGTCCCCGGAGCCGACCGCCTCTTTGAGTCGTGACCGGGCTGCTGTCCCCTGCCGTCCGGTCACATAGCACCGACACGAGGTCCCACGGCGACCGCATACCTGCGGTCGCCTCATCGCATCGGTCACACCCCGCCCAGCTGCGTCTAGGCGGTGTCCAGTTCCACGCGTGGTGTTGGGTTACCGCCCCTGGATGGCACGGACACCACCTCCAACGAAGCCATCGCGGGCCGGTCACGTGCCGTACGGGTGATGCCGCTCGAAAGGGCGAAACGTCACGCCTCGCGGCCCGCTCCGGCCGCGCCGCTCAGACCTTGCCGCGGCACAGTTCCAGCAGCGTCATCGCGAGTGACGTACCCGGCTTCCCCAACTCCGCGCTGTAGTGCGTCAACACCTCCATCTCGCGGTTCAGGCTCACCCGGCGCCCGCCGGACGTCATGCGCGCGCGCTGGATGTCGGCCGACTCGGTCATCCGTTCCCGGACGAGGTCGAGAATCCGGGTGTCGAGCTCATCGATCCGCCGCCGCTTCTCCGCGATCACGGTGTCGGCGGACGTCGGTGCGGAAGCGTCGGGCGCGGAGGCGCCGGGGGTCGGGGTGCCGGGGGTGGGGGTCGGGGTCGTCATGGCTGCTGCTCTCCTCGGGGGTGGCGGGCGGTGCCGCGGGCCGTGGGCCTCGGGGAGCGCGCACGAACAGGCGCCCCGGGCCATCCGGCCCGGGGCGCCTGTTCGTGGTCTGCGTCAGATGCTCACGCGACACGACTATGGCAGCCGGACGGGCCGGTGCCATAGGTAAACGTGACGCTGCGCGTGTGCATGGCGTCAGTGTGCCCCCCTCGCCTGCCCGGGGGCAAGCCGGGGGGAGGAGGGAGTCCGCCGCCCCGGTAGAATCGGGTCCTCTCCCCGTTGGAACCGCCGGAAGGCACACCGTGGTAACGCCAGTCGCCCCCGCCCCCTCGTCGGGCACACCGGATTCACCGGACCTGGTCCTGGTCGTGGACTTCGGTGCGCAGTACGCGCAACTGATCGCGCGCCGGGTCCGTGAGGCCCGGGTGTACAGCGAGATCGTGCCCTCCACGACGCCGGTGAGCGAGATGCTGGCGAAGCGGCCGAGCGCGATCATCCTGTCCGGCGGGCCGTCCTCGGTCTACGAGCCGGGCGCCCCCACCCTGGACCCGGCGATCTTCGCGGCGGGCGTCCCCGTCTTCGGCATGTGCTACGGCTTCCAGCTCATGGCGACGGCGCTCGGCGGGACCGTCGACAACACCGGGGCGCGGGAGTACGGCCGCACCGCGCTGGCCGTCTCCAAGCCCGGCTCCACCCTCTTCGAGGGCACCCCCGCCGAGCAGTCGGTGTGGATGTCGCACGGCGACGCCTGCTCGGCCGCGCCCGAGGGCTTCGCGGTGACGGCGTCCACCGACGTGGTGCCGGTCGCCGCGTTCGAGAACGACGAGAAGCGGCTGTACGGCGTCCAGTACCACCCCGAGGTGCTGCACTCCACGCACGGCCAGCAGATCCTGGAGCACTTCCTCTACCGCGGCGCGGGCCTCGCGCCCACGTGGACGACCGTCAATGTCGTGGACGAGCAGATCGCGCTGGTCCGCGAGCAGGTCGGCACCAGCCGGGCCATCTGCGGGCTGTCCGGCGGCGTGGACTCCGCGGTCGCCGCCGCCCTCGTCCAGAAGGCCATCGGTGACCGGCTCACCTGCGTGTACGTCGACCACGGACTGATGCGCAAGGGCGAGACCGAGCAGGTCGAGAAGGACTTCGTGGCCGCGACCGGCGTACAGCTCAAGGTCGTGGACGCCACCGACCGCTTCCTCGACGCGCTCGCCGGGGTCAGCGACCCGGAGCAGAAGCGGAAGATCATCGGCCGGGAGTTCATCCGGGTCTTCGAGCAGGCGCAGGCGGAGATCGTCGCCGAGGCGCCGGGCGACCAGCCGGTGGAGTTCCTGGTCCAGGGCACCCTCTACCCGGACGTGGTCGAGTCCGGCGGCGGCACCGGCACCGCGAACATCAAGTCGCACCACAATGTCGGCGGCCTGCCGGAAGACCTCCAGTTCACGCTCGTCGAGCCGCTGCGCAAGCTGTTCAAGGACGAGGTGCGGATGGTCGGCCAGGAGCTGGGCCTGCCCGAGGAGATCGTGCAGCGCCAGCCGTTCCCCGGCCCCGGGCTCGGCATCCGGATCGTCGGCGAGGTCACCCGCGACCGGCTCGACCTGCTGCGCGAGGCCGACGCCATCGCCCGCGAGGAGCTGACCGCGGCCGGGCTCGACCGCGACATCTGGCAGTGCCCCGTGGTGCTGCTCGCCGACGTCCGTTCCGTCGGCGTCCAGGGCGACGGCCGCACCTACGGCCACCCGATCGTGCTGCGCCCGGTCTCCTCCGAGGACGCCATGACCGCGGACTGGTCGCGGCTGCCGTACGAGGTGCTGGCGAAGATCTCCACCCGGATCACCAACGAGGTGGCCGACGTCAACCGCGTGGTGCTCGACGTGACGAGCAAGCCGCCGGGCACCATCGAGTGGGAGTGAACCCGCCGGACAGGTCCTAGTGCGCGGCCAGGCTCTCGCGGGCCGCGGTGACGTAGCGGCTCCTGGCCGCCTTGTACTCCTCCCACGCGCTGTCCGGGATCTCGTCCATGTCGTAGAAGGACCGGATGCGGCCGACCAGGGCCTTCGCCTCGGTGAGCGGGCCGCCGCCCTCGATGTCCAGCACATTGAGGGCGGCCTGGGTCCTGCCGTACGCGGCCTCCGTACGCTCCAGGATGTCGGCCTTGTCGGTGTAGTCGCCCTGCCTGCGGTGCCAGACGACGGACGCCTCCTCGTCGGTGGCGGTGAGGAAGTCCGCGTAGTCGTCGCGGTGGGCCAGATAGATCGTGAGGTCGTACGGCAACTCGGATACCTCCACCCGTCGGGTCCGTGCGATGCCTGAGTATCGGGGGCGGGGCCGTGTACTGCCAGAGACGTGCGGGTCTTTCTGCGGGTCCCGCGCTTTTCGCCCGCCGCTTTGAGTGACAGCCGCCGGGCGTACGTATGTCCCCCGAGGGCGCCGTACCGGCAGAATCGTTCTCATCAGGGAACGCACGGGCGGCGGGATTGGCGGAACACGATGCTCGAACGGCTCGACGTCTGGCGGGACACCGCCCGTCGCTACGCACTGCTGCCGCTGCGGATCTTCCTCGGCGTCACGTTCATCTACGCCGGGCTCGACAAGCTGACCAGCGACACCTTCTTCACCGACTCCGCGAACGGCTCGTTGGTGCAGATCCTGCACGGCGCCCACGACACCGCGGCGATCCCGGCGATGATCGACCTCGCGCTGAAGGCGCCGCACGGCTTCGGGTACGCCATCGCGCTCGGTGAGATAGCGGCGGGGCTCGGCACGCTGTTCGGGCTCCTCGGCCGGGTCGCCGCCCTCGGCGGCGCGCTGGTCTCGCTCAGCCTGTGGCTGACGGTGAGCTGGTCCTCGACGCCGTACTACTACGGCAACGACCTCGCGTATCTGATGGCCTGGCTGCCGCTGGTGCTCGCGGGCACGCCCTATCTGTCGCTGGACGCGCTGCTCGCGCAGCGGCGGGGCAAGGGCGGCGGCGACGCGGTGTCAGGTCACGGTGCGCACGCCGCCGACGGGTCGGGCTCCGGCTCCGCTACGCGCGGCGGCGCTTCCGGCGCCCACGTACCGCCCTCACGACCTGTGTGACGATCGCGGTGGCCACCGTCAGGGCCAGACCGCTGACGACGAGCGGGACGGAGTACTCGGGCCGCAGGTCCCAGACCCGGCACGCGTCGAGGATGAAGCACGCCGTCAGCCAGAGCAGCACCAGGCCCATGACCAGGGCGGCGGGTTCGAAGCGGTGCCTTCTCATCGGTTCACCTGTCCTGCGGGCGGGCTGGGCACAGCGGGCACGGGTACAGAGGGCACGGGCACCCCGGGTACGGGCACGCCGGGCACGGGCACGTGGCGCGCGCCGGGGACGGCGGGCACGGTCGGCGCGAGGGGCGCGGTCCCCGTACCCGTCCCGGCCGCGGCGGGCTCGATCCGCAGGTCACCGGCGCCGATCCGCACGTGGACGTTGACCGTGCCGGTGTTCATGGTGCCCGCGGGCGGCGCGAAGACGACCGGCACGGCCCCTTCGCTGGTGACGTTCAGCCCGCCGTGGTCCTTTTCCGGCAGGCGGATGGCGCCGACGGCGACGTGGTAGGTCAGGTTCACGGTCGCGTCCTTGGGCAGTCTGATCAGCACTTCGCCGACGCGCAGGTCGATCCGTGTGCTGACCGTCCGGCCGTTGAGCGCCAGGTCGGTCAGGTCGAGGACGCCCTGTCCGCTGCCGCGTTCGTACATCGGCTGGACGGCGGCGGCGGTCATCGGCCGCCAGGTGTCACGCCACCCGGCGTTGTCGTGCGGCAGCGACGCGGTCCCGATCAGCCCGGCGAGGGTCAGCAGGGTGAAGAAGACGGTGCCGCCGCGTGCCCGTCCGGCGAACGACGCGACGACGAAGGCCAGGCCGAAGACGCCGAGCACCGCGATCAGGCCGATCTCGACGCTCACGGCGGGGGACTGGTACGGCGCCGAGGCACCGGTGCCGATCGCGCCCGCGGCCACGACCAGCACGAAGACGGTCAGGCCGAAGACCCACGAGCTCTCCTTCTTGCGGGCCGCGCGCTTGCGCTCCCGCCAGGCGACCTTGTCCTCGTCGCCGTAGGGGCCGTCGTCCGGGCCCCACAGATACGACGGCTCCTTGGTCAGCGGGCCGCGCCACCAGGACGCGGAGCCGCCGGGCTCCGGTGGCGCCTGTACGGCGGGCGGCGCGTCCACCACCGCGCTCGCCGTACCCGAGGGGGAGGCGGTCTCGCCCGCGGCCTGCCGGCGCCGTACCTGGGCCCAGTAGTAGACGGCGCCGGTCGTCGCGGCCAGCAGGATCAGTGAGAACGCCTGGTCGTCGCCGTTGTCCAGCATCGAGGCGTACAGCCCGCAGCCGACCAGCGCCATCAGCACGGCGGTCAGCGGCGCGCCCTCGACCCGGCCGGACAGCAGCCGCTGCGCCTCGCTCTGCCGCTCGCCCTCCAGCGGGATGACCAGCCAGCTCATGCCGTAGATGATCAGACCTATGCCGCCGGTGAGGGAGAGGACGGCCAGCACCACGCGGAAGATCACCGGGTCGATGTCGAAGTAGCGGCCCGCCCCGTCACACACGCCCGCGAGGACTTTGTGGTCGCGGCCACGGGTCAGTCGCCGCTTGGGCGCGGCGCTGTCGCCGTCCGCGCCGCCGGTGCCGGTGCCGTCGCTGTCGCCGGCGCCGCTGGTGCGCGGCGCCCTCGGCCGGTCGCGCGGCTCGTCGCTCGGCTCTTCGGGTGGCTGGTCCGTCATACGACCATGGTGACGGTTCGCGGGGGCGGCCGACATCAGCCCCGACCCTGGTACGTCCCTGATCCGTACCCTGTCCTACCCCTGGGGGGACAACCCTGATGCCCCGGGCGGCCCGGACGTGTGACGATCGGGGTATGTCAGCGAGCAGCCCGGCCGGAGCGTCCGGCATGCCCGGAGCGTCCCGTATGCCGGGCGGGTCCGGCGGGTCCGGCGGATCCGCCGGACCCGGCGTGCCGGGCGGTCCCGCCGGGCCCGGCGGTCCCAGCGGGGCGTCCTTCCTGTCCGCGCCCCTGTCCTCGCACGAGCCGGGGGACTCCGGGGTGCGCAAGCTCTACCGCAGCTCAGAGGGGCGGATGGTCGGCGGCGTCGCGCGCGGTCTGGCCGGGCACTTCGGCCTGCCCGTGCTGTGGGTACGCGGCCTGTTCGTGCTGCTCGCCTGCTTCAACGGCATCGGCGTGCTCCTCTACGCCGTCTTCTGGTTCTTCGTACCGCTCGGCGTCGGCGGCGTCGCCATGGCCAAGGAGCCGCGCGACGCCCGCTCCTGGCTGGCGGGCAAGCGCCCCGACAAGGGCCAGATCATGGCCCTGATCGCACTGGCCGTCGGCGCGGGCATCCTCATCGACAACCTCAACCTCGGCGCCGCCAACCGCGCCGTGTGGCCGCTGCTCCTCATCGGCCTCGGTGTCGCGCTGGTCTGGCGGCAGGCCGACAACGCCCGCAAGGCCCGCTGGGTCGAGATGAGCCACGGCAAGCGGTTCTGGCCGCTGGCCCGCGCGGCGGCCGGTGTCGCCCTGGTCGTCGCGGGCGTCACCGGCTTCATCGTGGTGCGCGGCTCCGGCAGCCACCTCGCCGGCATCCTCCAGGCCGCGCTCGCCGTCCTCGTCGGCGTCGCGCTGATCGCGGGCCCGTACCTGGTCCGTATGACACAGGACCTGTCGGCGGAGCGGCTGATGCGTATCCGCGCCCAGGAGCGCGCCGAGGTCGCCGCCCACGTCCACGACTCCGTCCTGCACACCCTGACCCTCATCCAGCGGCACGCCGACGAACCCCGCGAGGTCAACCGGCTGGCCCGCGCCCAGGAACGCGAGCTGCGCGCCTGGCTCTACCGGCCCGAGGGCACCGGGCGCGACGACGAGCCGACGACGGTCGCCGAGGGCGTACGCGCCGCCGCCGCCGAGGTCGAGGACGCGCACGGCGTCCCCGTCGAGGTCGTCTGCGTCGGCGACTGCCCGCTGGACGAGAAGCTGGCGGCGCAGATGCAGGCCGCGCGGGAGGCGATGGTGAACGCGGCCAAGTACGGTGGCAGCGGACCCGTTCAGGTCTACGCGGAGGTGGAGGGCGTCAAGGTGTTCGTCTCCGTGCGCGACCACGGCCCCGGATTCGACCTCGACCAGGTGCCGGACGACCGCATGGGCGTCCGCGAGTCGATCATCGGCCGGATGCAGCGCAACGGCGGCGAGGCCCGGCTGCGGGCCGCACCCGGCGGCGGTACGGAAGTCGAACTGGAGATGGAGAGGGTGGCGGCATGAGCACACCGAGTGCGCCTTTGGCGGGGGAGCGGCGGGTACGGGTGGTGCTCGTCGACGACCACCGGATGTTCCGTACCGGGGTCCAGGCGGAGATCGGCGCCACCGAGGAGACCGGTGTCGAGGTCGTCGGCGAGGCCGCCGACGTCGACCAGGCGGTCAGTGTCGTCACCGCGACCCGGCCCGAGGTCGTCCTGCTCGACGTGCATCTGCCCGGCGGCGGCGGTGTCGAAGTCCTGCGCCGCTGCGCCCCGTTGGCCGCCGACCCCGACAACCCGGTGCGTTTCCTGGCCCTTTCGGTCTCGGACGCGGCCGACGACGTCATCGGTGTCATCCGGGGCGGCGCGCGCGGGTATGTCACCAAGACCATCACCGGGCCCGACCTGATCAACTCGATCTTCCGGGTCCGCGACGGCGACGCCGTCTTCTCCCCGCGGCTGGCCGGTTTCGTCCTGGACGCCTTCGCGTCCACCGACGCCCCGCCGGTCGACGAGGACCTGGACCGGCTCACGCAGCGCGAGCGCGAGGTCCTGCGCCTGATCGCGCGCGGTTACGCGTACAAGGAGATCGCCAAGCAGCTCTTCATCTCGGTCAAGACCGTCGAGTCCCATGTCTCGGCCGTCCTGCGCAAGCTCCAGCTCTCCAACCGCCATGAGCTCACGCGGTGGGCGACGGCACGGCGCCTGGTCTGAGCCGGGCGCCCATGCCGGAGCCCGCACGGGAGCCTGTACCCGAGCCTGTACCCGATCCCGCACGAGAGCCTGTACGCGATCCCGCACGCGAGCCTGTCCGCCGGCGTCGGGTCACGCCCGGACGCGTGCTCTGGCTGGCGTGCCTGGTCCTCGTCTGGGCGCTGCTGCTTCTGGCCGGGGCGCTGGACGTCGTCGCCTTCGTCGCCAGCGCTTCCGACACCCCGTACCAGGGCCGGGCCGACGACCGTACCGCCGCCTGGTGGACGCTCTTCGGCCTGGTCATCCCGCTGGCCTTCCTGGCCGCCGTCCTGACCTCCCTGGAACGCCGCGCCCGCCGTCGCCGCGGCCGTCCCCCGGGCGGCGACCGCAGATCCCTGACGGACGGCAGCGTCGGCTGACCGCCCTCAGGCCAGGGCGATGGTGATGATTTCGCTGCTGGACGGGGTGATGGGGGTGCGGGGCCAGTCGCCGTAGCGGGACTCGGTGCGGAAGCCCGCGGCGGCGAGGAAGGTGTCGAGGGCGGGTTCGGGGAGGAAGCGGAGGGTGGAGCGGTCGGTGCGCAGGGGGGCGCCGTCCGGGGTGGCGGTGGTGGTCGTGAAGGTGACCAGCTCGGGGGTCACGGAGTCGACGGTGTGCCAGACGCGGAGCGGACCGGCGGTCGGGTGGGTGGTCGTGACGGGGTGATCGGGGGTCCAGGACCGCCAGGCGCGGGCCTGGGGGTGCCGGGTCTCGAAGACGAAACGGCCGCCGGGGCGCAGGGCGGCGCGGACGGCGGCGAGCGAGTCGCGGATGTCGTCGTCGGTGAGCAGGCACTGGAAGGCGTGCCCGGTCATGATCGCCAGGTCGAAACCGGCGCCGGGCGGGGCGTCGGCGGCGCGGCCGTCGAGCCACTCGATGTCGGTACGGCGCCGGGCCCGGCGCAGCGACGGGGCGTGCGGGTCGAGGCCGGCCAGACGGCCCCGGTGGCCCCGCGCCCGCGCGTGACGCAGCGTCATACCGGTGCCGCAGCCCACGTCGAGAACGGAGTCGGCGGCCATGACCAGGTCCGTGTAGAACCGGTCGCCGGGTGACCGCTCGGGGTCCCACCGATTGAGCAGGTCGTAGAGCACGGCATCGTCGTCGTCGGTGAACACCGGCACAGTATTGAGGCGCGGCCGTCCGCCGCCAACCGGTTATTCGCGCGGCCGGGAACGTGCCCCCGGCACGTATGCCTTTCCCGCGCGCTCCACAATTCGGCCCACTTCCCCGTTCCGCGCCAATGCTTACGAACACGGGGGTTCGTAGTCACCACCCGGCGTCCGGTGATTCGATACGCGGCTGTAGGTATCGCTGAGCGTGGGGTGGGGGAAATGGCTCGGGGCGGAGCGGGGCTGTTCGGCGTGCGCGAGGGGCGGTTGGGGCCGCTCGCGGCGGTTGCGGTGCGTGAGAGCGCCGCCGTACCGCTGACGGCGGGACCCATTCCCGGAGTGCCGCCCCTGACGACGGCGCATACGGATTCCGGCCGTCCGGATTCCGCCGGTCCGGATTCCGCCCATACGGATTCCCGCCGTCCGGATTCCGGCCGTCCGGATTCCCGCGCGAATGCGAAAGCGTCCACGGCCGGGGCGACGGCGAATCGGGAACGGGCCGACGCGGTCGTCGGCGGGTGACGGCCGCCGGGCGGGGCGGGAGGAACCGGCCCGGCCCGGCGCGTGGTGATCGTTCGTGGGGTTGTACGGCCGCGGGGCGGGATGGTCCGTCCGCGGCCGGTGTCGGGACTGCTCGTGCCGCGGTGCTCCGGTCCGCGGCCGTCATTCACCAGGGGGTTGTCATCGTGAGATCGGGATTCGCCGGCCGCGGGCGGCGGGCACGCGCCCGCGCGTACCTGCCGGGCAGGCGCGCCAGGCTGTTCGTCGTGGCGCTCGCCGCCGCGCTGACCGTGCCGGTCGGGC
>NZ_MECL01000093.1 GCF_014596445.1 Streptomyces sp. CBMA29 | reverse complement strand
AGCGCGGTGAAGCCCGGCGCCTGGTCGAACGGCCGGCTGATCTCCGGGATGGCCGCGTTGTTGCAGACCACCAGCAGGCGGCGGTCGGCGGCGGCGAAGGAACCGGCGTCCAGTGCGGCGGCCAGGGCGGCGGCAACGCGCAGGACGACGACGAGTTCGGCGACGGCCGCGGCCGTCGGCGCGGGCGCTACCGCGACCGCCGCGGGCGGGGCAACCGCCGCGACGAGTTCGGCGGCGGCGAGGTCCAGGTCTCCGACGACGACGTGCTGATCCCCGTCGCGGGCATCCTGGACATCCTTGACAACTACGCCTTCATCCGGACCTCCGGCTACCTGCCGGGTCCGAACGACGTGTACGTCTCGCTCGCCCAGGTCCGCAAGAACGGCCTGCGCAAGGGCGACCACGTCACCGGCGCCGTACGGCAGCCCAAGGACGGCGAGCGCCGCGAGAAGTTCAACGCGCTGGTCCGTCTTGACTCCGCGAACGGGATGGCGGCCGACTCCGGCCGCGGGCGCCCCGAGTTCCAGAAGCTCACCCCGCTGTACCCGCAGGACCGGCTGCGCCTGGAGACCGATCCGGGCATCCTGATGACCCGGATCATCGACCTGGTCGCGCCGATCGGCAAGGGCCAGCGCGGTCTGATCGTGGCCCCGCCGAAGACCGGCAAGACCATGATCATGCAGGCCATCGCCAACGCGATCACCACGAACAACCCCGAGTGCCACCTGATGGTCGTCCTGGTCGACGAGCGTCCGGAAGAGGTCACCGACATGCAGCGGTCGGTGAAGGGCGAGGTCATCTCCTCGACCTTCGACCGCCCCGCCGAGGACCACACCACGGTCGCCGAGCTGGCCATCGAGCGGGCCAAGCGGCTTGTGGAGCTGGGCCACGACGTGGTCGTGCTGCTCGACTCCATCACCCGTCTGGGCCGCGCGTACAACCTGGCGGCGCCCGCTTCCGGCCGCATCCTGTCCGGTGGTGTCGACTCGACCGCGCTCTACCCGCCGAAGCGGTTCTTCGGCGCGGCGCGCAACATCGAGGACGGCGGCTCGCTGACCATCCTGGCCACCGCGCTGGTCGAGACCGGCTCGCGGATGGACGAGGTGATCTTCGAGGAGTTCAAGGGCACCGGCAACATGGAGCTCAAGCTCGACCGCAAGCTCGCGGACAAGCGGATCTTCCCCGCGGTGGACGTCGACCCGTCCGGCACCCGCAAGGAAGAGATCCTGCTGGACCGGGACGAGTTGGCGATCGTCTGGAAGCTCCGCCGCGTTCTGCACGCGCTCGACTCCCAGCAGGCGATCGAGCTGCTGCTGGACAAGATGAAGCAGACGAAGTCCAACGCGGAGTTCCTGATGCAGATCGCGAAGACGACGCCTGGCAACAACGACTGACCTTCCGGGACTGACCTTCCGGGACTGACCTTCCGGTCAGGACAGACGGGAAACAGCTCGGCCCGCCGGATTCCCGGCGGGCCGAGCTGTTTCTTTGCTCAAACATGTGTTCTCAGCTACCTGTGAGGCTGGTCCGGGCCAAGCTGGCAGTCATATGATCTGCCAGTCGCAGGTGGGGGGAACCATCTTCGGACGTCCGACCCGGCCGCAGGGCTGTGCTTCAGCCTGCCCGCGCCCCTTTTCGCCGACGTCCGGTCAGCTACTCGCTCCTGTGCACATCTCCCGTGCGGCCACCGCCCGTTGGCGGCCGTCGCGCTTTTCTACGACAGGAGTTCTGAGTGTTCTCTGCCCATGAGGGCCGGGGGCGCTGGCGGCGCAGCCGTACAGCGGTCCTCGCAGCCACGGTCGCCGCGGGCGCCGTGAGTCTGTTCCTGGCGACGCCGGCCCAGGCCGGCGACCCGCAGCCGCCCGTTCTCCACCCGGCCGGGCACGCCAGTGCGCCGTCCCAGGCGGAACTGCGCGCCCGCGTCGCGGGCGCGGTGGCGGCGGACAACGGCCCGTCCCGCACCAAACTCTCCGCCAACCCGCACGAGGTCGACCCGAAGATCATCGGCGGCACCACCACGACGATCTCCAGCGCGCCGTGGATGGTCCAGCTCTGGTACTTCGACGACAAGGGCACCGCCTCGACGGCGGACGACGACAGCTTCTTCTGCGGCGGCACCGTGGTGTCCCCGTCGAAGATCCTGACCGCCGCCCACTGCGTCGCGGGCTTCAACTGGAATCTGCACGGTCTTGTCCTCAGCGGCACCGACCAACTCCCCACCGACAGCGCCGACGGCACCACCTCGGATCTGCACGGTGGCACCCTCACCGGTGTGTGGCGGCAGTGGAGCAACCCGACGTACGACCACCCCGAATTCGACAACGACGTGGCCGTACTGACGCTCGACGTCCCCACGACGGCCAAGCCGCTGCCGATCACCACGGCGACCGACAGCGCCTCGTACGTCACCGGCACCCAGGGGACCGTCTACGGCTGGGGGCGCACCAGCTCCGGCAGCCAGGACATCTCGCAGACGCTGCGGAAGGCGACCCTGCCGGTCGCCGCGAACACCGCGTGCTCCGCGGCGTACGGGTCCACCTTCGTCGCGGGCCACATGGTCTGCGCGGGAGCGCCCGCGTCCGGCGCGGACGCCGGGACCACCGCGACCTGCAACGGTGACTCGGGCGGTCCGCTCGTGGTCGCCGGGAAGATCGTCGGCGTCGTCTCGTGGGGCGCGAAGGACTGTGTCGCGAAGGGCACGTACAGCGTCTTCAGCCGGGTCAGCGCCTACGTCGGGGCCATCAACCCCCGGATCGACGACGCGAATCTCAGCCTGGACGACAAGGCCGACCTGGTCGCCGTGACACCGGCCGGTTCGGCGTACTCGTACGTGTCGACCGGCAGCGCCTTCGCCCCGAAGGCGTCGATGAGCGACCCGGGCGGCTTCAGCGGAGTGAACCTGGTCCGCCAGAGCGACCTGGACCGGAACGACTTCCAGGACCTGGTCGTCCGCACCACGGACGGCCGGCTGTTCTGGCTGGACGGCGACAGCGGCGACAGCGGCGACAGCGTCCTGATCGGTCCCGGCTGGAACGTCATGAAGTCGATCATCACGCCGGGTGACGTCAACGGCGACGGTCTGCCGGACGTGGTCGCCACCGACACCAGCGGGAACTCGTGGCTCTACCCCGGCAACGGCAAGGGCACCCTCGGCGCCCGCACCAAGATCGGCGCCGGCTGGAACATCTTCAACGGCCAGATCTACGGCAAGGGCGATCTGACCGGCGACGGCCGTCCCGACATCATCGCGCGGGACAGCACGGGCACCCTGTGGCTCTACAAGGGCACGGGCCTCGCGTCCGGGCCCTGGGCGGCCCGTACGAAGATCGGGACCGGCTGGAACGCGTACAACGCCTTCGCGGCCGTCGGTGACATCACCGGCGACGGCAAGGCCGACCTGGTCGCCCGGGACGCCTCGGGCACGCTGTGGCTGTACAAGGGCACGGGCTCCGCGTCCGGCCCCTACGCGGCCAAGGTCAAGATCGGGACCGGCTGGAATGTGTACAACCTCTTCGGCTGAGTTTCACGCAGGGTGATCAAAAGAGCGCCCGCGTATCCCCTGACCTGGGGGTACGCGGGCGCTCGCACGTCTTCCCCGGGTCTCCCCGGATGCCGGGAAGGGGAACCTCGGCGGAGGATGGAGCGTCTGACACTTCGAGACGAATGCGCGCGAAGCTCACGAACGCCTACAAACGCCTACGAATACTCACGAAAGCCTACGAACGCCCACGAAGCCCAGGAGACGGAGGGAGCCATGTCCGAGGACCAGCTGCCGACCGGGGCCACTGCCGTCAGCGACGGCAAGGGCAGCAGGCGGCACCAGCGCACCCGGCGCCGCCGGGTGCTGCGCGTGGTCGCCTGGGGCACCGCGGGCCTGGTGCTGCTCGGCGGCGCGGGCGCGGGCTATCTCTACTTCCGGCTCAACGGCAACATCAAGAGCGTCGACATCGACTCCGCGCTCGGCACCAACCGGCCCGCGGCCCTGGACAACGGCGCGATGGACATCCTCGTGCTCGGCTCCGACTCCCGGTCCGGCGCCAACAGCGAGTACGGCCACGACGGCGGCGGCGCCCGCTCGGACACCGCGATGATCGTGCACCTGAACAAGGGCCACAAGGCCGCCAGCGTGGTCAGCATCCCGCGCGACACCCTCGTCCCCCGGCCCGCGTGCGCCAAGCCCGGCGGGGGCACCGCACCGGCCGTGCGGAGCGTCATGTTCAACAGCGCCTACGAGGTCGGCGGCCCGGCCTGCGCCGTCAAGACCGTCGAGGCCATGACGGGCCTGCGGATGGACCACTACATCGAGGTGGACTTCACCGGCTTCAAGAACCTCATCAACGCGCTGGGGGGCGTCCCGCTCACCACCACCCAGGCCATACACGACACCAAGAGCCACCTGGACCTGGCCGCGGGCACCCACACCCTCAACGGCGAGCAGGCGCTCGGCCTGGTCCGCACCCGGCACGGCGTGGCCGACGGCAGCGACCTGGGCCGGATCCAGCTCCAGCAGGCGTTCATGAAGGCGCTGATGAACCGGGTGAGCGGGCTCGGCCTGCTGACCAGCCCCACCAAGCTGATCGACGTCGCCGACACCGCCACCAGCGCCATCACCACCGACTCCGACCTCGCCTCGGTGGGCTCCCTGATGGGCTTCGCGGAGAGCGTGCGCGGCCTGGACTCCAAGAACGTCCACATGGTGACACTGCCGGTCCAGTACGCGGTCAGCGATCCCAACCGGGTGGAGCCGATGCGGGCGCAGGCCGCGATGGTGTGGTCCGCGCTGCGGGCCGACCGGCCGATCCCGGCCGCTGCCACCAAGGGCTCGGCCGCCGACGAGGTCAACGCCAAGAAGGTCGTCGGCGGTGGCGTCGGCGGTGACGCCACCGCCGACCCGGCCGCCTCGCCGGCTCCGGGCCTCAGCCCGAGCCCGAGCACCAGCCCCTGACCTGCGCTTTCGGGCCGGGAATTATCCGGGCCCACCCCTCGTTTTGGGAGATACGGCCAGTCCTGGCAGACTGGACCGCTGGCTCCGGTTCACGTGCACGCAAACCCGCGGTACGACCCGGCGCCCTCCCGAACCTAGGAGCATCCCTTGAAGCAAGGCATCCACCCCGAGTACTTCGAGACCCAGGTCACCTGCACCTGTGGCGCCTCGTTCACCACTCACAGCACCGAGAAGAGCGGCCAGATCCGCGCCGACGTGTGCTCCGAGTGCCACCCGTTCTACACGGGCAAGCAGAAGATCCTCGACACCGGCGGCCGTGTGGCCCGCTTCGAGGCCCGCTTCGGCAAGGCCGCCGGGTCCGCCAAGAAGTAGCGACCCGCGAGCGCCGGTTCCCGGTCGCCCAGTCATGGGTGACCGGACCGGCGCTTTGTCGTCCCGGGCCAGCCAGGCCAGGCAGCCACTTCATCCAGCGAGGGAACCGAAGATGTTCGAGGCGGTCGAGGAACTGATCGGCGAGCACGCCGACCTCGAAAAGCAGCTTGCCGACCCCGCGGTCCACGCGGACCAGGCCAACGCCCGCAAGCTGAACAAGCGTTACGCCGAGCTGACCCCCATCATCGCTACGTACCGCTCCTGGCGGCAGCTCGGCGACGACATCGGTACCGCCCGCGAACTCGGCGCCGACGACCCGGACTTCGCCGCCGAGGTGAAGGACCTGGAGAAGCAGCGCGACGAGGTGACCGAGCGGCTGCGGCTGCTGCTGGTGCCCCGCGACCCCAGCGACGACAAGGACGTCATCCTCGAGGTCAAGGCGGGGGAGGGCGGCGAGGAGTCCGCGCTGTTCGCCGGGGACCTGTTGCGGATGTACCTGCGCTACGCCGAGCGCGTCGGCTGGAAGACCGAGATCCTCGACGCCAACGAGTCCGACCTCGGCGGCTACAAGGACGTCCAGGTCGTGGTGAAGGCCAAGAGCAACCATGAGGTGGGCCAGGGCGTCTGGGCCCGTATGAAGTACGAGGGCGGCGTGCACCGCGTGCAGCGGGTGCCCGCCACCGAGTCGCAGGGCCGTATCCACACCTCCGCGGCCGGTGTGCTGGTCACCCCGGAGGCCGAGGAGGTCGAGGTCGAGATCGGCCCCAACGACCTGCGGATCGACGTCTACCGCTCGTCGGGCCCCGGCGGCCAGTCCGTCAACACCACCGACTCCGCGGTCCGCATCACGCACCTTCCCAGCGGCCTGGTCGTCTCCTGCCAGAACGAGAAGAGCCAGCTCCAGAACAAGGAGTCGGCGATGCGCATCCTGCGCTCCCGGCTGCTGGCCGCCGCGCAGGAGGAGGCCGAGAAGGAAGCCTCCGACGCCCGCCGCAGCCAGGTCCGTACGGTCGACCGCTCCGAGCGCATCCGTACGTACAACTTCCCCGAGAACCGCATCTCGGACCACCGGGTCGGCTTCAAGGCGTACAACTTGGACCAGGTGCTCGACGGGGACCTGGACGCGATGATCCAGGCCTGCGTGGACGCCGATTCGGCGGCCAAACTGGCCGCCGCCGGCGACGGCAGCTAAGGGGGGAAGGCGCAGTGAACCTGCTGCTCGCCGAGGTGGCGCAGGCCGCCCAGCGACTGGCCGACGCGGGCGTGCCGTCGCCACGCTTCGACGCCGAGGAACTCGCCGCGTACGTCCACGGAGTCAAGCGCGGTGAACTGCACGGCGTCGCCGACACCGAGTTCGACGCCAGGTACTGGGAGGCCGTGGCGCGCCGCGAGGCACGCGAACCGCTCCAGCACATCACCGGCCGGGCCTTCTTCCGCTACCTCGAACTCCAGGTGGGGCCAGGGGTGTTCGTGCCCCGCCCGGAGACCGAGTCCGTGGTCGGCTGGGCGATAGACGCCGTACGCGCCATGGACGTCGCGGAACCGCTGATCGTGGACCTGTGCACCGGCTCCGGCGCCATCGCGCTGGCGCTGGCCCAGGAGGTGCCGCGCTCGCGGGTGCACGCCGTGGAACTGTCGGAGGACGCCCTGGAGTGGGCCCGCAAGAACGTCGAGGGCAGCAAGGTCGACCTGCGCCAGGGCAACGCGCTGACCGCGTTCCCCGAACTCAACGGCCACGTCGACCTGGTGATCTCCAACCCGCCCTACATCCCGCTCACCGAGTGGGAGTACGTGGCGCCCGAGGCCCGCGACCACGACCCCGAACTCGCCCTGTTCTCCGGTGAGGACGGCCTGGACACCATCCGCGGCATCGAACGCACCGCGCACCGGCTGCTGCGGCCCGGCGGCGTCGTCGTCATCGAGCACGCCGACTCCCAGGGCGGCCAAGTGCCGTGGATCTTCAAGGAGGACGCGGGCTGGGCGGACGCGGCCGACCATCCCGATCTCAACAACCGCCCCCGTTTCACCACAGCCCGTAAGGCGACACCATGACACCGGGGGTACGGGGGTCGTCCCCTGGGCGGGTGCGGTACGACGGCTCGCAAGACGACACCATGACTATGGGACAGCATCTTCTGGAGGTCAGCTAATGGCACGGCGATACGACTGCTCGGATGCGACCGACCGGGCCACCGGCCTGCGCGAGGCCACCTCGGCCGTCAAGCGCGGTGAACTCGTCGTCCTGCCCACCGACACCGTGTACGGCATCGGCGCGGACGCCTTCGACGCCGAGGCGGTCGGCGACCTGCTGGAGGCCAAGGGCCGCGGGCGCAATATGCCCTCGCCCGTCCTGGTCGGCTCCCCGAACACCCTGCACGGCATCGTCACCGACTTCTCCGAGCAGGCGTGGGAGCTCGTCGACGCCTTCTGGCCCGGTGCGCTCACCCTGGTCACCAAGCACCAGCCGTCGCTCAACTGGGACCTCGGCGACGCCCGCGGCACCGTCGCCGTCCGGATGCCGCTGCACCCGGTGGCGATCGAGCTGCTGACCGCCACCGGGCCGATGGCCGTCTCCAGCGCCAACCTCACGGGACACCCCTCACCGCAGGACTGCGACGCCGCCCAGGGCATGCTCGGCGACTCCGTGGCGGTCTACCTCGACGGCGGCCCCACCCCGTCCGCCGTCGCCTCCTCGATCGTGGACGTGACGGGGAAGGTCCCGGTACTGCTGCGGGCCGGGGCGATCAGTGCGGAGGAGCTGCGCAAGGTGGTCCCCGACCTGGAGGAGCGCAGTTGACTGCGCCCGACGGGCGTGGCATACCGGGCCTCGCCGCCCGCGCGGGGACCCTCCCCGGACAGGGCGGTGACGCCTTCCGCATCCTCCACGTCTGCACCGGCAACGTCTGCCGCTCGCCGATGGCCGAGCGGCTGACGCGGCATGGGCTGGCGCGCCGCCTCGGCGACGGCGCGACCGGCATCGTCGTGGAGTCCGCGGGCACCTGGGGCCACGAAGGCGCGCCGATGGAGGCGCACGCCGCCGCCGTACTCGCCGAGTACGGCGCCGACCCGACCGGTTTCACCGGCCGGGAGCTGCTCGACGATCACGTGATCGACGCCGACCTCGTCCTGACCGCGACCCGCGACCACCGCTCCCAGGTGATCTCGATGGGACACGCGGCGGGTCTGCGTACCTTCACGCTCAAGGAGTTCACCCGGCTGGTGCGGGCCATAGACCCCACCACGCTGCCCGAGGGCAGTGTCACCGACCGCGCCCGCGCCCTGGTCGGCGCCGCCGCCGCGCTGCGCGGCTGGCTGCTCGCGCCCAGCCCCGACGCCGACGAGGTCCACGACCCGTACGGCGCTCCCATCTCGTACTTCCGCAGCATCGGTGACGAGATCCACACCGCGCTCGACCCCGTCGTCACCGCCCTGACGGGCATTCCCGCGGCCGTCTGAGTCCGACCCGGCACGCTTGGAACGACCTCTTCACATTCCCCGTACAGCCGATGTGCAACCGTGGGCGCTCCCTGTGAGTCTTGACTGATGTTCGCCGTCTCGGCCCGGCCACCACTAGGGTGTGACGCTGTGAGGATCCCCCGGACGTGTGCGCAGCGCTGCTACGCCCCCGATGCCCGCGAAATCACCGTCGGAGGCTGCTCGTGCGCGAGTATCTGCTGACCCTGTGCGTCGCCGCCGCCGTCACGTATCTGCTGACCGGCCCGGTACGGAAGTTCGCCATCGCGGCGGGCGCCATGCCGCCGATCCGCGCGCGTGACGTGCACCGCGAGCCCACGCCCCGGCTGGGCGGCATCGCGATGTTCGGCGGGCTGTGCGCCGGTCTGCTGGTCGCCGCGCACCTGAGCAACATCGGGGACGTGTTCTCGCAGTCCAACGAGCCGCGCGCGCTGCTCTCCGGCGCCGGGCTGATCTGGCTGCTCGGTGTGCTGGACGACAAGTGGGGCGTCGACGCGCTGGTCAAGCTCGGCGTGCAGATGATCGCCGCGGGTCTGATGGTCTTCCAGGGCCTGACCATTCTGTGGCTGCCGGTGCCCGGTGTCGGCCCGGTCGCGCTCACCCCGATCCAGTCGACGCTGCTGACCGTCGCGCTGGTCGTCATCACCATCAACGCGGTCAACTTCGTGGACGGCCTCGACGGTCTGGCCGCGGGCGTCGTCTGCATCGCCGCCATCGCGTTCTTCATGTACGCGTACCGCATGTGGTACGGCTACGGCGTCGAAGCCGCCGCGCCCGCCACGCTGTTCAGCGCGATCCTGATCGGCATGTGCGTGGGTTTCCTGCCGCACAACATCCACCCGGCGCGGATCTTCATGGGCGACTCGGGGTCGATGCTGATCGGCCTGGTGCTCGCCTCGTCCGCGATCTCCATCACCGGGCAGGTCGACCCGGACGCCATCACCGACTTCACCGGATCCAGCCGCAGCACCGTGCACTTCATGGTGCCGGTCTACATGCCGCTGCTGCTGCCGCTGACGATGATCGCGATTCCGGCCGCCGACCTGGTGCTGGCCGTGGTCCGCAGGACGTGGAAGGGGCAGTCGCCGTTCGCCGCCGACCGCGGCCACCTGCACCACCGGCTGCTGGAGATCGGGCACTCGCACAGCCGGGCCGTGCTGATCATGTACTTCTGGTCGGCGCTGTTCGCCTTCTCCGCGGTGGCGTTCTCGGTGAACTCCTCCAGCCTCGGCATCGTCATGGTGATCGTCGGCCTGAGCGCGCTGGGTCTGCTGGTCCTGCTGCTGCCGCGGTTCCGGCCGCGCGCGCCGCACTGGGCCGAGGCGTTCGTGCCGCCGCGCTACCGGCGTCGGCGCCGCCGGCTGGCCGCCGCCGCTGCCGCGGCCGAGCGGGAGATGCGCTCCGAGGACCGTCCGCCGCTGCATGGATCGACCGCGATCGGCGACCGTTCGCGGCTGCCGGACCGGCGTCCCGTCGAGAGCCGTCGATAAACGACTTTAAATCCGGCATATCCGGCGATTTCTCGGAAGTGTGCCAAATAGGGCGTCAGTTGAAAGGCGTGTCGATACCTCTCCCGTGTGACGGTCAGCACACTTCCATGGTAAAGCCCTGGCTAAATACTTTGTGATACCGTTCACGAAACCCGGGAAACAAGCCGAAAGACCGTAGTGAGATGGTCTTCCGGCGTGAGGCACGTCCCCGAACCCGGATTACGCTCGTCTCCGACGACACCCGCTTTCCCCAACTCCCGCCGGAGGAGCTGCCACCATGCAGTCCAACGACGTCCGAACCCTCCTCAACTGCACCGTCCCCACTGCCGCGGCCGGTGTCATCGCCACCGCTGTGAGCGGAGCGGTGGCCGGTGGCAAGGGAGCGATCGGCGCCGCCGCCGGCACGTTGGTCGTGATCGCCTTCATGGCGATCGGGATGGTGGTGCTCCAGCGCACCGCCAAGGCGTACCCGTCGCTGTTCCAGATGATGGGCCTCGTGCTCTACACCGTGCAGATCCTGCTGCTGGCGATCGTGCTCGCGGTGTTCAAGCACACCTCGCTCTTCAACACCCGCGCGTTCGCGTTCTCGCTGCTGGCCGCGGCGCTCGTCTGGATCGCCGCGCAGGCACGCGCGCACATGAAGACCAAGATCCTTTACGTCGAGCCCGAGTCGGCGGGAACACCGTCGTGAGCCGCGGGTTCGGTAGGGCCGGTGTAAAGACTCTGCCGCTCGTTTGCTATCGTCCGGACTCAACTGCGGCGGAGCTGCCGCGAGCGGCGCTCAAGCCTGCCCTGCCGCTCGGTTCAGCGCCGACTCGCCGCGTACACATCCGACCCACCAGTCCAGTGCCGTTCCGTGGCCGTCAGGCCCGCCGACACATCGAGGTTGCCGTACCCATGCGCCACGCTGAAGGAGCTCGCGGTGAGTGCTGACCAGGTTCTCGCCTTCGAGACGAACTGCCACCTCTTCGACGGGTGCGGCTTCCCGGCCCCCGGACTGCACTCGTTCGTCTTCGACCCGATCTTCTCGATCGGCAGCTTCCACTTCAACAAGCCGATGCTGCTGGCACTGTTGAGCACGATCGTGGTCGTCGGATTCTTCTGGGCCGCGTTCAACAAGCCCAAGATGGTCCCGGGCAAGGTCCAGATGGTGGGCGAGGCGGGCTACGACTTCGTCCGCCGCGGCATCGTCTACGAGACGCTCGGCAAGAAGGTCGGCGAGAAGTACGTCCCGCTGATGGTCTCGCTGTTCTTCTTCGTCTGGATCATGAACATCTGGTCGGTCATCCCGGTCGCCCAGTTCCCCGTGACGTCGATCATCGCCTTCCCTGTCGGGCTGGCCGCGATCGTCTACGTCACGTGGATGTACCTGACGTTCAAGAAGCACGGCCTCGTCGGCGGCCTGAAGAACATCACCGGCTACGACAAGACGCTCGGCGCCGTGCTGCCGCTCTCCATGACCATCGAGTTCTTCTCGAACGTCCTGGTGCGGCCCTTCACCCACGCGGTCCGGCTCTTCGCCAACATGTTCGCCGGTCACACGCTGCTGCTGCTGTTCACCATCGCGAGCTGGTACATGCTCAACGGCATCGGCATCGCCTACGCGGGCGTCTCGTTCGTGATGACCATCGTGATGACCGCCTTCGAGCTGTTCATCCAGGCCGTTCAGGCGTACGTGTTCGTGCTCCTGGCCTGTAGCTACGTCCAGGGCGCGCTCGCCGAGCACCACTGAGCACCGCCCCCACGACCCGACAGATGTCCGGTGGCCAACCCCCACCGGTCCGAGAAAGATAAGGAAGAACCGGCATGTCCGCTCTCGCGCACGCGACGCTCGCCGCCACCCAGATCAAGGGCAACCTCGGCTCGATCGGTTACGGCCTCGCGGCCATCGGCCCCGGCGTCGGCATCGGCATCATCTTCGGTAACGGCACCCAGGCCCTCGCCCGCCAGCCCGAGGCGGCCGGTCTGATCCGCGCCAACCAGATCCTCGGCTTCGCCTTCTGTGAGGCGCTCGCCCTGATCGGTCTGGTCATGCCGTTCGTCTACCCGGCCACCTGATCCCGGCCGACGAACAGAAACCTAGACGGAAGGCACTGATGTGATCGCCCAGGTACCGCTGGCGACGGCGGAGAACCCGCTCATCCCGCCGATCCCCGAGCTCATCATCGGCCTGATCGCCTTCGCCATCGTCTTCTTCTTCCTCGCCAAGAAGCTCCTCCCGAACATCAACAAGGTTCTGGACGAGCGCCGTGAGGCCATCGAAGGTGGCATGGAGAAGGCCGAGGCCACCCAGGCCGAGGCCCAGCAGACGCTGGAGCAGTACCGCGAGCAGCTCTCCGAGGCCCGGCACGAGGCCGCGCGACTGCGCCAGGAGGCGCAGGAGCAGGGCGCCGCGCTGATCGCGGAGATGCGGGCCGAAGGCCAGCGCCAGCGCGAGGAGATCGTGGCCGCCGGTCACGCGCAGATCGAGGCCGACCGCAAGGCCGCCGCCGCCGCGCTGCGCCAGGACGTCGGCAAGCTCGCCACCGAACTGGCGGGCAAGCTCGTCGGTGAGTCCCTGGAGGACTCCGCCCGGCAGAGCCGTACCATCGACCGCTTCCTCGACGGCCTGGACAACGCGGCTCCCGCCGCCGGTTCCGCGACGGCCGAGGCGGCGCGATGAACGGCGCGAGCCGCGACGCGCTGGGCGCGGCCCGCGAACGGCTCGACGCGCTGACGGACGTCCAGTCCGTCGACGTGGCCAAGCTCGCCGAGGACCTGGCCGCCGTCACCGGACTGCTGGACCGCGAGGGCACGCTCCGTCGCGCCCTGACCGACCCGGCGAAGTCCGGCGAGGCCAAGGCGTCGCTGGCGCGACAGCTTCTCGGCGGCCAGATCGGCGGCGAGAGCCTCGACCTGCTCACCGGCATGGTCAGGTCCCGCTGGTCGCGCTCGCGCGACCTGGTCGACTCGGTCGAGGAGCTGGCGTCGAGCGCCGACCTCGCCACCGCGCAGCGGGCCGGTCGCCTCGACGACGTCGAGGACGAGCTGTTCCGCTTCGGCCGGATCGTCTCCGGCAGCACCGAACTGCGCTCCGCCCTCACCGACCGCGTCGTCGGCGGTCCGGCCAAGGCCGCACTGCTGCACACGCTGCTCGGCGGGCGGGCCGATCCGGTCACCGAACGGCTGGTCGTCCGGCTGGTCACCACGCCCCGGGGACGTAGCCTGGAGTCGGGGATCGAGTCCCTGTCCAAGCTGGCCGCGGCCCGCCGTGACCGGATGGTCGCGGAAGTGGTGTCGGCGACTCCGCTCAGTGACCAGCAGAAGCAGCGCCTCGGCGCCGCGCTGGCCCGGATCTACGGCCGCCAGGTGCATCTGAACCTGGACGTGGACCCCACGGTCCTCGGCGGAGTCCGGGTGCAGGTTGGCGACGAGGTCATCAACGGAGCCATCTCCGACCGTCTCGACGAGGCGGCCCGGCGGATGGCGGGCTGACAGCCGGTCGCGTCACACACGACCACGCGGCATCAGCCACGCAGCACGAAGGCACAGCACGCAGCACGACGACGTAGTACGAGCGGCCCGCGTTGGGCCGACGGAGCCTAACAGAGCCTTTCTGGGGGTTGACCCCAGAAACCCCCAAGAAGACTTTCGGGCCCAACAAGGAGAGCAGGGAACCCAGATGGCGGAGCTCACGATCCGGCCGGAGGAGATCCGGGACGCGCTGGAGACCTTTGTCCAGTCGTACAAGCCGGACGCCGCCTCGCGCGAGGAGGTCGGCACGGTCAGCGTTGCCGGAGACGGCATCGCGAAGGTCGAGGGTCTGCCCTCGGCCATGGCGAACGAGCTGCTGAAGTTCGAGGACGGGACCCTCGGTCTCGCCCTCAACCTGGAAGAGCGCGAGATCGGCGCGATCGTCCTCGGCGAGTTCAACGGAATCGAGGAGGGCCAGCCGGTGCAGCGCACCGGCGAGGTGCTCTCCGTCGCGGTCGGCGAGGGCTACCTGGGCCGGGTCGTGGACCCGCTCGGCACCCCGATCGACGGCCTCGGCGAGATCGAGACCGACGGCCGCCGCGCCCTTGAACTGCAGGCCCCCACGGTCATGCAGCGCAAGTCGGTGCACGAGCCGATGCAGACCGGCCTCAAGGCCGTGGACGCGATGACCCCGATCGGCCGCGGCCAGCGCCAGCTCATCATCGGCGACCGGCAGACCGGCAAGACCGCCCTGGCGATCGACACGATCATCAACCAGCGCGACAACTGGCGTTCGGGCGACCCGAAGAAGCAGGTCCGCTGCATCTACGTCGCCATCGGCCAGAAGGGCTCCACCATCGCGGGCGTGCGCGCCTCGCTGGAGGAGGCCGGCGCCCTGGAGTACACGACGATCGTCGCCGCCCCGGCGTCCGACCCGGCCGGCTTCAAGTACCTCGCCCCGTACACCGGTTCTGCCATCGGCCAGCACTGGATGTACCAGGGCAAGCACGTACTGATCGTCTTCGACGACCTGAGCAAGCAGGCCGACGCCTACCGCGCGGTCTCCCTGCTGCTGCGCCGTCCGCCGGGGCGCGAGGCGTACCCCGGCGACGTCTTCTACCTGCACTCCCGCCTGCTGGAGCGCTGCGCCAAGCTCTCCGACGACCTGGGCGCCGGTTCGATGACCGGTCTGCCGATCGTCGAGACCAAGGCGAACGACGTGTCGGCGTTCATCCCGACCAACGTCATCTCCATCACCGACGGCCAGTGCTTCCTGGAGTCGGACCTGTTCAACGCCGGTCAGCGCCCCGCGCTGAACGTCGGTATCTCGGTCTCCCGAGTCGGCGGCTCCGCGCAGATCAAGGCCATGAAGGGCGTCGCCGGACGGCTGCGCGTGGACCTGGCCCAGTTCCGTGAGCTGGAGGCGTTCGCCGCCTTCGGCTCCGACCTGGACGCGGCGTCCAAGGCCCAGCTCGAGCGCGGCCAGCGGATGGTCGAGCTGCTCAAGCAGGGCCAGTACGCGCCGTACGCGATCGAGGACCAGGTCGTCTCCATCTGGGCCGGCACCACCGGCGAGCTGGACGACGTACCGGTCGAGGACGTGCGCCGCTTCGAGCGCGAGCTGCTCGACTACCTGCACCGCGAGCACAAGTCGCTGCTCACCGCGATCGTCGAGACCGGCAAGCTGCCGGACGAGACCGTGCAGACGCTCAAGGAAGCGGTCGCCGCCTTCAAGAAGCAGTTCGAGACGTCCTCGGGCGCGCTGCTGGTCGAGGGCTGATCGCATGGGCGCACAGATTCGGGTTTACAAGCGCCGGATCAAGTCCGTCACCGCCACGAAGAAGATCACCAAGGCGATGGAGATGATCGCCGCCTCGCGCATCGTCAAGGCGCAGCGCCAGGTGGCGGCCTCGTCCCCGTACGCCGATGAACTGACTCGTGCGGTCACGGCGGTGGCGACCGGCTCCAACACCAGGCATCCGCTGACCACCGAGGCCGAGAACCCGACCCGCGCCGCGGTCCTGCTCGTCACGAGCGACCGCGGTCTGGCTGGCGGCTACTCGTCCAACGCGATCAAGGCGGCCGACCGGCTCATCGAGCGGCTGCGCGCGGAGGGCAAGGAAGTCGACTCGTACCTCATCGGCCGCAAGGCAGTGGCGTACTACGGCTTCCGCGAGCGTACGGTCGCCGAGTCCTGGACCGGTTTCTCCGACAGCCCCGGCTACGGCGACGCCAAGAAGGTCGCGGGGCCGCTGATCGAGTCGGTGCTCAAGGACACGGCCGACGGTGGCGTCGACGAACTGCACATCGTCTTCACGGAGTTCGTGTCGATGATGACGCAGTCCCCGGTCGACACCAGGCTGCTGCCGCTCTCGCTGGACGAGACGGCCGCCGCGGGCGCCGAGGAGCGGGCCGCCAAGGGCGGGATTCTTCCGCTGTACGAGTTCGAGCCTTCCGCCGAGGGCGTGCTGGACGCGCTGCTGCCTCGCTACGTCGAGAGCCGCATCTTCAACGCGCTGCTCCAGGCGGCGGCTTCGGAGCACGCGGCCCGCCGCCGTGCGATGAAGTCCGCGACCGACAACGCGGAAGACCTCATCAAGTCGCTCACGCGGCTTGCCAATGCGGCCCGACAGGCCGACATCACCCAGGAAATCAGCGAGATCGTCGGCGGCTCCAGTGCGCTGGCCGACGCGAACGCGGGGAGTGACTAACCACTATGACTGCCACTGCTGGCACTGTTGAAACCGCTACGGCCACCGGCCGCGTCGCGCGGGTCATCGGCCCGGTCGTCGACGTGGAGTTCCCCGTCGACGCGATGCCGGAGATCTACAACGCGCTGCACGTCGACGTGGCCGACACGGGCGCCGAGTCCGGCACGAAGACGCTGACGCTGGAGGTGGCGCAGCACCTCGGCGACGGCCTGGTGCGCGCCATCTCGATGCAGCCCACCGACGGCCTGGTCCGCCAGGCCCCGGTGACCGACACCGGCGACGGCATCACGGTGCCGGTCGGCGACGTCACCAAGGGCCGGGTGTTCAACACCCTGGGCCAGATCCTGAACGAGCCGGAGGCCGAGTCCGAGGTCACCGACCGCTGGGCGATCCACCGCAAGGCGCCGAAGTTCGACGACCTCGAGTCGAAGACCGAGATGTTCGAGACCGGCCTGAAGGTCGTCGACCTGCTGACCCCGTACGTCAAGGGCGGCAAGATCGGTCTGTTCGGCGGCGCCGGTGTCGGCAAGACCGTGCTCATCCAGGAAATGATCATGCGTGTGGCCAAGCTGCACGAGGGCGTCTCGGTGTTCGCCGGTGTCGGCGAGCGCACCCGTGAGGGCAACGACCTCATCGCGGAAATGGCCGAGTCGGGCGTGCTGCCGCAGACCGCGCTGGTCTTCGGTCAGATGGACGAGCCCCCGGGCACCCGTCTGCGCGTGGCGCTGGCCGGTCTGACCATGGCGGAGTACTTCCGTGACGTGGCCAAGCAGGACGTGCTGTTCTTCATCGACAACATCTTCCGCTTCACGCAGGCCGGTTCCGAGGTCTCCACGCTGCTCGGCCGTATGCCGTCCGCGGTGGGTTACCAGCCGAACCTGGCCGACGAGATGGGGCAGCTCCAGGAGCGGATCACCTCGACGCGTGGTCACTCGATCACCTCGATGCAGGCGATCTACGTCCCCGCGGACGACCTGACCGACCCGGCCCCGGCGACCACCTTCGCCCACCTCGACGCGACGACCGTGCTTTCGCGGCCGATCTCGGAGAAGGGCATCTACCCCGCGGTGGACCCGCTGGACTCCACGTCCCGCATCCTGGACCCGCGCTACATCGCGCAGGACCACTACGACTGCGCCATGCGCGTCAAGGGAATCCTGCAGAAGTACAAGGACCTCCAGGACATCATCTCCATCCTCGGCATCGACGAGCTGGGCGAAGAGGACAAGCTCACCGTCTTCCGCGCCCGCCGGATCGAGCGCTTCCTGTCGCAGAACACCCACGCGGCGAAGCAGTTCACCGGTGTCGACGGCTCCGACGTGTCGCTGGAGGAGTCGATCTCCGCGTTCAACGCCATCGCCGACGGTGTGTACGACCACTTCCCGGAGCAGGCGTTCTTCATGTGCGGTGGCCTGGACGACCTCAAGGCCAACGCGGCGAAGCTCGGCGTCAGCTGACGCGGAAGCCTCGAGCAGGCCGCGCGTGCGCGTCGGTAGGAGCGCGCGCGACAGCGTAAAAGGGGGGCGGTGAGTCCCGTGGCGAAGCCCCGGGGCGCCCGCCCCCTCTCGCACCCCTTATTCTGTGTCTTACGCATCCACTGAGCACGGTGGGTGCCAACCCGAGGAGCCGTCTTGGCCGATCTTCACGTCGAGCTGGTCGCCGCGGACCGTAGTGTCTGGTCCGGCGAGGCCACCATGGTCATCGCCCGTACCACGTCGGGTGACATCGGCATCATGCCGGGACACGAGCCGCTCCTCGGGGTGCTCCAGTCCGGCCCGGTGACGGTGCGCACGTCGGACGGCGGCACTGTCGTGGCCGCCGTGCACGGTGGCTTCATCTCCTTCTCGGACGACAAGCTCTCGATTCTCGCGGAGATCGCGGAGCTGGCGGACGAGATCGATGTGGCGCGCGCCGAGCGTGCTCTTGAGCGGTCAAAGTCGGAGACCGACGCCGCGGCCGAGCGCCGCGCCGAGGTCCGGCTGGCCGCCGCGGCGGGAGCGTACTGACTCTCCCGCCGGGAGCGCCGACCAATTGAACAACCGCGCCACCACAACCGCACCACCACAACCGCACCAGCTGACGTACCAGGCGTGACCGAACGACCACGGTGCCGCGGACTGCCCTCCTGGGGGCGGTCCGCGGCTCCGGTACAGCAAGGGCAGTAACCCATTTCTAGGCGAGGAGGTCGGTGGACGTGATCCTCTCCTTTGAGGTGGGTGGCGCGGTGATCGCCGCCGCGCTGCTCGGACTCTTCGTCTTCGGACTGCGCCGCCGGCTGATCCAACGGCCAGGCGGCACTTTCGACTGCAGCCTGCGCCCCGCTCCGGCGGAGGGCGCGGACGGTGACGAGCCGGCCGGCGGTGGCGGCAAGGGCTGGGTGTACGGGGTCGCGCGCTACAGCGGTGACCGGGTGGAGTGGTTCCGGGTCTTCTCGTACGCGCCCCGCCCGCGGCGGGTGCTGCTGCGACCGGCGATCGAGGTACTGGGGCGCCGGGACCCGCAGGGCTCGGAGGAGCTGGCGCTGCTGTCGGACGCGGTGGTGCTCTCCTGCGAGCATCAGGGCGCCCGGCTGGAGCTGGCGATGAGCTACGACGCCCTGACGGGGTTCCTCGCCTGGCTCGAAGCGGCGCCGCCCGGCCAGCGGGTCAACGTGGCGTAGCACCGGAGGCCGACGGGCGGCGGTGTCGGCCTCCGGCCGTACGGGTCGGGCTCAGAAAGGTCTGGACCACCGGTCAAGAGGTCTGGACCATACCGAGTTCCTGGGCCAGCATCGCGGCCTGCACCCGGCTGCGCAGCTCCAGCTTCGCCAGAATCCGGCTCACATGCGTCTTCGTCGTCGCCTCCGCCATCGACAGCGCCGCGGCGATCTCCGCGTTGGACAGGCCCCCGCCCAGACACGACAGCACCTCCTGCTCCCGCGGGGTCAGCGCGGCCACGGCCGCCCGGTCGGCGGCCGTGCGGGGACCTGGCCGCCCGGCAAAGGCGCTGATCAGCCGCCGGGTCACGGCGGGCGCGAGCAGGCCCTCGCCGCGCGCGACCAGGCGTACGCCCTCCAGCAGCCGCTCGGCGTCGGTGTCCTTGAGGAGAAAACCGGCCGCGCCCGCCCGCAGCGCGCCGAAGACGTACTCGTCCAGGTCGAAGGTGGTCAGCACCAGGACGTCCGCCAGGCCCTCGCCCGTGACCTGGGCAGTGGCGGCCACACCGTCGAGGCGGGGCATCTGGATGTCCATCAGCACCAGGTCGGGGCGGAGTTCGCGGGCCACCCGCACCGCCTCCTCGCCGTCGGCGGCCTCACCGACCACCTCGATGTCCGGGGCCGACCGCAGGATCATCACCAGCCCGGCGCGTACGGCGGACTGGTCCTCGGCCACCACGACCCGGATCATGCGACTCCCTCACTGTTGCGTGTCTGCCCGGTTCCGGGCTGGCTGACGGGCTGGCTGACGGGTTGGTTGCTGGGCTGGCTGCTCGGTTGGCTCACGGGCTGGTTCCGTGGCTCGCTTCCCGCCGCGGCGGCCGGGTGTTCCACGGGCAGCAGCGCCTGTACCCGCCAGCGCCGGCCGTCCGGGTCGGGGCCCGCCTGGAATTCGCCGCCCAGCAGCGCCACCCGCTCGCGCATGCCGATCAGCCCCGCGCCCGAGCCGGGGGCCCGGGGACCCGTGCCCGTACCGCCGGGCGTGGGCGCGTACCCGCTGGACACCACCACCGCCAGCGCGTCCTCCCGCTGGTGCAGGACGACGAGCACCCGGCCGGGCGCCGCGTGCTTGAGGGCGTTCGTCAACGACTCCTGGAGGATGCGGTACGCGGCGAGGCCGACGGGGGAGGGGACCGGTGGAGCGTCGCGGGTCCGCTCGTCCCGCAGCGTGAACCGCAGCCCCGACTCCGCACCGGCCGCCCGCGCCTGCTCCACCAGTGTGTCGGCCGCGTCCAGGCTGGGTGCGGCGGCGGGCTCCAGACTGTCGGGGCCCTCCGCCGGGTCGCGGAGCAGGCCGATCAGCCGCCGCATCTCGGCCAGACCCAGCACGCTGTTCTCCCGGATCACCCCGAGCGCGTCCCTGGCCGGGCCCTCCCGCTTGTCCACGCTCAGCGCGGCCGTGGAGTGGATCGCGATGGCGGACAGGTGGTTGGCGACCAGGTCGTGCAGCTCGCGCGCCATCCGGGAGCGCTCGCCGGTCACCGCCTGCCGCCGGTCCAACTCGGCCAGCAGCGCGGTCTGTTCGGCCCGCAACGTCGCCGCGTCCGCGGTCTCTCTGTGCTGCCGCACGATCAGCCCGGTCCAGGAGGGCGCCACCAGGACGAGCGCCGCGAGCAGCCCGATCACCAGGGACTGCGGGTCCCGCGACACCGCGCCCAGCACCAGCGTCAGCGCCACGGTGACGGCCACCGCCGCCACCGGCACCGCGCGGGCCGGGCGGCGCCCCCCGTACAGCACGCACGCGTAGACGACATCGGTGAACATCACGATCGTGACCAGCAGCGACCCGAAGACCGAATCGAGGGCGAGCGCGGCGAGGCCGACCGGGAGGGTGAGCGCGGGCGCGGTCCTGCGGAACGCCTCGCACGCCGTCATCAGGCCGAGCGGCAGCAGCGTCAGCCAGGAGTAGTTCCCCTCCGGGTGGTGCGAGCCGGTGGTCAGCCCGAACCCCCACATCACCAGCCCGCCGGTCAGCCCGGCAGCCGCGATCAGTACGTCGTCGCGGGGCGGGCGGCGAATGGTGGTGAGCACGGCTCCATCACAGCACGGCGCCGCGGTGGACGCGTCGGACCGCGGGAGGAGGCGGCGACTACATCGAAGGATGCAGGGCGGGATCGTCAGTGCCGACGATGATCCACGACCGCCCGTGGGAGAGGCTTGACAGGTGCCGGGCCTTCGCCGGCCCATCGGAGACCGGAGGAGCCCCGCTCATGATCGTCGCCGTCATCGCCGGGTGCGAGATCGGCTTCTGGCTGCTGCTGGCCGCCGGACTGACGCTGCGCTACCCGCTGCGCCGCCCACGGGCGGGCGCCCTGGTGCTGGCCGCGGTGCCACTGGTGGATCTCGTGCTCCTGGTGGTCACCGTCCTCGACCTGCGACGCGGCGCCACCGCCGACGTCACCCACGGCCTGGCCGCCGCCTACATCGGCTTCTCCGTCGGCTACGGCCACTACCTCATCCGCTGGGCCGACGTCCGTTTCGCCCACCGCTTCGCCGGCGCCCCGGCCCCCGCGGGACGCCCGAAGTACGGCCGCGCCCGCGCCCGCCACGAGTGGTCGATCTGCGCCCGCACAGCCGTCGCCTCCGCCGTCGCGGTCCTCCTGCTCCAGCTCGCCGTCTGGTACGTCGATGCCCCCGCCCGCACCGACGCCCTCCACCAATGGCAACTCCGCATGGCCGCGATCACCGTGATCAACGCCCTTGTGGCAGCCACCTACACCCTGTGGCCCAAACGCCCGCCGGCCCCCGAACGCGCCGAGCGCTGAGAGCTGTCCCGTCATCCGCGGCGGGCGCGCGACGACGGCTGCGGGACGGGAGCGCGGGGGTGGGTCAGCGGTTCTCGCCGGGGATCCACAGGACGTCCCCGCGGGACTTGTTGGCGGTGCGGGCGAGGATGAACAGAAGGTCGGAGAGCCGGTTGAGGTAGGTCGCGGTGAGCGGGTTCATCGTGTCCGCGTGGTCCTCCAGGGCGGCCCAGGTGGAGCGTTCGGCGCGGCGGACGATGGTGCACGCCTGGTGGAGCAGGGCGGCGCCGGGCGTGCCGCCGGGGAGGATGAAGCTGCGGAGCTTGTCCAGATCGGCGAGGAAGCGGTCGCACTCCTCCTCCAGCCGGTCGACATAGGTCTGCTCGACCCGCAGCGGCGGGTACTCGGGGTCGGGGACCACCGGAGTGGCGAGGTCGGCGCCGACGTCGAAGAGGTCGTTCTGCACGCGCACCAGGACGGTGGCGACCTCCTCGGGCAGCGCGCCGAGCGCGAGCGCCACACCGAGCGCGGCGTTGGCCTCGTTGGCGTCGGCGTAGGCGGCGATCCGGCTGTCGGTCTTCGCGGTCCGGCTCATGTCGCCGAGCGCGGTGGTGCCGTCGTCGCCGGTACGTGTGTAGATGCGGGTGAGGTTGACCATACGGTCGAGCGTAGAGCGTGCCCGCCCGACGGGGCGTCTCCCGCCCCCGCCCGACGGCCGGTTGACGCCCCCGCCTGATGGCCGGTTGGCGCCCAGTGCGACGAAGGACACACGGTGACACCGCTTACTTCATGCTGCGCGCGGAGGTGAACGAGCGTTAAGGTCCGGCGAGATCAGCGAATTCGGCCAGTCGGCCGCAAAGGCTCGGCCCCAATGGAGAGGTGTGTGCCGTGGCGAAGAAGCTCGCCGTCGTCGGAGCGGGACTGATGGGCTCCGGTATCGCGCAGGTGTCGGCCCAGGCGGGGTACGACGTGGTCCTGCGGGACGTCACCGACGCGGCGCTCAAGCGCGGCACGGACGGCATCCGCGCCTCGTACGAGAAGTTCGTCTCCAAGGGCAAGCTGGACGCGGCGGACGCCGAGGCGGCGCTGGCCAGGATCACCGCGACCACCGACCTCGACGCCGCCGCGGACGCGGACATCGTCGTGGAGGCCGTCTTCGAGCGGATCGAGGTCAAGCAGGAGATCTTCCGCGCCCTCGACACGATCGTGCGCGACGACGCGGTCCTGGCCTCCAACACCTCCGCGATCCCGATCACCAAGATCGCCGCCGTCACCCGCGACCCCGAACGCGTCGTCGGCACCCACTTCTTCTCGCCGGTCCCGCTCATGGGGCTCTGCGAACTCGTCCGCGGCTACAAGACCAGCGACGCCACGCTGGAGCGCGCCCGCGGCTTCGCCGAGGAGATCGGCAAGACCTGCGTCGTCGTCAACCGTGACGTGGCGGGCTTCGTCACCACCCGGCTGATCTCGGCCCTGGTCGTCGAGGCCGTCAAGCTCTACGAGTCGGGCGTCGCCTCCGCCGAGGACATCGACATCGCCTGCAAGCTCGGCTTCGGCCACGCGATGGGCCCGCTCGCCACCGCCGACCTCACGGGCGTGGACATCCTGCTGCACGCCGCGGACAACATCTACACCGAGTCGCAGGACGAGAAGTTCGCACCGCCGGAGATCATGCGCCGCATGGTCGACGCGGGCGACCTCGGCCGCAAGAGCGGCAAGGGCTTCTACTCGTACTGAGCACGCGCAGTGAGCACGCGTACTATACAACGTCACCCGCAGGAGTGAATTCGGTATCGGTTCGCTCACAGACGGCAACTTCTCCATACGACGGACCGTCAGTTGTGTGAAGACATACGGATGATCCGTGCCGTCGCCGTCCCGCGGCGGCCATGCCACGAGCCGGGTCCACGAGCCGGCACTCCTCGGGGAGCGACTATGCACATCAAGGGCGACCACGCCGAGCTGGTCGTCGGGGGCCGCCTCGACGTCCGGAGCGCGGCGGACGCCCGTTCGGCCCTGCACACCGCCGTCGACTCCGGCCGTGGTGACCTGGTGCTCGATCTCACGGAGCTGGACTCGTGGGACGCCACCGGCCTCGGCGTGATCATGGGCGCCCACCGCAGAGCGGGCCGCGCCAACCGGAGGCTCGTGCTGCGCGGGGTCCCGCCGCGGATGCAGCGCCTGCTGGTCGCCACCCGGCTGCATCGAATCCTCGCGATCGAGGCCGAAAGGTGACGTAAGGGCGGCACCGTGGCCCCGGCACTTCATGAATACTGTGGCAGCCTTTAGAGTTTGCCGCAGATTGCCAGCAGGCGTGCCACCCCGTACGCCAGAAAAGGGGAATCGGGCCGGGTCCGGCAGCGGACACAGGGCGGCCCGATCAGGCCCCCGCACGTCACGCACCTGGGGGGCGTACGAGATGGACCACCGCACCGGCGAGTCGGGCGAGCGCCCGATACCGGACTTCGACGACCTGACGGTCGCCGACGCCGACGCGCGTCCCGCCACCGGCCCCGATTTCGGCCAGGGCGTCGAATTCGGGCACGGCGCGGACTTCGCCGCCGACTTCGGCCCGGCCCCCACGCCCGGCCCGGGACCCGGTTTCGGCTCCGACTTCGCCGCAGGCTCGGACTTCGGTGCCGACCCCGACCACGGCGAGGGCCACGGTGACGGCCACGGCAACGGCCACGGCAAGGGCAACGGCCCCGCCACCGGGTTCCTGCCCGCCCTCACGGACAGCACCCTGGCGCTGCGCGGCCCGCGCGCCTCCCGCGACCCGCTCACCCCGGAACTGGGCGGCACCTCCAGCGGCGGCAACGCCCGCGTGCTCCGCGTCACCACCTCCGACTACCTGCTGACCGTCAACCCGATCGACGGCACCGAGGTCACGCTCTGCCCGCCCGCCGAGAGCCCGCTGCCGCTGCGCCGCACCCGCGAGGAGCGCGTCGCGCACCTGGCCGCGGGCCGCCCGTCGCCGCCGCCGGGACCGCCCGCCCCCGAACTGCCGCTGCTGGAGCGCGACGAGGAGCGCGAGCGGCTGATCCGGCTGCTGGCCAGGGGCCGTTCCGTACGGGTCACAGGGCCGTCGGGCGCGGGCCGCACCGCGCTGCTGGAATCCGTCGCCAACGCCTGCGCCGATCTCGCCCCCGACGGCGTGCTGTGGCTGTCCGGCTACCGTCGCACCCCCGCCGACGTCCTCCAGGAACTCTTCGCCACCGTCTACGCCACCGACGGCCACCGCCCCGACCGCGCGGACCTGCCGGGCCTGCTGCGCGACACCGGCGCCGTCGTCGTCATAGACGACCTGGAATTTGGCGGCGCCGCGCTGGAGGAACTGCTCTCCGCGGCCCCCGAGTGCGCCTTCCTGATGTCCGCGACGCCCGACGTCACCACACCGTCCGCCGACTCGATGATCGAAGAGGTCTTCCTGTCGGGCCTGACCCGCGTCGCCTGCGTCGACCTGCTGCAATTCGTCACCGGACGGCCACTGGGCGAGGACGAGACCGCGTGGGCGGCCGACCTGTGGTTCGAGTCCGAGGGCCTGCCGCTGCGCTTCGTGCAGGCCGGCGCGCTGCTGCGGCAGCGGGACGCGCTGCGCCAGCCGCCCGAGCCCGACTGGGACGACTCGGTGTGGGAGAACGGCTCGCCGCAGGGCGCGGGCGCACCGGCCGTCCCCGACCTCACCGGCTTCGACATACTCCAGGGGCCCGACGCGCCTCCGGGACACGGCGCGGAGGACGCCGCCGACGCGCTCCCGTCCGGCGCCGACACCTCCGAGATACCCGAGATACCGGGGGCGGCCCCCCGTCCGGGACCCGCCGCCTACACCGGCCCGCCCGTCGACCTGCCGCTGCCGTCGCTCGCCGAGAGCGCGGCCCCCGCGGAACTGCTCGCCAGCCGGTTGAGCGAATCGGCCCGCGAAGCCCTCGCCTTCGCCGTCGCCCTCGACGGCGAGTGCCCGCACCCCTCGCACCTGCCCGCCCTCGTCGGTGACACCCACGGCGACGCGGCCCTCGGCGAACTCACCGCGGTCGGCCTGGCCGTACCGGTCTCCGCGCACTTCCGGCTCGCCGCCGGAGTCGTCCAGCAGCTCGCGCCGCGGCTCACCGCAGACGGCGAGCTGAGCGCGGTCCAGTCGCACACCGCGGCCCTGCACTACGCCTGGTGGACCGGGCACCCCTCGGTCGGCCCCGAGCGCGCCGCCGCCGAGTCCGAGGCGATCCTCGCCGCGATGTCCGCCTGCCGCGACGGCGGCAACCCCAGCGCGGCCGTCCTGCTCGCCCGCACCGTCGCGCCCGCCTTCGCCGCCGCGCTGCACTGGGGCGCCTGGGAGCGGGCGCTGCGGATCGGCCAGGAGGCCGCCCGGCTGTCGGGCGAGGTCGCGGAGGAGGCGTACTTCCACCACGAGCTGGGCGTCCTCGCGCTGTGCACCGGCAACACCGACCGCGCCCGCGCCGAACTGGAGGCGTCCATCGCTCTGCGCGGGGCCCTCGCCGACCGGCAGGGCACCGTCGTCGGCCGCCGTACGCTCGCGCTGGTCAACGACCGTGCCGGCGGCGGCACTCCGAACCTGCCCGCGCTGCTCGAGCTCCCGCCGGGCGGCTCCGGCGGTACGGCGCCGCTCGCTATCACGGCGGCCACGACGCCGCTGACGGTGATCAACAAGAGCGGCTCCCCGGTCCCGCGGGGTGAGGCCGGGCGCCCCGCCACGCACCGACGGCGCCGCAATCTGGTGGTGGTCGGCACCGGCGTCGCGCTCGCGGCGGCCCTCGCCACGATCGTCACCATGGGCGCCACCTCCGGTGACGGCCCCAAGCCCAACCAGGTCCAGCCGGTCGAGTCGTCTCAGCAGGACGATCCCTCGACCGACGCCCCGACGGACGATCCCTCGACGGACGGCCCCACGGCCGCCTCGCCGTCCGCCTCCGCCACGTCCCCGACGCCGTCGATACCGGCCGGGACGACGGGCGGCCCGACAACGGCCCCCGGAGCCCCGTACACGCCCCCTGGCGGCGGCCTGACGTCGGCACCGGGCGATACGCCGACGCCGCCGCGCAACACGCACACGTCGAGGCCGCCGACGAGTCGTCCGCCGACGAGCAGACCTCCCACGACCCCGACGACCACTCCGCCGACGACGCCAACCACCACACCGCCCACGGACGACCCGACGACTCCGCCGACCACGGACCCGTCATCGGCCGACGTCTCCACTCCGCCGAACCTCACCCCCTCCGGCGCCGCCCCCACCAGGACCGGCACCTTCACGCCGCCGACGACGGGCGCCGCGACCACGGGCACCGCGACCACGGACGCCGGAACCACCGGTCCCGGAGCCACGGACACCGTCACGCCCACCGGCTGAGGCCACCCCCGACGTCAGCCGCCCTGCGCCATGGTGGTGAGGCGGCGGGCCAGGCGGGCGGCGGCCTCGCGCAGCTCCGGCGGTTCGAGCACCTCGGCCTCGAAGCCCAGCGCGGCCACCCGGGCGGCGGTCACCTCCAGGGAGGTCGCGCCGATGACGAGGACGCACCAGCCCTCGCGCTCGTCGTCCTCGACGCGTCCCACCTGCGGCGGCACCATGTCCCTGACGAGATCAGGCCGGGCGCGCAACCGGATGCGGGCGAGGTGCGCGTACGGGGACTCGGTCACGGACCGGCGCACGTAGGCGACCGGGTCGGGGTGCTCGCGAGGCCGGAAGCGCCAGGTGGTCGCCTCCGCGTCGCGCATCCGGTCGAGCCGGAAGGTGCGCCAGTCGTCGCGGTCGACGTCCCAGGCCATCAGGTACCAGCGGCGTCCCGTGGTGACCATCCGCACCGGCTCGACCGTACGCCCGCGCGCCGTGCCGCCGTCCCGGCCGCTGTACGCGAACCGTACGCGTACGGTGTCCCGGCAGGCCCGCGCGAAGGTCATCAGCAGGTCCGGGTCGACTTCGTTGGTGGGGCCCACGAGGGTGTCGGTGGCGCCCTGGACGGCCCGCACCTCGGCGCGCAGCCGGGGCGGCATCACCTGGTCGAGCTTGGCCAGCGCCCGCAGCGCCGCCTCGCTCGCGCCCGCGACCGTGCCGCCCGACGCCAGCCGCAGCGAGACCGCCGTCGCGATGGCCTCGTCGTCGTCCAGGAGCAGCGGCGGCAGCCGGGTGCCCGCGCCGAGCCGGTAGCCGCCGCCGACGCCCGGGACCGCGTGCACGGGGTAGCCGACCGCGCGCAGCCGCTCCACGTCACGGCGTACCGAGCGGTCCGTGACGCCCAGCTCGGCGGCGAGTTCACCGGCCGTCCAGGACGAGCGGTGCTGGAGGAGCGACAGCAGCCGCAGCACCCGTTCGGTCGTCGCTTCTACGGTCATCGGGTGATCGTTCCACATCGCCCGGCGATCACGGAACGTACCTGTCCGCTATATGCGCCACGCTGGGATCATGAACGAGCACCAGGAAGTCCGCGACCTCCAGATCACCTTCGACTGCGCCGACCCGAACGCGCTGGCCGTCTTCTGGGCCGAGGCCCTCGGCTACCGGCTCCAGGACCCGCCCGAGGGCTTCTCGTCCTGGGACGAGGCTCTTGAGTCGATGGGTGTACCGCCCGAGCTGCGCAACGAACGCTCCGCCGTGGTCGACCCCTCGGGCGTCAGGCCCCGGCTCTTCTTCCAGAGCGTCCCCGAGGGGAAGCAGGCCAAGAACCGCGTCCACCTCGACGTCCGCGCCGCCCCCGGCCTGGAGGGCGACGAGCGCATGGCGGCCCACGAGAAGGAGGCCGACCGCCTCACCGCCCTCGGCGCCACCCGCCTCACCCGCCACGACCCCGCCCTCCTCAACCCGGGCCACATCGTGATGACCGACCCCGAGGGCAACGAATTCTGCCTCGACTGACCCTGCCCGACCCCGTCCGGCCCCTCCGGTCGCGTGACCGCCGTTCCCGAGCGTCGCCGTCACGCGACCGGCAGTCTGCCCCAGACCACCTTGCCGCCCGCCGTAGGCCGGTAGCTGTCCCACCGTTCGCACAGCGCCGCCACCAGGAACAGCCCGCGCCCGCCCTCGGCGTCGAGCGACTGCTCCGGTGCCACGACAGCCGATCCCTCGCCGCTGTCCCAGACTTCGACGTACAACCGGGCTTCCACCAGCCGCAGTTGTACGCCGACCACGTGCTGTCCGCTGTCGCCGCCTGTGCTCTTCACCGCGTTGGTGGCCAACTCGGACACCACCAGCTCGGCGCTGTCGAGTACGTCCACGAGTTGCCAGTGCCGCAGCGTCCGGCGTACGAATTCCCTTGCCAGGCCCACGGCGGGCGGCCCGGACGTCATGTGAAGGGTGGAGACCCGGAGGTCTCCCGGCGCGGATGTGGTGATCACGGCTTTCCCTTCCCCGCGTCCGAGTCATCTGAGCTGTCTGAGTCGTCTGAGCCGTTTGGGGCCTTCTCCGCCTCGCGCGCCTCGTGCACCTCGGCGTCGGTGCGCCCGACGATCTCGGCCCAGACGTGCTCCTGGAGGAACCGGCCGTTGCCCAAGTGCTCGACGGACGGCACGACGACCGTACGGACGCCCGTCCGCCGCATCTGTGCGATAAGCGCGGTCAGTTCGGTGATTCCGCCCGCGACGACCTCTTGGTAGACGGTGGCCAGCACGTAGCCCTCGGCCGCCGCCCACATCCGCAGCCGCTGCTCGTCGGCGCGGATTTCCTCGTCCGGTGTCGCGTCGTACGCGCGCATGTAGCCGTACGCGCTCGGCCTTTCGATCTCGAACCACACGCTCTTGCCGATGACATGGGGCGTCACGCCCCACAGGTCGGTGATCGCGGTGAGCACCGGGAGGCCGTACCCGTTCTCGGCGAGGTCGCCGTCAGGGGCCCCGCGCCGGGCGGGCGTCGGCGTGCCGGTCGCCCGGTCGCGGACCTCGACGCGCAGCCGGTCCTTCGTCAGGCGGTAACTGACGTGTACGCGGCTGCCCTTGGCCGCGTCGCCGTGGATCACGGCGTTGGTGACCACCTCGGTGACGGCAAGTTCCAGGTCATCGCCCAATGCCGGAATGTTCCATCGGTCGGCTAACTCGCGAGCGTACGTACGGGCTTTGGCCACGGCGGGCCGGTAGCGCCGCAGTTGCATGGATTCGGTGCGGTCGATCGACATACCACTCCCTGGGTGAGGGTCGGGGTGGCGCCGTCATGTGCCGTGCGGACGCTGAGAGTTGGGTCACATCGGCCACCGTGATTACTATGCATCGTGACTTGCCTAGAGTGTCAAGTCCCCACTTTGACAAGGTTCAAAGACCTGTTGCCCTTACAGTCGCCGAACGGCACACTTGACCTGCGAGAAGCAGTGGGAGGGGTGGTGCCGCAGTGCCCATCAACAGCAATCCGACGATCCGTCAGCGACGACTGGCCCGACGGCTCCGGGACCTGCGGACGGACGCCGGACTGACGCACGCGGACGCGGCCAAGGCGCTCGGTTCCGCCGAGTCGAAGGTCGGGCGGATCGAGAACGCGCAGTCGGGCGTACGGCTGCCGGACCTGCGCGCCCTGATGGACGCCTACGGGGTCACCGAAGCCGACGACCGCGCCGAGATCGAACTCCTCGCCCGCGAGGCGAAGAAAAAGGGCTGGTGGTCGCGGTACGCGAACGCGGTCGACGCCGACTACGCCTCGTACGTGGCGATCGAATGGGACGCGGCGGAGCTGTACAACGTGGAGACCAATCTCGTTCCCGGTCTGCTGCAAACTCCCGAATACACCCGCGCGCTCGTCGAGTTGCAGGCGCCGGACTCGACACCCGAGCACGTCGAAACACAGGTCAATGTGCGGCGTGAGCGACGCAATATGCTCACGCGCGCCGACCCCCTGCAACTCTGGGTGATCATTTCCGAGAGTGCGCTGCACCACCGGGTCGGCTCGCGCGAGGTGATGAAGGCCCAGTTGGAGGCCCTGATCGCGGACAGCCGTCAGGCCAATGTGCAGCTTCAGGTGCTGTCGCGGGACGATCCCATGAACGCCTGTCTGTTCGGGCCGTTCGTCATCATGAGTTTCCCGGCGACCACCGAGACGGACATCATCTACGCCGAGTCGCAGACCAGCACGCTGTACTACGAGGAACCCGCGGACGTGGACGTCTACACCACGCTGTTCCGGCGCCTCAACATGGCAGCCGACAACGTCACCAAATCGCGGGCGCTCATCCTGAACGCCATCAACGAAATGAGCTAATCCCGTGCAGACTCACATCGACTCCGCCTCTGCCGCCGGTCTTGCCTGGACGAAGTCCTCGTACTCAGGCAACAACGGCAACTGCGTCGAGGTCGCCGCCCTCCCGGACGGCGCCCGCGCGACCCGCGACAGCAAGGACCCCCACGGCCCCGCCCTCCTCTTCCCCGCCCCCGAGTGGACCGCCTTCCTCGCCGCCGTCATAGCGGGGGAGTTCCCCGCGAAGTAGCCGACCGGCCCACTACGCACAGCGGTATTGGAGCGCTGCGGGTCAGGGCCGGTCGCCCACGAGGGCGACCGCGCGCGTCTCGGGAACTCCCAGCATCAACAGGCTGGTGATCGTCGCCGCTCGGGCGCCGAGGGACCCGTTCGACAGGTCGCTGTCCGCGACGGCGAACACGACGCCGTAGGCGATCTGGCTCAGAAGGCCCGCCGGCAGGTGCTGTGCGAACACGTCGCTGTCCTGGCCCCGTCGCACGCAGTAGGTCGAGGAGAGCCAGTGCGGGGTGCTCGGGATCGTGGCGCCCCATGGGCCCGTACACGGTGATGACCGTCACCATCTGGAGGTGCCGGTACCCCTGATCCGGGTGGTGGAACCCGCCGAGCGCTTTCGACGCCTTCATGGAACGGGGTGCCCCGGCGCCCGTCACGGACTCGTTCGGAGCGAGCTCCGCTAAGCCGGTGTGCCCGATTTGATGAGCTGAATGTGGGCCTCTTGCGTCCCAGCAGGGAGCGCATCCGGGTTGAACCATTTCGCCTCCAGAATCTCGAAGCCATCCAGCTTGAGAGTTCCACCCACGTGGAGAGCTTCGTATGCGATTTCCACACGGAGCTTGTAGCCGCTGGTCACCTGCACCAGTCGGCCCGGAACGACGTCAAGGCCGGTTTCTTCCCGGACCTCTCGGACGATGGTCTTCGGAAATTCTTCACTCTTGACCGCGTAGCCGGTCGGGAGGCCCCATGGCCGGTCGGCGGGCCACAAGCGGTGTTTGAGCAGCAGGACTTCCCCCGCCTCGTTACGTACCACTCCCGTCACGCCGACCATGAATTTGGCGTGAGCAAACCACAGGATGCGCCACTGCAGAGGGCCCCGGACGAGCTTCCACACGCGGGCAACGATCCGCTTCATGTACACACTCTCGATAGGGCAAGCGCTGGTCCCGCCTGCGTCGCTGGTTCAACCCATGCCGTGGTGCATCGGTCACGCGCAGAGAGTGACACCTGAATGACGCGCGTGCCGGTGAGCCCAACGACGCCTCCAAGCGGCTCGTACAGCGCTGGGAGGCCGGTACGTCACTGTCTCCGCGTCCCGCCTACGCGCGTGGGAGGTCATGACCTCGCGGGCTCGCCGCCTGGAATGGCCGCTGCCCACGGTCCCGCGCCGACCGCACAAGCGGCACCCCGAGCCAACTACTCGGGGGTGTGGCTCTCGCGCTACGAGTACGTCTCTTCCGGCCGGAGCGGGGACGTGTTCACCGGCCTGCACTACGTAGTCGTGCTTCAGCACGCCAACCGGCTGACCGTGCGAAGCCTTCCCGGCTCCTCGGATTCACCGCTGACGATGGACCTCACCGTGGACGGCAACGTCATCACGGGAACCTGGGTCGAGCAGACGGCGCAAGACGGTTACTACCGGGGTGCTCGCTACCACGGCGCTGTCCAGATGCTCGCCGAACCAACCGGCCGCCGCCTGACCGGCAAGTGGGTCGGCTTCGGCAAGGAGATGGACGTGAACACCGGCCCGTGGGAACTCGTGTTTCAGGATGCCTCCACCAACAAGGCGGCGCTGGACAGGTACAACCGCCGCCCAGCCTGAACCGCGAAAACACGGAGATGCCCGGACGCGCGCGAAGCGATCCGCGTGCGCCCGGGGCCAACGGGGGCTGCCGGTCTACCGGAAGGCCGGGAGATTTCGGGTGACCCAATCCGCGAAGGGTGCGGGGGAGCGGTGGAGGACGCGCTTCACGTCGGGGCTGACGGCCTGCTCGGCGGGCAGGGGGAGGCCGAGTACGTCGAGGGTGCCGGGGATGATCTCCTCCGGCATGAAGCGCGCCATGCGGGCGTGGGCCTCCTCGCGGGAGAGCTCCACGAAGGTGATGTCCTCGCCCAGGGCGTGGGAGATCGCCGCCGCCTGCCGGCGCGGGCTGAGGGCCTCGGGCCCGGTGAGTTCGTACGTGCGGCCCGCGTGCCCCTCCTCGCGCAGCGCGACCGCCGCCACGGCGGCGATGTCGGCCGGGTCGACCACGGGGGTGACCACGTCGCCGAAGGGCGCGAAGACCGTCCGTCGGGCGCGGACGGACTCGGACCAGGCGAGGGCGTTGGAGGCGAAGCCGCCGGGGCGCAGGATCGTGTAGTCCGCTCCTGACGCGCGCACGGCGGCTTCGAAGGCGCCCAGGCGGGCGTGCGAAGGCGCGTCGGGGCGCGTGGAGTTGAGCTGGGAGGAGACCAGCACGATCCGCTTGACCCCGGCGTCGAGGGCCGCGTCGACCACGGCGCCCGGTCTCTCCCCGCGGCCGTTGAGTTCCCCCGCGAGCAGGAGGAAAAAAGCCTCGGCACCGTCGAGGACGGGCCGTATGCTCGCGCTGTCTCCGACGTCGGCGCGGGCGTGCCTGGTCCCTGCCGGGAGCCCTTCGGGGAATGCCCCGGGCCCGCGCCGCGAGACGGCCACGACGTCCTCGCCCGCCTCTGCCAGCAGGGGCACCAAGATCCGCCCGATGTTGCCGGTCGCTCCTGTCACCACGATCACGACGACTCCCTCTGTGAGTTAGTTGGCTGACTAAATAGGACGCTAGCACGGCCCACGGGAGGGTTGTCTATAGTGAGTTGGGTGACTGACTCAGTGAAGCCCCGAGCGCGGGCGGCCGACAAGCGCCGACGGCTCACGGCCGAGGCGGCCCGGGTCCTGCACGAGCAGGGCGTCGAGCGCACCACCCTCGCCGACATCGCGCGCGCGGCCGGCGTCCCGGTCGGGAACGTCTACTACTACTTCAAGACCAAGGACGAGCTGATCCTGGCCGCGCTCTGCGAGCACAGCTCCCGCCTGGACCAACTCACCGCCCGCCTCGACCGATTGCCCGACCCGCGCGACCGGCTCAAGGCGCTGGTCGAGTCCTGGATCGAGCAGCGCGAGGTCGCCGCCCGCCACGGCTGCCCGACCGGCTCGCTCGCCGTCGAACTCGGCAAGCGCGCCGACGGCACCCTCGACGCCGAGGCAGGCGCGGTGATCCGGCGCCTGCTGGACTGGGCGGCCCAGCAGTTCCGCGCCCTGGGTCTGCCCGACCCCGACGACCTCGCCGTCACCCTCGTCTCCGCCTACCAGGGCATGTCATTGCTGACCAACGCCCTGCGCGACCCGGCCGTCACGGTCCGGGAGGGCGCCCGCCTCCTGCGCTGGCTCGACTCCCTCAAGGCCGCGGGTTAGCGCCGCGGGTCAGAGCGGCGGGTCATGGCCGCGGGTCAGAGCGGCGGACTAGAACAGCCGCAGCTTGTCGTCGGAGATGCCGCGCATCCCGTCGTAGTCCAGGACGACGCAGCCGATGCCGCGGTCCGTGGCCAGCACGCGGGCCTGGGGTTTGATCTCCTGGGCGGCGAACACCCCGCGCACCGGGGCGAGACGGGGGTCGCGGTTGAGGAGTTCGAGGTAGCGGGTGAGCTGTTCGACACCGTCGATGTCGCCGCGCCGCTTCAGCTCGACGGCGACGGTGGCGCCCGAGGCGTCGCGGCACAGGATGTCCACCGGGCCGATGGCCGTGGGGTATTCGCGGCGGATCAGGGTCCAGCCCGCGCCGAGGACTTCCATCCGGTCGGCCAGCAGCTCCTGGAGGTGCGCCTCGACGCCGTCCTTGATCAGGCCGGGGTCGACGCCGAGTTCGTGCGAGGAGTCGTGCAGGACCTCCTCGATGGTGATGATGAGCTGCTCACCGGCCTTGTTGACGACCGTCCAGACGCCGTCGTCGCCCTCTTTGAGCGTGCACGGCGGGGACATCCAGTTGAGCGGCTTGTAGGCCCGGTCGTCGGCGTGCACCGACAGACTGCCGTCCGCCTTGATGAGCAGCAGCCGGGTGGCGGAGGGCAGGTGGGCGGAGAGCCGGCCCGCGTAGTCGACGGAGCAGCGGGCGATGACGAGACGCATGGTGCGCAACGCTACTGGACGCGCCGCCCCGTACGCGATTCGGCCCCGGGTGATTCACCCCCGCACGTTTCGCCCCCGCACGTCCCGTGCGCCCCTGTGCGTACGACTCCGGACGACTGCGGAAACTTGGCCGGTTAAGTGCGCTACCTCCTGGTGCGGTCGGACCAACGACCCTACGGTTGAAGCGGAGGCCGGACGTGCGGGAACGCTGGTCCGGCCGCTGGCAACCCGTCCGTCTGGCTCCGTGTGATCACGGGGTCACGAGAGGAGTACCCATGTCGCTCGACGTCTCACCGGCCCTCCTCGAACAGGCCGAGCGAGGCGAGGTCGACGAACAGGAATTCGTCGACTGCGTCAGGACGTCCCTCCCTTACGCGTGGGAGATGATCAGCTCGTTGGTGGCACAGCTCAAGGTCGACGGCGGAGCCTTCGCCGACAACCAGGTGCCGCCGCCGAGTGAGAAGGAGCGCGGCCAGTTGCTCCGTGCACTGGCCAGCGATGCGATACGAGGGGCCCTACAACGGCACTTCGGGGTGCGGCTCGCCTTCCAGAACTGCCACCGTGTGGCGGTCTTCCCACTGGACACGGTGGACCCCGGGATCGCCGAGAGCTACGGCAAGTTCACCTCCGTCAGGTCCCAAGTGCTCAACCAGTCACCGGAGTTCAGGGACTGCTGACGTAACGCCCCGCCCGGCGAACACCGCCGGACACGCCCTAGCTCGCACTGGGCGTCGGCACAATGCGGCCCGCTCCCGCGACCGGACCCGCCCGCGTAATCAGGCCAGTTCCGGGAGCACGTCGGCGCCCAGCCTGGCCACATTGTCCAAGGTGGCGGTCAGGTCCCCCGAGCCCTCCACCAGGAGGGCGAAACGGGTGATACCGGTCCGTTCCGCGGTGGCCGCGAGGCGGTCGGCGCACAGCCGTGGCGGACCCACCGGGTGCAGATCACAGAGCAGTTCGGTGTAGGCGCGCGGGTCGCGCATGGCCCGCGCGCTGCCGTCCACCGTGCGATGGGCGCCGAGCCCGCGCTGTAACCAGCCGGGCATCGACTTGAGCAGCGTCTCCACCGCGTCCGACCTGGTGTCCCCGACCTGGGCCACGCCCGCCGAGACATGACCGGCGGCCGACACGGCGTCGGGGCAGTGCCCGGCGGCCAGTGCCGCCTCCCGCCAGGCCGCCACCATCGCGGCCTTCTCCTCGTCCCCGCAGTGCATCCCCAGCAGCATCGGCAGCCCGCGTTCCGCGGCCAGCCGGACGGTGCCGGGGGAGGTGCAGGCGACCACGACGGGCGGCCCCGAGCCCGCCACCGGCTCGGCCGCCGGGTCGTACAGCTCGTCGGGACGCGGCACGACGGACACCTCGCGGAAGGTGTAGCGCGGACCGTCCGCGCCGACCGCGGGCTCGCGCAGCCAGCGCAGCAGCAGGTCGAGCGATTCGGGGAAACCGGCCTCGAAGGCGGCCAGTCCGGTGCCGAAGACCTCCAGGTCCACCCACGGACCGCCGCGGCCGACCCCGAGGGTGAAGCGTCCGCCGGACGCCAGATGCAGCAGCGCGGCCTGTTCGCCCAGCGCCACCGGATGCGCGGTCGGCAGCACGCTCACCGCGGTGCCCACGCTGATCCGGCGCGTACGCCCGAGCAGCAGCCCGGCGAGGGTGACGGCCGACGGGCACACGCCGTACGGGACGAAGTGGTGCTCGGCCAGCCATACGGTGTCAAGTCCGGCCACGTCAGCGGCCTCGGCCGAGGATATCGCCCGGTGCAGCGCCTCTCCCTGGCCCTGACCGGGGAACTGGGCCGCTATGACGAATGTCCCAACTCGCATTGCTCATCCCTCCTCCCTTGGTAACGCTTGGCACGTGCCAAAGGCACGGCTTTCTGAGACGTTTTCATGATTTTCGGCAGTCATATCGGAGATGAGCCGTTCTGGTGTGCGCGAGGCGGGTGTTCCGGTATGGGCCGACCGGCCGCGTACCCTTGACGCAGAGTCCGCGAAGCCCAGCAGAGCGCGAGGTGTCCCGTGTCGCCGCGACGAAACCGCCCGCCCGGCGGAGACCGCCCCGCCGACCGTACGGAGCAGCAGGAGTCGGGGCTCGGCGCCAGCAGCACCGTGGAGTGGCAGGGCGAGGAGTGGGTGGTGCGCCCGATCGCGGGCAGCGCCTCCGCCAAGCACTACCGCTGTCCCGGCTGCGACCAGGAGATCCCGCCCGGCGTCGGGCACGTGGTGGCCTGGCGGGACTACGGGGGAGTGGACGACCGGCGGCACTGGCACCGCGCGTGCTGGAACGCGAGGGACCGCCGCACCAGCAAGGTGCAGCGGTCCCGTAACGCTCCCCGGCACTGAACCGGGGCCAAGTCCTTTGGCCGACGCGGCCGATACGTGTTCAGACGTCCCTGGTGTTGAGCGTCGCGTACGCCGCTCCCAGCAGCACCGCCGTGATGCAGGCCAGCGTGATGAGCTGGGGCAGGCCGTTCTGGTCGCCCTCGCCGATCATCGGGAAGTGGTAGAGCGAGGCCAGCGAGTTGGGCGCGGAGAACCGCACCAGCTTGTTGCGGGCCTCGTCCAGGCTGGACGGCAGGAAGATCGCGATCAGCAGCGGCAGCAGGACGACGCCGAGCATGGTGGTGATCGCCCCGGCCGAGTGCCGCAGCAGCGTGCCGACGGCGAGCGCCAGCAGGCCGAGCAGCGCCACGTAGAGGCCGACGCCGACGGTCGCGCCCAGCCATTCGGTGCCGCTCGCGGCGGTCACGCCGTCCCTGATGACGACGCCCGGGTGCGGGTCCTCCAGGTCGTATCCGGAGACCCGCTTGCCGGACATCACGCTCCAACTGATGAGCGCGGTGATCGTGCAGGCGACCGTGGTGGTCACGAAGGACAGCAGGAAGAAGACGATCGCCTTCGCCGTCAGGACCCGCGAGCGCTGCGGGCACGCGGTCAGGGTGGTACGGATCATGCCGGTGCCGTACTCGGAGGTGATCACCAGCACACCCAGCGTGATGATCGCCAACTGGCCCAGGATGAGGCCGAACAGGCCGGGTGCGAGCACCGGCACACTGGTGTCGTTGCTGTGGTCGATCGGCACGACCACCAGCAGATTGATGCCGATGACCAGGACGAGCATCACGCCGAGCGTCCACACCGTGGAGCGCACCGTGCGGATCTTCGTCCACTCCGAGCGCACCGCCTGCCCGAGGGTGGTCTGCGCGACCGGCGACTGCGAGGCGAACTGCGGCTGCTGCGGCTGCTGTTGCTGGTAGCCGCCATGCGGGGCGGAGGCCGGGAACTGGGCCGGGGCGGTCATCGGGCGTCCTCGCTGTCGGACTTGTCCATGTTCAGGGCGGCGGGTGCGGGCGGTACGGGCGGAGCGGCGGGTGCTACGGGCTGAGTCGCGGGAGCGGTGGAAGCGGCGGGCGGCGCCTGGGGAGCGTACGACTGCTGCGGTACGGGCGCGGCCATCGGCTGCTGCTGGTACCCCCAGCCGGGCTGCTGCTGCTCGTGACCCGGCTGTCCGTAACCCGGCTGCCCGTACGGCTGTTGCTGTCCGTACGGCTGCTGCCAGCCCTGCGCTCCCGGCGGCGGTGCGTAGCCGCCGGGGCCCTGGACGGCGTACGGCGCCGCGTGCTGAAGGCCCTGGCGCGGGTCCTGCGTCGAGCGGTAGTCGACCGCGCCGCTGGTCAGGCGCATGTACGCCTCCTCCAGCGACGCCTGGTGCGGCGACAGTTCCCAGATCCGGACCTCGGCGTCGTACGCGATGTCGCTGATCCTGGGCAGTTCGAGGCCGGTGACGCGCAGCGCGCCGTCCTGCTCCGGCTGTACGGCGGCGCCCGCGTCGGTGAGCGCCTTGCTGAACTTCTCGCGCTCACCGCCCTCGGCGGGCGTGCGGACCAGCGCGTAGCCGGTCGAGTGGTGGGCGATGAAGTCCTTGACGCTCATGTCGGCGAGCAGTTGGCCGCGGCCGATGACGATGAGGTGGTCGGCGGTCAGCGCCATCTCGCTCATCAGGTGGCTGGAGACGAAGACGGTGCGGCCCTCGCTCGCCAGCTTGCGCATCAGATTGCGCACCCAGTGGATGCCCTCGGGGTCGAGCCCGTTGACCGGCTCGTCGAAGAGCAGCACTTCCGGGTCGCCGAGCAGCGCTCCCGCGATGCCGAGCCGCTGTCCCATGCCCAGCGAGAAGCCCTTGGAGCGCCGGGAGGCCACGTCCTGGAGGCCGACGACCCCCAGCACCTCGTCGACCCTGCGGGCCGGTATGCCGGAGAGCTGCGCCACGCAGAGCAGGTGCTGACGGGCGCTGCGGCCCCCGTGCACCGCCTTGGCGTCCAGCAGCGCGCCCACCTTGCGCGGCGCGTTCGGCAGCCGCCGGTACGGCACTCCGCCGATGGTCACCTGGCCGGAGGTCGGCTCGTCCAGGCCCAGGATCATCCGCATCGTCGTGGACTTGCCCGAGCCGTTCGGGCCGAGGAATCCGGTGACGGTGCCAGGCCGTACCTGGAACGACAGGTTGTACACGGCTGTCTTCGCGCCGTACTGCTTGGTCAGGCCGACTGCCTGGATCATGCTCCGCCCCTCACTGCAACGGAGGCGACTCGCCCCCGTGAGGGAGGAAGCGTAGCCGGTGGGGGTTGGTTCCCCCCACCGTCCCCCAAACTCGCACCTGGGAGGTGCCCCATGACAACGATCCGGACTCGGCGAACCCGCGGCCCGGCGGCGGGAACCTCAGGCGTCGCGCTTGGCCAGCACCACGTAACCGCCGATCAGCGCCACGATCACCCAGATCGCCATGATGCCGATACCGCCCCAGGGGCCGTACGCGGTGTGGTCGCCCGAATCCGGCACCACCTGCATGATCTTCTGGCCCGCCTGGTCGGGGAGGTAGCGCGCGAAGGTCTTCACCTTCGGCACGGCCGACAGGATCGGCGAGACCAGGAAGAAGAACGGCATCAGGATGCCGAGACCCAGCATCGGGCTGCGCATCATCGCGGCGGCGCCGACGCACAGCAGCACCATCAGCGTCATGTAGAGCCCGGCGCCGAAGACGGCCCGCAGCACCCCCGGATCGCTGATCGACGTCTTGTGCGAGCCCAGCAGCGCCTGACCGACGAAGAACGTGACGAAACTGGTGGCCATGCCGACCACCACGCCCAACAGGCCGGTCACCGCGATCTTGCAGAAGTAGAAGACGCCGCGCTGCGGTACGGCCGCCAGCGAGGTGCGGATCATGCCGGTGCTGTACTCGCTGGAGATCACCAGCACACCGAAGACGATCAGCGCCAACTGGCCGAGCGACATGCCGAAGAAGCTGGTGGCCGTCGCGTCGAAGGTCGCCCTGTCCGAGTCCGACCTGTCGTGGAACGTGTTGTTGACCACCAGGCAGATCAGCGCGCCGAGGCCCACGGTGACGATGAAGGCGAGCACCAGCGTCCAGAGCGTGGAACGTACCGACTTGATCTTCGTCCACTCCGACTGGAGGACGGCGGTAGGAGACGCCATGTCAGTTCACCTTCCCGGAGCCGGAGTTGCGCCAGTCCGCACCCCACTGCGGGGCGGGGGCGCCGGGCTCTGGCGCGGCGCCACCCGGACCGGGCGGCGGGGCGAGCACACCGCCCGCGTGGTACTCCACCGAGTCCGCGGTGAGCTGCATGAACGCTTCCTCCAACGATGCCCGCTGCGGGCTGAGTTCGTGCAGCACCAACTGATGCTGCGCGGCCAGCTCGCCGAGCTGCGCCGTGTCGCCGTCCTGGATCTCGAACGTGCCGTCGCTCGTGGTCACCGGGGTGAACCCCGCCGTGGCCAGCACGTCCTTCAACCGCTCCGGCTGCGGGGTGCGAATCCGCACGTAGGAACGGGAGTTCTTCTCGATGAAGTCGGCCATCGAGGTGTCGGCCATCAGCCGGCCGCGGCCGATCACGATCAGATGCTCGGCGGTCAGCGCCATCTCGCTCATCAGGTGGCTGGAGACGAAGACCGTACGGCCCTGCGCGGCCAGCCCCTTCATGAGATTGCGGATCCAGTGGATGCCCTCGGGGTCCAGTCCGTTGACCGGCTCGTCGAACATCAGGATCTCGGGGTCGCCGAGCAGCGCGCCCGCGATGCCGAGCCGCTGGCCCATGCCGAGCGAGAAGCCCTTGGAACGTTTCTTCGCCACCGCCGTCAGACCGACCGTCTCCAGCACCTCGTCCACCCGGTGCCGCGGAATGCGGTTCGACTGGGCGAGACACAACAGATGGTTGTACGCGGTCCGCCCGCCGTGGATGGCCTTGGCGTCCAGCAGCGCGCCGATGTACTTCAGCGGCTCGCTGAGCTGCGCGTAGTGCTTGCCGTCGATGCGTACGTTGCCCGCGGTCGGGTTGTCCAGGCCGAGCATCATGCGCATCGTCGTGGACTTGCCCGCGCCGTTGGGCCCGAGGAAGCCGGTCACCACGCCGGGGCGCACGGTGAAGGTCAGATTGTCGACTGCGGTCTTGTCCCCGTACCGCTTGGTGAGCCCCTGCAACTCAATCATGGGGGCGAGGCTAGCAACCGCCCCGGAGTAAACCGAAACCCCCGCCCGGGATGGGCGGGGGTTTCGGGCAACCCGTCGGCGAACGTTCAGCCCGTGTTCAGGCGCTTCAGCCCCTGTTCAGACCGGAGAACCCACAGGTGGGCGGGCGGTCAGCGGGACTGCTGCGCCGGGACGCCACGCGAGATCGGCTCGTCGTCGGCCGGAGCACCGGCCGCGGCGACCGCGGCACCGGTCAGCGTCGCCAGCATCTCGCGGACGTTGGTGAGCTGAGCGTTGATGCTGTCGCGGCGGTTGGTGAGCGCCGCCAGCTCGCGCTCGGACTCGCTGCGGATCCGGTCGGCCTTCGCGTTCGCGTCCGCGACGATGTCCTCGGACTGACGCTGAGCGGTCTCCACCGTCTGACGCGCGCGACGCTCGGCGTCGGTGCGCAGCTTCTCCGCCTCCAGGCGAAGCTGCTCGGCGCGGTGCTCGATCTCCGCCAGGCGCTTCTCGGCCTTGGCCTGACGGCCCGCCAGGTCACGCTCGGACTGCTCGCGGCGCTTGGCCAGGTTGGTCTCGAAGTCCGCGGCGGCCTGGGCGGCCTTGGCGCGGGTCTCCTCGAAGAGGGCGTCCGCCTCCTCGCGCTTGTTCTGCGCGTCCTTCGTGGCGTCGGCGCGGAGCTGCGAGGCGTCGCCCTTCGCCTTGTCGACGATACGGACGCCCTCGTCCTCGGCCTTCGACTTGCGGTCGGCGGCGAACGCCTCCGCGTCGTTGCGCACCTGGTTGGCGGCCGACTCGGCCAGCTCGCGGTGCTGCTCGGCGGCGCGGCGGGCCTCCTCGCGCAGGTCCTTCGCCTCCTCCTCGGCGAGACGGAGGATCTTCTCGACACGGGCACCGAGACCCGCGTACGACGGCTCCGAGTCATTGACCTGGGCCTGGGCGTTCTGGGTTTCGAGGTGCAACTCCTCGATGCGCTTCTCCAGCGCGGTGATCCTCGTCAGTGCGCTGTCACGGTCGGCGACGAGCTTCGTGATGCGGTCGTCCACCTGTCCGCGGTCGTATCCGCGCCGAACGAGCTCGAAGCCGAAGGGGGAGGAAGTGTCGCTCATGGGGATCCTGTCGATTCAGACCGGTTGAGGTGATAGGGGGAATCCTAGGGGCCCAGGCGGCGTGTCACCGAGCCATTGCCTATTAGGTATGGAGAATGTCCGCTCAAAGTCCGCTCAATCGAGTGGAGCATCGTCGATGCGCTTGCCACTCGAACGAGTGGTTCCCGCACCCGCACCAGCGGTGACACCGCCCCCGGGCGCCTCGAACGACTCCAGCGCCTCCAGCACGTCCTGGACGCGAGAGATCTCCGCGTTGATGTCTTCTCTGCGGCGCACGAGGATCTCCAGTTCTCGTCTGCCCTCGGTCACGATGCGATCCGCTTCGGTACGGGCCTCCCCCTTGACCCGCTCGGACTCGCGCTCGGCCTCGGCCCTCTTCTGCTCGGCCTCCTTCAGGAGACCCTCGACCTTCTTCACCGCGGCGATACGGACCTTGCTCGCCTCGGACGTGGCCGTGGACTTGATCTCGGCGGCCTTCTGCTCCGCCTCGGCGAGCTGCTCGGTGGCGGCGGTGACCAGCTTGTCGACCCGCTCGCCGACGGTCTTCATCGCCTCCGCGGCCTCCTTGCGGGCCCGGTCGTGCAGCTCCTCGACCTCGGACTCCACGCGCTGGCGCAGCTCCTCGGTACGTTCCCTTATGGCCGTCGCGTCGTGCCTGGCCTCGCCGAGCATGGTGTCCGCGTCGGTCCGCGCCCGCTCGACCAGGCCATTGCCCTCCGCCGTGGCCTCGTTGACCAGCCGCTCGGACTCGCCGCGGGCCGCGCCGACCATCGCGTCGGCCTGCTCCTCGGCCGTCGCCGCGGTCCTGCGGGCCTCCGCCTGCGCCTTGCCGATCAGCTCGTCCGCCTGCTCCGCGGCCTCGCTGCGGCGCTTGTTGGCCGCCTCGCGCGCCTCGTCGAGGACGCGCTGCGAATGCGTCCGCGCCTCCTCGGCCTCGCGCTCCGCGGTGTCCAGCGCGTCCTTGGCGAGGATACCGAGCCGTTCGGCCTCCTCGCGGGCCTTGGTGACCAACTGGTCGGCCTGGGACGCCGCGTCGGTGCGCATCCGGTTGGCGTCGTCGCGGGCCTCGGCGCGCAGCCGGTCGGACTCCTCGATCGCCTCGGTGACCGTACGGTCGGCCAACTGCCGTGCCGCGTCGGCCTCCTCCTTGCTCTCTTGGCGGATCCGGGCCGAGTCCTGCGACGCCCGCTCCCGCTCGGAGTTGGCGTCCGCGTGCAGCCGGTCCGCCTCGCCCTGGGCCTCGCCGCGCACCCGCTGGGCCGCGTGCTCGGCCGCCGAGCGGAGCCCGGTGATCTCCTCCTCGGCCTCCTGGTGCAGATGCGCGACCGAGTCGCGGACCTGCTGCGCGGTGGCCTCGGCCGCCGCGACCGCCTCCGCGGCCCGCTGGTCGGCCTCCGCGCCCAGCCGGTCGGCCTCCGCGCCCAGCCGGTCGGCCTCCGCCGCCGCGTCCTCGACGCGCTTGCGGGCGGCGGCCAGCAGTTCCTCGCTCTCGCGGCGGGCCTGCGCGCGCTCCTGCTCGGCCTCGCCGCGGGCGGCGCCCAGCAACTCCTCGGCCTCGCGGCGGCGCCTGGCCGCCTCCTCCTGCGCGGCGGCCAGCGCCTCCGCGGCCTCCGTACCGAGGCGCTCGGCCGCCGCGGCGGCCTCGGCGCGGACCCGGTCCGCGTGCTCCTTGGCCTCCGCGCGCCGCTGCTCGGCCTCCGCCGCCGCCTCCGCCTGGAGCCGTACGGCGACGTTCTCGCCCTCCGCGCGGGTCTGCGCCGCGTCCGCCGCGGCCTCGTCCCGCAGCCGTACCGCCTCGGCCTCGGCCTGCTCCTGGAGGGTGCGGACCCGCTCGCCGGTCTCCTGGCGCAGCCTCTCTGCCTCCTCGGCGGCCTCCCGGCGCAGCCGCTCCGCCTCTGTGTCGGCGTCGCGCAGCGACTGCTCGGCGGCGGCGAGCCGGGTCTCGGCCTCCTCGCGGAGCCGTACCAGGTCGGTCTCGGCCTCCTCGCGCATCCGGGCGACGAGCGTGTCGCCCTCCGCGCGCTGCCGCTGGGCGGCCTCCTCGGCCTCCTCCTTGACCGTCGTGGCCTGCCGCTCCGCCTCCTGGCGCAGCTCCTCGGCCTCGGCGCGGGCGTGCTGAAGGGCGTCCTCGGCCTTGGTGTTCAGCGCGGAGGCCCGCTCGACGGACTCGGTACGCATCCGGTCGGCCTCGGTGGCCGCGCCCTGCCGCAGCTCGTCGCCGTCGGCCTTCGCCTTGGCCAGCAGCTCCTCGGCCTTGCTCGCGGCCTCCTCGATCTGCTGGACGGCCTCCCTGCGGGCCTCACCGCGGATGCGCTCGCCCTCGGCGACCGCGTCGGCCCGCAGCTGCTCGGCCTCGCCGCGCAGCCGCCTGGCCTCCTCCTGGAGCTCGACGGTCCTGGCCCGGTACTCCTCGGTGTCGTCCTGGGCGGCGCCGCGCAGCTCCTGCGCGGACGCCTCGGCCTCGCTGCGCAGCCGCTCGGTCTCCGCCTCGGCCTCGCGGCGGATCCGCTCGGCCTCCTCGCCCGCCGACTTCGTGGTGGAGCGGGCGTCCTCCGACGCCTTGGTCAGGATCTCCTCGGCCGACCTGGCGGCCTGCGCCAGCTGGGCGGCGGCGTCCTCGGACGCGGCGGCGCGGGCGGTCTCCTGCGCCTCGGTACGGATGCGCTCGGCCTGCGCGCGGGCGTCGGCGACGGTCTGTTCGGCCTCCGCCTTGGCGCTGTCCACCTGCTTGGTGGCCTCGCCGACCATGCGGGCGATCTCGGCCCTGGCCGTACGGGTGCGCTGCTCGTTCTCCGTCTCGGTGGCCGCCAGGCGCTTGGCGGCGCCGGCCGTGGCCTCCTCGCGCAGCCGCTCGGCCTCCGCGCGGGCGGTGCGCAGCGCCTCGTCGGCCTCCCGCAGCCGCTCCTCGGCCAGCCGGGACAGCTCGATCGCCCGGCTTCTGGCCTCGTCGGACTCGCTGCGGGTGGAGGTCCGCAGCTGCTCGGCCTCGCTGGTGGCCTCCTGCGCCTGCGTCGAGGCGGCGGTCAGCAGCCGCTCGGCGTCGGTGCGGGCCCGGCGCAGCAGCTGCTCCGCCTCGTTGCGCGCGGACTGCGCCTCCGAGGTCAGCCGCTCGCGGGTCTGCTCGGCGACCCGGGTGGCCTCACCGCGGGCGGCGGCCAGCGCCGCCTCGGACTCGGCGCGGGTCTCGTCCAGCAGGCGGCGGGCCTGCGACTCGCTGCGGGCCCGCAGCTGCTCGGCCCACGCCACGTTCTCGTTGACGTGCGTCTCTACGGTCGCGCGGCGCTCGCCCAGCTCCTCGTCGAGCTGCCGCCGCCGGGCGATGGCCTCGGCGTGCCACTCCGCCTCGAAGCGGGCCTGGTGCTCGGCCTGCTCCTGGAGCAGCCGCTGGGTCTGGGCGCGGGCGTCGCGCAGCTCGCGCTCGGCGTCGGCGCGGAGCTGGTCGGCCTGGATCTGGGCGTTGCGCAGGAGCTGGTCGGCCTGGTGGCCGATGTTGTCGTAGGCAGGACGGGTCGCCAGATTGCGGCGCGCCTCGTGCAGCTTGGCGCGCAGCACCTCGACCTGATAACCGAGGTCGTCGGCGTGGTCGACGGCCTTGCCCCGCTCGGTACGAAGCCGCTCCATCTCGGCTTCGAGCTGAGAGAGGTGGTCGTCAGCCTGGTAGCTGTCGTTGCCCCGCACTCCGCGGTCCCATCGGTCTCCTGGCGTACTCACCCGCCAACCGGGTGAGATTCCTCGTCACTCCGTTTGAAGACAGAGCTCTACGAAGAATGGTGTCAGATCAACGCCGCGGAGCGCGAGCGTACCCGCGTGCCCAGTACCTATGGACCCACCCCGGTCGGCCCGGTCACTCTACCGGGCGGGGCGGGGGTTGGGTCAGTGGTCCCGGGAGCCCTTCGCGGTCCCTGCCGTGGTCTTTTCCGCCGAGGTGACCAGCTCGGTCAGTACGCCGTGGCAGTCCTTGGGGTGCAGGAACGTGATCCGGGAGTCCATCGAGCCCCTGCGCGGCTCGTCGTAGAGCACCCGTACGCCTTTCTCGCGGATCGCCGCGGCGTCGGCGTCCACGTCCGCGGTGCCGAAGGCGATGTGGTGCACGCCCTCGCCGTTCTTGGCCAGCCACTTGCCGACCGCGGAGTCCTCACGGGTGGGCTCCAGGAGCTGGAGGTAGCTGGCGCCGCCGTCGTCCGTGCCGTTGATCCTGAGCATGGCCTCGCGTACGCCCTGCTCCTCGTTCACCTCGCTGTGCGCCACTTCGAAGCCGTAGGTGGCACGGTAGAACTCGACGGTCGCGTCCAGGTCGAAGCAGGCGATGCCGATGTGGTCGATGCGGGTCAGCCCAGTAGCCATGGACACAGTGCACCGCACGGGTGTGTGGTCACGCAACGTGCGCGCCGTCACACGTTCCGACGGGTGACCCGGCGGCCTACCCCTCAGTACATTGACGATAACCCTCGTTAACTTCTCTCTTCAGCCGAAGGGGCCGCACCATGACCAGCCAGGCGCGTACATCCGTGATCGTCGCAGGTGCCCGAACCCCGATGGGCAGGCTGCTGGGCAGCCTGCGCACCTTCTCCGGATCGGACCTCGGCGGTGTCGCGATCAAGGCCGCGCTCGACCGCGCCGGAATCGGCGGCGACCAGGTGCAGTACGTGATCATGGGCCAGGTGCTCCAGGCGGGCGCGGGCCAGATCCCGGCCCGGCAGGCGGCGGTCAAGGCCGGCATCCCGATGAGCGTGCCCGCGCTCACCGTCAACAAGGTGTGCCTGTCCGGCCTCGACGCCATCGCGCTGGCCGACCAGCTCATCCGGGCCGGCGAGTTCGACATCGTGGTGGCGGGCGGCCAGGAGTCCATGACCAACGCCCCGCACCTGCTGCCCAAGTCCCGCGAGGGACACAAGTACGGCGCGATCGAGATGCTGGACGCGATGGCGTACGACGGGCTGACCGACGCCTTCGAGAACATCGCGATGGGCGAGTCGACCGAGACGCACAACGGGCGGCTCGGCATCGAGCGCGCCCCGCAGGACGAGTTCGGCGCGCTGTCCCACCAGCGGGCCGCCGCCGCGCAGAAGAACGGCGTCTTCGACGCCGAGATCACCCCCGTCGAGATCCCGCAGCGCAAGGGAGACCCGGTGGTCTTCAGCCAGGACGAGGGCATCCGGCCGGAGACCACCGCCGAGTCGCTGGGCAAGCTGCGGCCCGCCTTCAAGAAGGACGGCACGATCACCGCAGGTACGGCCTCGCAGATCTCCGACGGCGCCGCCGCCGTGGTCGTCATGAGCCGCGCCAAGGCGGAGGAGCTGGGGCTGAGCTGGATCGCCGAGATCGGCGCCCACGGCAATGTCGCGGGCCCGGACAACTCGCTCCAGTCCCAGCCGTCCAACGCCATCAGGCACGCGCTCGGCAAGCAGGGCCTGACCGTGGACGACCTCGACCTCATCGAGATCAACGAGGCGTTCGCGGCCGTCGCCGTCCAGTCGATGAAGGACCTGGGCGTCACACCCGAAAAGGTGAACGTGAACGGCGGCGCCATCGCCCTCGGGCACCCGATCGGCATGTCGGGAGCACGTATCGTGCTGCACCTGGCCCTCGAACTGAAGCGGCGCGGCGGCGGTACGGGAGCGGCGGCGCTGTGCGGGGGCGGCGGACAGGGTGACGCGCTGATCATCACGGTGGCCGGAAACTGACATCGGTATCTGTAGGTATCGCGGGAATCGGGAGGAGCCAGATGGTGGACGTCCTTGCCCTGGTCGAGCAGGCGCGGCAGGGCGGGCCGCGGGCCGTGGCCCGGCTGATCTCGCTCGTGGAGGGGGCGTCCCCGCAGCTCCGCGAGGTGATGGCCGCGCTCGCGCCGCTGACCGGCGGCGCGTACGTGGTCGGCCTCACCGGGTCGCCCGGTGTCGGCAAGTCGACATCCACCTCGGCGCTGGTCACCGCGTACCGCAAGGCGGGCAAGCGGGTCGGCGTGCTCGCCGTCGACCCGTCCTCGCCGTTCTCCGGCGGCGCGCTGCTCGGCGACCGGGTCCGGATGTCGGAGCACGCCTCCGACCCCGGCGTCTACATCCGCTCGATGGCCACCCGCGGCCACCTCGGCGGCCTGGCCTGGGCCGCCCCCCAGGCCATCCGGGTGCTGGACGCGGCGGGCTGCGACATCGTCCTCGTCGAGACCGTCGGCGTCGGGCAGTCCGAGGTCGAGATCGCCGCGCAGGCCGACACCTCCGTCGTGCTGCTCGCCCCCGGCATGGGCGACGGCATCCAGGCCGCCAAGGCCGGAATCCTGGAGATCGGCGACGTCTACGTGGTCAACAAGGCCGACCGCGACGGGGCCGACGCCACCGCCCGCGAGCTGAACCACATGCTCGGCCTCGGCGAAGCCCGCGAGGCGGGGGACTGGCGGCCCCCCATCGTCAAGACCGTCGCCGCGCGCGGCGAGGGCATCGACGAAGTCGTCGAAGCCCTGGAGAAGCACCGCGCCTGGATGGAGGAGCACGGCGTCCTGGCCACCCGCCGCCGCGCCCGCGCCGCCACCGAGGTCGAGCACATCGCCGTCACCGCCCTGCGCTCCCGCATCGGCGACCTCCGCGGCGACCAGCGCCTGGACTCCCTCGCCGAGCGCGTCACCCAAGGCACCCTCGACCCCTACGCAGCAGCCGACGAACTGATCGCCGGCCTGACGGCGAGTTAGGGCGTCCGGGACGGGCGTACCCGGTCCGGACGGGGAGGAGGGGGCTGGTGTCGCTGAGCCGGTCGAATCCGTTCGTGCGGGCGGAGGCCGACGGCATGACGGCGGCCTTCACCCACAACTGCGGCAACGCCCTCACGATCGACCTCGGCGCGTCGGACTTCGCCTGATCCGGCCTGGAAGGCTACTTCTCGCGGACTGCGCGGAGGTGGTCGGCGACCGGGGCCAGGGCGCGGCGGTAGGTCGCGAGGTCCTCGGGGGTGATGAGGTCGATGAAGTGGGCGCGGACCGCGGCGACATGACGGGGGGCGACCTGGCGCATGGTGGCCCAGCCCTGGTCGGTGAGGACCGCGTAGAGACCGCGGCGGTCGGACTCGCAGTTCTCGCGGCGGACGAGACCGGCCGACTCCATGCGGGTGATCTGGTGCGAGAGGCGGCTCTTGGACTGGAGCGTGGAGCGCGCCAGATCGCTCATGCGCAGCCGCCGCTCCTCGGCCTCGGAGAGGTTGACCAGGATCTCGTAGTCGTTGTTGGTCAGGCCGAAGGACTGGAGGTCCCGCTCGAGTTGGTACATGAGCAGCCGGCTGACGTCCAGATGGATGCGCCAGGCGTGCTGCTCGTCCTCGGTGAGCCAAGCCGTAGCGCCTTCAGCTTCTGCTGTCACGGTCTCCATAGGGTGAATTCTACCGGCGGTCACACCGCGGATGATCGTCAGGGTAGCCGGACGGTCACCGTCCGGAACGGCCCTGCCCAGGGGGGCCCGCGCCGGGGACCCCTGGTCCGGCCTGTCCCGGCACGCCGCCGGTGTTGACCTCGGCCATCAGCGTCTCGGTGGACTGGAGCAGCACCTGCCCCGCGCCGACGAACTCGAACTGGTGCTCCTCGCCCGACGCCCCGCCGATCCCGGTCATCGCCCGGATACCGCCGAGGACACCGCGCAGATACGCGTGGTCGTAGTGGTGGCAGGGAGAGGGGCAGTCCGCCCAGCCGACCAGCGCCTGCGGGTCGACCCGGATCGGCGGCTCCACGAAGTGCACCGCGCCGTTGGACGCGGCCACGAACTTCCCCGTGCCGATCAGCGTCAGAAAGCCGGGAATGATCGACTGCTTCAGCGCCAGCGTGGGCTCGAAGGCCAGCAGATTCCCCGACCTGATGGTCAGATTGCCGTCCTCCAGATCGTACGAATTGATGTCGTACGACCGGTCCGCGAGCAGCATCTTGCCGCGCCCCTGCGCCACCACCCAGTCCGCCGCGTGCAGCGGCGAGTGGAAGCTGGTGGCGACCAGCCGGTCCAGCGGGCCGTGCCCGATCGCGTGGAAGTCGACCTGCCCGTAATAGGCGATCATCTTCCCCTTCTGGAGGAACCACTGCCCGTTCAGCTCCACGGAGAAGGCGTACGGGTTGACGTTGTCGTTCACCGGCAGCGTGTACGGGTCGTACACCACGGGCCCGCCGCCGTCACCGGTCATCGGGACGCTCACAGCTTCTCCTCCGACGCCTGTACGTAGACCATCCCCTGCCCTGACAGCTCCAGTTGGAACGCCTCGCCCGAACCGCGCCCGACCATCTCGCGCCAGCCCAGCGCCGCGGACAGCTTGTTGCGTACGTCGCCGCGGTGGGCGACATACGCCTGCGGGTCGACGTGCACCGGGTGCTGCGGGGCGATGGGCAGTTCGATGACGCCGCCGTGCGCCATGACGGCGACCGAGCCCTTGCCCTGGAGCGTGGTGGTGAACAGGCCCTGCCCGGTGACCTGACCGCGTATCACGCCCATGACACCGCCCTGCGAACCCATGAACATGGTGCCCTGCTGGAGCGAGCCGTCGAAGGCGAGCAGCCGGTCGGCCTCGACGTACAGCGTCTCGCCAGCGAGGTCGACGCAGTGGATGTGGTGCCCGCCGTGCCCGAACATGACCGAACCTTCGCCCTCGATGGTCATCAGCGGCGTCGCCTCGTTGGCGACCCGGCGGCCGATCATCGACATCACACCGCCCTGCCCGCCGGTGATGCTCGGCGTGAAGGAGACCTCCCCGCGGTACGCCAGCATCGCCCCGCGCTGGCTGAACATCCGCTGGCCTGGGGCGATCCCGGCCTCCACCATCTTGGAGTTGATCCTGGTGAACGGCATCAGAGCTGACCCCCGATCGTGGTGCGCTCGCTGGGCTGCACGTACACCAGCCCCTCGCCCTCGAAGCGGATCTGGAAGCTCTCGCCGGAACCCTCGCCGATCACCGTGCGCCAGCCCACCGAGTGCTGGAGCTGCTGCCGCAGATTCCCGGTGTGCGCGATGTACGCGCCCGGGTCCACGGTCAGCGGCGTCGCGGCCGACACCCGCAGCACGATCGCGGGCCCGTCGGACATCACGGCCGCCTGCCCGGTGCCCTCGACGGTCGTGGTGAACAGGCCGTTGCCCTGCGAGGCGCCGCGCAGTCCGGTGAAGGTGGTGCCGGTGCGCAGCGCGGAGTCGGTGGCCAGCAGATTGCTCGCCTCCACGTACAGCTTCTCGCCGTTCAGCCGGACCAGATTGATCTCGGTGGCGCGGTCGGCGAAGTAGCAGGTGCCGTGCCCCTTCACCTCCATGACGGCCATCGACTCGCCGGTGATCCGGCGGGTGACCAGGCCGCGCAGGCCCTCGCCGCCGCCGGTCATCTTCTTGAACGTCATCTCGCCCTCATAGGCGACCATCGCGCCGTTCTTCGCCTTGACGGTGTCGCCGGTGAGGTCCACGGCGAGCACCCGGGTGCCCTGGAGCCGGAAACGTGGCATCGCGGATCAGACGCCGTCCGCCGTGGACCGCTGCCGTACGGGCAGCGGCGGCTTGGGCGCGTGGTCGCCGGGCACCTCGCCCGCCGCCTCCTCGACCTCGAGCAGCGACGCGCCCCGGCGTTCCGCCTCGAACGCCTTGTGGCCGCCGCGCAGCCCGAACAGCCGCTTGCCGAGCAGGATGTAGAGGACGGCCAGCACATTGAGGGTGATCGTGGCGACCTTGAACCAACTGACCCGCTCGGTCAGCTCGTAGCCCTCGATCGGCAGGAACGCGGCGGTCGCCACCACCGCCAGATACTCCGCCCATCGCTTGCCCCACCACAGGCCGAAACCCTCGATGATCTCGATCAGCGCGTACGCCAGCAGCAGCGCGGCGACGAGCTGGAGGGTGGAGTGCTTGTAGTCGAAGGTCTTGCGGATGGTGTCGACGACCGGCGAGTGGTCCAGGTCGTAGTGGAAGTGCTCGGCGACCGGCTTGAAGACGGTGAGGTCCTTCTCGAACAGGTCGCGCACCGCGTTCTGCGAGTTGCTGAACCGCCAGACCGCCCAGGCGGCGATCAGGACCAGCAGCCCGCGCAGGATTCGCTCGACGGCGAGGAAGCGCAGGATGAACAGGTCGCGCAGCGCCCGGCCGCGCGGCACCTCGGGGGCGCGGTCGGCGGGGCCGCTGCCGTGCGGGTCGCCGAGGACGAAGTCGCCGCAGCGCAGACAGCGCCACACCGTGCCGACGGCGGTGCTCGCGTGCAGCTTCTGCCGCAGGTGGTTCTCGTCGGGCGCGTAGGTGATGTGCCCCTTGCGGGCGCAGTGCCGCCGGTCCCAGTCCATCGTCATCGTGTCTCGGTCCCCGTTGGGTGGTCGGTCAGGTCGTGCGGATCACGTCGTGCGGGTGGTGCGTACGGGTCGTGTCGTGGACAGGGACGCTATCGCCCGCCCCGCGGTTTCCTACCCCCGGGGCGGACCATCGATACGGGCCGGTGATAATGGGGTGGTCTTGTGATCACGTTCACAAGGCGGTTTCCCGTCACCAACAGTGAGGTTCTCGTGGACCTGAAGACCGCCACCGCCCTGCGCAGGCTCCGTCTGATCTCCGCACCGGAAGCGGTGTCGTTCCTGCTGCTGATGGTCTGCTCGGTACTCAAACGGACCACGGACTTCAACGCGGTGCCCGTCATGGGCATGGTGCACGGAGTGCTGTTCGTCCTCTACGTCGTCTTCTGGGCGGACGCCTGGCGCCGCGCCAAGTGGTCGCCGGCCCGCGGCGCCCTCTTCTTCGTGCTGTCCGTCCTGCCCACCGGCGGCTTCTTCGCCGAGCGGATGCTGCGCCGCGAGTCCGAGGAGTCGGTCGTGGCCGCGCGCGGCGCTCAGGGCGAGGCGGTCGGCGCGTGATCGTCGCCTTCTCCATCACCCCGCTGGGCGTCGGCGAGGACGTCGGCGAGTACGTGGCCGACGCCGTCCGCGTGGTCCGCGAGTCCCGGCTGCCGAACCGTACGGACGCGATGTTCACCTCCGTCGAGGGCGAGTGGGACGAGGTGATGGACGTCGTACGGCGAGCCGTCGCCGCGGTCGAGGCGCGGGCGCCCCGGGTGTCGCTGGTCCTCAAGGCCGACATCAGGCCGGGCGTGACGGACGGACTGACCTCGAAGGTCGAGACGGTGGAGCGCTACCTCTCGCAGTAGCGGGGCGCCCCTCGTCGGGCCCCTTCTTCCCCTTTCTCCGCGTCCTCCGCGTCCTCTGCGTCCTCTGCTTCTCACGCTTCTCCCGCTCAGAACAGCCCGCCGGTCGTGAGCGCGATCCCCAGCGGCGTCCGCTCGTAGAGCACCTGGTGCCCGTAGCGCCGTGACGCCAGCAGACCCGCGTCGCGCAGCACCGCCAGATGCGCGGAGACCGACGACAGCGCGAGGGCGTGCCGGTGGGCCAGCGCCGTCGTGGTGCTGGGCGCGTCGAGGTCGCTGAGGATCGCGGCCCGGTTGGCGCCGAGCAGCGCGATCATCGCGGCGGACGCGGTCGGCCCGGTCTCGGCCCACAGCCCGCCGATGCCGCGCGCCGGATAGACGACGGTGGGCTGCCAGGGCGGGTCGAAGGCGTTGCCCGCCTCGGGCCAGAAGAAGACGCTGGGCACCAGCACCAGCCCCTGGCCGCTGAAATCCGGCAGGTGCGAGGTGTGCCCCGCCGCCGTCAGCGCGCCCTCCGACCAGCTCAGCTTCGGGTGCAGCGCGGTGAACAGCCGCTGCATGCCGCCGTCCGCCAGCCGCCGCGCGTGATAGGCGATGTCCGCCTCCAGCACCGCCCGCAGCCGGGGCCAGTGCGGGGCGAGCAGGGCAGCCCACACATGCTCGTACAAACCGGCCAACTGCCGTACGGTTCCGGCCGGATCGGCGAGCATCGCGCGGCCCCGCTTGCCGTGTTCCGCGCCCGGTGTCTGGGCCAGCGCGGCCTGGATCTGGCGGTGCGCCTCGTCCGGGTCCGTGGCCCGTACGACGTCGAGTTCGTCGTCCAGGGTGCCCAGGGGCGCCTGGGGCGAGGGGTGCAGGAAGTCCGGGGGGTGCCCGTGGTCCGGCGCCAGCAGCCACAGCGGAGCCAGGTCGAGACCGGCCGCCGCGGCCCTGACCTGCCGCAACCAGGGCAGGTGGTAGCCGTGTCGGTCCGGCCGGGACAGGGTACGTATCGCCCCCTGGGTCTCCCGCAGCGGCGAGATGGCGAAGCGGCACCGCAAAAGGTCCTCAGCCGCAAATCGCATACGAAACGACATCACGACCCCCAAGATTCGGCTCAGTCCGAAACACTACGATATGCAGTGCTCATGCCACCAGGGTGATGTCATGACAACGGACAGCGAGCACCCCCCACCAGGTGGACGCACCCCATCGCCGACCGGTTCGCAGCCCGCTCCCACCACCCACGGGAAGGGCCACGGCACGCCTCCTACCAGCGGCGTCGCCGCCACCGGCGACAGCACCCCCACCGGCTACGGTGCCGTTTTCGCGGTCAGGGAATTCCGCCCGATCTTCGCCGCGCATGTCCTGTCCGTCCTCGGCAGCGTCTTCGCCGAGGTCTCGCTGGCCGTCCTCGTCTTCCGGCAGACCGGCTCCGCCGTCCTCACCGCGCTGATCTTCGCGCTCGGCTTCCTGCCCTACGCGCTCAGCGGCATCCTGCTGTCCGGAATCTCCGACCGGTACCCCACCCGCCGCGTCCTGGTGGCCTGCGATCTGCTCTGTGCCGCCTTCGTCGCGGTGATGGCCGTGCCGGCCACACCGCTCGCCCTTCTCTTCGTGCTACGCGTGTCCGTCTCGATGATCACACCGCTGTTCACCGGAACGAGGGCCGCCAGCCTGGCCGACATCCTCCAGGGCGACGTCTTCGTGCTCGGCCGCTCCCTGGTGCGGATCGTCGGCCAGAGCTCGCAGATCATCGGATACGGAATCGGCGGTCTCGTCCTGGTGTGGCTGTCGCCGCGCGCCGCGCTGCTGGTGACGATCGGCACCTTCCTCAGCTCCGCGCTGCTGCTGCGCTTCGGCACCCGCGACCGGCCCGCCCGGGTCACCGGGACCGGCGCCATGATGCGCGACTCGATCGGCTCGGCGGGGCGGCTGTTCCGCAACGCGCGGATTCGCTCGCTGATGCTCATGTGGTGGGTGCCGCCGATGTTCTGCGTCGTCGCCGAGGGCGTCGCCGCCCCTTACGCGGACGCGGCGGGCGCGGGCTCCGCGGGCTTCGGCATCCTGCTCGCCGCGATGCCCGCGGGCACCGTCGTCGGCGAGGTACTGGCGGGCACCCTGCTCACCCCGGCCGCCCGCGAACGGATCGCCATCCCGCTCGCCGCCGTCTCGATGCTGCCCTTCGTCTGCTTCCTCGTGCACCCCTCGCTGCCGCTGGCGATCGTGCTGCTGCTGATCACCGGGATCACCACCGCGTACGCGCTCGGCATCGACAAGTGGTTCGTGCACGACGTGCCCGAGGACATGCGCGGCCGGGCCATGTCGCTGCTCGGCGCCGGGATCATGACGCTCCAGGGCGTCGGCATGACGGTCGGCGGCGCCGTCGCGGAGTGGGTGCCGCCCTACGCGGTGATCGCGGGCGCGGGGATACTCGGCACGCTCAGCGTCGTGCCCGTGCTGCGGTCGGTACGCCGTACGCAGCCGATGGGCGCCGCGGCCAGCCCCGCCTGAGCAACGGCCCTCGCGGGACTACGCGTTGACCCCGTGGCCCGTGGCCCGTGACCCCGTGACCCCGTGACCCATGGCCCCGGAGCATTCAACGCCGGAGCATTCAACGCCGGGTCAGATACGCGTGCATCGCCCGGTGCAGCGTCTTGTTGACCGCGCCCTGGAGCGGCAGCTCCCACTCGCCCACCGTCTCCACCGCCTCCCCGCCGGTGCCCAACTTCCAGCGCAGCAGCCCGTAGGCGCGCGCCGCCGGGTCGAGGCCGTCGGGCACCCCGCGCATGTCGTAGACCGCCGCGCCCCTCGCCTGCGCGTCGCACAGCATCCGCCACTGGAGCGCGTTGCTCGGCCGCACCTCGCGGCGGTGGTCGGCGGAGGCACCCGTCTGGTACCAGGCCCGGCCGCCGTCCGGCGCGGTCAACAGCGTGTGCGCGGCGAGGAGTTCGCCCTCGTGCCGCGCGGTGTACAGCCGCATGCGGCCCGGCTCCTCGGCGTTGAGCGCCTCGTACTGCCGCCGGTAGTAGTCCAGCGAACGGCCGAGGTCGAAGCCGTCGCGGGCCTCGGTGACCCGCAGCAGTTCGTGGAAGGCGGGCAGCGTCTCCGGGCCCTCGACGCCCGTTCGCACACCGCACTTGGCGGCCTTCTTGACGTTGCGCCGCCACTCCTGGTTGAGGCCGGTCCACAGGTCGTCCAGACCGCGCCCTGCCAGCGGTATCTCGAACACCAGCCGCGGCTGCGCGTCCCCAGAGCTCCGCCCGGGAGGTACCCCCACACCCTGCCCGTCCTCGCCGCAGCGCCGCCAACCGCCCTCCCGCAGCCGGTCGCAGACCGCCGCGCCCAGCGGCTCGACCAGGTCGGGCAGCACGTCACCGACCCGGCGCCCGGGACCCGACGCGTCCTTCAACGTCCGCGCCGTCCACCGCCGGTACGCCAGCGGCGGCCCCATCCGTACCGCGAACGCCCCCGTACCGCGCAGGTGTTCCAGCAGCGGGTCGAGCCAGCGGACCAGGCGCGGATCGGCCCAGTCCACCGCGGGGCCCTCCGGGAGGTAGGCGAACGACCGCCGTACGCCCGGCAGTTGGCGGTACAGGACCAGCGCGGAGCCGACCACCCGGTCGTGCTCGTCCAGCCAGCCCAGGCTCTCGGCCTGCCACCCGGACTTCACCCGCGCCCAGGCGGGTGTCTGGAGGAAGCTCGCGGTGTACGGGCCGGGGCGGCGGACGAAGTCGGCGTGCACGGAGGCGGGCACCGGCAGCAGCCGCAGAACACCGGTCCCGGCGCTCATGCCGGTCCCGCTGCCGGTCTCGATGCCGGTCCCGCTGCCCTTGTCGTCCGCGGCGCGGTCGGAGCCGGGGCCGGAACGCTGGTGAGTGGTCATCGTCAAGGCGTCGTCCTCCGCGCTGCGGGGCGGGCCGGGGCGGCCCGCTCACACAGGACACGCCCGGCGCGGCCGTCAGGTGACAGAGACTTTTCCGACACCCGCCGTACCGCCCCGCGACTTCCGTCAGCCGTGACCGCCGGGGCAGACTGCGCGTCTGCCCAGGGGACGGCGACCACCGCGACCAGCCGATACCGGGCACAGGACGATCAGCGTGAACAGGGGACCGACGGGTGACTTCAGCAGTGGACGGCTCCACGCACCGCAAGGGGCGGCGGGCGCACGCCCGCGACACCGACTCCCTGCGGCGCAGCGGCGGTCTGATGATGGCCGGGTCGCTGGTGTCCCGCGCCACCGGCTTCCTGCGGCTGGCGACGATCACCGCGGCGCTCGGCACGGCGGCGGCCGGAGACGCCTTCGGGGTCGCCAACACCGTGCCGAACATCATCTACGCGCTGATGATCGGCGGCGCCCTCCAGTCCGTCTTCGTCCCCGAACTCGTCCGCGCCGCCCGCGAGCACGCCGACGGCGGCCAGGCGTACACCGACCGGCTGCTCACCCTGTGCGCGGTCGCGCTGCTCGCCGTCACCGCCCTCGCGGTGCTCGCCGCGCCCTGGCTGGTCAGCGCGTACGCCCCCGGCTTCAGCGGCGGCCAGCGCGACCTGACCGTGGCCCTGGCCCGTTACTGCCTGCCGCAGATCCTCTTCTACGGCCTGTTCACGCTCCTCGGCCAGGTGCTCGGCGCCCGTGACCGGTTCGGCGCCATGATGTGGACCCCGGTGCTCAACAACCTCGTCGTGATCGCCGTCTTCGGCCTGTACCTCGCGGTCGCGAGCGGGGGCATCGGGCACCGGGACGCGCTGCTGCTCGGCCTCGGCAGCACCGCGGGGATCGCCGTACAGGCCCTCGCGCTGCTGCCGTCGCTGCGCGCCACCGGCTTCCGCTGGCACCCGCGGTTCGACTGGCGCGGCGCCGGACTTACCCAGCCGATGCGGGCCGCCGTGTGGACGCTGCTGCTGGTCCTGGTCAACCAGGGCGCGTACTGGGTGGTGACCCGGCTGTCCACCTCCGCCGGACTGCGCGCGCTGGCCTCGGGACACTCCACCGGCGTCGGCTACGCGGCCTACAGCAACGCGTACAGCCTGTGGGTCGTCCCGCAGGGCATCGTCACCGTGTCGCTGGCCACCGCGCTGCTGCCGCGGATGAGCCGGGCCGCGGCCGACGGCGACCACGCGGCGATCGGCGCCGACCTCACACGCGGCCTCACCGTCTCCGGCACCGCCGTCGTCCCCGCCGTCTTCGCCTTCCTCACGCTCGCCCCGCAGATCACCGGCGTCGTCTTCCAGCACGGCGCCACCAGCGAGGCGGACGCCCGCGCCATCGCCTGGATGCTGGTCGCCTTCGCCGCCGGCCTGCCCGCCTTCGCGGGCCAGTACCTCCTCGCGCGCGGCTACTACGCACTCGGCGACACCCGTACGCCCTTCTTCCTCAACGTCCTCATCGCCGCCGTCAACGCCGCGACCGCCGCCGCCTGTTACGCGCTGCTCCCGGCCCGCTGGGCGGTCACCGGCATGGCCGCCGGATACGCGCTCGCCTGTACGGCCGGCCTGCTGGCCACCGCCGCGCTGCTGCGCCGCCGCCTGGGCTGGCGGCCCCGTGTCCTGGGCCACCACGTACGGCTTACCGTGGCCTTCCTGCCGGGCGCCGCCCTGGCCCTGCTCACCGCCCACGCCGTCACCGCCCGGCTCGGCGGCGGCCCGACCGGCGACCTCGCGGGGCTGCTGCTGGGCGCCGCCGCCCTGTGCCTGCCCGCGCTGGTGCTGGCCCGGC
>NZ_MECL01000092.1 GCF_014596445.1 Streptomyces sp. CBMA29 | reverse complement strand
CCGGCACGTCCGGGGGGCGCTCCGCGTCGCGTACGCCGCCGCCTCGGCCGCCCGGCCCCCGGTCCTCCGGGACCCGCACCCCCGCCGCCCGTACGCCGACCGGTCGGCGTCCCGCTGCCAGCCCGAAGCGGCGCCTGTTGCGCCAGCGCGTCTTCGTCTTCGTGATCGTCACCCTTCTCGCGGCCGTCATCATCGCCGCCGCCCAGGGGTGCCACCGGCTCTCCCGTGGACTCGGCGTCCCGCCGACGGTCACCGTCTCGGCTCCCGCCGGGGATTCGGGCCCCTAGGGCTGCCGCCCGCGCCGTTCCCCGCGGCCCCAGGTGGGTGCCACTTTCTGTCGCGGCGACGGTCACGCCACATCGTGGCTGGTCGCGCAGTTCCCCGCGCCCCCAGGTGGGTGCCACATCCGTGGAGTCCGCAGCACCGGTCAGCCGTGGTTGCGCGCGCAGTTCCCCGCGCCCCTTTGGGGCCCCACCCGCCGTCCGGACAGTGCGGACGGCGGGTGGGGCGGGCTTTTCAGGGGCACGGGGAACTGCGCGGGCGGCCCCCACCGGGGCGCGGGCTGTCTCCGCGACAGAATGTGGCACTCGCGCGGGCGTTCGTACGCGTTACGCCTCCCCCGCAGGGGGGCTGGCGCGGGTGGGCGGACTTCGGCTAGGTTTCCAAGCGCTTGCTTAGTGGGCTCGGGCGATCGGAACGGAAGGACGCGGCGTATGACGACCACCACCGCGAAGGACGGCCTCGACGAGGAGGAGCTGCGCCGGCGGGCGAGGGCGTTGCTGGCGGCGTGGGAACCGGGGCGGACGGAGCCGCTGGAGTTTCTGCGGGCGCGGTTCGACGCGGGGCTGGCGTGGGTGCACTTCCCCGAGGGCCTCGGGGGCCTGGGCGCGCCGAGGGCGGCGCAGGCGGTGGTGGACGCGGAGCTGACGGCGGCCGGGGCGCCGGACAACGATCCCCGGCGGATCGGCATCGGGCTCGGCATGGCGGCGCCGACCATCCTGCGCTACGGCGCCGAGGAGCAGAAGTCGCGCTTTCTGCGACCGCTGTGGACCGGCGAGGAGGTGTGGTGCCAGCTCTTCAGCGAGCCGGGCGCGGGCTCGGACCTGGCGGGGCTGCGGACGAGGGCGGTGCGCGACGGCGACGAGTGGGTCGTGGACGGCCAGAAGGTCTGGACGTCGAGCGCCCACAACGCGCGCTGGGCGATCCTCATCGCCCGTACCGACCCGGATGTGCCCAAGCACCGAGGGATCACGTACTTCGTGTGCGACATGACCGATCCCGGCGTCGAGGTACGGCCGCTGCGGCAGATCACCGGTGAGGCCGAGTTCAACGAGGTGTTCCTCAGCGGGGTGCGGATTCCCGACGCGCACCGGCTCGGCGAGATCGGCGACGGCTGGCGGGTCGCGCAGACGACGCTCATGAACGAGCGGGTGGCGATCGGCGGGCAGAGCCTGCCGCGTGAGGGCGGCATGATGGGCCCCGTCGCCGCGGCCTGGCGCGAGCGGCCCGAGCTGCGGACGCCGGAGCTGCACGACCGGCTGATGCGGCTGTGGGTGGACGCGGAGGTCGCGCGGCTCACCGCGGAACGGGTCCGCCAGCAGCTCGTGTCCGGCGCGCCGGGCCCCGAGGGCTCGGGGCTCAAGCTCGCCTTCGCCCGGCTCAACCAGCAGATCAGCGGCCTCGAGGTGGAACTCCTCGGCGAGGACGGTCTGCGCTACAGCGACTGGACGATGGTCAGGCCGCGCAGCGTCGACTTCTACGGCCGCGACGCGGGCTACCGCTATCTGCGGGCCAAGGGGAACTCGATCGAGGGCGGCACCTCCGAGATCCTGCGCAACATCGTCGCCGAGCGGGTCCTCGGCCTGCCCTCCGAGCCCCGCACCGACAAGGACGCCGCCTGGAAGGACCTCCCGCGATGACCGCCGCCTCCGCCCCCTCCCCCGGCACCGCCGACCTGCTCTACTCCGAGGTCGAGGACGACCTGCGGGCCGCCGTCCGCGACGTCCTCGCCGACCGCTGCCCGCCGACGGCCGTGCTGGCCGCGATCGAGACCGACACACCGTACGACCCGGCGCTGTGGCGGGTGCTCGCCGCTGAACTCGGCCTCGCCGGGCTGCTGGTGCCGGAGAAGCTCGGCGGCCAGGGCGCCTCCGCGCGCGAGGCCGCCGTCGTCCTCGAAGTCCTGGGCGGCGGCGCCGCGCCCACGCCCTTCCTCGGCAGCGCCGTCCTCGCCACCACCGCGCTGCTCGGCTGCGACACCGAGGACGCGGGGGTGGCGGCGCTGCTCGGCCGCCTCGCCGGTGGGACGGCCACGGCGGCGCTGGCCGTCCCGCTGTCCGCCGCTCCCGGCGGCGCCTTCCCCACGGCGGTGCGCGCCGACGCGGGCGGTCCGCTGACCGGCCGTGTCACCAGCGTCGTGGAAGCCCTCGTCGCGGACGTGCTCGTCGTCCCCGCCGTCGGCCCCGAAGGCCCGGGACTCTACGAGGTCGCGGCGGCCGACGTCCGTACCGTACGGCCGGTTTCCCTCGACCTCACCCGGCCGCTCGCCGATCTGGAGCTCTCCGGCGCCGCCGGCCGTCTGCTGCCCGCCGCAGACCCGGCCGCCGCGCTGGACCGCGCCCTGCTCACGGGCGCCGGGCTGCTCGCCTCGGAACAGCTCGGCATCGCCCAGTGGTGCCTGGACGAGACCGTCCGCTACCTCGGCGAGCGCCACCAGTTCGGGCGCGTGGTGGGCTCCTTCCAGTCGCTCAAGCACCGGCTCGCCGACCTCTGGCTCGAGGTCGTCTCGGCCCGCGCCGCCGCTCGCGCCGCCGCCGACGCGGTTGCCTCCGGCGGACCTGACGCCGCCGTGGCCGTGGCCGTCGCGCAGTCCTACGTCGCCTCGGTCGCGGTCCACGCCGCCGAAGAAGCCTTGCAGTTGCACGGCGGCATCGGCATGACGTGGGAGCATCCGCTCCACCTCTACCTCAAGCGCGCCAAGGCGGACGAGATCGCCCTCGGCACACCGGGGTACCACCGCGCGGCGCTGGCGGGCCTGGTGGGGCTGCCTGGCCCCGCCTAGGGCGGCAGTTTTTAGGGCACGGGGAACTGCGCGCGGGGAACTGCGCCACCGGCCGGTGGCGCGGCGGGCCGCGCGCAGTTCCCCGCGCCCCTGAAAACAGGCCCTTGCGCGGGCGCGGGCGCGGCGTGCCCCCGAAGAACACCCGGCCGCGGGGTGTACGTGCCCGGGTCGCGCGCCGACTAGAGGCGCGTGGCGTAGAAGGCGACGGCCGACGCGGCGGCAACGTTGAGGGAGTCGACGCCGGGGGCCATCGGGATGCTGACCCACTCGTCGGCGGCGCGCAGGGCGTCGACGGAGAGGCCGTCGCCTTCGGTGCCGAGCATGAGGGCGAGTTTGGGGTAGCGGCGGGCGGCCAGCTCGTTGATGGTGATCGACTTGTCGGCGAGGCAGAGCGCGGCGGTGACGAAGCCCTGCTGGCGGAAGCGTTCGATGTCCTTGGGCCAGGAGGCCAGGCGGGTCCAGGGGACTTGGAGGACGGCGCCCATGGAGACCTTGACGGCGCGCCGGTAGAGGGGGTCGGCGCAGCGCGGTGAGAGGAAGACGGCGTCCACGCCGAGTGCGGCGGCGCTGCGGAAGGCGGCGCCGAGGTTGGCGTGGTCGACGATGTCCTCGAAGATCGCGACGCGGCGTCCGGCGCGCTGGGCGGGGGCGGCGGCGAGCAGGTCCTCGGCCGTCGGCAGCGGCTTGCGCTGCATGGAGGCGAGGGCGCCCCGGTGCACGTGGTAGCCGGTGACCTGCTCCGCGAGGTCGGGGCTGACGGCGTAGACGGGCGCGGGCACCTCGTCGATGACGTCGCGCATGACGTCCACCCACTTGGCGGACAGCAGCATCGAGCGCATGCGGTAACCGGCGTGCCGGGCCCGCCTGATGACCTTCTCGCCCTCGGCGATGAAGAGACCTTCGGCGGGTTCGCGGCGGCGGCGCAGGTCCACGTCGGTCAGCGACGTGTAGTCGTGCAGGCGCGGGTCGTCGGGGTCGTCGATCGTGATGAGCTCAGCCACAGCCTGATACTGCCCTGTCCTCCGGCACCTGCCAACGGCGCATCCACAAGCCGTTCACCGGCCGGTACGGCCCTGTCCGACGCCGCCGCCCACGGTGACCACGTCGCCGATCACGATCACGGCCGGGGGACGTACGCCTTCCGCTTCCACGACGTCCGCGACGGTCGCCAGCGTGGCGTCCACCCGGCGCTGCGCGGCCGTCGTGCCCTCCTGCACCACGGCCACGGGAGTGTCGGCGGACCGGCCGCCCGCCACCAGCGTCGCCGCGATCGGGCCGATCCGCTCGACCGCCATCAGCAGCACGAGGGTGCCGCGCAGCCGGGCCAGCGCCGCCCAGTCGACCAGCGAGCGCGCGTCGTCGGGCGCGACATGGCCGCTGACCACCGTGAACTCATGGGCCACGCCCCGGTGCGTGACCGGGATACCGGCCGCGCCCGGCACGCTGATGGAGCTGGAGATGCCGGGTACGACGGTGACCGGGATACCGGCCGCGGCCAGCGCCTCGGCCTCCTCCATACCGCGCCCGAAGACATACGGGTCGCCGCCCTTGAGCCGGACCACGGCCTTGCCCGCCCTGGCGTGCTCGATCAGCGCGCTGTTGATGGCCTCCTGGGCCATCGCCCGGCCGTACGGGATCTTCGTCGCGTCGATCACCTCGACGTGCGGCGGCAGTTCGTCCAGCAGGTCGCGCGGGCCGAGCCGGTCGGCGATCACCACGTCCGCCTCCGCCAGGAGGCGGCGTCCGCGCACCGTGATCAGGTCCGGGTCGCCGGGGCCGCCGCCGACCAGCGCCACGCCCGCCGTCCGCGTCCTGTGGTGCGGCGCCACCAACGTGCCGTCCCGCAGCCCCTCGACGACCGCGTCCCGTACCGCCGCCGACCGCCGGGGGTCCCTGCCGGTCAGCACCGCCACCGTCACGCCCTCGGTGCGGCCCGTCGCGGGCGTCCACGCCGTGGCCGCCTCCGCGTCGTCGCTGCGCACGCACCACACCCGGCGGGCCTCCGCCTCCGCGGACGCCGCCGCGTTCGCCGCCGCGTCGGTGCTGGCCACCAGGGCGTACCAGGCGCCCTCCAGGTCCCCGTCCTCGTACGGCCGCCGCTCCCAGCGCAGCTCGCCCGCGTCGGCCATCGCCTCCACCGACGGCGTCACCGTCGGCGACACGACCACGATGTCCGCCCCCGCCGACACCAGCGCCGGCAGCCGCCGCTGCGCCACCTGGCCACCTCCGACCACCACGACGCGCCGTCCGGCGAGGCGCAGCCCTACGGGGTACGCCGGGGCGTCCTTGCGATCCATGCGGTCCGGCTCCTTGTCACGACGGTTGCACTCCGTGCCGATCTTACGTTTTGGCCTCAGGCCCGATCGGCCCCGGTTCCGCGCGGCCTCGTCGTGGCTCGTCGCGCAGTTCCCCGCGCCCCCTGAAAGGCCGGCTCACCCTCTGGGGAGGAGGACGCGTCGAAGGGGCACGGGGAACGGCGCGGCCGACCACGACGCACCGCGGCTGTGAACGCCACGGCGAGCGGCACCCCCTCCGAGGGAGGAGGCACCGGCGAGGGGGTTGAGGTCATAGCGGCGGCACCCCGTGCGGGGGCTAGCCCTTCTCGGTGACGCCCGCCGCGTCGAAGGTGGCGACTTCGTGCATGACGCGCGCCGCGCTCTGGACGAGGGGCAGCGCCAACAAGGCCCCGGTGCCTTCGCCGAGGCGGAGGTCGAGGTCGACGAGGGGCCGCAGGCCCAGCGTGGTGAGCGCGGCGACATGTCCGGGCTCGGCGCTGCGGTGCCCGGCGATGCAGGCGGCGAGCACTTCGGGGGCGATGGCGCGAGCGACCAAGGCGGCGGCACCGGCGCTGACGCCGTCGAGGATGACGGGGGTGCGGAGGGCGGCGGCGCCGAGCAGGAGACCGACCATGGCGGCGTGTTCGAGACCGCCGATGGCGGTGAGGACGCCGATGGGGTCGCCGGGGTCGGGCCGGTGCAGGTCGAGGGCGCGCCGGACGACCTCGACCTTGCGGGCGTGCATCTCGTCGTTGATGCCGGTGCCGCGCCCGGTGACCTCGGCGGGGTCGACGCCGGTGTAGACGGCGATGAGGGCGGCGGACGTCGTGGTGTTCGCGATGCCCATCTCACCGGTGAGCAGCGCCTTGTTGCCCGCGGCGACGAGGTCGCGAGCGGTCTCGATGCCGACCTCGATGGCGCGCAGCGCCTCTTCGCGGGTCATCGCGGGCCCTGCGGTGAAGTCGGCGGTGCCCGCGCGGACCTTGCGCGGCAACAGCCCCGGGGTGCTGGGCAGTTCGGAGGCGACGCCGACGTCCACGACGCAGACCTCGGCGCCGACCTGGTTGGCGAAGGCGTTGCACACGGCGCCGCCGCCGAGGAAGTTGGCCACCATCTGCGCGGTGACCTCCTGCGGCCACGCGGTGACGCCCTGGGCGTGCACCCCGTGGTCACCGGCGAAGATCGCCACGGCCGCGGGCTCGGGGATCGGCGGCGGGCACTGCCGCGAAAGCCCGCTGAGCTGCGCGGAGATGATCTCCAGCATGCCCAGCGCGCCCGCCGGTTTCGTCATCCGCTTCTGCCGCTCCCACGCCTCGCCGAGCGCCTTGGCGTCCAGCGGGCGGATGCCGCGCAAAGTCTCGTCCAGCAGGTCGTGCGGCTCCTCGCCGGGCAGCGCGCGGTTGCCGTACTCCTCGTCGTGCACGACCCACGACAGCGGGCGGCGCTGCGACCAGCCGGCCTGCATCAGCTCGGGCTCGTCGGGGAATTCGTCGACGTACCCGACGCACAGGTAGGCGACGACCTCCAGGTGCTCGGGCAGGCCCAGTTCGGTGACCATCTGGCGCTCGTCGAAGAAGGAGACCCAGCCGACGCCGAGTCCTTCCGCGCGGGCGGCGAGCCACAGGTTCTCCACGGCGAGCGCGGAGGAGTACGGCGCCATCTGCGGCTGCGTGTGGCGGCCGAGGGTGTGCCGGCCGCCGCGGGTGGGGTCGGCGGTCACCACGATGTTGACCGGAGTGTCGAGGATCGCCTCGATCTTCAGCTCGCGGAACTGCCGGGCCCGGCCCTTGGGGAGCGACTTGGCGTACGCCTCCCGCTGCCGCATGGCCAGTTCGTGCATCTTCTCGCGGGTCTTCGCCGATCTGATGACGACGAAGTCCCACGGCTGCGAGTGCCCGACGCTGGGCGCGGTGTGCGCCGCCTCCAGGACACGGAGCAGCACGTCGTGCGGGATCGGGTCGGAGCGGAAGCCGTTGCGGATGTCCCGCCGTTCGCGGATCACCCGGTGCACGGCGTCCCGGACGGCGGGCTCGTACGCCTCCGCCGCGGGCCCCTGCTGCGGGGCGACGGCGACCGGCAGCGGCTGGGCCTCTTCGGGCTCGGCGACAGCGGCGACCGGCTCCGCGAGGACCGGCTCCGCGAGGACGGGCCCGGCGACGACCGGCTCGGGGGCGGTCTCAGGCACGGCCCCGGCCTCGGCCTCGGAAGTTGCCTCGGGCGCGGTACCGGCCGACTGCGCAGGAACAGCGGCCGGTTCCGGTACGTCCGCCGGTTCCGGCACGGCGACCGGCTCGGCCGCGGCGGGCGCGGGCGT
>NZ_MECL01000091.1 GCF_014596445.1 Streptomyces sp. CBMA29 | reverse complement strand
CCCGCCCTGCGCCTGCTGGTAGCGCTGCTGCGGCGCCGCGTGCGCGGTCTCCGCGCTGTACACGTCGGCGCCGGCCTGCGCGCCCGCGGTGAAGTTCAGCCGGGGTCCGTCCGTGGCGTTGCCGAGGTGGACGGTCGAACCGGCCCCCACCTCGGTCTGCTGGACCCGCTGCCCCTGTACATAGGTGCCGTTGGTGCTGCCGAGGTCCTCGATCACCCATCCGCGTTCCGCACGGCGGATGGTGGCGTGCCGCCACGACACCCTGGCGTCGTCGAGTACCAGATCCCCCGACGGGTCGCGCCCCAGGCTGTACGAGCGCGACGCGTCCAGCGTCCGGGTCTGTCCGTTCAATTCGAGTACGAGTTCAGGCACCCCAAGCCCCATGTGTTGTCCCCCGAGTAGTCCCCCATGGGGGGAGTCTAGAGATAGCGAAGTTCGGGAGGAACTATTGCAGGCTCCTGTCTCGTAACAGAAAACAGGCCCGATGTACGTGTTCAGCAACGGACGTTGACGCGGCACCCGTCCGCGCCCGAGAGTGGGGCGCATTGGGTGCATGGGGGGACGAACGGCCTCGGGGGTCGGGATGAGTGCACGGACCACGCCCTGGACGAGCGTCATGCTCGCCGCTGTGGCGTCGGTGAGTTGGGCGTTCCTGGCGATGGCGGGCACCGCCGCTCTCGCCTTACATCTACTGGGCGCGGACACCGCCGGATCACTGGGGCCGATGACGGCCGCCGTGGTCGCGATGGCGGTGGGCGGCAAGGTGCGGCCGGGCGGTGACGTCGGCGCGTTCGGACTGAGCGGATCACAGACCCAGGGCGCGATCGGCATCGCGCCGCTGGGTGTGGCACTGGTGGGCGCGCTGCTGCTGTCGTGGGTGTTCCTGCGCTCGCTGCGCAGGGCCGGTCCTACGGTGGGTGCCGGGGAACTGGCGGCGCGGGTGGTGACGACCGCCGTGCTGTTCCTGGCGGTCCTCGGCGGTCTCGCCTGGGCGGGGCAGGACACGGTGGCCATCGACGGCGCCGCACTCAGCCCGCCCAAGGGCACCACGGACGACCTGCTGAGCAAGCTGCCCGGCGTGGGCAAGATCAGCGGCGGCCTCACTGACGGGTTGCAGGGGCTGATCCAGACCAAGGCGTCGATCACCTTCCAGGTCGCCACCGGGCGGACCCTGGCGGGCGGCCTGGTGTGGGTGCTCGGTGTGCTGCTGATCGCGCTGCTCGCCTCGCGCAGGACACCGCTGCCGGCCGGATGGGAGGGCGTGCACCGTGCGGTGCGGCCCGCCGTGTCCGCGCTGACCGTCGTCATGGTGGTCGCGGTGCTCGCGGGTGACGCGGCGGCCTGTTACGCGGCGCTGACCGGCGACGAGCCAGGCCGGATCATGGGCGCGGCGCTGATCGGCGCGCCCAACGGCGTGTGGCTCGCGGTCCCGCTCGGCCTGTTCGTGCCGTGGAAGGGGCAGGCGTCGGGGCCGCTGACGTCGTTCCTGCCCGATCCCGTCGACAAGCTGCTGGCGGGCGGTTCCGGCAAGACGATCACACCGGGCGCGCTGGCCGAACTCGACGGCCGGGTCTGGCTGCTGCCGGTCGCCATCGCGGTGATGATGCTGCTCGCGGGCGCGCTCACCGCCACCCGCACCCCGCTCGACGGTGTCGCCAAGGGCGGTTTCGTCGGACGGTGCGCGGTGCGGCTCGGCCTGGTCACGGCCGTGGCGCTGCCGCTGCTGTCGCATCTGAGCAAGGTGAAGGTCAACGCGAATCTGTCGGTCTTCGGCTTCGACGCCGTCGGCGCCGGGGTCGATCTGCACGGCAGCCTCCCGCTGGCGCTGCTGCTCGGCGCCGTCTGGGGCGCGGGCATGGGCGCGGTGGGCGCGCTGCTCGCGCTGGCCACCGGGGCGGCGGGACAGCAGGTCGCGGCGCTGGCCAGGCCGGGCGGTGGCGCGCTTCCCGATACGGGTGACGGCGCCTACGACAGCGGCGGTCCCGCGCCGGGCGCCGAGGAGGGCGTGCACGTCTCCGCCTCCGGCGGGGGCGCGGACGACGACGCGGGCCGTACGTATCCGGAGCTGGCCTACCGGGCGGGACCGTATCTGCCGAGCCCGGTCTACCGTCCGGAGGACGGCGAGGAGCCCAACCCGTACGCCGGGGGCGGCGAGGAGCCGAATCCGTACGCCGGGGGCGGACAGGAGCCGAACCCGTACGCGATTCCGCAGCCCGGCGGCGAGCCCGACCCGTACGCCGGGCCGCGGCCCGGTGACGAGCCGAATCCGTACCGGACTCCGCAGGCTGGTGGGGTGGACGCCGCGCCGACCATCGCGGGGCCGCCGCCGCCCGGTTTCCGTGGGCCGCGAGGCGGGGCCGGCGCGTCCGGCGGGGCCGGGGCTTCGGGCCGGCCCGAGGAGAAGTGGCCGGAGCCGCCGCCTCCGCCGCCGCCCGCCGCGCCGCGTGGGCCCCGCAGGCCCCGCTGAGAGCGGACGTCCACCGGGGTGCGGGGGCCTGCGGGGCCCCGCACCCCTCGGGCTCGCGGCCCGGAAGCGAACATCGTCTGCCCCACGCGGGCGGTATTCACAGCTCGCCACCGCGCCGGCTGGTCGCGCAGTTCCCCGCGCCCCTGAAAACCCGGCCCTGCGCAAGGGCACCGCACCGTCCCCGCGCCCCTGAAAACCCGGCCCCGCACCGCCCCTCCGGCTTGGGGCCGGTCCGGCACACGAGACGGCCGATCATCGGGCCGGGCGGGGCGGCTACGGTGGGGGCACCATGAACGACGTCTCGCAGACCGCGCCTGTCGCCGCCGTTCCCCCGGCGGACGCGCCCACCATCCTGGTCAAGATCTTCGGCAAGGACCGTCCCGGCATCACTGCCGGGCTCTTCGACACGCTCGCCGCCTTCCGGGTGGACGTGGTGGACATCGAGCAGGTCGTCACGCGGGGCCGGATAGTGCTGTGCGCCCTGGTGACGGCGCCCTCCCCCGGCCTCGAAGGCGAACTGCGCTCCACCGTGCACAGTTGGGCGGAGTCCATCGGCATGGAGGCGGAGATCATCTCCGGCACCGGCGACAACCGGCCGCGCGGCGAGGGCCGTTCGCATGTCACCGTGCTCGGCCGCCCGCTGACCGCCGAGTCGACCGCGGCCACCGCCGCCCTGATCACCAACGCGGGCGGCAACATCGACCGGATCTTCCGGCTGGCCAAGTACCCGGTGACAGCGGTGGAGTTCGCCGTCTCCGGCGCCGAGCCCGGCGTGCTGCGCTCGGTGCTCTCGGTCGAGGCGGCGGCGCTCGGCATCGACGTGGCCGTCGTCCCCGCCGGTCTCCAGCGCAGGGCCCAGCGGCTGGTCGTGATGGACGTGGACTCCACCGTCATCCAGGACGAGGTGATCGAGCTCTTCGCCGCGCACGCGGGCTGCGAGGCCGAGGTCGCCGCGGTGACGGCCGCCGCGATGCGCGGCGAGCTGGACTTTGAACAGTCGCTGCACGCGCGGGTGGCGCTGCTGGCCGGTCTCGACGCGTCCGTGGTCGACAAGGTCCGCTCCGAGGTGCGGCTCACGCCCGGCGCGCGCACCCTGGTCCGTACGCTCAAGCGGCTCGGTTACCAGGTCGGCGTGGTCTCCGGCGGCTTCACCCAGGTCACCGACGACCTGAAGGTGCGACTCGGCCTGGACTTCGCGGCGGCCAACACCCTCGAAGTGGTGGACGGCCGCTTCACCGGCAAGGTCGTCGGCCCGATAGTGGACCGGGCGGGCAAGGCGCGGCTGCTGCGCGCCTTCGCCGAGCAGGCCGGGGTGCCGCTCAGCCAGACCGTCGCGATCGGCGACGGCGCGAACGACCTGGACATGCTGAACGCGGCCGGGCTCGGCGTCGCCTTCAACGCCAAGCCCGTCGTACGCCAGGCGGCCGACACCGCCGTGACCGTACCTTTCCTCGACACCGTGCTGTATCTGCTGGGCATCACCCGCGAGGAGATCGAGGCCGCCGACGCGCTGGACGGCGTACCGACGCTCTGACCGGGACAAACTCGCGCGCCGCGCCGGGCGCCGATACGTGTCCGTACGCATCCGCACCGGTCAGTCGTGCGGCGCCCAGAAGGCGGTCAGGCGGCCGACGCCGTGTTCGACGGACTTCCAGGAGCCCGGGAAGGTGACGACGGCGAAGGCGGCGGTGGGGAAGCCACGGGTCATCCGGGTCCCGGTGTCGCCTTCTGCGGTGCCCGCGAGCGCGTCGGCGAGGGCGTGCATGCCGGGGTTGTGGCCGATCAGCAGCAGCGAGCCGACCTCGTCCGAGGTCTCGGTGAGCAGCGCGAGCAGGTCGCCGAGCGAGGCTTCGTAGAGCCGCTCCTCGTAGACGGTCTTGGGGCGGTGCGGCATTTCGTGCGCGGCGAGCTTCCAGGTCTCGCGGGTGCGGACCGAGGTGGAGCACAGCGCCACGTCGGGGGTGATGCCGTCGTCGGCGAAACGGAGGCCCGCCGCGGCGGCGTCCAGCCGGCCGCGGTCGGCCAGTGGCCGCTCGTGGTCGGCGACCGACGGCCAGTCGGCCTTGGCGTGGCGGAGAAGGACGATCGTGCGGGTCGAATCGACGGTCATGTCCTTCAGCTTTCCAGAAAACCCGCTGTCAGGCGCGGGATGGCGCATCTCCACCGCCGCGGGGGCCGCCGGGGGCGCAGGTCAGAGGCCGTACGGGGGGCGGAGCGGGTACGACGGGAGGTCGGGGGTGAGGCTCACAGAACGCGCTGGACGAGGTGCGGCAGCGAGGAGGCGATGTGGCCGAGCAGGTCACCGGAGGAGGCCGCGGTCGAGGCGTCCGCGGTGCCGCCGCTGAGGAGGGCGAGCAGCGCGGCGAAGGCGAGCGCGGGCAGGGCGACGGCCCACCACGGCAGGCTCGTCTGCACATTTCCGGACGGCACATTTCCGGACAGCGCGGTCCCGGACGGCGCGTTCCGGCGTCCGGGCTTCTCGGCCCCGGCGGCCCGAGCGGCCGTGGCGGCCGTAGCGACCGTGGCGGAGTCCACGGTGCGCCGGGACTGCCGGGAGTAGAGGTGCGGGGATTGCGTGGTCACGGTGACCGCCTCCGTGGAAAACCGTCGAAGTGCCGTTGTCTGCTTGCACTTCGACGCTACGGGCGGGCGCCGCGCGGTCCCATCCGGCCGTCCACCCACTTGACCCTGACCCTGGCCCCCTAGGGAAGGTGGGGTTGTCCCCACCCCCGGACTCGGGGTCGTGGCCCGAACCGGCCGGTGGGCAGGGGCGGTCAGCCCATCCGGGCGGCGAAGGTGGCGACGATGGCGACCAGCGCGGGCACGCCGAGCATGAGGCCGAAGACGATCAGCAGGCGCCGCTGGCTCTGCGGGGGATTCGGTTCGAGTACGGGCATGCGTTCAGTCTCGCACCGGGCGGCGGTGCCGCCGCACCGGGGTCACAGTTCGTCCTCGATGTGCCGCCTGCGTCCGGCGAGCACCCCGCAGACGATCTGCGGCACCATCAGCGCGATCATGAAGGCGATCGGCAGCCCCCAGCCGCCGCTGGCCTGGTTGAGGGTGCCGACCAGGATCGGTCCGGGGATCGAGATCAGATAACCGGTGCTCTGCGCGAAGGCGGACAGCCGGACGACTCCCGCGCCGGTCCGCGACCGCATCCCGATCATCGTCAGGGCCAGTGGGAAGGCGCAGTTGGCGATGCCGAGCAGCAGCGCCCACACCCACGGCGCGGCGGCCGGGGCGGCCCACAGGCCCGCGTAACCGACCAGTCCGAAGGCGCCGAGCAGGACGACCAGCGGGCCCTGTGCCCGCATCCGGGCGGCGAGCGGCGGCAGCACGAAGGACAGCGGCACGCCCATCACCATGGTGACCGCGAGCAGCAGCCCCGCCTTGTCCGCGGACAGTCCGGCGTCCCGGAAGATCTGCGGCATCCAGCCCATGGTGATGTACGCGGCGGTGGCCTGGAGTCCGAAGAAGCAGGCGAGCGCCCAGGCGGTACGGCTGCCGGTGATACGGCCGTGGCCGCCGTCCGCGGCGCGCGCCGCGTCACTCCTCAGGGCCGCGGCGGTGTTGACGGCCGCGTCGGTGTTGACGGCCGCGGCGCCCTTCCGGGACGCGGTGGCGGGCGGCGCGCCCGTACGGTCGCGGAACAGCGCGAGCCAGGGCACCACGGCGACGGCGGCCGGCGCGGCCCACACGCCGAGGCCGAGCCGCCAGCCGTGGCCCATGGCGTGGGTCATGGGGACGGTGACGGCGGCGGCGAGGGCGGTGCCGAGGGAGAGGGCCATCGAGTACAGGCCGGTCATCGCGCCGACCCGGTCGGGGAAGTAGCGCTTGACGATCACTGGCATCAGCACGTTGGAGACGGCGATGCCGCCGAGGGCGAGGGCGCTGAGGGCCAGGAAGACCGCGGTGTTCCCGGCCAGCGGGCGCAGCGCGAGCCCGGCGGTGACGGCGGCCATGCCGACGCAGACGACGGCGCCGGGGCCGTGGCGGCGGGCCAGCCGGGGCGCGGCGAAGCCGAAGAGTGCGAAGCACGCGGAGGGCACGGAGGTGAGCAGGCCCGCCATGGTGCCGCTCATGCCGAGGCCGTCGCGGACCTCCTTGAGCAGGGCGCCCAGGCTGGTGATGCCGGGGCGGAGGTTGAGCGCGGCCAGGACGAGACCGGCGACGACGAGGCGGCGCAGCCAGGGGTTCCCGGCGAGACCGCCGGCGGGCGCGGGCGCGGCAGCGGGCGCGGTTCCGGTACGGTCCGGGACCAGGCCGGCGGCCGTGTTCTGTACGGGTTCCGCGGCCGTCACGGGGGCCGCCGGCCGTGCCGTTGTCGGCGTCCGGGCGGGGTCGAGGGCGAGGGATTCGTCATCACGCATTTCCCCATCATAGAATGATGGGATGAATCTCGGTCCAGTGCCCAGGCACACCACGCTCGCCGACCGTACGATCGGCACCCTGCGCGCCCAGATCACCTCGGGCGCCTGGCCGGTCGGCTCCCGTATCCCCACGGAACCGGAGCTGGTCGAGCAGCTGGGAGTGGCGCGCAACACCGTCCGCGAGGCGGTGCGGGCGCTCGCCCACAACGGTCTGCTCGACATCCGGCAGGGTTCCGGCACCTACGTGGCGGCCACCAGCGAACTGGCCGGGGTGATGCGGGCGCGCTTCGCCGACTCCGACCCGCTGCACGTGGCCGAGCTGCGCAGCTCACTGGAGGGCACCGCCGCGAGTCTGGCGGCGCAGCGCCGTACCGACGCCGACCTGGCACAGCTCGACGCGGCGCTCGACCGGCGCGAACGGGCCTGGGAGTCGGGCGACGCCGAGTCCTTCGTCGAGGCCGACGCGACCATGCACCTGACGGTGGTGGCCGCCTCGCACAATGACGTGCTCACCGCGCTCTACGCCGACCTCGGCGAGGTGCTGCGGGACTTCCTGCGGGCCGACGTCGGCACCGACCTGCGGCCCGAGGACCATCTCGACCACGCGGGGCTGGTCGCCGCGATCCGCGCGACCGACCCGGAGCGCGCCGCGGCCGAGGCCCGCGACCACGCCTTCCACTGCCGTTTCGGCGCCGCGCTCGCGCCCTGACACGGCGGTGCCCCGTACCGGAGGAACCGGTACGGGGCACACGCCGGACGTCGCGGCGGGAAGGGCCGTGGAGCCGAGGCTCAGCCGCCGACGGCGTGCAGGCCGCCGTCCACGTGGACGATCTCGCCGGTCGTCTTCGGGAACCAGTCGGAGAGCAGCGCCACGACACCGCGCCCGGCGGGCTCGGGGTCGGCGGTGTTCCACTCCAGCGGGGAGAGGTGGTTCCAGGTGTCGGACAGCTCGCCGAAGCTGGGGATGGACTTGGCGGCCATGGAGCCGATCGGCCCGGCGGAGACCAGGTTGACCCGGACGTTGTGCGAGCCCAGGTCGCGCGCGAGGTAGCGCGAGGTGGCCTCAAGTGCGGCCTTGGCCGGGCCCATCCAGTCGTAACCGGTCCAGGTGTACTGCGCGTCGAAGGTCAGGCCGACGACCGAGCCGCCGCCCGTACCGGTGGCGCTGTCGTACGCGGGCATGAGCGGCAGGCAGGCCATGGTGAGCGACTTCAGCGAGAACGCCGAGACGTGCATCGCGGTCGCGACGGACTCGAACGACGTGTTGAGGAAGTTGCCGCCCATGGCGTCCTGCGGGGCGAAGCCGATGGAGTGCACGACACCGTCGAGGCTGCCCAGCTCCTCGCGGACCACCTTCTCCAGACGCTCCAGGTGCTCGGTGTTGGTCACGTCCAGCTCGATGACCTTGACCGGCTTGGGCAGCTTCTTGGCGACGCGCTCGGTGAGGGTGGGCCGGGGGAAGGCGGTCAGGATGATCTCGGCACCCTGCTCCTGGGCCAGCTTGGCGGCGTGGAAGGCGATGGAGGACTCCATCAGCACACCCGTGATGAGGACGCGCTTACCGTCGAGGATTCCGCTCATGTTCTCAGTGACCCATGCCCAATCCGCCGTCAACGGGGATGACGGCTCCAGTGATGTACGAGGCGTCGTCCGAGGTGAGGAACCGCACCGTCGCGGCGATCTCCTCGGGCTTCGCGTAGCGGCCGAGGGGCACCTGCGCCACGATGCCCTCGCGCTGCTCGTCGGTGAGCGCCTGGGTCATGTCGGTGTCGACGAAACCGGGCGCCACGACGTTGAAAGTGATGTTGCGCGAGCCCAGTTCACGGGCGAGCGAGCGGGCGAAGCCGACAAGACCCGCCTTGGAGGCCGCGTAGTTGGCCTGTCCCGCGGAGCCCAGCAGCCCGACCACGGAGGAGATCAGGACGACGCGGCCCTTCTTGGCCCGCAGCATGCCGCGGTTCGCGCGCTTCACGACCCGGAAGGTTCCGGTGAGGTTGGTGTCGAGGACGGACGTGAAGTCCTCCTCCGACATCCGCATGAGGAGCTGGTCCTTGGTGATGCCGGCGTTGGCGACCAGCACCTCCACGTTCCCGTGCTTCTCCTCGATCTCCTTGTACGCCTGTTCCACCTGCTCGGGGTCGGTGATGTCGCAGCGGACGGCCAGGCAGCCGAGCGCCACCAGTTCGGCGGGCGGCTCACCCGAGCGGTAGGTGATGGCGACCTTGTCGCCCGCGTCGGCGAAGGCACGCGCGATGGCGAGGCCGATGCCCCGGTTGCCTCCGGTGACGAGAACCGAGCGGCTCAACGGATCACTCCCTCAGTCGTGAGTTTCTCCGTGAAAAGCTATCGGTCCCCGCACCGATCCGGGGAATCGGCCCCGACAGGCTGCTCCCGTGGTCCCTGTGGGTTTCCTACAGAGCCGTGGGTCAGCCGTTCGCGCGGGCCGCGGCCCTGCGGCGGCTCCAGAGCAGCAGTCCCACGGCGCCCGACGCCAGAACGGCGCTGCCGGACACGGCGGTCTCCAGGGTGCCGGTGGCCGCGCGGTTGTCGGTCACGTCGCTGGTGGCGAGCTTCGCCGTGGTGGATGTCACGGCGACGTCGCCGCCGTGACCGTGGTGGCTGACGGTGGACTTGGACGCGCCAGCCGCGATCTGCTGGTTGGTCGGCGCCTGGGGCGCGGTGGCCGCCGCCGCTTGTACCCCCTGGCCGAAGACGACATCGGAGCAGCCGTAGAAGGCTTCGGGGCTGTCACTGCGCTGCCACACCTGGTAGATGAGCTGCCTGCCGGTGCGGCTGGGCAGGGTGGCGTTGAAGGTGTAGTAGCCGTTCGTCGCGGAGGCCACGGTGTTGTAGACGGCGATCGGGGTGGCGTCCAGGTCGGACCACTTGAGCGGCTTGGCCGGGTCGTATCCGGCCTTGGTGATGTAGAGCGTCATCGTGCCCTTGTGCGGCGCGGTGACACGGAAGTTGACGGTGGTGGTGCCCGCCGAGACCGCGGTGGCGGGCCAGTCGGTGCGGGCCCAGTCCAGCGCCCGGTACTTGTCGCGGTTGGCCGAGCAGAGGTGGCCGTCGGGGATGATCGTGCGGCTCTGGCCGTTGGCGTTGGCGATGTTCACCTCGTTCCAGTCGTACAGCGGCTGGGTGCCGCTGTCGGCGACCAGGTCCTTGCAGACCTGCGACTGGGGGTGTTCGGGGCCTTCGGCGAAGCAGCCGGAGATCCGGCTGACCGGTGCGCTGAGCGCGCCGTGGGCGCTGGCGGTCACCGGCGTGAGCGCGGCGATCGTCAAGGCGGCGGCGCCGACCGCGCCGACCGCGGCGGCATTACGGCGTACTGACATGTGGGGGGCTCCTTGTCATGCGGGTGTCGTGCGGAGTGTGGTGCAGCGGACAGGAGTGAGGGCGGCGTCATGAGCATAGGGATTGGTCTGGACCAACCTCAAGGTGTCGGTAAGGATCGGCGTCTGACGATTCGCCGGCCGCCCGCGCGGCACACACCGCGGCACACGCCGCGTCCTGCGGAAAAGCACGCGCTGGCGGTCGGCGGGACATGATTCACTGCGGATACCTGTCGAACCGGTCGAAGGGGAAGTTCGTCGTGCCTCATGAGGTCGATCAGTCATTCCTGGCGCTGCCCCTGCGGGCACTCGCCGACGCCGCGCTGGCCCGCGCCCGCGCGCTGGGCGCGGACCACGCCGATTTCCGGCTGGAGCGGGTGCGCGGCGCGACCTGGCGGCTGCGCGACGCGCGCCCGTCGGGCACCTCGGACACCACCGATCTGGGGTACGCGGTACGGGTGGTGCACGGCGGCGCCTGGGGCTTCGCCTCCGGGGTCGACCTGACGATGGACGCGGCGGCCAAGGTCGCCTCGCAGGCGGTCGCGATGGCCAAACTCTCCGCGAAGGTGATCGCGGCGGCCGGGTCCCGGGAACACATCGAGCTGGCCGACGAGCCGGTGCACGCGGACCGGGTGTGGGTGTCGGCGTACGACATCAACCCGTTCGACGTGCCGGACGCGGAGAAGACGGCGCTGCTCGCGGAGTGGAGCGCCCGGCTGCTGGCGGCCGACGGGGTCGACCACGCGGACGCCTCGTTGATGACCGTGCAGGAGAACAAGTTCTACGCGGACACCGCGGGCACCACGACCACGCAGCAGCGCGTCCGCCTCCAGTCGCAGCTCACCGCGGTCGCCGTCGACGGCGACAGCGGCGACTTCGACTCGATGCGCACGCTCGCGCCGCCGGTCGGCCGCGGCTGGGAGTATCTGACCGGCGCGGACAACGGCTGGGACTGGGACGCGGAGTTGGCCCGTATCCCGGAGCTGCTGGCCGAGAAGATGCGCGCGCCCTCGGTCGAGGCGGGCGCGTACGACCTGGTGGTCGACCCGTCCAACCTGTGGCTGACGATCCACGAATCGATCGGCCACGCCACGGAGTTGGACCGCGCGCTGGGGTACGAGGCGGCGTACGCGGGCACCTCCTTCGCCACCTTCGACCAGCTCGGCACCCTCACGTACGGCTCGCCGCTGATGAACGTGACCGGCGACCGTACGGCAGAACACGGCCTGGCCACCGTCGGCTTCGACGACGAGGGCGTGGCGGGACAGTCCTGGGACCTGATCAAGGACGGCACGCTCGTCGGCTATCAGCTCGACCGGCGGATCGCGAAGCTCACCGGCTTCGAGCGGTCCAACGGCTGCGCGTACGCCGACTCGCCCGGCCATGTCCCGGTGCAGCGGATGGCGAACGTCTCGCTCCAGGCGGCGCCCGACGGGCCCTCGACCGAGGAGCTGATCGGCGGCGTGGAGCGCGGCATCTACGTGGTCGGCGACCGCTCGTGGTCCATCGACATGCAGCGCTACAACTTCCAGTTCACCGGGCAGCGGTTCTTCCGGATCGAGAACGGGCGGCTCGCGGGCCAGCTCAAGGACGTCGCCTACCAGGCCACCACCACCGACTTCTGGGGCTCGATGGACGCCGTCGGCGGCCCGCAGACGTATGTGCTCGGCGGCGCGTTCAACTGCGGCAAGGCCCAGCCGGGCCAGGTCGCGGCCGTCAGCCACGGCTGCCCGGCCGCCCTCTTCCGGGGCGTCAGCATTCTCAACACCACCCAGGAGGCCGGACGATGAGCAGCGTGACGACCAAGCCGCACGAGATCGTCGAACGGGCACTGGAGCTGTCGAACGCGGACGGCTGCGTGGTGATCGCGCAGGAGGAGTCCAGCGCGAATCTGCGCTGGGCGGCCAACTCCCTGACCACCAACGGCGTCACGCGCGGCCGTACTCTCACCGTGATCGCCACCGTGGACGGCGCCGAGGGCGCCGCGTCCGGCGTGGTGTCCCGCTCGGCCGTGACCGCCGACGAGTTGGAGCCGCTGGTACGGGCGGCCGAGGCGGCGGCCCGCGAGGCCGGGCCCGCCGAGGACGCGCAGCCGCTGGTGACGGGCGTGCCGCACTCGGCGGCCTTCACCGACGGGCCCGCCGAGACCAACTCCGATGTCTTCGCGTCCTTCGCGCCCGCGCTCGGCGAGGCGTTCGCGACGGCGCGGGCGGGCGGCCGTGAGCTGTACGGCTTCGCCTTCCACTCGGTGACGTCGACGTATCTGGGCACCTCGGCCGGGCTGCGGCTGCGGCACGACCAGCCGACCGGCACCCTTGAGGTGAACGCGAAGTCCCCGGACCGCAAGCGCTCGGCGTGGGCGGGCGCGGCCACCCGCGACTTCACCGACGTGGACCCGCTGGCGATGGACGCCGACCTGGCCCGCCGGCTGGTCTGGGCCGAGCGCCGGATCGACCTGCCCGCGGGCCGGTACGAGACGCTGCTGCCGCCGTCGGCCGTCGCGGACCTGATGATCTACCAGTTCTGGTCGGCCGCGGCCAGGGACGCCGCCGAGGGCCGTACGGTCTTCAGCAAGCCCGGCGGCGGGACCCGGGTCGGCGAGAAGCTGTCGCCACTGCCGCTGACCCTGCGCAGCGACCCGGCGGAACCCGGCCTGGAGGCGGCGCCGTTCGTGATCGCGCACTCCTCGGGCGACGACACCTCGGTGTTCGACAACGGGCTGCCGGTGGAGCCGGTGCACTGGATCCACGAGGGCTCGCTCGCCCGGCTCACCACCACCCGGCACAGCGCCGGGCTGACCGGCCTGCCGGTGGCGCCCGCCGCCGACAACCTGGTACTGGACGGCGGCGGCGAGCGGTCGCTGGAGGAGATGGTCGCGGACACCGAGCGCGGTCTGCTGCTGACCTGCCTGTGGTACATCCGCGAGGTCGACCCCGCCACGCTGCTGCTGACCGGCCTCACCCGCGACGGCGTCTACCTGGTCGAGAACGGCGAGGTGACCGGCGAGGTCAACAACTTCCGCTTCAACGAGTCCCCGGTGGACCTGCTCGGCCGCGCCGCCGAGGCGGGCCGCACCGAGCGGACGCTGCCGCGCGAGTGGAGCGACTACTTCACCAGGGCCGCCGCCCCGGCCCTGCGGATTCCGGACTTCAACATGAGTTCGGTCAGCCAGGGGGTCTGACACCCGTGCCCGACGAGAAGAGGAAGGTCAGGATCTCCAGGTTCCTGTCGATGGTGCTGCGGCACCAGCCCGACAGCGTCGGCCTCACCCTCGACGAGGCCGGGTGGGCGGACGTGGACGAGCTGATCGCGGCGTGCGCCGCCAGGGGCCGCCGCTTCTCGCGGGCCGAGCTGGACCATGTGGTGGCGACCAACGACAAGAAGAGGTTCGCGTACTCCGGGGACGGCCGCCGGATACGGGCCAGCCAGGGGCACTCCGTGCCCGTACGGCTGGGGCTGGAGGCCGCGGAGCCGCCGGACACGCTCTACCACGGCACGGCGTCCGCCACGCTGCCGCTGATCCTGGCCGAAGGGCTCAAGCCGATGTCCCGGCAGGACGTGCACCTGTCGGCGGACGTGGAGACGGCCGTGCGCGTGGGGTCACGGCACGGCCGTCCTGTGGTGCTCGCGGTGGACGCCAGGGGGCTGGCCGCCGAGGGTCATGTCTTCCGGATCAGCGCCAACGGTGTGTGGCTGACCGACCGGGTGCCGCCGCGGTGGCTGCGGCGGCACCCCACGGGCTGAGCGTCACCGCGGTGCGGGCGTCACCGCGGTGCGGCGGTCTTGCGCGTGCCCTTGAACATCGACCACAGGGCGTCGCCGATCGCCACGATGACGACGGCGCCGATGAGTTGCAGCACGTGCCGGGTCCAGTCGATGCCCTTGGTGTCGTTGACGCCGATCCACGTGGACACGGCGTTGCCGAGAATGCTGCCGCCCATACCGCAGATCACGGTGAGCCACAGCGGCAGGGACTGCTTGCCGGGGAGGATCGCCTTGGCGATCAGACCCAGCACCAGACCGACGATGATCGCCCACAACCAACCCATGTCACTCGCCTCCTCGCGTCCGGACGGCGTACGCCCGGCACTCGTCCGGCCAGTCTGTGCCCGCTCCGGCTACGCCGCATGTCGAGTGGGCCGTCCGCCGTACGGCCCGGCAGCGGCGGCGCACGGATGGCGCCCCCGCTATCGAAGGCGGGCGGTACGCGGCGTACCGTGGTGAGGCCGGGCCGGGCGCCGACCCGTGCTCAGGAGAGTCCGGCGGAGCGAGCGGGTGGTGGAGCGCGATGCGGAAGCAGGGCGGGCCTGAGGTCTTCCAGATCACGGGAGCGCGTACCGGTCTGACCGAGGACGTGGCCGGACGGCAGCGCAGGTACATCATCTCGATGTCGATCCGTACCCTCTCGGTGGTCCTCACCGTGGTGCTCTGGGACGTGGAGCGGGTACTGGCCTGGGGGATGCTCGTGATCGGGCTGCTGCTGCCGTACGTGGCGGTGGTGTTCGCGAACGCGGGCCGGGAGAACGTGCCCTCGCTGCCGTCGTCGTTCGTCCTTCCGCAGGCCAGGCCGATGCTCGAAATGAGCGATCCGTCCGATCCTGAGGGCCGCGGCGAGCCGGCGCCGGTACCCGTGCCGCCGAACCTCAAGAAAAGCTCAGATCAATCGTGAAGTTCCACTCCACGGACGGTTGAGCGCGTGACATACTTCGTACGCGCTCCGCATCCCCCGTCGGAGCGACGGACCGACGCCGGGCGGCTCCCCCCGTGGCTGCCCGGCGTCGCCATGCCCGGCGGCGGTTCTGTTTACTGGGCGTCGTGAGCGATGCCGGGAACACTGTGAACGAGAACGAGAAGCCGATCTGCTCGGCCAAGGACTGCCGTACCCCCGCCGTGTGGGTGCTGGCCTGGAACAACCCCAAGATCCACCCGCCGGAGCGGCGCAAGACGTGGCTGGCGTGCGACGAGCACCGCGAGCACCTGTCGCAGTTCCTGGGGATGCGCGGGTTCCTGAAGGACGTCGTGCCGCTGGCGGAGTGGGAGCGGGGAGAGCGGGAGCGGGCGGAGTAGCGGCGCGACGGGCCCCGGACCCACGAGGGGACGGCTCCGCGAGGGGACGGCCCCGCGAGGCGGCGGTTCAGCGAGGCGGCGGTTCAGCCGCCGATGGCCGACATGGGGCGGTCGGGCTGGAGGAAGGCCGGGTCGTCGAGGCCCGAGCCCGCCTTCTTGCCCCACATCGCCGCCCGCCACAGCTCCGCCATCCGCTCGTCGTCGGCGCCGGAGCGCAGCGGGCCGCGCAGGTCGGACTCCTCGCGGGCGAACAGGCAGTTGCGGACCTGGCCGTCGGCGGTGAGCCGGGTGCGGTCGCAGGCGCGGCAGAACGGCCGGGTGACCGAGCCGATGACGCCGACCGTGGCCGGGCCGCCGTCGACCAGCCAGCGCTCGGCGGGCGCGGAGCCGCGGACCGTCTCGCCTTCGGTGGTCAGGGTGAAGCGGGTCCGCAGGCGGTCGAGTATCTCGTCGGCGGTGACCATGTCGGTGCGCTGCCAGCCGTGCTGCGCGTCCAGCGGCATCTGCTCGATGAACCGCAGTTCGTATCCCCGCTCGACGGCCCAGGCCAGCAGGTCGGGCGCCTCGTCGTCGTTGACACCGCGCATCAGCACCGTGTTGATCTTCACCGGGGTCAGGCCCGCGTCGGCCGCCGCCGCCAGGCCCGCGACGACGTCATGGTGCCGGTCGCGGCGGGTGAGGGTGTGGAAGACCTCGGGGCGCAGAGTGTCGAGGGAGACATTGACCCGGTCGAGGCCCGCGGCGCGCAGGGCGTCGGCGGTGCGGCGCAGTCCGATGCCGTTGGTGGTCAGCGACAGCCGGGGGCGCGGCTCCAGGGCCGCGCAGCGCTCGACGATGCCGACCAGGCCGGGCCGCAGCAGCGGCTCGCCGCCGGTGAAGCGGACGTCGGTGACGCCCAGTTCGTGGACCGCGATCCCGACCATCCGGACGATCTCGTCGTCCGTGAGCAGATCGGGCTTGGCCAGCCACTGGAGGCCCTCTTCCGGCATGCAGTAGGTGCAGCGCAGATTGCAGCGGTCGGTGAGGGAGACGCGCAGGTCGGTCGCCACTCGGCCGTAGGTGTCGGTCAGCACCGGCTCCGCCTCCCTCCTGGACGCTTGTGTGCGCCGTCGCTCCTGCGGCGGGCGCTCGGCGCGCCGCCGTCCCTCCACCCTATGACGTCGCACGGACAACCCGGCGGGGCCGCCGGGCGGGTGGAGCCCTGTCGGTGCAGCGTACGCGACGGGCGCCGTTTTACAACAATTTGTTGAAACACCTGCCCACCGTCCGGTCGTCATGAGCTCGCCCGCCGCGCCGCCCGTGTCCTGCGACCAGGTCACCGGGCGCCGCACACCGACACCGCGGCGCGGCCGGTTCGTTGGACAGCCCGGCGGTGCCCACCACGCCGTCACCGTCCCCCGCCGCTCCGCCGGCCGGGGACCGCCGCCCAGGACCGCCGAGGACTCGCCGCGATGACCCCACCTCCGCCCCCGCCCCCTCCTCCCCCGTCGCACCGGCCGCGACTCCCGGCCCGCAGGCCGTACGGGAGCGTACGGCTGCCCGCCGACCTGCCCGCCGGCCTGCTCACGGGACCGGCCGCCGCCCGGCCGGGACCCGGCGTCGCCGCGCCCACCGGCTGGTACGCGCGGCGGGTCCGACTGCCGCCGCTGAGCATCGCCGCGCTGCGATCCGGCCGCCGGTATGGCTGAACCGCCGTCGGCCACAGGGAAATTCCGACCGATCCGTGGAATTGCGCTTCTTTGACCGGCCGTTGGGCACTAGTTTCCTTCGTCATGCACACGTCGGACGGCAGACCCTGCCGTCCGACGGTTGATGGACGATTGGAGATCCCATGGTTCCGCTTCCCGGCCTCCCCCGGCGCCGCCGCGCGCTCGCGGCCGGTCTCGGTCTGGCGACGGCAGCCGCCCTCGCCGTACTCCCCGGAGCCGCCCCGGCCTCCGCTTCCTCCGCTTCCACCTCTTCCACGGCCTCCTTCGACGCCGCCGGTTCCGCCTCGCACGGCTCTCAACCGCCGCGCACGGACGGCCCGTTGCTGTCGTACGTCGTCAACGTCGACGGCGGGCGCGGCACGCAGCGATCGGTGGAGCGCGCGATAGAGCGGGCCGGCGGCCAGGTGGTGATCGCGTACGACCGGATAGGCGTCATCGTCGTGCACTCGGCCAACCCGGCCTTCGGCGCGACGCTGCGGCGCGTCCACGGCGTACGGAGCGCGGGCGCGACCAGGACCGCGGCCATCGAGCCGTCCGCGACGACGCAGGCGGGCGGGGTGCGGACGCTGACCGCGGCCGAGGTGGCCGCCGCCTCGGCGCACCAGGCGCCCGGCCAGGAGCCTCTTGAGGCCGACCAGTGGGATCTGCGGGCGATCCGGGCCGACAAGGCGGCCGCGGTCAATCCGGGCAGTTCCAAGGTGACCGTCGGCATCATCGACACCGGTGTGGACGACACCCACCCCGACCTGGCGGCGAACTTCTCCGCCAAGCAGTCCGCGAGCTGCGTCGGCGGCGTCGCCGACACCTCACCGGGCGCCTGGCACCCCTGGGACCCGGCGGCCGACTACCACGGCACCCACGTGGCCGGTGAGATCGCCGCCGCGCGCAACGGGATCGGCGTGGCCGGGGTCGCGCCCGGTGTGAAGATCGCGGCGATCAAGGTCAGCGAGCCGGGCACCGCGCTGTTCTACCCGGAGAGCGTGGTCTGCGCCTTCGTCTTCGCCGCCGACCACGGCATCGCGGTCACCAACAACAGCTACTACATCGACCCGTGGCTCTACAACTGCCCGAGCGACCCCGACCAGCGGGCCATCGTGGACGCCGTCAAGCGCGCCGCCGCGTACTCCGAGCGCAAGGGCGTACTGAACGTCGCCGCCGCGGGCAACAGCGACGACGACCTCAACTCCCACGCCCTGACCGACACATCGAGCCCTGACGACTCCACCGCGGTCACCCGCACCGTCGACCCGCACGTGTGCCTCGACCTCCCGACCCAACTGCCCGGCGTCGTCACGGTCTCCGCGACCGGCGCCCAGAACCTCAAGTCGTACTACTCCAGTTACGGCCTGACCGTGATCGACGTGGCCGCGCCCGGCGGCGACGGCAACCAGATCCCCGACACCCCGTCCGGCAACGGCCGCATCCTGTCGACGCTGCCCGGCGGCAAGTACGGCTATCTCCAGGGCACTTCGATGGCCAGCCCGCACGTGGCGGCGGTCGCGGCGCTGATCAAGAGCCGTCACCCGCACGCCTCGCCCGCGCAGCTCCAGGCGCTGCTCAAGATCGAGGCGAAGAACCCCGGCTGCCCGACCGGGCCCGCGCAGGACGCCACCTGCACCGGGCCGAGGGCGTACAACAGCTTCTACGGTCACGGCATCGTGGACGCGCTGAACGCCGTCACCAGGTAGCGCCCGCCACGTCGCCCCGCACGCACGGCTGTTACCGGACGCGTACCGCCCTCAGGGCTTCACCAGCGCCTTGAGGGCGGTGCGCTCGCCCATCGCGCGCGGGCGCGCCAGGTGGGGGCCGCGGAGAGGTCGCGGGCGAGGGCGGCGTACTCGTGGGTGGCGACCCGCAGCGGGTTGTCGGTGGCGACGTTCTTGGACCACAGCACGACATCGGGGAGTTGGGGCGTGAGCGCACCGTAAAGGCGCGTACAGGGCACCCGCCAGACCTTGTTACCCGCAAGTAAGGAAAGCGGGTGGCGGTAGCTGTCAGTGGCGAGCCGTATTCTCTGTGACCATGCTCGACAACCTGGCCGCCCAGACACCGCCGCCGTCCCCGTGGCCTCCCGCCTATCCGGACGGTTACGCCGTGGTCGACGTCGAGACCACGGGGCTCGGCCGGGACGACCGGATAGTGTCCGCGGCGGTGTACCGGCTGAGCGCCCGCGGCGAGGTCCAGGACCACTGGTATTCGCCCGTCAACCCGCTGCGCGACCCCGGCCCGGTGTGGATCCACGGACTCACCAGCGCGATGCTCGCCGACGCCCCGCTCTTCCCCGAGATCGCCGACCAGCTCGCCGAACGCCTCGCGGGGCGCGTCCTGGTGGCGCACAACGCGGTCTTCGACTGGTCGATGCTCGCCCGCGAGTACGCGCGCGCCCGGTCCGTGGCGCCCGTCGAGCAGCGGCTGTGCACCATCGTCCTGGCCAAGGAGCTGCGGCTGCCCCTGGCCAACCACAAACTGGAGTCGCTGGCCGCGTACTACGGGGTCGAGCAGCGGCGCGCCCACCACGCGCTGGACGACGCGCGCGTCCTGGCCGAGGCGTTCCGCCCGAGCCTGCACCTGGCCGCCGCGACCAGTCTCCCCCTGCCCCTGCACACCTGCCGCCCGCTGACCGAGTGGGTCGACGGCTCGGACACGGTCCCCTCGCCGCGCCCCGGCGCCTCCTACGGGCCCGGCTCGTACCGCGCCACCGGCTGGCGCCCGGCCCGCAAACGGCCCGCGTGCCCGTATCCCAACCCCGGTCGCCTCGCCCCCGACGGGGCCCTGGTCCAGGGGATGCGGGTCGCCTTCTCCGGCGACACCGGCATCGACCGCGAGTTGCTGGAGGACCGCGCCACCGACGCCGGGCTGCACGTCGCCTCCAGCGTCAGCCGCCTCACCAGCCTGCTGGTCACGAACGACCCGGACTCCCCCACCTCGAAGGCCGTCAAGGCCCGCCAGTTCGCCACCCCGGTCATCGACGAGGCCCGCTTCACCGAACTCCTCAAGGCCGTCACGCCCGCGGCGGGCGTGCACGGCTAGGGCCTGTCCGGCTCCGGGGCCGGACAGGGCGGGCCTCCATCCAGGTGACTCTCGCGCGACGCGGGGCCTCCCGCGTTGCCCCGGCGCGCTCACGGCCGCAGCCTGGGCACATGGCCCGATGTGAGGTTTGCGGTAACGACTACGTCATGAGCTTCGAGGTGCACGCCCAAGGCGCGGTGCACGTCTTCGACAGCTTCGAGTGCGCCATCCACCGTATGGCGCCGATCTGCGAGCACTGCCGGGTGCGGATCGTCGGACACGGCGTGGAGGTGGACGGCCACTGGTACTGCGGCGGGCACTGCGCGAAGGCGGAGGGCGCGGCCGGGATCGTGGACAAGGTCGGCTCGATCGCCTGAGCCCGGCCGGCCGCCCCTCACCCCGTCCGACCCCGTCCGACCCCGTTCACCCCGGCCGCCCCCGTCTGAGGACCCCCTCCGGAAGCCGTGCCCCGACCGAGTTGTACCGTCGTGGGGTGTACCGCTTCCTCTGGTCCCGCCAATGGGTGATCCTCACCCTCCTCGGTCTGGTCATGATGCCCACCATGGTCAGACTGGGCTTCTGGCAGCTCCATCGGCACGAGCACCGGGTGGCGAACAACAAGATCATCGCGGCGAGCCTGAAGGCCGCCCCGGTCGAGGTCGAGTCGGTGACACATCCGGGTGCCGTCCTGCCGAAGAGCGATCTGTACAAGTCGGTGACGGCGACCGGGCACTTCGACACGGCGCACGAGGTGGTGGCCCGGCACCGGACCGCCGGCAACGACGGCTCGGACGACACGTCGGGCGGCGGCCAGGAGGTCGGCTACCACGTGATCACCCCGCTGGTGCTGGCCGACGGCCGCGCGGTGCTGGTGAACCGGGGCTGGATCTCGCCGGGCAACGACCCGACCGCGTTCCCGAAGATCACGCCGCCGCCGTCCGGCGAAGTGACGGTCACCGGGCGGCTGCGCCCCGACGAGACGACGTCGTCGACGGGCATCCGCAACCGCTCGGGCCTGCCGGACCGGCAGATCATGCTGATCAGCAGCACCGTGGACGCGACGTACATGCCGCGGACGCTGCTGTCGGGCTACATGGAACTGGTGTCCATCACGCCGAAGCCGGGTCCGCACCAGCCCGCGCTCATTCCCGAACCCGACCACAGCAGCATCGGCCCGCACATGGCGTACGCGATCCAGTGGTGGCTGTTCACGGGCATGGTGCCGGTCGGCTGGGTGGTGCTGCTGCGCCGCGAGCGCGCCGAACGGCTCGCGGCACGCGAGAAGCAGGACAATCCGGAGAGCCCGCAGGAACCCGAGGGCAGCGTTCCGGTAGCGGTCTGACGCCCCGCCCCCGCACGCTACGGAGACCAGAGCCCGGCGCACACCGTGTCCGGGCGAGGCGAGCACCACCGGAAGGCGGCGAAGCGGCACCGTGCCAGGACGTATCGAGGATTACGCGCTCATCGGCGATCTCCAGACCGCCGCGCTGGTGGGCAGGGACGGTTCCATCGACTGGCTGTGCCTGCCCCGCTTCGACTCGGCCGCCTGCTTCGCCGCGCTGCTCGGTGACGAGGGCAACGGCCGCTGGCTGCTGGCGCCGGTGGGCGCGCAGACGTGTTCGCACCGCTCGTACCGGGGCGACACGCTGGTGCTCGACACCTTCTGGGAGACGCCGACCGGGACCGTCAAGGTCACCGACTTCATGCCGCAGCGCGACCGGGCGCCCGATGTGATCAGGATCGTCGAGTGCGTGTCGGGCCGGGTCGACATGCGGGCCGAGCTGACGCTGCGGTTCGACTACGGCGCGGTCGTGCCGTGGATGCGGCGCGCCGACGGGCACCGGGTGGCCATCGCGGGCCCCGACTCGGTCTGGCTGCGCAGCGACCCGCCGGTCCGGGCGTACGGCAAGGACATGCGCACGTACTCCGACTTCACCGTCGCCGAGGGCGACCGGGTCGCGTTCATACTGACCTGGCACCCCTCGCACGAGAAGCGGCCCCGGCGGATCGACCCGTACGAGGCGCTGGACCACAGCCTGGCCGACTGGGACGAGTGGTCGGCGCAGTGCCGTTACGAGGGGCCGTGGCGGTCGGCCGTGGTGCGGTCGCTGATCACGCTCAAGGCGCTCACGTACGCGCCCAGCGGTGGCATCGCCGCCGCCGCGACCACATCGCTGCCCGAGGAGATCGGCGGGGTCCGCAACTGGGACTACCGCTACTGCTGGCTGCGCGACGCGGCGCTGACCCTCAACGCCCTGGTGGAGGGCGGCTATCTCCAGGAGGCGGGCGCCTGGCGCGACTGGCTGCTGCGCGCGGTGGCGGGCGACCCGGCCGACCTCCAGATCATGTACGGCATCGGCGGCGAGCGGCGGCTGACGGAGTTCGAGGTGCCGTGGCTGCGCGGCTACGAGGGCTCGGCGCCGGTCCGGATCGGCAACGCCGCCGCGGGACAGCTCCAACTCGACGTGTACGGCGAGGTGTTGGACTCGCTGTTCCTGGCGCGGGCGGCCGGGATGCGCGACGAGCCGCACGCCTGGAATCTGCAACGCGCCCTGATGGACTTCCTGGAGTCCACGTGGCACGAGCCGGACGAGGGCATCTGGGAAGTCCGCGGCCCCCGCCGCCACTTCGTGCACTCCAAGGTGATGGCCTGGGTCGCCGCCGACCGCGCGGTGCGGACCGTGGAGGCGCTGCCGCGGCTCAAGGGCGATGTGGGGCGCTGGCGTTCGATGCGCGCCCAGGTGCACGCGGAGGTCTGCGAGAAGGGCTACGACGCGCAGCGCAACACCTTCACGCAGTCCTACGGCTCCGAGGAGCTGGACGCGGCGACGCTGCTCATCCCGCAGGTGGGATTCCTGCCGCCCACCGACCGCCGCGTGATCGGCACGGTGGAAGCGGTCCGCCGCGAACTGGACCTCGGCGGTTTCGTCCGCCGCTACACCCCGGACGCGGTCGGCGTGGACGGGCTGCCCGGCTCCGAAGGGGCCTTCCTGGCCTGCTCGTTCTGGCTCGCGGACGCGCTGCACGCGATCGGCCGTAAGGACGAGGCGAACGAACTGTTCGAGCGGCTGCTGACGTTGCGCAACGACGTCGGGCTGCTGGCCGAGGAGTGGGACCCGGTCGCCGGGCGGCTGCTGGGCAACTTCCCGCAGGCGTTCAGCCACGTCGGACTCGTCAACACCGCGCTCGCCCTGTCGGGCCTGCCTGCCATAAGGGAATGCTGACCATGGATCTCGGACTCGACGGACGGGTGTACGTCCTCACGGGCGCCAGCCGCGGCCTCGGTTTCGCGGCGGCCCGCGAACTGGTCGCCGACGGCGCGAAGGTGGTGGTCTCCGGGCGCACGGCCGAGTCGGTGGCCGCCGCGGCCGGGCAACTGGGAGGCCCGGACAAGGCGTTGGGTGTCGCCGCCGACAACTCCGCCCCGGATACGGCGCATCGGCTGCTGGCGGCGGCCCGCGAGCGCTTCGGCCGGGTCGACGGGGTGCTGATCAGCGTCGGCGGACCGCCGGCGGGCTCCGCCGCCGACAGCACCGACGAGCAGTGGCTGCGGTCCTTCGAGACGGTGTTCCTGGGCGCGGTACGGCTGGCCCGCGCCGCCGCGGCCGAGCTGGCGGACGGCGGTGTCATCGGCTTCGTGCTCTCGGGTTCGGTCCGCGAGCCGATCCCCGGCCTCGCCGTGTCGAACGGTCTGCGGCCAGGGCTCGCGGGTTTCGCCAAGACCCTCGCCGCCGAACTGGGGCCGCGCGGCATCCGGGTGGTCGGCCTGCTGCCGTCGCGGATCGACACCGACCGGGTACGGGAGCTGGACGCGCTCGGCGGCGACGAGGCGGCGGCCAGGGCCAGGGCGAGCGCGTCGATCCCGCTGCGGCGCTACGGCACGCCCGAGGAGTTCGGCCGGGCCGCGGCCTTCCTGCTCTCGCCCGCCGCGTCGTATCTGACCGGCGTGCTGCTGCCGGTGGACGGCGGCGCCCAGCGCGCCCTGTGACAGACACGCGGGACCGCGGGACCGCGGCGCCCGGCGCGCGCCGGGACGGGGACGCGAAGAGCCCTCACCGACGGCTCGGTGAGGGCTCGGTGAGGGCTCCGCGGGGGAAGGGCGGGCGGGCGGGTCAGCTGACCCGCGCCGCGCGGTGCCTGACCGCGCGCAGCCGCGCCTCGGCGGGCAGCTTGTCCAGACCGGCCGACGTACGGGCGCGGTGGAGCACCGCGCTGTCGAGACCGGCGACCACCTCGTCCGGGGTGGCGTCGGCCGCCAGGCCCAGCACTATCCGGGCGACCGGTGCGCCGCGCTTGCCGCGCAGCGCCGCTCTGGCCCACTCCACGCCCTCGTACGCCTCGGTCTCCGAGGTCAGCGCGTTCTCCACGGCCCGGCCGCGCAGCAGCGCGCCCTGTCCGTCGCCGCTGTCGACCCGGAGCTGGCGCAGCCGCCGGGTGCGGGCCTGGGCGAGCAGCCACCACAGGGCGGCGAGCACGAGCACGCCGAGCACGGCGATGACCACCGGCCACCACCAGCCGTCCGAGCGGTAGCGGGTCCTGTCGTGCGCGGAAAGCAGCACGTCCTTGGGGCCGGTGAAGGGCCACCAGTGCGGCATCGTGAAATTCCACCGGCGTTGCAGGTCGAGCCCGCCGAGCAGCACGGACAGGCCCACGATCAGCAGGACGAGTCCGGTCAGCGCGAGCAGGACCCGGTTCAGTACGGTACGCATCCGCCCGGTCACCCCTTCTTCTCTGCGCGCTGGACATGGACGCGGAGCTGCGGCGGTCTGGCGAGGCCGAGTTGGCGTACGGCGGCGCCGAGCGTGGTCGTCAGGTCCGCGCGCACCGCGTCGAGTTCGCGGAAGTGCGAGGAGCCGTGCGCCTTGATCCGGCGGCGGCCGACCTTGACCCGTACCCAGCGGATGCCCGCGACCTCCATCGCCCGGTCGCGCAGCACCAGTTCGGCCGCGTGCCGGTCGAGTCCCGCGCGGACGCCGTTCTCGCCGCGCCGGGTCATCGGCAGCAGGCCGCGCTCGCCCGGCGTGAGGGCCAGCAGGATCAGCCAGAGGCCGAGTACGGCGGCCACGGCGGCGCCGACGATCACCCAGACGTTGTCCAGGTGGCGGGTGGCCAGTTCGTCGGCGAGCCGGGTCCGCCACGCCATCGCGCGCCGGTCGGCGCGGACGGCGGCGATGTCGTACAGGAAGAGCCCCGCGATCCCGAGGAGCACCGCGGCGGTGATCGCCGCGGGCACCCGGCGTCCGGCCCAGAACCGGCGCGCCTTGACCGGGGTCTGATCCGCGGTCAGGGCGTACGGCTCAAGGGTGCGGGTGGCGGGGTCCGTGAGGGTGTCGCCTCCGGCGAGGACGCCGGGGGTCCCGCCCGCGAGGGTCGATCCCGGACCGGACGCCGGGTCGTACCCCGCGCCCGACCCGTATCCGGGGTCGGAGCCGTATCCGGGGTCGCGCCCGTACTCGGACTCGTATCCGGGCTCGGCCCCCGGCACCCCGCCCGGTCCCGAGCCGTACTCGGAGGCTCCGTAGCCCCCCTCGGATGCCTGCTCCGAGCCGTACTCGGAGGCTCCGAAATCCTGGTCCTGAGGGTGTTCCGAGCCGTGCTCGGGAGTCTGCTGGGAGCGGTCGTCGGCAGGGCCCGGCTCGGGGCGCCGCTCCGCCCCCTCCCCCGGCTCAGCGCCGGCGTCCGGCTTCTTCCAGGGACTCTCGCTGTCGCTCACTGGACCCTTCCCTCGTCCTTGCGGCGGTCGGCGGCCGAGTGCAGCCGCTCCACCTCGACCGCGACCTCGGGCACCGACATGCCGGTCAACGCCTCGACGCGGGACGTGACATGGCTGCGCACCGAGCCGCACACCGAGCCGATGTCGGTGGGGTAGCCCAGTTCGAGGGTGAGCCGCAGCCGCGCGCTGTCCTTGCGGACCGAGACCGAGGCGTGCGGGGAGTGGTCCTTCGGCACCAGCGCGGCGCCCGGCGCGTCGTGGAGGACCTCACCGGCCGCCTGGGCGGCGATCTTCGCGACCACCCGGTCCGCGATCCGCAGTGCCCCGCGGTCGGCCGCGGGCAGCGGTGCGGGGACGGCTGTCCCCATCAGCGCCGCCGGTCGCGGTCGCGGCCACGGTCACGCGAGCGGAAGAACTCCCCCGGTTCCAGGTCGCCGTCGAGGAATTTGCCCGCCACGAAACCGACCGCGCCGAGCGCCGCCACCAGCAGAAAAGCACCGAACCCGCCGAAATACCCGGCGAATCCGAGCGCCATTCCGACGGCCAGGCCGATCACCGCCATGCTCATCGTCCGCACTCCGTCCCATTGGTCGTGTTGACCATCTCCGTCTGCACTGTCTTGGACCCTTACTGGACCCGTTGCTCACGCTCGTCGTCGTCATCTTCGTCAGGAAGTTTCACGTCGCCCACGGCGACGTTGACCTCGACGACCTCGAGACCGGTCATCCGCTCCACGGCGTTGACCACGTTCTCCCTCACGGCGCGGGCCACTTCGACGATCGACACGCCGTATTCGACGACGATGTCCAGGTCGAGCGCGGTCTGCACCTCGCCGACCTCCGCCTTCACGCCGCGCGACACCGACTTGGTGCCGCCGGGCACGCGGTCGCGGACCGCGCCGAAGGTGCGCGACAGGCCGGTGCCCATCGCGTGCACGCCGACCACGTCACGGGCGGCGAGTCCGGCGATCTTCTCCACCACGCCGTCGGCGATCGTCGTGCGGCCGCGCGTGGCCGGGTCGCCGAGCGCTTTGCGCCCGCCCGCGCTGGCCTTGTCCAGGGTCCTGCCCTCGGCCGCTGACGAGCCCTCGGGCTCCGGCCGGTCGTACTGTGCGGTGTCCGTCATCGCGAGTCGTCCCTTCGTATGGGCTGCTCCGTGCCCCACACTATGTGCGCATGCCCCCGCGCGCTGCGGGGAACCGGCGAGAGGGCTGTTCCGACCCCCCAAGAGAGTGGTCGGCCTGCGGAAGGCGATATCTGGTGACCATGGACCGACTGGCCCGGACCGTACGGGAGCAGGTCGCGCTGGGCCGCCTGCTCCCGCTCGGCACCCCCGACGACAACGCCTGGATGACCGAGCGCGCGGCCGTACGCGCGCTGCGGTGGACGACCGCCGGGCTGTCCGGGGTACGGCTGGGCGGGGTGTCCCTGGCGCTGGCCGAAAGCGGGGGCGAGGCACCGCGGTCCGGTCCGGTGGGCGCGCTGCCGCATCTGCCGGTGCGGATCGAGGCGTCGTTCGAGGCGACCGCCGACGAGCCGCTGCCGCAGGCCGCCGACCGGCTGCGCGACGTGCTGTGGACGACCGCGCGCGACGGCCTCGGCATCGCCGTGACGGAGGTGGACCTCCAGGTCACCGGGCTGCTGGACGGTGACGACGCGCCCGTGAACGAGCTGGCGGAAGCCGAGGACGCGGAGCCGGACGGCGACGAGGCTCCCGTACCGCTCGACCCCAGTGGCCTGGCGGAAGCGGTCGCGACGGCCGCGCTGACCGTGCCCGGTGTCGTACGGCTGAGCAGGCGGCCGGTCGGCCTCGGCTCCGGTGTGCGGATCCAGGACACGGCGGCGGATGCGGCCGACGAGGCGCCGGGCCGCCGCGTCCAGGTGCAGATCGCGGTGTCGCCCGGCCACCGGCCGCTGGAGGTGGCGCGGTCGGTGGCCGCCGCCGTCACGGTCGCGGCGGCCGAGGGCGCGCCGGGCCCGGTGCGTACCGCCGTCGTGGTGACGGACGCGGGCTGATCCGTCCCGGGCCCCGCGAAACGTCCGGCGCGGACGTGCGCCCGACAGGTCCTACTCCCCGACGCCCGCCAGGTCGCGCAGGCGGCGGCCCTGGGCGGCGCGTTCGGCCGCGTACTGCTCCTTCTCGGTGTGGGCGGCGGCGCCGCGCAGCAGGCCCTTGGTCTCGACGACCGCGTCGCGCGGCGGGGCGAGCAGGGCGCCGACCAGGTCGGTGACAGCGGCGTCGAGTTCGGCGGCGGGCACGACGAGGTTGGCCAGGCCGGTGCGCTCGGCCTCGTCGGCGTGCACGAAGCGGCCGGTGGCGCAGATCTCCAGGGCGCGGCCGTATCCGACCAGTTCGACCAGCGGCTTGGTGCCGGTGAGGTCGGGGACCAGGCCGAGACCGGTCTCGCGCATGGCGAACTGCGCGTCGTCCGCGCAGACGCGCAGATCGCAGGCGAGGGCGAGTTGGAAGCCCGCGCCGATGGCGTGGCCCTGGACCGCGGCGACCGTGATCACGTCGGTCCGCCGCCACCAGGTGAAGGCGTCCTGGTACGTGGCGATGGCCGCGTCGAGTCCGGCCTCCGAGCCACGCGCGAGGTCGAGGAACGACGGCTCACCGTCGAAGCCCTCGGGCGTGAACGCCTGGCGGTCGAGGCCGGCGGAGAAGGACACGCCCTCACCGCGCAGCACGACGACGCGTACCTGTCCCGGCAGCAACCGGCCCGCCTCGGTCAGTGCACGCCACAGGGCGGGCGACTGAGCGTTGCGCTTGGCCGGATTGCACAGGGTGATGTGCGCGACGGAGTCGTCGACGGCTAGCCGGACTCCGTCACGTTCGAGCAGGATCTTGGCGTCGGGCACTGGGCACCTCCGAGCGGACCGGACTGGATTACCGAAGAGTAACCAACCGGACCCGCCGGACCGCCCCCGGCCCTTGATACTCGCGGAGCCCTCAGGCCGTGGCGGCCTTCTTGCCCCGTGTGGCACCGCCGCGACCGCGCAGGGTCACGCCGGACTCGCTGAGCATCCGGTGCACGAATCCATAGGAGCGGCCGGTCTCTTCGGCCAGCGCCCGGATGCTCGCACCGGAGTCGTACTTCTTCTTCAGGTCTGCCGCGAGCTTCTCGCGCGCGGCGCCGGTCACCCGGCTGCCCTTCTTCAGAGTCTCGGCCACCCGTGCCTCCTCCAGGGAAGTGCGCTATGGACTCTCATGATCACCCCTAAGGGCGTTCCTGGCCACCCATTCGACAAGGTCCATCACGGGACATTCACCGGAGGAATGCCTGGATACGCCGTTGCGAAGGGGCCGGGAGCGGCTTTTACGGGGCGGCAATTCCGTACGGAGAACGGCGTGCGAGCAATAGCGGCAGGTCAGCCGTGGTCGGTAAGGAGTTCTCCGACGTCACACCACTGATCACGGCGGCGGTCGCCCGTACCGCGCCCCGTGGGCGCGCGGTACGAGCCGGACTCACGCAGATGAAGGATGATCAGTGGGCCGAATGATCGAATCGACATGATCACTTCGTGCGGGTGCGGGGCCCCTGAGCCGTCCCGCGCCCCTCTCGGGGCACCGCCCGGCCGGGCGGCGCCGGGGCTCAGGCCAGCGAGACCAGGTCCTTGTAGTCCTGGCCCCACAGGTCCTCCACGCCGTCCGGCAGCAGGATGATCCGCTCCGGCTGGAGCGCGTCCACGGCGCCCTCGTCGTGGGTGACCAGGACGACCGCGCCGGTGAAGGTGTGCAGCGCGCCCAGGATCTCCTCGCGGCTGGCGGGGTCGAGGTTGTTGGTGGGCTCGTCGAGCAGCAGCACATTGGCGCTGGAGACGACGAGCGAGGCGAGCGCGAGCCGGGTCTTCTCGCCGCCGGAGAGCACCCCGGCGGGCTTGTCGACGTCGTCGCCGGAGAAGAGGAACGAGCCGAGGATCTTGCGGATCTCCACCAGGTCGGTGTCGGGCGCGGCCGACCGCATGTTCTCCAGCACGGTGCGGTCCGGGTCGAGCGTCTCGTGCTCCTGCGCGTAGTAGCCGAGCTTGAGGCCGTGTCCGGGCGTCACCTGGCCGGTGTCGGCCTGCTCGACACCGGCGAGCAGCCGCAGCAGCGTGGTCTTGCCCGCGCCGTTCAGACCGAGGATGACGACCCGCGAGCCGCGGTCGATCGCGAGGTCGACGTCGGTGAAGATCTCCAGCGACCCGTACGACTTGGACAGGCCCTCGGCCATCAGCGGGGTCTTGCCGCACGGGGCGGGGTCGGGGAAGCGCAGCTTGGCGACCTTGTCGGAGGCGCGTACCGCCTCCAGGCCGGACAGCAGCTTCTCCGCGCGGCGCGCCATGTTCTGCGCGGCGACCGTCTTGGTGGCCTTGGCACGCATCTTGTCGGCCTGTGAATTCAGGGCGGCGGCTTTCTTCTCCGCATTGGCCCGCTCGCGCTTACGGCGCTTCTCGTCGGCCTCGCGCTGTTGCTGGTAGAGCTTCCAGCCCATGTTGTACACATCGATTTGCGACCGGTTGGCGTCCAGGTAGAAGACCTTGTTCACCACGGTCTCGATGAGGGTGACATCGTGCGAGATCACGATGAATCCACCGCGGTACGTCCTCAGGTAGTCGCGCAGCCAGGTGATGGAGTCGGCGTCGAGGTGGTTGGTGGGCTCGTCGAGGAGCAGGGTGTCGGCGTCCGAGAAGAGGATCCTGGCCAGTTCGACGCGGCGGCGCTGGCCGCCGGAGAGGGTGTGGAGCTGCTGCCCGAGGATGCGGTCGGGCAGTCCGAGCGCGGCGGCGATGGTGGCGGCCTCGGCCTCGGCGGCGTATCCGCCCTTGGTGAGGAATTCCGTCTCCAGACGCGAGTACTTCTTCATCGCGTTCTCGCGGGTGGCGCCCTTTCCGTTGGCCATCCGTTCCTCGTTCTCCCGCATCTTGCGCAGGACGGTGTCGAGGTCGCGGGCGGACAGGATGCGGTCGCGGGCGAGGGTGTCGAGGTCCCCGGTGCGCGGGTCCTGCGGCAGATAGCCGACCTCGCCGCCGCGGGTAACGGTGCCGGCGGCGGGCTGGCCCTCCCCCGCGAGCACCTTGGTCAGGGTGGTCTTGCCCGCTCCGTTGCGGCCGACCAGGCCGATGCGGTCGCCCTTGGCGATGCGGAAGGAGGCGGACTCGATGAGGATGCGGGCGCCGGCGCGCAGCTCAAGGCCGGTGGCAGTGATCACGGGAAAAGCTCCAGGACAGGACGGACGACGGAAACGGGCGCGAGGTCGTACGCCGTGGCTAATCGAGGAATAGAACTGCCATGGGGCTCAGTCTACTGGCGGCCGGCAAACGGTTTACCGCGCCGGGGGCGGGGGGAGAGCGGGGGCAGCGCGGCGCCGAGCGCGCCGGGCCCGGTCAGGGGCGCGCCGGTACCCGGCCACCGGTGCGCCGAAGTGGGGCACATCACACATAATCGGCACATGCAGTTCGATGACGACACTCCGCTCGACACCTCGCAGGTCCAGGACCGGCGGGGCGGTTCGGGCGGCGGCCCCAGCGGGAAGTTGGTGGGCGGCGGAATCGCCGGGCTGCTCGCGGTCGTGATCGGCCTGGTGCTGGGCATCAGCCCCGACCAACTCGGCCTCAGCGGCGGCTCCGACACCGTCTCCGACACGCGCGCGGCCAACGCCGGTCTGGCGCGGAGCTGTTCGACCGGGCAGGACGCCAACGCGCAGGAACAGTGCCGGATCGTGGCCGTGGTCAACAGCGTGCAGGCGTACTGGACCGCCGAGTTCAGCCGCCGCGGCGCCGTGTACCGGACCGCGCCGACGGTGTTCTTCGACGCTCCGGTGAGCACCGGCTGCGGTCTGGCCGACCCGCGGACCGGGCCGTTCTACTGCCCGGCGGACCGCAAGGTCTATATCGACCTGGGTTTCTTCCAGACCTTGCAGACCCAATTCGGCGCCAAGGGCGGGCCGTTCGCCGAGAGTTATGTCGTCGCGCACGAGTACGGCCACCATGTGCAGAATCTGACGGGTGTTCTGAGCGCGGCCCAGGACGGCCGCAGCGGGGCCGACAGCGCGTCCGTACGTGTGGAGTTGCAGGCCGACTGCTATGCCGGGCTGTGGGCGAAGAACGCCACCCGGACGCTCAGTCCGGCCACCGGCACCTCACTGATCACGGCGGTGACGGCCGACGACATCGCGCGCGGTCTCGACGCGGCGGCGGCCGTCGGCGACGACACGATCCAGTCGCGGGCGCGGGGGCGGGTGACGCCGGACGCCTGGACGCACGGGTCCGCGGCGCAGCGTCAGCAGTGGTTCACCACCGGGCTGGAGACCGGGGACCTGGCGGCCTGCGACACGTTCGGCTGAGGACCGGCGGGCGGTACGGGCCCCGGGCGCTGTACGGCGCGCGGAGGCCCGTACCGCCCGCGGCGGGTCAGGTCTCGCCGGTGTGGACCTGGAAGGCGGCCCTGCGCATCGCCTTGGCCAGAGCGGGGTCCGGGTGCGCGGCGGCGAGCGCCACGAGCACCTGGACGGTCCTGGGGTGGCCGACGTTGCGGACCTCTTCGAGCAGACCGGGCACCGAGCCCTGGACGGCGGTCTCCAGATGGCTGACGAGCAGGTGGTCCTCGCCGTGGTCGGCGACGGCCGCGGCCGTGTCGATCCACAGCCAGGTGGCCTCCTCGCGGGTCAGCAGGCCGGTCGCGGTGTCCGGGTCGCCGCCGTCCAGCTCGGCCAGCCACAGCACCGCGTAGGGGCGCAGCGTCGGCTCCTCGACCACGCCGCGGACGGCCGACTCGGCGGGGTCGCCGACCACGCGCAGCGCCTCGAAGGCGAGGCCGCGCAGCAGCGCGTCGTCGCCGCGCGCGGTGTCCAGCAACTCGCCGACGGCCAGCGCGACCGGGCGGGCGGCCAGCCAGGCGCGGTACTCGGCGCGGGCCGGACCCGGCGAGAGGCGGGCACTGGCCCGCAGCATGGTCTCCGCGGACTGCTCCATGTGCCCTGCGGGGCCCTGCGCGGCCACGCAGATCTGCTCCAGCTTGACCCACACCGCCCAGGACCCGATCGCGGTGAGCGTGACCTCGTCGGGACGCTTGGGGTCGCGGGGGCGCAGCGCGCCGACCCGGGCGACGGCGTCCAGCGTCCAGTCGAGCAGCGCGGGCAGCGGGTCGGGGGCGTCGCCCGCGCCGTCGGCGGGCGGTTCGTGCCGCTCGGCGCGCAGTTCCGCGACGCGCTGCCGCAGCAGGTCGAGCAGGGTGTCGATCGGCACCGGCTCGTTGGACAGGTGCAGGAAGGACAGCAACTGCGGTGCGGCCTCGATGACTTCGGCGACCAGCGCCGGGTCGGGACCGGCCTGCGGGCCCGGCAGGAAGGGGTGGGCCAGCGACCAGGCGTCGAAGAGCGCGACCCAGCCGCGCAGCACGGCGGTGTCGTCGGTGTCCCAGGCCCGCAGCCGCCAGCCGGGCCGTGCGGTGCCGCCGTGCAGTTCGATCAGCCCCGACAGCCGCGCCCGGTCCCATGCGGTACGGATCTGCGGCCGGGTCAGGTCGAGCGCCGCTGCGGCCTGCGCGGCGGCGTCGTCGGGCAGTATGCCGGTCGGTCCCGCGGTGCCGGGGCCGGTGCCGGCCCAGCGGGCGAGCCGTGCGGCGTCGGCCAGTTCGGCGCGGGCCAGCCGGGCGAGCTGCGGCAGCGGCGGCGTGCCCTCGGGCGGTCGCGGGGGTCTGGACCGGCGCGTCGTCGCGGTCCGGCGGGCCGCGGTGAGCGGCCGTCGGGGGACAAGGCGGAGCGGAGTGTCTCGCGGGCTACGGGACGTCACTGGAGAAGTCTCTCCGGTGAGCGCCCATAATCCCAAACGGAACGCGGCCCGATGATCTGCGAGGGCACCGCGGGGACGCGCTTCCGGGCCGCCTCGAACTCGCGTCGTCGCAGTTCAGCGGGGGTTTCCGGGGCGGCTCCCACCGCCGTGGGGCGGTCTTGACACCGGTCACATCAGTGGTGTGAGGAATCGTCGCAACGTCTCCTCGTAGTCCGCCGGGTTGACGTTCCACATCGCCGCGTGCGGCGCGTCGGGCACGGTGTGGAGGGTCACCAAGTCGGCTCGGAGGGCCGCGAGTTCACGGGAGGCGGCCCACGGGGCGAGGGTGTCGCCCGGTCCGTGCACGAGCAGGGTGGGGACGGTGAGCCGGGTCGGGTCCGCCGCCGCGGCGACCGGCTCGGGGAGCAGGCCGGTACGGCCCTCGGCGGCGCGGACGGCGAGCGGCATCAGCGCTTCGGGGACGCCGTTGGACTCGGCGGCGGCGCGGACGGTGGCCTCCCAGTCGAGCACCGGCGAGTCCAGCACCAGGCCGCTGACCCGGTCGCGTACCGGGGACCCGGCCAGCGCGTGCAGGGCCATGGCGGCGCCGGTGGACCAGCCGAAGAGCACCAGCCGCCGGGCGCCGTACTCCACCGCGTACCGCATCGCCGCGTCCAGGTCGCGCCATTCGGTGGCGCCGAGGTGGCCGATGCCGTCGGGGGACGCGGGGGCGCCGGGGTCGTTGCGGTAGGCGAGCAGGAGCTGCTGGAAGCCGTGGGCGTGCAGGGCGGTCGCCACGTTCAGCGGGTGCTCGCGGGTGGCGCCGAGACCGTGCACCGCGATCACCCAGGTGTCGCGGGCGCCGGGCACGAACCAGGCGGGCAGCGGGCCGAGTTCGCCGCGCAGCAGGACCTCGGTGTGGTCCAGGCCGAGGGCACTGCCGGGGTCGCCCGCGCACACCTGCGGGGTCAGCCGGACCCGGCCGCCGGGGGTGAGGGCGCCGCGCTGGACGCTCAGCAGCCGCCGGGTCACCGAGTACGGGGTCAGGTCGAGCACGTCGCCGACGGCGGCGTGCAGATCGTCGCCGGTCAGGCCCCAGACGCCGGGGCGGGCCGAGGACAGGGTGCGGGTGAGCACCACCTGGTCCGCGGTCACGCGGTGCAGCGTCACGTCGCCCTCGGGCACCGGGCCCCGCCGCGACGGCCTCAGGGCGAAGCGGGACCCGTACCGGCCGGCCGCCAGCGCGGCCGTACCGGCACCCAGCACGGTGGTGGTGGCTGCCATGGCCACCGCGGTTCGGGTACGCATCTCTTCCAGTGTGGGCGCGTCGGCCGAAAGCGGCCAGGCGACGGCGGCGGCCGGGTGACGTACGGGGGGCGGACGGCGTGGGCGGGGCGGACGGGCGCGGCGGGCGTGTGTGGAGACGGTGGAGACGCGGCGGCCGGACACGCCCTATTCGGTGGCCTCCGGCGCGCCCTGCCCGTAGCCGCGCAGCTTTTCCGCGACCTTGGCCAGCTCACGGCCGGGGAGCGTACGGGGCTCGTGGCCGTTGGCCGATCCGGCCAGCAGCCAGACGCGGCACATCCACTCCAGCTGGGCGGTGTTGTCGTACGCCGTGTCGAGGGTGTCGGCGTACACGAGGGTGCCGTGGTTGCGCATCAGGCAGCCGGTGCGGTCGCGGAGCGCCTTGAGGACGGCGGCGGCCAGCCTCTGACTGCCGTAGGTGGCGTAGTCCGCGACCCTGACCTGGCCGCCGAGGGCCGCCGCCATGTAGTGGATGACGGGCAGCTTGTCGACGAGGGTGGAGACGGCGGTGGCGTGCGGGGCGTGGGTGTGCACGATCGCGCGGGCGTCGGTGGCGCGGTAGACGGCCAGGTGCATGGGCAGTTCGCTGGTCGGCCGCAGCTCCCCCATGAGCCGGCGGCCGGTGAGATCCACCACGACGGCGTCCGCCGGGCCGAGCCGGTCGTACGGGACGCCGGTCGGGGTGACCAGCACGAGATCGCCGACGCGGGCCGAGACATTGCCCGAGGTGCCGACCACCAGCCCGTCGGCGACCGTGCGCCGGGCGGTGTCCACCACGTCCGACCAAGCCTTCTCCAAGGAGTCCTGCACACGGGCATTATCACCGCCCGGCCCTCGACGGGCGCGGATCGCCTCCCCGAGGGGTCCGATCGGCCGGATCGGCTCGATACTGACTGAGGCCGCCCGACCGCTCCGGCACCACAAAGCCGCCGTCAGTTCATCTTCCGTTCATCCACTCTCCGTACGGTCGCCTCGCCACTGTCCGATCAAACGAATGCCTGGGTACATGGAACACATCACGCTCCTGATCGGAATCGTGATCGTCACCGCACTCGTGTTCGACTTCACGAACGGTTTCCACGACACCGCCAACGCGATGGCCACCACCATCTCGACCGGCGCACTCAAGCCAAAGACGGCGGTGGCCATGTCCGCCGTGCTGAACCTCGTCGGCGCCTTCCTCTCGGTGGAGGTCGCCAAGACCATCTCCGGCGGCATCATCGACGAGTCCTCCGGCATCAGACCCGAAGTGATCTTCGCCGGGCTCGTCGGCGCGATCGTCTGGAATCTGCTCACCTGGCTGGCCGGGCTCCCGTCCAGTTCCTCGCACGCCCTGTTCGGCGGCCTCATCGGCGCCACCCTCGTCTCGGTCGGCACCCACGGTGTGCACGGCGAGGCGGTCGTCATGAAGGTGCTCATCCCGGCCGTCGCCGCGCCGGTCGTGGCCGGTCTGGCCGCCACGCTCGCCACCCGGCTCACCTACCGGATCGGCCGCCACGCCGACCCCGAGGCCACCTCCAAGGGCTACCGGGCGGGCCAGATCGCCTCCGCCGGCCTGGTCTCGCTCGCGCACGGCACGAACGACGCGCAGAAGACGATGGGCGTCATCACACTGGCGCTGATCACCGGCGGCGTCGTCGCCCCGCACGCCGACCCGCCGCTGTGGGTCATCGTCTCGGCGGGCAGCGCCATCGCGCTCGGTACGTACATCGGCGGCTGGCGGATCATCCGCACGATGGGCAAGGGCATCACCGACATCCAGCCGCAGCAGGGCTTCGCCGCCCAGACCGGCGCCGCGGCCACCATCCTCGCCTCCTCGCACCTCGGCTTCGCGCTGTCCACCACGCAGGTCTGCTCCGGCTCCGTGATGGGCGCGGGCCTCGGCCGTAAGGGCGCGGTGGTCCGCTGGAGCACCGCGGGCCGCATGGTCGCCGCGTGGGGGCTCACGCTGCCCGCCGCCGGACTGGTCGCGGCCGGTGCCGCGCTGCTGGCCGACGAGGGCACCTGGGGCGTCACCGCCGTGGCGGTCCTCGGTCTGGCCGTGTGCGCGGTCATCCGTACGGCGTCGCGGCGCAAGCCGGTCACGCACGCCAACGTCAACGACCTGGACGGCGACCCGGCCTCCGGTCCTGAGATGGCGGTCGGTCCTGACATGACGGTCGGTCCTGACATGGCGGTCGAGCCGCAGGGCGCGGTCACCGCGGCCATCGCGGCCGTCATCCCGCCGCCCGCGGGGACCGTCGCGCCCGGCGCCCCCTCCGACACCGTTCCCGGCACTCCCGCCACGGCCTGACCCGCCCCTCCCCCGCGCCTCCCGCCCTCCTCAAGGACCCCCTCATGAGCATCGACTGGCACGCGCTCGGCACGGTCTTCGGCGTCACTCTCGTGGCGACCGTGGGCCTGGTCGGCCTGTTCACCCTCGGCATCGTCGGACTCACCAAGCACGGCTCCGCCCCGGCGTCCGGCTCCGCTGCCGAATCCGGGTCGGGCTCCCTTTCCCGAGGGGGCGCCCTGCTCGCCCGTACCGGCGGCTACGCCTGCTTCGCCGTGTGCGCCGCGGCGGTGTCGTACGGCATCTATCTGATCGTGGCCTGAACTCGCGGGTTTCGGCGGCGGATGTGGACCTCGCCACACTCCGTCTTCCCAGGTCAACGGTGAGTTGACCTGCCTGCGCGCACGTGGTGGACTGCGGAGGCCATACGGCGGCAGGAGAGGAAGTCCGGTGCGAATCCGGCGCGGTCCCGCCACTGTCACCGGGGAGTGCACTCCCAACCCGTACGTCACGGCCGGAAATCCGGCTGGAAGGCCGGGAGTGCGTAGATCCGGGAGCCAGGAGACTCTCACCGCCGGTCACGTCGAACCAGGGCGCGGACCCTGAGTGAGGACCTCTGCCATGCCCGGCTGCGCTCGACTCGTCTCGGACCACCGCACGCAGGTGCGCACAAGTACGCCACCCTGTCCGGCACTTCACCTGGACGGCGTGGACGCGGGCTGAACCGGTGCGTGCCGATCGCGTGTTCGCGTACGGCGCCGCACTCGGCTTTCTCGGCGATCTCGTCGCGGGCGACCCGCGCCGCGGCCATCCGGTCGCGGTGTTCGGCCGCGCGGCGGGCGCGTTGGAGCGCCGGATGTGGCGTGACGACCGGGGCAGCGGGGCGGTGTACGCCGCGCTGTGCGCCGGGGGCGCGGTGGGCGCCGCCGC
>NZ_MECL01000090.1 GCF_014596445.1 Streptomyces sp. CBMA29 | reverse complement strand
GGGCGGCGACGGCGGCGCGGCGGCGCTCCGCAGCGGTGGCGGCCTCGCGTGCGGCGCTGAACGCCTCCTCCGCCGCGGCCTGTTCGCGGCGCGCGGCCTGGAACCGCTCCTCCAGCTCCGAGTCGTCCGCGTCCAGGCCCTCGACCTGCGCGCGCAGTTCCTCGTACTCGCCCTGCGCGGACTCCGCCCGGTCCCGGGCCTCGTCGCGGGCGGCGGCGAGGCGGCCGATCTCGGCCTCGGCGGAGGCGGCCTTGGAGCGGGCCGCGTTGACCTGGGCGTGCAACCGGGCCAGGCCCTCACGGCGGTCGGCGATGGCGCGGGCAGCGGTCCTGAGCCGGGCCTCCTCCTCGGCGAGCCGGCGCTCCAGCTCCGCGCGGTGGTCGACGGTGTCGTCCAGGGCGCGCTGGGCCGCGTCCAGCGCCTCGGACAGCTCGGCCTCCTGCTCGCGGATGCGGGCGGCCTCGCGTTCCATGTCCTCCGGGTCCCGGCCGCGCCGCTCCTCGGCGGGCTGGGACGTGGCGTGCCGGTGCCGCTGCTCGGCAAGGCCGACCGTGCCGCGTACGCGTTCGGCGAGCTGGGACAGCGCGTACCAGGTGGCCTGCGCGTCGGCCAGCCGCGGCGACAGGGCGCGTACCTGTTCCTCCAGGCGGGCCTCGCGCTGCACGGCGGCGGCCAGTTCCGCCTCGACGGCGTCGCGGCGCTCCTTGAGCGCGGCCTCGTCGGCGACCTCGGCGCTCAGCGCCTCCCGCAGCGTGACCAGGTCGTCAGCGAGCAGCCGCAGCCGGGCGTCGCGCAGGTCGGCCTGGATGACGGCGGCGCGGCGGGCGACCTGGGCCTGGCGGCCGAGCGGTTTGAGCTGGCGGCGCAGCTCACCGGTGAGGTCCGTCACCCGGGCGAGATTGGCCTGCATCGCGTCCAGTTTCCGCAGCGCCTTCTCCTTGCGCTTGCGGTGCTTGAGCACACCCGCGGCCTCCTCGATGAAGGCGCGGCGGCCCATCGGGTCGGCGTGCAGCACGGAGTCGAGCTGGCCCTGGCCGACGATGACGTGCATCTCGCGGCCGATGCCGGAGTCGGACAGGAGTTCCTGGATGTCCAGCAGGCGGCAGGTGTCGCCGTTGAGCTGGTACTCACTGCCGCCGTTGCGGAACATGATCCGCGTGATGGTGACCTCGGCGTACTCGATCGGCAGGACGCCGTCGCTGTTGTCGATGGTCAGGGACACCTCGGCGCGGCCCAGCGGGGGGCGGCCCGTGGTGCCGGCGAAGATGACGTCCTCCATCTTGCCGCCGCGCAGCGACTTGGCCCCCTGCTCGCCCATGACCCAGGACAGCGCGTCCACCACATTGGACTTGCCGGACCCGTTGGGGCCGACGACGCAGGTGATTCCGGGTTCGAAGCGCAGGGTCGTCGCCGAGGCGAACGACTTGAAACCGCGCAGCGTGAGGCTCTTGAGATGCACGCCGGTCGACTCTACTCGTCGTCCTCGGTTTCACCGAGGAAGACGCAGGGCACATCATGCGTTAAGAAGCGATCGTCCAGGCGGGGAGCGGGTGGGGAGCAGGGGCGAGGGGACAGCGCGCGGAATGACGAAAGGGACGCCGAAGCGTCCCTCGCGGATTCTGCAGATTCTCAGGCGGTGTCCGGGGACACCTGTCCGGGCCGAGGACCGGTTCAGGCGAGCACGGGCTCCGCGCGAGATACGTCGATGCTGCTGAGCAGCGACTCTTCGTGCGATGCGACAGTCAGAGCGTCGTTCTCGGCCTGCATCCGGACAAGCTCGGATTCCAGATCCTGAACGCGCTGCTGGAGCCTTCGCATCTCGGCGAGAAGTCGCGGGTCGGGACCGCCGACGTAACCGAGAAGCGCCTTTGCCATGATGGATGGTCCTCCACGCTGAGTGACCGACCGAATGCGGTTTGGGTCGTGGGTGAGGGTTGCTCGCCCGCGCAGGGTGAGTGCCGTGACCGCCGCTGAACAATCCTGGAGTCACGATGCGCGGGGCTTCCAGAGTCTCACCAAATAACGGGACGGTCAACACGATCACAGCCCAGTCGTCGGGTGCGCCTCAGAAAACACGGCGCTGACGGCGCCGCGGGCTGCCCGCGTGGCATAGGGATCATGCTCGATGGGGGCAGCCTGACACGACGATCGTCGTATGGCAACCAAATTGCTCAGCGGATTTCGAAACCTTCGTATCCGCCCCGTGGCCGGCCCCAGATCTCGGTCACTCCGTCGACCCGGCCGGGCGTGTCCCCGCGGTGCAGCCACTCCAGCAGCCGCTCGCACTGTTCACGCGTGCCCTCGGCCACGACCTGGACCCGGCCGTCGCCGAGATTGCCCGCGTAACCGGCGAGGCCGCCCAGTTCCAGGGCAGTGGCCCGGGTCCACCACCGGAAGCCGACGCCCTGGACGCGTCCGCGCACCCACGCGGTGAGCCGGACATCTTCGTTCATGTCCGCACGCTATCCCGCCAGTTGGATCGGCAGCACATCGGCGGGCGGCGTCATTCGCTACAGTCACCCGACAACGGGGTCACCCGTTCGGGTTAATCCGCCGAACCGGGCCGCCAGAACCGAGCCGACCAGAGGAGCGCGAAGGATGGGCCGTCACAGCCGTCATGCGCAACCGGCAGCGCCGGAGACGGGACCCCGCTCGCACCGCGGGCGCCGTAAGCACCACCCGGTCCGTACCGGACTGCTCGCCACGTCGGCCGCGATGGCCGTGGGCGCGGTCGCCGCGTCCTCCGGGATGCTCAGCGGCCTCACCGCCGGCCTCGACTACCGCCAGGGCGACGCGGGCCACACGCAGGCCGACGGCCCGGCGGACACCTCGCCCGACGGCAGCGACATGCCCTCGCCGCTGGGCGACAGCACGGCGCCGACCCCCGGGCAGACCACCGGCTCCCCCGGCACCCCGTCCTCCGGTACGCCGTCGAAGCCGGGCACGATGCGGTCGAACACGGCGACGCCGTCCCGTACGGCCACCAGCCCGGCCGCCGCCCCCACGCCGACCCGTACGACGGCCGCGCCCACCACCCCGGTGCCGACCACCACCGCGGCCCGCACCCAGCCGCCCACGACCGCCGCCCCGGCCTCCACCGACGCCGTCACGGCGGCCCGCGCCGCGATCCTCTCCCTGGTCAACACCCAGCGCGCGAGCGCGGGCTGCTCCCCGCTCACCGCCAGTTCCTCCCTCGACGGCCTCGCCCAGGCGTTCAGCGAGGACATGGCCGCCCGCGGCTTCTTCGACCACACCGACCCCGACGGCAAGACCCCCTGGGACCGCGCCAAGGCCCTGGGCATCACCAACCTCGGCGGCGAGAACATCGCCCGCGGCCAGGCCACCGCCCAGGCCGTCATGGACGCCTGGATGAACAGCCCCGGCCACCGCGCCAACATCCTCAACTGCGACTACAAGACCCTCGGCGTCGGCATCCACTACGGCAGCGGCGGCCCCTGGTGGACCCAGGACTTCGGCTTCTGAGGCCGCCGGGGCCGCCCCGGCCAGGGCGCTCACCGGCGGATCGCGCACTCCTGGAGTGCGCGCTGTGCGGGGGTACGCTGGGCGTATGGCAGACAGCGACCGGACGGCGGAGAGTGCCGGGACCACCGTGAAGGACGACGGCAGGCTCGCCTTCGACGTCTTCGCGCGGTCCTGCCCGTCGCGCGGGACGCTGGAGCATGTCACCGGGCGGTGGGGCAGCCTGACGCTGGGCGCGCTCTACGAGGACACGCTGCGGTTCAACGCGCTGCGCCGCCGCGTGGACGGGGTCAGCGAGAAGATGCTGTCGCAGACGCTGCACGCGCTGGAGCGCGACGGCCTGGTCGTCAGGGACGCGCGGCCGACGAATCCGCCGCACGTCGAATACCGGCTCACCCCGCTCGGCCGGGAGACCGCCACGCGCCTGCTGTCGCTGATCGCGCTGGTCGAGGGCCGGATGCCCGAGGTGCTGGCCGCGCGCGAGCGCTACGACGCGGAGCGCGGCACCGGCTGACAGCGCGGGCAGAAGTAGCTCGACCTGTTCATCCACGGCCGGCGCCTGATCGGTGTGCCGCAGCGGCGACAGGGCTCGTCCTCACGGCCGTACGCGTCCAGCGACCGGTCGAAGTAACCCGATTCACCGTTCACATTGACGTACAGGCTGTCGAAGCTGGTGCCGCCCACCGCGAGCGCGTCGCCCATCACCTCGCGGATGTGCGTGACCAGCTCCGCCGTACGCGGCCTGGTCATCGACGCCGTCGGCCGCTCGTAGTGCAGCCGCGTGCGCCACAGCGCCTCGTCGGCGTAGATGTTGCCGACCCCGCTGATCAGCGACTGGTCGAGCAGTGCCCGCTTGATCGTGGTGCGCTTGCGGCGCAGCGCCGTGTGGAAGGCGTCCTCGTCGAAGGCGTCGTCCAGCGGGTCGCGCGCGATGTGCGCCAGGACCGCCGGGAGGCCGTCCGCCGCGCCCGGCACCACCTCGTGCACGGACAGCCCGCCGAAGGTGCGCTGGTCGACGAAGCGCAGTTCGGTGCCGAGGGTGTCCTGGAAACGGATACGGATCCGCAGGTGGGTCTCCGCCGCCGCGGTTTCCGGCTGCACCAGGAGCTGACCGCTCATCCCCAGATGGGCCATCAGCGACTGGTCTTCGGTGACCGGCAGCCAGAGATACTTGCCCCTGCGGTGCGCCTCGCCCATCGCCGCGCCTTTGAGCCGCGCCGCGAAGTCCTCGGGCCCGGCCACATGCCGCCGTACCGCCCGCGGATGGAAAACGGTGGCCGTCTCGACGATGCGGCCCGAGACCCAGCGCGAGAGTCCGCGCCGGACGACCTCCACCTCCGGCAGTTCCGGCACGGCTTTCCTTCTTTCCACGGAAGTGGGTACGCCCCCGAAGGGGCGCGGGGAACTGCGCGCTCGGCCCATGACCCGGCCGCAGATCACCACCGGCCCCAGCGGGGCAGATGGGTTGCCTTCGGACCATCGGCCCGGTGGGGGCTGATCGCGCCGTTCCTCGCGCCCCTGACGGGGCACAACTCACCCGTCAGCTCGCCGCTGAGGCGGCGGCTTCGCGGATGGAGCGCCAGGCGGACTCCGCCGCCTGCTGCTCGGCTTCCTTCTTGCTGCGGCCGGTGCCGGTGCCGTACTCGACGCCACTGACGCGGGCGGCAGCCGTGAAGGTCTTCTCGTGGTCGGGTCCTGATTCGGTGACCACGTACTCGGGAACGCCGAGCCCTTCGGCTGCGGTGAGTTCCTGGAGGCTGGTCTTCCAGTCCAGTCCCGCACCGAGGTTGGAGGACTGCTCGATGAGCGGGTCGAAGAGCCGGTGCACCAGCTCGGAGGCCGCTTCGAGCCCCTGGTCGAGATAGACCGCGCCGATGACGGCCTCCAGGGTGTCCGCGAGGATGGATGCCTTGTCCCGGCCGCCGGTGCCCTCTTCGCCCCGGCCCAGGCGGATGAACGCGCCGAGGTCGAGCCCGCGGCTCACGCCCGCCAGGGCACGTGAGTTGACCACCGCGGCCCGCAGCTTGGCCAGTTGGCCCTCGGGCAGGTCGGGGTGGGTGCGGTAGAGGGTGTCGGTGACCACCAGGCCGAGCACGGAGTCCCCGAGGAACTCCAGCCGCTCGTTGGTGGGCAGCCCGCCGTTCTCGTACGCGTACGAGCGGTGGGTCAGCGCACGCACCAGAAGGGCGGGCTCGAGGGTGTACCCGAGCCGCCCTTCCAGAAGCGTGGGGGACGAGGCTTTGTCCGCCGTGGCCGACTGTGGCGCTGAGGCGTCTGACATGGAGCCTGTCACCTGCCGATCAGACGTCGATGACCTGACGGCGGTTGTACGTGCCGCAGCTCGGGCACGCGATGTGCTGGAGCTTCGGCTCGTGGCAGCGCTCGCACGCCACCAGGCTCACGGGCGCAGCCTTCCACTGCGAACGGCGGTGGCGCGTGTTGCTGCGCGACATCTTCCGCTTCGGAACAGCCACGGCTACTTCTCCTGGTTCTCGTCGGCACCCTGGTCGGTACCGAAATCCTTGTTGAGATCCTTCAAGGCCGCCCACCGGATGTCGGTGACCTCGTGGTGGTGGTCCGGGTCGTCCGCGAGGCGAACTCCGCATTCGGAGCACAGCCCTTCGCAGTCCTCCCGGCACACCGGCTGCGACGGCAGTGCGAGCACTACCGCGTCGCGCAGTACGGGTTCGAGGTCGAAGAGATCGTCCTCGAGTTCAAACGCGTCCTCGTCCTCGGCGTCGTCACCGGCTTCGTCCTTGCGGGCGGTCCTGGTGTCGGCGTCGGGGTAGGAGAACATCTCCTGGAATTCCGCGTCCAGCTCACGCTCGACGGGCTCCAGACACCTTACGCACTCCCCCGTGACCGGTGCATGGGCGGTGCCGGTGACCAGCACACCCTCCATGACCGACTCCAGGCGGAGGTCCAGCTCGACCGTGGCGCCCTCCGGCACCCCGATGACATCGACGAGGCCGAGGTCCTTGGGGGCCGGCACCGAGCGGGAGACCTTCCTCATCGCACCAGGACGCCGGCCCAGCTCGTGTGTGTCGAACACGAGTGGGTTGCGGTGGTCGAGGCGGGTGTTCAGGGCTTCCTGCTTTCATCGGTACGGCCTGCCCCGCGGCCCTCGCGGGCGACCCTTGCGGGCGGGCAGGCCAAAGCGCCGGGAATTCACACGGCTGGAAGTGACAGGATACTGGACCACACCGCCCGCACCCAAACGGAGCCTGTCCGGGGCTGCCGACAGGCTCCCGCCGGCGCCCTCAGCGGCCCTGCTCCAGCTCCCTCAGCCGGTTGAGGTCGATCAGTCCGGTGTCGAAGAAGCTGGTCTCGTCCAGCGCCGCGGGCTGCTGCCCCTGCTGCTGCGGATAGCCCTGCTGCTGGTACGGGATCTGCTGGTCGTACTGCTGCTGGTCGTAGCCGTAGCCGGACGGGTCCTGCTGGTACGCGGGCTGCTGCTGGCCGTACGGGTCCTGGGCCTGGGCGCCGTAGTCGACGTAGTCGCCGGAGCCGGCGGCGGCCTGCTGGTACTCGGGCTGGTAACCGCCGTCGCCCTGGTAGCCGCCCTGCTGGTACGCGGTGTCCTGCTGCGGATAGCCGTAGCCGGGAGCCGCCTCGGCGGCGGCCTGCTGCTGGGCCGGGTCGTAGCCGTACTGCGCCAGGCCGGCCTGTTCGGGGGCCGTGGGCGCGGCCAGGCCCGCCATGTAGTCGGCGTCGCTCTGCCGCTGCCCGCCGTGCTCGCCGTCCGCGGCGTCCTGCGCGGCCATCTGCGCGGCGAGGTCGTCGATCGGATTGTGGCCGGTGAGCTTCAGGCGCCCGCGGCCGACGGCCTCCAGGGTCTTGCTCAGGACGGCCTCGAAGGCGCCCAGCTTGGCGTCCACGTACGCGTCGGCGCGGCGGCGCAGCGTCTCCGGGTCGGCGCTGCGCTCGGGGGCGTCCGCGTCCTCCTCGGTCTGGTCGTAGCCCTGGTCGTAGCCGTTGGGGTCGTGGCCGAGCAGCTTCTCCCGGCCGCGGTCGACCGAGCCGATGGTCTTGGTGAGGACCACTTCGAAGTTGGCGAGCTTGCTGTCGACGTAGTCGTCGGCCTCGGCGCGGATCTCGGCGGCCTCGCGGCGCGCCTCGGCGACGATCCGCTCCGCCTCGTCCTGCGACTGGCGGGCCACCTGGGTGTCGGAGACCAGCGATCCGCGTTCGGCGTGTGCCGACTCGATGATCCGCTGGGCTTCGGCTCGGGCCTCCCCGACCATCGTCTCCCGGTCGCCGAGCAGCGCCTGCGCCTGGGAGAGGGAGTCGGGAAGCGCGGCGGCGACCTCGTCGAGCATGGCGAGCAGCTCGGCACGGTTCACCACGCAGGAGGCCGACATCGGCATCGACCGGGCGTTAGCCACGGTGGCCGCGATCTCATCGAGCTTCTTCTGGACGTCCACGGGGGGAAGCCTAGCGCTGTCGGAGTTTGGGCTTGAGCGCGTGGAGGACGGGGGACGGCACCAAGTGGGAGATGTCGCCGCCCCATTGGGCGACTTCCTTGACCAGGCTGGAGGACAGGAAGCTGTAGGCGGGGTTGGTGGGGACGAAGAGGGTCTCGACACCGGTGAGGCCGATGTTCATCTGGGCCATCTGCAACTCGTAGTCGAAGTCGCTGACCGCGCGCAGGCCCTTCACGATGGCCGGGATCTCGCGCTGCTTGCAGAAGTCCACCAGCAGGCCGTGGAACGACTCGACCCTGACGTTGCCCAGCTCGCCCGTGACCTCCTCGATCAGCGCGATGCGCTCCTCGATGGTGAACAGGCCCTGCTTGGACTGGTTGATCATCACGGCGACGTACACGGTGTCGTACAGCCGTGACGCGCGGGCGATGATGTCGAGGTGTCCGTTGGTGATGGGGTCGAAGGACCCCGGACAGACGGCGCGGCGCAAGAGTGGTTCCTCGCTCTCCGTACGGCGGGTGCTACGGCTCATGGTGCGGGTTCATGCCGACTGCGCGGGCTCATGACCCGGCGGTGACCGGGGCGGCGCGACCGTACCAAAGCGTCGCCTCGCCGTACCGCCGGGACCGCAGGCCCGTGAAACCCGGGGGCCAGCCGAATTCGCCGCCCCGGGTCCTGCGCTCCACGGTGACCAGCGCTTCCTCCGTCAGCCAGTCATTGGCCAGGAGTGTGAGCAGGATCTCCCGCAGTTCGCCGCCCTCGACGTCGTACGGCGGGTCGAGGAAGACCACGTCGTACGGCCGCGGCGCCGGCCCCGCGACGATCTTCTCCGCACGGCCCGAGCGCACCTCGGCGCCGGGCAGTTTCAGCGCCGCCACGTTCTCCCTGATCACCCGCGCGGCCCGCGGCTCGGCCTCGGCCAGCAGGACGTGCTCGGCGCCGCGCGAGAGCGCTTCGAGGCCGACCGCGCCGGAGCCCGCGTAGAGATCGAGCACCCTGGCCCCCTCCAGCGTGCCGCGCAGCGACTGAAGGGTGGAGAACAGCCCCTCCTTGGCGCGGTCGGACGTCGGCCTGGTGCCGTCGCCCGGCGGTACGGCGAGGCGCCGCCCCCCGGCGGCGCCGGCGATCACGCGGGTCATGGAACTCACTTCCGGTGCGGGGACCTGGTCCGACGCGCCCCACGATACGGGCCCCGGCCCGGCTACCCCTTCTCCAGATACTCCTCGCGGTCCGCGTCCAGCAGGCTGTCCAGGGCGCTGCGGAGGTCGGGGTGCGCGGTGAGTTCGGGATCGGCGGCCACGACCGCGGTGGCCTCCTCACGGGCGGCCTCGATGACGTCGCGGTCGTCCATGACGGTGAGCACCCGCAGCGAGGAGCGGCTGCCGGACTGGGCCTGGCCGAGGACGTCGCCCTCGCGGCGCTGCTGGAGGTCGATCTCGGAGAGTGCGAAGCCGTCCAGCGTCCCGGCCACCGCGTCCAGGCGCAGCCGGGCCGGGGTCGCCTCGGGCGCCTCGGAGACCAGCAGGCACAGGCCGGGCGCGGAGCCGCGGCCGACCCGGCCGCGCAGCTGGTGGAGTTGCGAGACGCCGAAGCGGTCGGCGTCCATGATCACCATGGCGGTGGCGTTCGGCACGTTCACCCCGACCTCGATGACCGTGGTGGCGACCAGGACGTCCACCTCGCCCGCGGTGAAGCGGCGCATCACGTCGTCCTTGGCGTCCGGCTGCATCCGGCCGTGCAGCACCTCGACGCGCAGCCCGCTCAGGGCCCCTCGGGCGATCTGCTCGGCGACGTCCAGCACCGCCAGCGGCGGCCTGCGCTCGTCGTCGTCGGGACCCGGCTCCTTCTCCTTCTCGGCCGCTTTCGCTCCCTTGGCCTTGCCGCTCGCCTTGCCCTCCTCCTCGTCGCCGATCCGCGGGCACACCACGTATGCCTGGTGCCCGCCCTCGGCCTCCTCCCGTACCCGCTCCCAGGCGCGGCTGAGGAAGTGCGGCTTCTCGGCCGCCGGTACGACATGGGTGGCGATCGGCGAGCGCCCGGCGGGCAGTTGGTCCAGTACGGACGTCTCCAGGTCGCCGAAGACCGTCATCGCGACGGTGCGCGGGATCGGGGTGGCCGTCATCACCAGCAGGTGCGGCGGCTGGGCGGCCTTGGCGCGCAGCGCGTCGCGCTGCTCGACGCCGAAGCGGTGCTGTTCGTCGACCACGACCAGGCCCAGGTCGTGGAACTTCACCTTGTCCTCGATCAGCGCGTGCGTGCCGATCACGATCCCGGCCTCGCCCGTCACCAGGTCGAGCAGCGCCTGCCGCCGGGCGGGCGTCCCCATGGAACCGGTCAGCAGCACGACCTTCGTGCCGAGGTCCGAGCCGCCCAGCATGCCCGAGGACTCGGCCAGTTCGCCCATCATCTCGGTGATGGAGCGGTGGTGCTGCTGGGCCAGCACCTCGGTCGGCGCGAGCATCGCCGCCTGGCCGCCCGCGTCCACCACCCCGAGCATCGCCCGCAGCGCCACCATCGTCTTGCCCGAGCCGACCTCGCCCTGCAACAGCCGGTGCATCGGGTGCTCGGCCGCCAGGTCCTCGAAGATCTCGCCCGACACCTTGCGCTGGCCGTCGGTCAGCGTGAACGGCAGCTTCGCGTCGAACGCCGTCAGCAGTCCGTCCGCGCCCGGCCGCCTGGGCACCGCGGGCAGCGCGGAGTCCGCCGCCCTGCGGCGGGCCAGCGCCACCTGGAGCACGAACGCCTCGTCCCACTTCAGCCGGTCCCTGGCCGCCGCGATGTCCGCCTTCGTCCGCGGCCGGTGGATCCGCTCCAGCGCCTCCGGCAGCGGCGCGAGCCCGCGCGCCTCGCGCAGCGCCGCGGGCAGCGGCTCCCCCACGCCCTCCCAGCCGATCGCCGTCAGCGAGTTGAGCGCGGTGTCCACCGCCTGCCCGATCCGCCACGAGGTGATCTGCTTGCACGCCGGATACAGCGGGATCAGCCGGTTCGCGAAGGCGTCCAGCGCGTCCTTCTCCGCCCCCTCGTCCGCGTCCAGCAACTGGTAGTCCGGGTGGGCCAGTTGGCGCGTCCGGTTGAAGACCGAGACCTTCCCCGAGAACATCCCCCGCCGCCCCGGGATCAGCCGGTGGGCGTGCGCGTGCGCCGCCTTGCTGAAGAACACCAGGGTCAGCGAACCGCTGCCGTCGGTCACCACGACTTCGAGCCGCACCCCGGACCCGCGGCCGTACGTCCGCTTGTCCGCCTTCGCGATCTGCGCCACCACCGTGACGTACTCGTCCACCGGCAGATCCGCCAGCCGTGTCAGCTCCCCGCGCTCGGCGTACCTGCGCGGATAGTGATGCAGCAGGTCACCCGCGGTGTGCAGCCCGAGGTGGTCGGCGAGCACCTTCGCGGTACGGTCACCGACGATTTTCCGCAGCGGATCGTCCATGGGGTTCGACATCGGGATCCATCTTGGCGCACCCCGCCGACAAATCCCCCTCGGACAGGTCCGCGCGGCGCTCTGCGGGGGTTACTCGACGCCCACCAGGAGGGGGCAGGTGCCCTGGCCGCCCTCGTAGGTCACCGTGTCCACCGCCAGGTGGGCCTCGCGGACGTGGGACTCGATCCGGGCGGTGAGGTCGGCGGGGGCGTCGGGGCCCGGGATGAGGGTGACGAGTTCACCGCCGGCGGCGAGCATGCGGTCCAGGACGGCGGTGGCGGTACCGGCGAGCGTGGTGCCGATGACGGCGACGTCGCCGTCGATGAGACCGAGGACGTCGCCGGCCTGGCAGATGCCCGCCGAGGTCCAGGACCGGTGCTCGGCGACGGCGAGTTCGGCGTAGCGGGTGGCTCCGGCGGCGGAGGTCATGGCGACGACGTCCTCGTCGAAGCGCCGGGAGGGCTCGTGGACGGCGAGGGCGGCGAGGCCCTGGACGGCGGAGCGGGTGGGGATGAGGGCGACCCGGACGCCGTCGGCGCGGGCCTGTTCCGCGGCGGCGCCCGCCGCGTGCCGCAGGTCGCGGTCGTTGGGCAGCAGGACGACCTCGAGGGCGTGGGCGCGGCGGATGGCGGCGGCGATCTCGCCGCTGGCGGGCTGCTCGCCGGGGCGGACGGCGACGACGGTGGCTCCGGCGCGGGCGCACAGCGCGGACAGGCCGTCGCCGCGGACGACCGCGACGACGGCGCGGTGCGCCGGTTCGGTGCGCGGCCGGGTCTGGTCGGCGAAGTGGGTGACGCGGATGCGGTACGGGCGGCCGGCCTCGATGCCCGCCTCGATGGCGGCGCCGACGTCGTCCACGTGGACGTGCACATGGAAGAGCCCGTCGCCGCCGACGACGACGAGGGAGTCGCCGAGGGCGTCGAGCCGGGCCCGCAGCGCGGTGACGGCGGGGTCGGCGGCCTCCAGCAGGAAGATCACCTCGAAGGCGGGGCCGTCGGGGACCGCGTCGTCGGGGCACAGGTCCTCGTCCTCGACCGGGACGGTGTGCCCGGCGCGGAAGTCCGTTCCGGCCAGGGGCTGTTCGGGGGCGTCGCCGGTCACGGCGGCGGACAGCGCGACCGGCGCGTAGGTGATGGTGTCGGCGGGTTTGGTCTCGCCGCTGACCGGCAGGGTGGTGAAGACCAGGCTGTCGCCGGAGTCGGTGAGCTGGCCGCGCGCCTCGGA
>NZ_MECL01000089.1 GCF_014596445.1 Streptomyces sp. CBMA29 | reverse complement strand
CGCACGCCAGCAGCCACGCGGGGCCGCTCGCGCGCCGGTGCCGGGTCACCGCCAGCGTCCGCAGGACCACCAGGAGACCGGCGAGCAGGGCCGCGGCCCGCTCCACGTCGGCGGGCCCGGGGTCACCTGCGGGCACCTCACCGCCCGCCGCCAGGGCGCACGCCTCCCTGGCGTTCGGCAGCAGGATGTCGGTGACGGGGAGCAGCCCGGCGATTGCGGCCGGGTCCCAGTCACCCGTCGGGTCGTCGTTGGTGTCGAGCGAGGTCGTGGCGCCGTGCGCGCGGGCGGTGCGGAAGAGGTCGGGCAGCGCGGGCGCGAGTCCCGGCAGCAGGAAGTACGAGGCGGCGTGCACATGGCGGCAGTTCGCGAGCAGCGCCTGCGGCACGTCGGCGCCGACGGTGGCCGTGAGGGTGCCGGGCGCGGTGAGGATGGCGCGGTCGTCGCCGCGGGTGAGCACGGTGGTCAGCGGCGTCGGCAGGTCGGTGTCCACCCGCAGCGCCGCGGTGTCGACGCCGCGCTCGGCCAGGGCGGTACGGACGTACCGGCCGGTGTCGTCGTCGCCGATCCGGCCGGCGATGGCGACCTTCAGGCCGAGCCGGGCGGCGCCGCACGCCATGATCGCGGCGGAGCCGCCGAGGGTCAGCAGGCCGGTGGGGACGAGCTGTTCGCGCTGGCCGAAGGCGAGCGGGGCGTCCAGCGGCCCCAGGACGATGTCGGGATTGGCGTCCCCGATGACGAGCAGGTCGAACGTGTCCGGCATGAGCTGGCTTTCTGTGGTGGTGGGGCGGGAGTCCGGCGGCGGGAGTCCGGGGCGGTGTCCTGTCATCGGTTCAGGCGACAGGACGGTGTCCTGTCAGCCGTTCAGGCGACGAGGCGGTGTCCCGTCAGCCCTTCAGGCCGCTGGAGGTGATCGACTGGATGAACTGCTTCTGCGCCGCGAGGAAGGCGAGCAGCACCGGCAGGACGGTCAGGACGTTGCCCGCCATCACCGCGGACCAGCGGGTGTGGTGCAGGCCCTGGAAGGTGGTCAGGCCGAGTTGCAGCGTGTACTGCGTGTCGTGGTTGATGGCGATCAGCGGCCAGGTCAGGTCGTTCCAGGTGCTGAGGAAGGTCAGCACCGCGACCGTGCTCAGCGCGGGCCGCGACAGCGGCAGCACGATGAGCAGGAGCACGCGCAGCCGTGAGCAGCCGTCGATCCACGCCGCCTCCTCCAGCTCCCTGGGCAGCGAGAGGAAGAACTGCCGCAGCAGGAAGACCGCGAAGGGCGTGACCAGCGACGGCACGATGAGCGCGCCGAGGGTGTCGATCAGGCCGAGCCGCTTCATCACCAGGAAGGTCGGGATCATGGTGAGCTGGAACGGGATCGCCATGGTGGCCAGCATCAGCACCAGCAGGGTGCGCGAGCCGGCGAACCGCATCCGGGCGAAGGCGTATCCGCCGAGCGCGCCGAAGACGAGGTTGGAGACGACCGCGACGACGGAGACGATCAGCGAGTTGGCGAACCAGCGCGGGAAGAGCGCGTTGCCGAGCACGTAGCGGTAGCCGCCGAGGTCGATGTGCGAGGGCCACAGCGCGGGCGGGAAGCGGTTGATCTCGGCGTTGCTCATCACCGAGCTGACCAGCAGCCAGATCAGCGGGACCGCGAAGAGCAGGGCGAGCGGGGCGAGCAGCAGGTGCCAGGCGCTGAAGGGCAGCCGCGACCGCCGGGGGCGGGGCGCGCCCGGCCGCCGGGCGTCGGCGGTCTCGGCGCCGGGCGGCGCCGCGTCGGGCAGGGCTGAGGTGACGGTCATCGCGGGGCTCCTTCGAGGCGTACGGGCTCGCGGCGGCGCAGGGCCCGCATGCCGACGGCGATCACCAGCAGGGCGAGCGCGAGCACGTAGGCGGCGGCTGCCCCGTAACCGGCGGTGAAGTTCTTGAACGCCTGCTCCCAGATGAAGTAGACGATCACGGTGGTGGAGCCGAGCGGTCCGCCCTTGGTCGTGACGTAGACGAGGTCGAAGACCTGGAGGGAGTTGATGGTCTGCCACAGCACCAGGAAGACGTTGACCGGGGTGAGGGTCGGCAGCGTGACGTGGCGCAGCAGTTGGAAGCGCCCCGCGCCGTCGAGCCTGGCGGCCTCGATGAGGGACGGCGGTACGTCCTGGAGGGCGGCGAGGTAGACCACGACGCAGAAGCCGGTGCCGCTCCACAGGGAGATCGCCACGAGGACGAGGAGTGCCTGTCCCGGATCGGTGAGGAACCCCTGCTGGGAGATGCCGAGGGAGTGCAGTACGGAGTTGGCGGCGCCGAACTGCGGGTCGAGGATGAAGGAGAACAGCACGCCCTGCGCGGTGGCCGAGATGACGAACGGTACGAAGATCAGGGTGCGGTAGACGCCGACGAGCCGGATGCGCCGGTTGAGCGCGAGGGCGAGCGCCAGGCCGAACAGCATGCTCAGCGGGACGTACAGCGCGGTGTACTCCAGGGTGTTGCGTACCGCCTGGCTGAAGTGCGGGTCCTTGGACAGGGCCCGGTAGTTGGCCAGGCCCACCCAGCGGCTCGGGGTGACCAGGTCGTCGGCGCGGAAGGACAGCAGCAGCGACCAGACCACGGGGACGACGCTGAGGCCGAGGATGACCACGATCGAGGGCGCGATGAAGGTCCACGCGGTCGCGGACTCGCCGCGCAGCCTGCGGCGGCGGGCGCGCAGTTGCTGTGCGTGCTCGCGGTCCCGGTCCTGGTCGGACAGGGTGAGCGGGGCGGGGCGGCGCTGCGCGGGGCCCGGCCTGTGCCGGGGCAGCAGCCGCGGCGTGGTTCTCGACATGGGTCTCCTCAACGCGGGATGAGCAGTGCGGCGTTGGCTTCGTGCGCACAGTCGCGCAGCGCCTTGGCGGGGGTGCTGCGGCCGAGCAGCACCGCGGTGATCGCCTGGCCGAGCGCCTGGGAGATCTGCGGGTAGGCGGGGTGGGCGGGGCGTACCCGCGCGGTCTCCAGGGCCTTGGTGAACACCGACAGGCCCTCGGTGTGGGCACTGCGGTCCTGCCAGGCGGGCAGCGCCTGGGTGCTGCGGCTGAGCGGGAGGCTGCCCGCCTGGATGTCCCAGCGCACGTCCTGCGGCGGCTGGATCAGCCACTCGACGAAGGTGCGGGCGGCGGCGACGCGCGCCGAGCCGTTGTCGAAGACCGTCCAGGTGTCGGGCCCGGAGATGGTGACCTCTTTCCCGCTGTAGCTGGGCAGCGGGACGACGTGGTAGTCGATCTTGGCCTGGATGACGTCGGGCAGTTGCCAGGGACCGGTGGGGACCATGCCCATCCGGCCGGAGAGGAAGACCTGGTACATCTGCTCGCTGCCGGGCTTGGGGTCGATGTAGACGCTCTTGTCGGTGGCGAGGGTGGCGATGGTCTCCAGGGCGCGGACGCCGGTGTCCTCGAAGCCGATGCCGTGGCCGTCGGCGGAGATGACCTCACCGCCGAGGTCCCAGATCATCGGCCAGATCCGCCAGACGGTGTCCTCGTCGCCGACGCCGGGCCAGCCGGTGCCGAAGGTGCCGTCGGCGTGGCTGGTGAGTTTCTTCGCGGTGGCCGTGAACTCGTCCCAGGTCCAGCCGGGCTCGGGCAGCGGCACTCCGGCGCGGGCGAAGACCTTCTTGTTGCAGACGACGGCGAGCGAGTCGATGAGCGCGGGCGCGGCGCGTACCCGCTTGTTGACGGTGACGGCCTCGCGGGCCGGGGTCCAGAAGTCGTTCCAGGGGGTGGGGCCGTGGGCCATCATCGCCGTGAGGTCCACGACCTTGGGGCTGCGGGCGATGCTGGCCAGGTCCGAGCCGAAGATGTAGGCGATGTCGGGGTACGAGCCGGAGGCGAGCGCCGCGGTGACCTTCTGGAGCATGGCGTCGGAAAGGACGCCGCCGCCGGGGTCGACCCTGATCTTCGGGTGGGTGCGGTTGAACTCGGCCACCAGTTGCTGGATCACGGCGCGGCCGGTGTCGGTCTGGCCGTGCCACAGCTCGACGGTGACCCGGCCGTCCGCGCCCACGCCGTCGCTCTCACCGCTGCCGCAGCCCGCGAGCAGCGCGCCCGCGGCGGCGCCGGAGAGCAGTCCTGTGCCGCGGCGCAGGACGTCACGGCGGGAGAGTCCGGTGTCCCGGCGCGGGTGCCCGGCGGGCGGCGGGTCGCCGGGGA
>NZ_MECL01000088.1 GCF_014596445.1 Streptomyces sp. CBMA29 | reverse complement strand
GTCGAGGTCGTCGTGGTCGTCGCGGGGGAGCCGGCCGCGGGCGTACCGGCCCACGACGGCGCGGTACGGCGTCCGGGCGGCGCGACCGGCTCCTCGGCCTCGGCGTGGCGGGGAGCCGCGGCGGCCTCCCGCGCGGCGCCGACGGCCTTGGCGGCCTTGGCGCCCGGAGCCGCCCCCTCGCCGGCCGGTTCCGCGAACGGGCTCATGAGCAGCAGCAGCGTCGCCGGGATCGTCACCCGGCTGGTGACTCCGCCGCCGGGCGTACGCGTCAGCGTGACCCGTACGCCCCAGCGCCGCGCCAGGCTGCCGACCACGAACAGGCCGAGCACCTTCGTCGGCACCAGGTCGAGGCGCTCACGGCGGATCAGCCGGGCGTTCTCCTCCGCCAGCCGCTCCGCGCTCATGCCCAGGCCGTGGTCGGTGATCTCGATCAGCGCGCCCTCGGCGCCGTCGCGCACCGACACCTCGACGGGGCTGCGCGCCGGGGAGAACGCCACGGCGTTCTCCAGGAGTTCGGCCAGCATCAGCGTCAGGTCGGCGATGATGTCGGGCGCGACCGTGACGTCGGTGTCCGCGAGCAGCGAGACCCGCTGGTAGCCCTCGATCTGGCCGAGCGCGGCGCGTACGACGTTGGTCAGCGCGGTGGGGCTGGCGTCCAGGCCCGCCTCGCGGATACCGGCGAGCAGCATCAGGCTGTCGGCGTTGCGCTGGAGGCGTACGGCCAGGTGGTCGATCCGGTACAGCCGGTCGAGCAGCGCGGGGTCGGTCTCGCCGCGCTCCAGGGCGTCGATCAGGGTGAGTTGACGAGCCGTCAGGTTGCTGACGCGACGGCCGACGTTGCCGAACATCTCGGCCACGTTGCGGCGGCTGAGCACCTGGCGTTCCAGCAGCGCCGCCGCGGTGGACTGCACGCGGTTGAACGCCTCGGCCAGGTCGCCGATCTCGTCGTGCGCGGTGACCGGCACCTCCTGGAGGCGCGGCGCCCCGGCGAAGTCCGCGTCGTCGTCGGCGACCCGGGCCAGTTCCTGCCCGGCCACCTCGGCGACCTGCGCCGCGGCCCCGGTCAGCACCTGCACCGGCCGGATCACCGAGCGGCGTACGGCCACGGAGAAGCCCAGCCACAGCACGAACGCCAGCAGCGCGCCGCCGAGCAGCCACGCGGCCCGCCACCAGGCGTCGTCGGACGCCCGGTCGGCGCGGTGCGCGATCTGGTCGATCAGCGAGCCGGTGATCTTCAGCCGGGTCTGCGCCTGCTTCTGGTAGTCCGGGTAGGACTTGAGGGCCTTGGTGAAGGCGGCCCGCACCTGCGCGGGTCCTGTGGCCTCCAGCGCGCTCGGGTCGATCTGGAGGCCCGCGTACTGGAGGGCGATGCCGTTCCAGACCGGGTTCATCTCGATCCCGGCCAGCTCCGTGCGCTGCGCGTCGCTGGCGAACCGCCCGAAGCGGCTGGCCTGGGAGACGTAGAGCTGCTGGTAGCCGACCGCGTTGTTGAACTCGATCAGCGCGTTGGCGTCACCGGTCTGCGCGGAGAAGACGCTGGTCTCGAAGGAGGCGTGCGCGGCCTCCGCGCGCAGCAGCGAGTCCAGCATGCTGCCGGTGCGGGTGGAGCTGAGGTTCGTGTTCAGATCGAGGCCGAGGCCGTCGATCAGGCCGTCCACGGTCGCGGTGTACGCCGGGTCGATGTTGTCGGCGGGCAGATAGCTCTGCTCGATGGTGCTCCGCAGGCTGCCGAGGCCGTTGATCTCCTTGAGGATCTGCGCCTCCGCGGCGGGCAGCCGCGATCCGAAGGTGGAGCGTACGTTCTCCACCTGCGCGTCCACCGCGCTGCGCGCCTGCCGGTAGGCGACCAGCGACGGGCGCTTGCCCGAGGTGGCCGATTCGTAGCGCACGGACAGCAGCAGCGCCTGCTGGTGCTCGGTCTCGACCAGGTCGACCAGTTCGGCGACCTGGCGGCTGTCGCGGACGAGCTGCGCGGCGGAGGCCGCGTCCTGGGCCTGGCCGACGAGGCCGGTGATCACGTAGGCGAGCAGCATCGCGACCACGACAAGCGGAACGCCGACGAGCACGTTGAGCTTGCGCCGGAACGGCCAGCGGTCGGCGAAGTTCCGTACCCCGCCCCTGACGTGTGGCTCCGGGTCGGGACGTGCCGACCCGTCCACCTCGTGCACGGACACCAAGCCTCCTCCGGAACCGCCTACCGGCTCGCCGACAACCGGATACGACGACAGTGGCGCAAAATGAACGCTTCTGTACGTAACCGGAATGAAGTGACCGGATACTCCCCGCGGTTGTCCGAGCACCGTGACCAACGTCGGGGAGACTACCTCGTCTTGACCACGGCTACCTGACCGCACCATCAATAATTTGTTACGGACACCACCGTACGGAACGGGAATCCCCGACCAATCCACCGGTGTTCAGACATCGATGCCGATCGGTGATCAGGCTGCTCTTGACTGACGCGGAAGCGGCTGGATTGGATCGCTGGGTAGCACTCGCAACCGCACGTGTGTACGTACCTGACGTACGTCCGCGTGTGTGGGTGCGCCTACGCCACGAGTACGCCCGATCAGAGACCGAAACTCCCCGAGCCCGGAAGCGGAAATCGTGACTTCTCACGTGAAGAGCACCTGGTCCAGCCCGAGCCACATACGCCGCCTCGCGGCGGTCGCCGTCGTCGCCGCCGTCGCGGCGCCCCTGCTCGCGGGTTGTGGTGACTCCGGCTCCGACAAGGCCAAGGACCCGCTGGCCGGGTCGAAGGCGAGCGGCGACACCGTGGTCGTCGGCTCCAACAACTTTCCCGAGAGCATCCTCATCGCCGACATCTACGGCGAGGCCCTGAAGGCCAAGGGGATCAAGGTCAGCTACAAGCCGAACATCGGCAGCCGGGAGACCACCTACGGCCTGCTGAAGAACGGTTCACTGACCGTACTGCCGGAGTTCAACGGCGCACTGCTGGCATACCTGGACGCCAAGGCCACGCCCACGACGGCCCAGGCCACCAACGAGGCGGCACTCGCCAAGCTCGACCCGAAGCTGACGCTGCTCGACATGGCGCCGGCCGAGGACAAGGACTCCCTGACGGTCAACGCGGCAACCGCCGCGAAGTACAAGCTGACCGAGAAGTCCACGATCGCGGACCTGGCGAAGTACGGCTCCGAGATCGCCATCGGCGCCTCTCCCGAGTTCCAGACCCGGCAGCAGGGCCTGGTCGGCCTGAAGTCGGTCTACAACCTCACGCCGAAGTCGTTCAAGGCGCTCGACGCGGGCGGCCCGCTGACCGTGGCGGCCCTGAAGAACAACAATGTGCAGGCCGCCGACGTCTTCACCACGGACCCGAGCATCCCCAAGGAGAAGTTCGTCGTCCTCCAGGACCCGAAGAATCTCTTCGGGTTCGAGAACATCATCCCGCTGGTCTACAAGAGCGGTCTGTCCAAGGAGGGCGTCGCCGCGCTCAACGCGGTGTCGGCGAAGCTGGACACCGCGACGCTGCTGGCCCTGGACACCCAGGTGCAGAGCGACAACAAGGACCCGCTGGAGGTCGCCAAGACCTGGCTGACCTCGATCGGCCTCGGCTGAGCCCGGCAGCGGGACCGATACAGCGCAGTGGGTACAGCCTCTGATTCCGAGACGCCGACGCACCGCACGACGGCACCCTCCGCCGAGGAGGGGGCCTTCGTGGTGCTCGACGGCGCCGGCCTGGACGCCGATGCCGTGACGCGGATCGCGGACCGGACGGCCGTACCCACCGTGCCGCCCGAGGCGCTGGCCCGCGCGGACCGCTCATGGCGGGCCGCGCGGCAGGCCGCCGCCGCGGGCCGGATGTACGGGCGGCACACCGGCGTCGGCGCGAACCGGCTCGTGCCGGTCAGCGACGAGGACCAGGCGGGACAGGACCTGCGGCTGCTGCGCAGCCACGCGGGCGGGGTCGGGGCGCTGCTCCCGGCCCGCCAGGTCCGTGCCGCGCTCGCCGTCCGCGCCAACCAGGCGCTGGCGGGCGGCTCCGCGCTCCAACCGGCCGTCGTCCAGGCCCTGGTGGAGGCGCTGCGGCTCGGTGTGCACCCGGCGGTCAGCGAATACGGGGCCGTCGGCACCGGGGATCTGACGGCGCTCGCCGAGACCGGTCTCGCGCTGATCGGCGAACGGCCGTGGCTGCACGAGGACGTGGAGCGGCAGCCGGATCCGGCGGACGCCTTCCGCGAGGGGCCGTGGCCGTCGCCGCTGTCCTCGTCTTCGCCGTCTCCTTCGCTTTCGCCGTCGTCCGATCCGTCGTCCGACGGTGAAGTGCCGCCGTCCGCCGATGGGTTGGACCCGGCCGCGGTGCCCGCGCCCTTCCCCGGCCGCGTCACCCTCCAACAGGGCGACGCGCTCGCGCTGATGAGCAGCGGCGCCTTCACCCTCGGGCAGGCCGCGCTGGTCTGCCACGACCTGGACATCCTGCTGCGCGCCTCGCACGCCGTGACGGCCCTCTCGCTGGCCGCCGTCTCCGGCTCGCTTGAGGCGTACGCGGCCCCCGCCCTCGCCATCCGCCCCTATCCGGGCGCGCTGCACGCGGGGGCCGAGGTCCGCAGACTGCTCGGCGTCCCCGACCGGCCGCGCGCCACCGGCCGCCGCATCCAGGACCCGTACGGCTTCCGGGCCTTCCCGCAGGTGCACGGCCCGGCGCTGGAGGCGGCCTGGACACTGCGCCGGATTCTGGACGTCGAGGTCAACTGCCCCTCGGAGAACCCGCTGATCGGCGAGGAGGGACCGGACGGCGGGCCGGTCGCCTACCACCACGGCGGTTTCATGGCCACGCCGGTCGGGCTCGCGCTCGACCACCTCTGCCTCGCCGTGCTCCAGACCGCGCAGTTGTCCGCCGCCCGGCTGACCGCCTTCGGCGACCCCGGGATCACCGGTCTGCGCTCCTACCTCGCCGGGGGCTCGGCGGCCAGTTCGGGCATGATGATCCTGGAGTACAGCGCCAATTCCGCCCTCGCGGAGATACGCGCCAGCGCCGTACCGGCCTCCGCCGGACACGCGGTGCTCTCGCGCGGGGTCGAGGAGGCCGCGAGCTTCGCCTCCCAGGCCACCCGGCAGGCGCTGCGCGCCGTGGACGCCTACCGGCTCGTGCTCGCCTGCGAACTCGTCGCCGCCGTACGGGCGTTGCGCCTGCACCCGGCGCTTCCCGCGCTGTCGGCGGGCGACGGTACGCACGCGCCGGTCTTCGCCGTCCTGGACTCCGCGCTGCCCACGGCCACCGAGGACCGGGCGCTGACCCCTGACGTGTCGCTCGCGGCGGACCTGCTACCGGAGCTCGCGGCGCTCTGACACCCGCCGCCGGGACCGCCCGGAAGGCCCGCGACCGGCAGCGCTACGAACGAGGCGGTCAGGGAAAGCCGCGCCACGCTCGCCCTCCGCGCCCCTGCCCTGCCGACCGGCACCGTTCGACCGCGACTGGGGCCGGACAGGCACTGAGCCTTACTCGCCGTCCGCCGGCAGGGCGGGGGCGGGGAGGCGGGGGAGGACTTCGGTGGTGTAGCTCTCGACCGTGGCGTCGAGGCCCACGTCGCGCTGGGCGCGTTCGGAGAGGTACCAGCGGTGTTCGAGGAGTTCGTGGTAGATCTGCGCCGGGTCGATGCGGGCGCGCAGGTCCTGGGGGACCGAGCGGACGGCGGGGCGGAAGACGTCGCGCAGCCAGCGGTGGGCGAGGACTTCGGGGCGGGCGGCGGGCAGGCCGTCGGCGGGGGCGTGGTCGTCCTGGGTGGCCATCCAGGACTCCAGGTCGTTGAGGAGGCTGCGGGCCTGGTTCTCCTCGGTGTCGAGGCCGGTCAGGCGCAGGAGCTGGCGCTGGTGGTGGCCCGCGTCGACGACCTTGGGCAGGAAGGTCACGGTGTCGCCCGCGGGTGAGCGCTCGATCTGCATCTCGGCGACGTCGAAGCCGAGGTCGTTCAGGCGGCGGATTCTGCGGTCGATGTAGTGCCGCTTGCTGGCCGGATAGACGGACTCGCGGGTCAGCTCGTGCCACAGGTCGGCGTAGCGGCGGACGATCGCCTCGCCGAACGGGACCGGGTCGACCGAGGGGTGCAGCGAGCCGCCCGCTTCGAGGTCCATCAGCTCGCCCGCGATGTTCACCCGGGCCAGCTCGATGTCGTACTCCCGCTGCCCGCGCGTGAGTTCGGGCTGGATCTGCCCGGTCTCGGCGTCCACCAGGTAGGCGGCGTACGCACCCGCGTCACGGCGGAAGAGCGTGTTGGACAGCGAGCAGTCGCCCCAGGCGAAACCGACCAGGTGGAGCCGTACGAGGAGGACGGCGAGCGCGTCCAGCAGGCGGTTGACGGTGTCGGGGCGCATCGTCGTCTCGAACATCGAGCGGTACGGCAGCGAGCCGTTCAGGTGCCGGGTGATGAGCGCGGGCTCCAGCGGTGTGCCGTCGGCGGCGGCCCGCCCGGTCACCACCGCGATCGGGTCCACGGCCGGTATCGCGAGCCGGTCGAGGTCCCGCAGCAGCCCGTACTCGCGTACGGCCGCCCACTCGCTGACCTCCTTGATCGCCACGACCTCGTCCCCGGCCCGCGCGAAGCGCACGACGTGCCGGGAGATGCCGCGCGGCAGCGCGACCAGTGAGGTGTCGGGCCACTCCTCCAGCGGCAGGTTCCACTCCAGGTCGAGCAGCGCCGACGGGTGCTCCGCGTCGGTGGCGGTGATCTGCAACGGCATGGTGTGCGCCTCTCGCTTCCTCGTCCCGGTCGCCCCGATGCTGCCATGCCCCGCAGGGGAAGCGGTGGCGCTCACCCGACCATACTCGGTATACATACTCAGTATGTATACCGAGTATGTTCCTCCCGGACGGACCGCGGTGCTGCCGCGGCGCACCCAATGGACGGACCAGGCGCTGCCCGCACGCCGGTGGCCGCACTGGCCGGTCCCGGTGGTCGTCGTCGTGGCGGCGGCGCCGCTGTACGCGCTCTGGGCGTGGCTGCTGGCCACCGGCGGCGGCGACCTCGCGGCCCAGGTCGCCTGGGCCGGTTTCGCCCGGCGCCACCCGGCCGCGCCGTACAACCTCGCCTGGTACGGCGGCATGCACACGATGGACTACAGCGTGCTGACCCCACCGCTCATGGCGTACGCGGGGGTCCGCGCCGTCTCCGTCACGGCCGGTCTGGTGGCGACCTGGGCGATGGCGGTGCTCCTCGTCCGGTCCGGGGTGCGGCGGCCGATGGTCCCGGCGCTGCTCGGCGCCGTCTGCCAGTGGTGCGACATCGCCTGCGGGCGCACGACCTTCGCGGTCGGCGTCGCCTTCGGGCTGCTCGCGCTGTGCCGGGTGCGAAGGGCGCCGGACCGCTGGGCGGTGCCCGCGGCCCTCGCGGCACTGACCGCGATGGCCAGCCCGGTCGCCGCGCTCTTCTTGTGGGTCGCGGGCGCGGGCCTGTTGGCGGCGGGCCGCCGCGCCGCCGCGCTCGCCCTGGCGGCGCCGCCGGCGCTCGTGCTGGGCGCGGTGTACGTGCTCTTCCCCTTCCAGGGCGAGCAGTTGATGAGCGGCGCGGCGATGGTGTGCCCGCTGGTGACCTCCGCCGCGCTCGCCCTGGCCGCACCCCGGTCCTGGCGCACGGTCCGGGTGGGGGCGGTCGCGTACGCGCTCGGCACGGTGCTCACCGCCTGTGTGGCCTCGCCCGTCGGCACCAATGTCGAGCGGCTGGCCGGGATCGCCGGACTCCCGCTGCTGGCGGCGGCGTTGGCGGAACGCGTGGCCGGACGCCGACGCCGCCGCCCATCCCTCGGGCGGGGCCGCGGCCTTGCCCTCATGCCCGCCCCAACCTCCGTACGTGGTGCGGTCCTCGCCGCCGTGCTGCTCTGCGCCCTCGGTCAGAACGGCTTCGCGCTGGTCGGCAAGACCGTCGGAGAACTCAGCATGTCCACCGCCGTCCCCGGCTGGGCCTCGCACACCGAGGGGGTGACCCGCGCGCTGCGCGCACTGCACGCCGACCAGCACCGCGTCGAGGTCGTTCCCGCCCGCAATCACCGCGAGTCGACCGCCTTCGCCGACGTCGTCCAGAACGCCCGCGGCTGGAACCGCCAACTCGACGTCGAGCGGGACCGGTTGTTCTACGGCGGGACGCTGCCGGACGGGACGCTTCCGGCCGCCGCCTACCGCCGCTGGCTCGACGACTGGGCGGTGGCGTATGTCGTGCTGCCCCACGGCGACGTGGGCGGCCCCGGCGCGGCCGAGGCCGCGCTGCTCGCCACCGGCGCCCGCCCCGACTGGCTGCGGCCGGTCTGGCGGGACCCGTACTGGACGGTCTTCGCGGTGGCGCGCCCGGTGCAGCTGGCCTCGGCGCCCGCGCGCGTGCTGCGGGCGGGCGAGGCCGACGTGACGGTCCGGCTGCCGAAGGCCGGGAGCACCGTCGTCCGCGTCGCCTGGTCGCCCTGGTTCCGGGTGACCGGCGGATGCGTGAGCCGCGCGGGCCGCTGGACGCGGATCACCGCGCCGTCCGCCGGCGACTACCGCCTATACAGCATATACAGTCGCGCTAAAAGGAGTTGCGGATAAAAAAGACGCTGTCTTTGCGAACCCGCGCGCATATGCCGACACCCGACGTACATCTTCATGCGGGTGCGCGCGAGCGTGTGTAGGGTATACGTTGTACACATGCTCAGCCATGCCCCATGGGGCAATTGACGGCACCGGCGCCGACCGCGATCATCGGCCAGCACCCTGGATCGGCCTGTGCGCCGACGCGGGGCGCCTCGGCAGCGGTGCTTCCACCACGGCATGGTCAACATCCATAGTCAGCAGCCAGATTCGCCGGATACGGCGACTTTCCACACTCTGGAGTCGGCATGACCGAAACGCCCCACCCCCCCGCTGCTTTAAGGTGGTGGACCCTGGCAGTGGTATCCGTCGGCACATTCATGCTCATGCTGGACCTGAGTGTGGTCTCGGTCGCCCTGCCCGGCATTCATGATTCACTGCACGCCAGCTTCAGCGGTATGCAGTGGGTGTTCGACGCGTATGCGCTGACGCTCGCGGCTTTCCTGGTGACCGCCGGATCGGTGGCGGACAGGACCGGCCGCAAGCGGCTCTTCCTGATCGGCCTGGTCATCTTCACCGCGGCTTCGCTGGCCTGCGGACTGGCCGGGGATATCGGGGTATTGAATGTCAGCCGCGGAGTCCAGGGTGTCGGCGGGGCCATCATGTTCGCGGTCGGTCCCGCTCTGCTCGGCCATGAGTTCCGCGGCAAGGAACGCGCCACTGCGTTCAGCGCGTTCGGCGCCGCGGTGGGACTCGCCGTCGCCACGGGACCGCTCATCGGCGGCGCTCTCACCAATGGCCCCGGCTGGCGCTGGATCTTCTATCTGAATGTGCCGGTCGGCCTGGTCACCGTTCTGATCGCGATGCGCAGGGTCCGCGAATCGCGGCTGCCCAGCGCCGCCGCACCGGACTTCGCCGGCATGGTGTCCTTCACCCTTTCGCTGGCCGCGCTGGTGCTGGCCATCATCCGCGGGAACACCGACGGCTGGTTCTCCGGCACCAACATCGCGCTGTACGCGGTGGCCGCGGTGTGCCTGGCGGTCTTCCTCGCGGTGGCGCGGTCCCGCGGCGAGCAGGCGATGTTCGACACCCAGCTCTTCCGCAACCGCACCTTCCTCGGCATGTCCGCGACGACCTTCCTCGCCAACGCGGCAGGTCTGCCTCCGATCTTCCTGGTCACGACATATCTGCAGAGCGTCGAGGGCGCCTCCGCCTGGTCCGCGGGCCTGCGCTTCCTGCCGCTGACGCTGGCGATGTTCTTCTTCGGCGCGCTGGCCGGCGGACTCATCGGCAAGGTCCCCTTCAAGGTCCTCGTGGCGACCTCCCAATTGGCCCTGGGCATCGGTCTGCTCCTCCTCCACCTCAGCAACGCGAGCGACAGTTGGACCTCGCTGATCCCTGCCCTGATCGTGATCGGCTTCGCCTTCGGCCTGTTCAACCCGACCCGTGCGGCGCTCGCCATCGGTGTCGCGGAACCCGCCAAGGCCGGTGTCGCCTCCGGCATCAGCGAGACGTTCCAGCAGGTGGGAACTGCTCTGGGCATCGCGGTCGCGGGTGCGTTCTTCGAGAACCACGTCACCAGCGCCTTCAAGGCGTCCGACGCCGCGGCCACGCTCACCAGCGCCCAGAGCGACAAGATCGCCAACGGGATCAGCGCGGGCAGCATCGACGAGGCCGCGCACTCGGCGGGCCCCGGCCTGGCCGACAAGGTGCTGGCCGCCGGGCGCGACGCGTTCACCACTGGCTTCCACGACGCTATGACCCTGTGCGCCGTGTTCGCCTTCGTCGCCGCGGTGATCGCCGCGCTGACGCTGCGCCACAAGGACCTGCACGAGAGCGCGTTGACCGGCATCCTGCCCGAGCTGCCGGAAGAGGGCGAGGAGTCCGTCCGCGAGGCGGCGCCGGCCGGACAGCGCTGACGGCACCCGCTCGGCAGCACTGACGGCACCCGCCGGGCAGCACTGAGCCGGCTCAGGAGGACCGCCCGCGGCGCCGTACGACGGGCGGCCGCACGGCGAGCGTGACAGTGGCGGCGGGCCCGCGGAAGCGGCCCGCCGCCACTGTCGTTGTCGCCGCGCTTCACAGGAATTCACTTTGACCGATCTGGTCAGTAATGCGACGGCGTCCCGGTGACCAGCCCATTTTGAGTCCCGTAGGGAAAATGCGCTGGTCACCGGGATGAGTTCCGGTCATCGGGACGCGTTCCAGTATGGTATTGCCATCGGAACTGCCGGACGCTAGGCTGTCAAACAATTCCAGTACTGATACGGGGGTATGCGAGTGCTGGCACGAGAATATTCGAGGTCCGACACCTGGTCGGCCTCTCACGCACGGTTGATCGACCCCGCACCACCAGGCCGTATGGCCGGTGACGTCCGGGCATCCCGTCCATCCGTGCCTTCGGGCACGAATCCACGGGAACCGCAATCCGTGATCTCGCACAATTGGTGACTTCGGCTGGAGCCTGACGCGCCGCCGAGGCACTGAGCAGCCGTTGTGCCGAGGCACGACTTCACCGCGCTTCACCGTTCCTCTCGCCGAGATTTTTCGCACCCAAAAGCCCAATGCCTGACTTTGCCATGCCGGAAATCAATTCCCCACGAGGGTGCCGGCCCGGTCAAGCATGCGCAGGTCCGTACGAGTGTCACTGCATTTCGTCAGCAACCACGCTCTTAAGGGGACGCAAGGTATGAAGCCGCTCGGCTTAATCGACCGTGTCGATCTTCCGGTCGATAAGATTCCCACCCGTTGGTACAACGTCATCCCGGATCTGCCCCGGTTGCCCGAGGAGTACATCGACAACTCGACCGGCAAGAAGGTCACGCGGGAGTGGCTGGAGCGGCTGTTCGTCAAGTCGATGGCCGCGCAGGAGACCTCGCTGGAGCGCTGGATCACGATCCCCGAGCCGGTACGCGAGGCGTACAAGCTCTGGCGGCCGACCCCGCTGATCCGCGCCGTCGCGCTGGAGCGGGAGCTGGGCACACCGGCCCAGATCTGGTTCAAGTACGAGGCCACCTCGCCCAGCGGCAGCCACAAGCTCAACTCCGCCCTCGCGCAGGCGTACTACGCCAAGCGCGACGGCCACACCCGGCTGGTCACCGACACCGGCGCCGGCCAGTGGGGCAGCGCCCTGGCCATCGCCTGCCAGATCTTCGGCCTCGACCTCACGGTCTTCATGGTGCGGGCGAGCTACCACACCAAGCCGTACCGCCGGAATCTGATGGAGACCTACGGCGCCGAGGTGCGGCCCAGCCCCGGTGACACCACGGACTACGGCCGCAAGCTCCTCGCGGAGTACCCCGACCACCCCGGCAGCGAGGCCACCGCGGTCAGCGAGGCGCTGGAGTGCGTCGACGCCGACGAGGGCACCCGCTTCGCGGTCGGCGCCTTCTCCAACCACTGCCTGCTGCACCACTCGGTGATCGGCCTGGAGCTGAAGGAACAGCTCAGGATGATCGGCCGGACCCCCGACTACCTGATCGCCTCGGTCGGTTGCGGGTCCAACCTCAGCGGCTTCGCCTCGCCCTTCGTCGAGGACAAGCTCAACGGCGCCGACATCACCATCCTGGCCGCCGAGCCGGAGGCGTGCGCGCCGCTGACCTACGGCGAGTACCGGCTGGACTTCGCCGACTCCAACGGCCGCGGCCCCGGTGTGCACACCTACACCCTCGGCCACGAGTTCGTGCCGCCGCCCATCCACGCGGGCGGCCTGCGTTACCACGGTTGCGCCCCGATCGTGGGTCTCATGCGGCACGAGGGGCTGCTCGACGCCGAGGCGTACGGGCAGGTGTCCGTCTTCGACGCGGGCACCACGTTCGCCAAGCTCCAGGGCTACCTCCCGGCCCCCGAGACCTCGCACGCCATCCGGGCCGTCATCGACAAGGCCCTGGAGTGCAAGCGGACCGGGCGCGAGGCCACCATCGTGTTCAACTACAGCGGCCACGGCCTGCTGGACCTGGGCGCGTACGGCCGGTACAACGAGGGCCTGCTGCGCGACGTCGAGAAGGAAGACTTCGTCGCCCCCAGCATGGAGGGCCTCCAGGCATGAGGTCCTACCCTCAGTACATCGACGGCAAGGACGTCGAGGGTGCTCGATGGACGTACGTCCTGCGCGCCTCGGCGTACCTGAAGGAGAACCGCCCGACGTTCAACCTCAAGAGGGCGCTGGAACTCGGGCGGCCCGTGGAGTCGACCGAGGCCGTGGTGGCCCGGTGCGCGGTGGGCGCCCCCGAGGACAACGACCGGGCGCTGGAAGCGGCCCGCAGGGCGAGCCGGACCTTCCGGCTCCTCCCGCAGGAGACCCGCAGCCAGATCGTCCTGGAGTTCAACGAGACCCTGGCCGAACGGTCCGAGGAACTCATCGACATCCTCATCGCCGAGGGGCACCCGCGCCGGCTCGCCCAGTGGGAAGTCAGCGGCATGCTGCGCTGCTGCGACGAGCCGACGGTCCGCTGGTACGAGAGCCAGCTCCACCAGGAGTTCGCGCCGCAGGGCCGCACGCTGGAACTGGTGCGCAAGCCCGACGGCGTGGTGTGCGTCAACCCTCCGCAGAACGCGGCGGGTTCGAACTCCACGCTGGGCGTGCTCGCCCTCCTGGCGGGCAACACCCTGGTGGTGAAGGCGCCGCGCACCACGCCGCTGAGCGTGTTCTTCGTCTACCGCGAGATTCTCGCGCCGATCCTGGAGAAGCACGGCGCGCCTTCCGGGACGCTCAATGTGATCTGCGGTCACACCGAGCAGGTGCTGCGGACCTGGCTCGCCAGCCCGCTGGTGGACGACATCCTGTTCTTCGGCGACAGCGCCGCGGGTCTCAAGCTCGGCGAGGACTGCCTGCACAACGGCAAGAAGGCGATCCTCGAACTCGCGGGCAACGACGGCTTCGTGGTCTGGAAGGACGCGGATCTCGAAGCCGCCGCGCGGGCCCTGGAGGAGTCGTTCTACGGCTCCAGCCAGATCTGCATGGTGCCGAAGTACGCGATCGTGCACCCCGAGGTCGCCAACCGCTTCCTCGAGGTGTTCGTGGAGCGCGCCAAGGCCATCGTGCCCGGCTACCCGGAGAACCCGGAGATCCTGCTCAGCCCGGTACTGAAGGTCGACGGTTTCTTCGACTTCCTGTCCGAGGCCGAGACCAAGGGTGCGTCCGTGCTCTGCGGCGGCACGCGCGTGGACGTCGACGGCGAGACATCGAGCACCGGGATGTTCTGCCTGCCGACGGTCGTCAGGGTCGACGGACTCGCCGAGTCGCGGGACCTGTCCTGCGTACGCGAGGAGACCTTCTTCCCGCTGCTGCCGGTCGTGGTGCCCGAGGCGACCACGGACGACGACGCGCTGCTGGAGGACATCATCGACTTCCTCAACGCCAACAAGTACGGGCTGCGCAACTCGGTGTGGACCGGCGACGAGCAGACCGCTCACCGGTTCGCCGACGGCGTGACCAACGGCGGCCTGTTGAAGGTCAACGACTCGCACATCGGGTTCAACTCCATCCTCTCCACACACGGTGGCAACGGCCTCACCGGCGGACCGTACGGAGAGCTGAACTACGCGGGACTGCGCACCACGCACCTCCAGGGCATTTCGTGGGGTGACGGTGATCCGCGTCCGCTGGACTCGCAGATCGTCCCGGCCGGCGAAAGGGCGCGGAGCTAAGACCATGACGACCAAGGGCCTGGCCGGGAGCGAACTCCGGCGAAACCGTACGGACGCCGAGCACTTCGACGTCATCATCGTGGGCGCCCGCTGTGCCGGGTCGCCGCTCGCCACGCTGCTCTCGCGCGCGGGCCTGAAGGTCGTCGTGGTCGAGCAGGCGACGTTCCCCCGTGAGGTGCTCTCCTCGCACCTCATGGAGGCGGACGGTCTCCTGTTCCTCAAACGCCTCGGTGTGCTCGACTCCGTCGAGAAGACCGGTGTGCGTTTCATGCGCCGCGCCGACACCAAGCTCAACGACTTCCATGTCGTCTCGCAGTTCCCGCTGCGCTTCGACGACGTGGGCGGCGCGACCTTCCTGCGTCGGCACCTGCTCGACTCGATCCTCCACGAGGCCGCGGTCGAGGCCGGTGCCGACGTCAGGATGGGCACCAAGGTCGTCGAGATGCTCTGGGAGCGCGGCCGGGTGGCCGGTGTGCGCGCCCAGCACGACGGCAAGGAGACGGTGCTGCGCGCACCGCTCGTCGTGGGCGCGGACGGCCGCAACTCGACCGTCGCGTACATGGTCGGCTCGCGCAAATACAACGTTGTACCCAACGAACGCTCCTACTACTTCACCTTCTTCGAGGGCGCGCACCCGTCCTCCGACGACACCTTCGTCTTCCACCGCTGGGGCGACCGGATGGTGTGGGCGGGCCCCGCGGACAACGGCCTGTACCTGGTCGGCGTCTCTCCCGAGGGGCACGAACGCGAGTACTTCCGCCGCAACACCGAAGCGGGCCTGCTGGCCCACATGCGGGCCTGCGAACCGACCGCGGAGGCGCTGGCCGACGCGAAGATCGCCACCAAGATCTCCGGCATCGTCAAATTCGAGGGCTACTTCCGGCAGTCCTCGGGGCCCGGCTGGGTGCTGGTCGGCGACGCGGGCCACTTCAAGGACCCCTCCGCCGGCCGCGGCATCGGCGACGCCTTCCGCCAGGTGGAGCGCCTCGCGCCCGCCATCGTCGCCGCCCTCGGCCGCTCCGGCCCCGGTGTGTCGGCGCTCGGCCAGGACGAGACGCTGCGGCTGTGGACGCAGTGGCGCGACCGCCGCTTCGAGGGCCACTACTGGCTCGCGAACATCCTCGGCGAGGCGGGCGCGCTGCCCTCCGCCGTGCCCGAGGCGCTCAAGGGCATGGCCGAGCGCGGCGAGATCGGCCGCTTCCTCGACCTCTACCACCACCGCTCGAAGTACTACGAGGTCTTCCCGCTGACCGACATGGCCGTGATCACCGGACGGATGATGCTGTCCGGCAAGCACAAGCGGCTGCCGCTGGTGCGGGAGACCGTCAAGCTGCTGGCCCGCGAGCCGCGCCGCCGGTGGATGAACCGCCACCCGCAGTTGGTGTCCTCCGACGTCACCGCGGCCCCGCCGGTACGCGTACGGCCCGTCCCGGTCTCCGCCGCCGACCCGCTCCCGGCCCCGGCGGACGGCGCGAAAGGCGCGAACGGCTCCCATGGCGGCAACGGGACCAACGGGACCAAGGGCGGCAACGGGCCGGTACTCAAAGACGCCGATCAGAAGAACGCGGAGGTCTGAACGTGCTGCATGTGACAGACGAGCCCAGCGCGGAAGCCGACGTCATCGTCGTCGGCGCGGGCCTCGCGGGACTGACGGCGACCCGCGAACTGAAGGACGCCGGGTGGACCGTCAAGACGCTCGAAGCGCGCGAGCGCGTCGGCGGACGGCTCAAGGGCCTCGACGTGGGCGGCGGCAAGGCGGTCGACCTGGGCGGCGAGTACTTCGGCGACAAGAGCACGATGATCGCCGAGACCGCCGCGTCCGTCGGCGTGACCGGCTTTCGCAGCTACGACGAGGGCGAACGCCTCACCTTCGTCAACGGCCGCCGCCACGCGTACTCCGGCCTCTTCCCCTGGCGGATGGGCCCGGCCGCCATCGCCGACCTCGGCCAGGCGATCCTGAAGATCGAGCGGATGGCGAAGTCCGTCCCGCCGGACGGCCCGTGGAACGCGCCGAACGCCGAGAAGCTGGACAGCCAGACCCTCTGGTCGTGGATGCAGCGCAACGTCACCACCTCCACCGCGCGGGCCTTCATCACCATGATGATCGAGGCCGCCTTCTGCGCCCGCCCGGCCGACCTGTCGCTGATGCACGTGCTGTACTACGCCAACGCCTCCGGCGGCTTCCGCTACCTGCTGGAGGTCAGCGGCGGCATCCAGCGCTACCGCTTCGACGGCGGCGCGCACAGCATCCCGAAGAAGCTGGCCGCGCGGATGCCCGACGAGGTTCGCGTCGGCGCCGCCGTCCGCACCATCGAGCAGCGCTCCGACTCCGTCGTGGTCTCGGGCCCCGGCTTCGAGTACCGCGGCCGATGGGTCGTCGTCGCCATCCCGGTCACGCTCGCCGGACGCATCACGTACGCGCCCTCGCTGCCCGGCTACCGCGACCAGTTCGCGCAGCGGATGCCCGCGGGCGCCGCCATGAAGTGCCTGGCGGTCTACGACGAGCCGTTCTGGCGCGCCGCCGGGCTCAGCGGCCAGATCACCAGCAGCGACGGCCCGTTCCGGGTCGCCTTCGACACCTCGCCCGCCGACGGCAGCCCCGGCGTGATGTCGGCCTTCGTCACCGGCTCCGCCGCCCGCGCGCTGACCCGCCTGTCGCCCTCCGAGCGGCGTACCGCCGTACTGGACGGACTGGTCGCCGGGCTCGGCGCGAAGGCGGGCAAGCCCCGCGAATTCGTCGAACAGAACTGGCTGGACGAGGAGTTCACCCGCGGCTGCTACCACGGCTTCGGGCCGCCCGGACTGTACACGGCGTACGGCAAGGCGCTGCGCGAGCCGATCGGCCGCATCCACTGGGCGGGCACCGAGAGCGGCGTCCACCAGATGGGTTCGATGGGCGGCGCCGTCGACTCCGGCCGCCGGGTGGCCCGCGAGCTGTTCGCGCGGGCGGCGGAGGAGCGCGGCGAGGAGCGCAAGCCGGACACCACGATCAGCGGCGCGGTGAGCCATGGCCAGTAGACCCAAGCGCCCCGCGGCCCCGCCGCCGCTGCTCATCGTGGGCGGTTACGGAGTGGTGGGCGAGCACGCGGCGCGGCTGATCCGGCAGCGCCACCCCGACCTGCCGATCGTGCTGGCGGGCCGCAACCCCGAGCGGGCGAAGGCGCTGGCCGCGCGGATCGGCGCGAGCACCGCCGTCATCGACGTACGCGCCGAACGCCCGCTGGGGGCGCTGCCCGAGCAGCCCGCGGCCGTTCTCGCCGTGGTCAGCGACCCCGGCGACCACCTCATCGTGGACGCCATGCGCCGGGGCATCCCGATCGCGGACATCAACCGCGCGGGCCACGCCGGGATTCTCGACGTCACCGTCGCGGTCTCGCGTGAACGGCCCACGTCCCCCGTGCTGTTGTCGGGCGCCTGGTACGCCGGGCTCAACGCGCTGATGGCCGCCGCGGCCGTCCGCGAACTCGGCCGCGCCGAGCGGGTGGAGATCGCGGTGCTGTCCTCGTCGGACGACAAGGTCGGCCCCGACTCGTGGGGCTTCGCCGAACGGCTGGCCTGGCCGTACTACGCGATGCGCGACGGCAGGCGGCAGCCCACGCACCCGCTGACCGGCCGCCGCCCGGTGCGCTGCGCCGACGGCAACGAGCGGCCCGCCGCGTATGTGAGCACGCTGGAGCAGACCACCGTGCCGCTCACCCTCGGCGTGCCGACCGTCGAGACCCGGATCGCGCTCCAGAGCGTTCCGTCGCTGTACGCGATGATCGGGCTGAAGCGGTCCGGCGCGCTGCGGGCGCTGACCAAGCCGCCGCTGCACGGGGTGCGCGCGGCGCTCTTCCAGAGCGCGGGCACCGGCGACTTCTGCGGGCTCACCGTCACCGCGCACAGCGCGAACCGCTCGGTCTCCATCGACCTGCTCGACACCCGCGGCCAGGGCCACCTCAGCGCGATGGGCGCCGTCCGCGCGGCCGAACGCGTGCTGAGCCGGGACCTGCCGGCCGGGATCTCGTTCCCCGAGCAGTCCGCGGAACCCGAGACGGACATCGAGATGTTGCGGCAGGCCGGAGTCGTCGTCCGGCTCACCGGCTTCGCCAAGGAATTCCCACCGACACCGGCTCCCAGTGCCACGACGTGATGTCGATGGCCCAGGCGCGAGAGGAACTCGCATCACTATGAACAAGAGCGATACGCCGGCCGTTCTGCTCAGCACCCTGCGTACGGTCGGCGCGGCGGCGTTCCTGGCGCCCGCCATCGGGGCGAAGAAGCTGCACATCAACGAGGACGCCGACGGCGAGTACCTGGTACGGCTGTTCGCCGCCCGCAACATCGCCCTGATCGTGGGCGTCCTGGCCAGCAGGGGCGAGACCCGCAGGCTGCTGCTCAAGGCCGGCATCCTCTGCGACGGCCTCGACGTCGCGGCCGGAATCCTCGGCCACCGCAAGGGCCGGCTGAAGAAGTCCACCGTGGTCGACACCAGCGCCGCGGCCACCGCGACCCTGCTCGGCCTGCTGGCCCTGGCGAGCACCGAGCGCGCGGGGGAGTCCTGATGACCACCATGGACGAGCCGGTGACCGGTGCCGCGTCTGCGTCTGCGTCTGATTCAGCGTCCGCCCCCGAGGACCGCAGGGACAAGGTCTGCGTCATCGGCGCGGGCTCCGCGGGCATCGCGATGTGCCGCTCGCTGAAGATCCGCGACATCGCCTTCGACGCCTACGAGCGGCGCTCGGAACTCGGCGGCCTGTGGCGGTATCCCGCGCAGGGCGGCAAGAGCTGCGCGTACCCGGCGCTGTTCGCCAACACCTCCAAGACCGTCATGCAGTTCCCGAGTTTCCCGATGCCGGACGACTACCCGGACTACCCCCACCACACCCAGGTGGCGGGGTACTTCGACTCCTACGTCGACCACTTCGGGCTGCGCGAGCACATCCAACTGGACACCGAGGTCAGCCGGGTCGAGCAGGCAGCGGGCGGCGGCTGGGCGGTGACCTTCGGCGACGGCACGACGCATCTGTACCGCGCGGTGATGGTCGCCTCCGGCGGGCGGCACGGACTGCCGCTCTTCGGCTCGTACGAGGGCAAGTTCACCGGCACCGAGACGCACTCCTACGACTACGAGGGACCGGCGGACCTCGCGGGCAAGAAGGTCGTGATCATCGGTCTCGGCGCCACCTCCGCCGACATCGCCACCGAGGTGTCCCGGGTCGCGGAGGCCACGTACCTGTCGGTGCGCACCGGCCACTACATCGTCCCGAAGATCCTCGAAGGCGGCCCGATCGACAAGCTGTCGCCGATGATGAAGAAGCTCTCGGTCGAACAGCGGCGCCCGCTGGTGACGTTGATGATCAAGCTGGTGCACGGCCACATGTCGGCGTACGGGCTGCCCGACCCGCCGTACAAGGTCGGGCAGGGACCGCTGGTCGCCAGCAGCGAGCTGCTGCCCGCCATCGCGCACGGCAGGATCACCGCCAAGCCGGTGATCGACACGGTCGACGGCCGTACCGTCCGCTTCTCGGACGGCACCGAGACCGAGGCCGATGTGATCATCCACTGCACCGGCTACAAGATCGACTACCCCTTCCTCGACGACACGCTCGTCGGCGACGGCGACGACGCGCCCGCGCTCTACCACCAGGTCGTGCCGCCGGAGACCGAGGGCCTGTACTTCATCGGCCTGCTGCACTCGATGATGTCGCTGATGCCGCTGGCCGAGTTCCAGTCGGAGTGGGTCGGCGACCTGCTGACCGAGACCGTCAGCCTCCCCTCGCGCGCGCAGATGTGGTCGGAGCTGAGGAACGCCCGCCGCCGCCAGGACAAGCGGTTCCACGACTCGTCCGGCCATCTGCTGGTCGACCCCAACGAATACGAACGGCTCATGGCGGACGAGCGCCGCAAGTACGCAACCACCGATCGCACGGGTGTCGGCACGGCAACCCGCAGGAAGGGATGAGTCGTATGGTTTCGATCGCTGGCGACCGGACACGGTCCAAGATCCCGCTCTCCGCCCGGCGTCTGGACGCGGCCAAGATGCTCAAGGCGCAGTTCAAGCCCGACCGGGTCGCCCTGGTCAAGCCGCTCAACGTCGGCCTGGTCGCGGAGCGCGCGGCCGAGAAGCACGGCCGGGTGCCGATCTACCTCGACCAGCCGTTCACCTGGGACCCCGAGCAGCGCGTCGAACTCGACTTCGTCGAATTCGCCACCCTGGTCGACCAGATGGCCGCCGTCCTGAAGTCCGCGGGCGTCAAGCGGTGGGACCGGGTCGCGATCGTCAAGTCGCCCAACTACGACATCCAGGCGCTGGCCTGGGCGACCGCCAGGATCGGCGCGATCCCCGCGCTGCTCTCGGCCCGCCTGGACCCGGACATCATCAACATCCTGCTGGAGCGCCTCCAGGCGAAATTCCTGGTCACCGACCCCGAGGTCGCCAAGTACGCCCGGCTGGACGGCGAGCGGCTGCGTCACCTGGGCATGACCGCGATCGCCGACATCGACGGCGGCATACCGGTGGCGGACCTGTGGGGCGGCCGGATTCCGGCGCCGAGTCCGCTCAAGGACGACGAGCCGATGCTGATCACCCACACGTCGAGCACCACCGGGGTGTCCAAGCTCGCCGAGGCGTCCGCCAAGGGCGTGTCCTACAACGCCCTGATGGAGTCGATCTTCCCCGGCTTCCACACCCCCGACGAGCTGTTCGCCAGCGCCATCTCGCACGTCCATGTGCGGGCCGCCATCACGCAGATGGCGTCCTTCTCGCGCGGCACCCCGCTGCTGGGCATCGCCAGGCCCGACGAGGAGACGATGCTGCGGCTGCTGCCCCAGTACCGGCCCACGATCCTGGAGTCGCACCCCAACAACTTCATGGGCTGGGAGCGGATCATCGACGATCCGTCGGAGCCGTTCTCCAGCATCCGGCTGTACTTCAACTCCTTCGACGCGATGCACCCGCGCACCATCCAGGCGCTGCTGGACGCGTCCAAGCGCAAGTACCCGGTCTGGCTCCAGTGCTACGGCATGACCGAGACTCAGGTGGTGTCGGTCCGCCCGTACACCCGGGGCTCGTTCGGCCGGCTCAAGGGCCGCGACACCCGCAGCGTCGGCTGGGAGGTGCCCGGCATCCGGGCCAGGATCGCCGACCCGGAGACCGGCAAGCGCCGCTCCGACCAGTCGGATCCGGGCATGATCCAGGTCAGGACCCCGGCCCGCGCGCTGTCCTTCGTCGGTACGCCGGAGAAGTTCGCCGAGCGCCGGCACGGCAAGTGGTTCGACACCGGGGACTGGGGGCGGCGCGGCCGGCTCGGGCAGATCGAGATCCTGGACCGCATCGCGGACCGTATCGAGGGCGTCGAGAGCTGCCTGTGGATCGAGGACGTGCTGCTGGAGCGGATTCCCAACGCCGAGGAGATCGTGGTCGTCCCCGACGAGCAGGGCAGGCCGGTCCCGGTGGTCTGCATGCGCGACGGGAAGTCCCTCGACCCCGAGGTCTGGAAGTCCGCCTCGGCCGGGATCACCGGCCTGGGCGTCCCGTTGGAGGTCACGCCCGACGACCTCCAGCGCACCGCGACCGTCAAGGCCCGGCGCTACCTCCTCACCGAGATGATCAAGAACCGCGACAACGGCGGCCTGGAGGCGGTCAGCCAGGACGTGGTGCTGCGCGACGGCGCGTAAGGCCCCGGCGGACCCCGGCGCGGATCGACCCCCGAACTGTAGGAGAGGGCATTGCACGACATCAGCGAGTACCCATCGATAGAAGCCGATGTGATCGTCGTCGGTGCGGGTTTTGCCGGGATCACGGCCGCGCGCGAACTGAAGATGGCCGGGAAGAGCGTGGCGCTGCTCGAAGCCCGTTCCCGCCTCGGCGGCCGGTCGCTGAGCAAGCCCCTCGGGGACGGCAAGGTCGCCGAACTGGGCTGTGAGTTCTACGGCCAGGCCGGGACGATCAGCCACCGGGCCGCCCAGTCTGTCGGCATCAAGACCGCGAAGGTCTACGACACCGGCTACCGGCTGATCGACGACGGCGGCACGATGCGGCCCTGGAAGGGCATGGCGCCCAAGGTCAGCGCGGCCACGCTGCTGGACTTCGGGCAGGCGGCGCTGCGCATCGAGCGGATGCGCCGCGAAGTACCGCAGGACGCCCCCTGGGAGGCCCCGCACGCCACCCGGTGGGACAGCGAGACCATGTGGTCCTGGACGCAGCGCAATGTCCGCACCAAGGGCGGCCGCGCCCTGATGCGGCTGATGATCGAGGCGGGCATGGCCGCCGCACCGGCCGACGTCTCCCTGCTGCACGTCCTCAACTACTCCAACGGCACCGGCGGTTTCCGGGCCATGACCCAGATCACCGGCGGCACCCTGGAGAACCGCTTCGTCGGCGGCTCGCACAATCTGGCGATGACCCTGGCGAAGACCGTGGACGACGAGACGTACCTCAACGCCGAGGTCCGCAGCATCACGCACTCCGGTGAGCACGTCCGGGTGCGCGGCGCCGGATTCGAGGCGGTCGGCCGCTGGGTCGTGATGGCCGTGCCCGTACCGCTGGCCGGGCGGATCGAGTACGACCCGCCGCTGCCCGAGCACCGCGACCACGTCAGCCAGCGCATGACGATGGGCGCCGCCATCAAGTACCTGGCGCTGTACGACGAGCCGTTCTGGCGCGCCGAGGGCTTCACCGGGCATGTGATCAGCCACTCCAGCCCGGTCCGTGCCACGGTCGACAGCAGCCCGCCCGACGGCACGCCCGGCGTCCTGACCGGCTTCGTCACCGGGCCGCCCGCCCGGCAGGTCGCCAAGCTGCCCGCGGGCGAGCGACGCGCCCTGGTCCTGCGGGAGTTGGAGCGCTTCTTCGGGCCGCGCGCGGGCAAGCCGTACGACCTGCTGGAGCAGAACTGGATGGCGGAGCCGTACACCCGCGGCTGTTACCACGCCTACGCCCCGCCCGGTCTGTACACCGAGTACGGTCCCGCGCTCAAGCAGCCGGTCGGCCGGATCCACTGGGCCGGAGCGGAGTCCGTGCCCCACGAGTTCGGGTCGATGTCCGGGGCGATCTACTCCGGCCGCCGCGTCGCCACCGAGATCATCGGGCGCGAGACCGGCGAGGACCCCGGGCGTCCGCTGGTGACCCAGAAGACCGCCGTGCCCGTCGAAGAGCCCACGCGATGAGATCCGGAAGCGCCCACGCGACGAAAGGCGACAGCCAGCGTGCCTGAGAACCTGGAAACACCCCGCATCGGCTCGGGCATGATCATGTCCCTGCACCTCGCCGAGGTCGGCCCCGCCAAGGCCATGAGCGCCCTGCGCAACGGCCCCGACCCCGAGGCGCACGAGGGTCTGCACTGGGCGAGCCCCTTCCTGATGAGCCCGCTGCGCTCGCAGAGCGCGATGTTCGACGTCAAGCCCACCGGCGCCGCGATGATCGCCGCGTGGGACAGCGACGAGGCGCTCGACCGCTTCCTGTCGCACCCGGTCGCCAAGCCGTACGAGAACGGCTGGCGGGCCCGGTTCGAGCCGGTCCGCACCCTCGGCGCCTGGCCCGGCCTGATGGAGCTGCCGCGCCGCGAGATACCCGTGGACGATCACCCCATCGGGGTGCTCACCCTGGCCCGCGTACGCCTCAACCGGGTGGTGCCGTTCGTCGCCGCCGCCTCGCACGCCGAGCGCGACGCCGCCCACCACCCCGCGTTCCTCGAAGGCACCTCGCTGATCAGGCCGCCCAATCACGTGGCGACCTTCTCGCTCTGGCGCAGCGTCAAGGAAATGCGCCAGTACACGGTCGGTTCCTACCCCGGCGGCCACGTCAGGGCGATGAAGAAGCACGAGGAACGCGATTTCCACCACGAAACGCTCTTCGTGCGGCTCAGGCCGTACGCGGTCGACGGACATTGGAGCGGGCGCAATCCGCTCGATATGCTCAAGCCGCTGACCACCAACTGAGGCCAATGCGGGGAGTGCTGACGGAACATCCGTCGAATAAACCCCGCCACGGCGAGCCGACAGACGGGTTTGACGTATGACCATGGAACAGATCGAACTCTCGGCCGGGACGATCGACTACCAGGACACCGGCGGCGACGGGCCGGTGCTCGTCCTGCTGCACGGCCTCCTGATGGACGAGACCCTCTGGGCGGACGTGGTCGCCGATCTGCGCGCCGACCACCGGTGCGTGGTGCCGGTGCTGCCGATGGGCGCCCACACCAAGCCGGTCAAGGAGGACGCCGACCTTTCGCCGCGCGGACTCGCCCGGCTGGTCGGGGAATTCCTCGAACGGCTGGATCTGGACAATGTCACCCTGGTCGGCAATGACACCGGCGGCGCCGTCGTGCAATTGCTCGTGGACGAAGGCGCGCCGCGCGTCGGCTCAATTGTGCTGGCGTCCTGCGACGCATTCGACAACTTTCCGCCCGGCCTGACCGGCAAGACCGTCGTGATGACCGGCAAGTTGTCGCCCGCCTTCTTCGGCCTTTTCATGCAGCAGATGCGGCTGAAGCTGGTACGGCGCCAGCCGATCGCCTTCGGCTGGCTCACCAAGCGGGGCGACGCCGTCAGCAAGAACTGGATCAAGCCGATCCTCGCCCAGGCCGACGTGCGGCGCGACACGGTGCGGGTGCTCCGCGGTATCGCCGCCGACAAGAAGCTGCTGGTCGGCGTGAGCGAGGGGCTCTCCTCCTTCGACCGGCCCGCGCTGGTGGTGTGGGCCGAGAAGGACCGCGTCATGCCGCCCGCGCACGGCCGCCGGCTCGCCGAGATCCTGCCGCAGGGCAGCCTCGTCGAGATCGCCGACAGCTACTCGCTCCTCCCGCTCGACCAGCCCGCCCAATTCTCCACCGCGGTACGGGAGTTCACCCGCAAGAGCTGACCCTCCCCATGCCGTGACGCCCCGACGCCGGCGGTTCGGGGCACGTCCCCGAGCCGCCCGTACGCCTCGCCCTGCCCGAAAACACCCGCCCACAAGGTTCCCTCTCGCCTCCGCCTCCCCTCATGGCAACCGCCCGCGCCGGTCACCACCGGCGTATCGCGCCCGCACCCGTGCCCGGTCGGGGGACCAGGCCACCGGATGGAGAAGACCCATGAGCATTGCGGCGGACCTCGCCGTCTGCCTCGTCGGCGCCGGCCCGCGTGGCCTGTCCGTACTGGAGCGGCTCTGCGCCCACGAGCGCAAGTCGCCCTCCTGCTCCGCGCTGACGGTCCACGTGGTGGACCCCGCGGAGCCCGGGGCAGGAAGCGTCTGGCGCACCGACCAGTCGCGGCATCTGCTGATGAACACCGTCGCCTCCCAGATCACCGTCTTCACCGACGACCGGGTGACCATCGACGGCCCCATCGAGCCGGGCCCGAGCCTGTACGAGTGGGCGAAGGGCCTGCTGGGGCCGGGGGGCGGGGACCCGGTGGCCGGGGCGCCGGGCGGTGCCGTGCCGGGGAGCCGCGTGCCCGGCGCGCACGATCCGCAGGACCTGGCCGAGGCCCGGCGGCTCGACCCCGACTCGTACCCCACCCGCGCCTTCTACGGCCGCTACCTGCGCTCCTGCTTCCTGCGGATCACCGGCAACGCGCCCGCGCACGTCACCGTCGAGGAACACCGCTCGCGCGCGGTCGCCGTCGCCGACGCCATGGGCGACCCGGACGGGCCCCAGAGCATCCGGCTGGACAACGGCAGGTGGCTGCACGGCCTGGACGCGGTGGTCCTCGCCCAGGGCCATGTCGCCGCGCGCCCGACCCCGCGTGAGGAGCGGACCGCGACGCTGGCCGCAATCCACCGGCTGACGTACATCACCCCAGCCAACCCGGCGGACGTCGACCTGTCCCGGATCGCCCCCGGCGAGACGGTGCTGCTCAGGGGCCTCGGCCTGAACTTCTTCGACCACATGACGCTGCTCACCGCGGGCCGCGGCGGCACCTTCCGCAGGGAGGGCGACCGGCTGGTCTATCTGCCGTCCGGGCGCGAGCCGTCGCTGTACGCGACCTCCCGGCGCGGGGTCCCATACCACGCGCGCGGCGAGAACCAGAAGGGCGCGTACGGCCGTTACCACCCGCGGCTGCTGACCCCCGCCTACATCGCGGCCTCGCGCGACCGGGCGACCGGCGGTCCCGGACTGCACTTTCGGACCCATCTGTGGCCGCTGATCTCCAAGGAGGTCCAGAGCGTCTACTACCAGGCGCTGCTGCACGCCCAGGACCGCGCGGCGGAGGGCGCGGAGCTGGGGGCGCGGTTCCTGGAGACGGCCGGTGCGCGCGAGGAGACCGAACTCCTCGACAAGTACGGCGTCGAGCCGGAGGAGCGCTGGAGCTGGGAGCGGCTGCTGACGCCGTACCTGGGACGGCGGTTCGCCGACCGGGAGGAGTTCAGGGGCTGGCTGCTCGGGTACTTGGCGCGCGATGTGCGCGAGGCCAGGGCGGGCAATGTCAGCGGCCCGCTGAAGGCCGCGCTCGACGTGCTGCGCGATCTGCGCAACGAGGTGCGGCTGGCCGTGGACCACGGCGGACTCGACGGCACGTCGCACCGGGACGAGCTGGAGGGGTGGTACACCCCGATGAACGCCTTCCTGTCCATCGGGCCGCCCGCCTCCCGTATCGAGGAGATGATCGCGCTGGTCGAGGCGCGGGTGCTGGTGGTCACAGGACCCGGCACGGAAGTGCGGCTCGACCCGGCCAGGCCCGCCTTCGTCGCCTCGTCACATGTCGTACCGGGGCCGCCGGTCGTGGCCTCCGCGCTGATCGAGGCGCGGCTGCCGGAGCCGGACCTGCGGCGGACGGCCGAGCCGCTGCTGAACTATCTGATGGCGACCGAGCAGTGCGCGCCGTACCGCATCCCGACGGGTTCGGGCGGCGGATACGAGTCCGGCGGCCTCGCCGTCACCGAGCGGCCCTACCGGCTGCTCGACCCGCGCGGGCAGGCGCATCCGCGCCGCTTCGCCTACGGTGTGCCGACCGAGTCCGTGCACTGGGTCACGGCGGCGGGCATCAGGCCCGGCGTCGACTCGGTGACGCTCGGCGACTCGGAGTCCATCGCGTGCGCGCTGCTCGGACTGGCGGCGGGCGGCCGGGGCGCCGGTGGCCGGGAGGCGCGGGGCGCGGTCCCCGCGGCCAGGCCGTCCGGGGCCGGGGCCGGGACCGGGGTCGCGTCTTCGGGCAGCGGGGTTTCCGGGAGCGGGGTTTCCGGCAACGGGGCCGCGGGCAGCGGGACTTCCGGCGACGGGACTCCTGGCGACCGGGCCACGGGTGCCGGTTCCGGTTCCGGCGTCGGCGCTTCCGCCGCTGTCGCCGGGGTCTCGGGCGCGGACCCCGCCGTACTGGCCGAGACCCACACCTTCGGAGTGATCGTATGAGCAGCCGGCCCCGTGAGCAGGACACCCTCGTCGACGCCGGGCTGCTCTCGCCGGTCCGGGCGGGCACCCCGGTCGAGGCGGCGGTGTCCGACACCGCCTGGCTCCAGGCGATGCTGGACGCCGAATCCGCGCTGGCCCGCGCGCAGGCCAGGCTCGGCACGCTGCCGAAGTCGGCGGCCACGGCCATCGCGGCGGCGGCGTACACCGACCTGATGGACCTGCGCGCGCTGGCGCTCGCGTCCCGCGAGACCGCGAACCCGGTGGTCGGCCTGGTCCAGGCGCTGACCCGGGTGGTCGCCGAGCACGACCCGGCGGCGGCCGAGTACGTCCACCGCGGCTCGACCAGCCAGGACGTCCTCGACACCGGGATGATGCTGGTCGCCGCGCGGGCGCTGCGGCTGATCCGCGGCGATCTCGCGCGAGTCGAGCGCGCGCTGGCCGCGCTCGCCGCCGAGCACCGCGACACCCCGATGGCCGGCCGCACCCTCGCGCTGCACGCCGTGCCGACCACCTTCGGCCTCAAGGCGGCGGGCTGGCGGCAGGGCGTACTGGACGCGGACGCCCGGCTGGCCGCGCTGCTCGACCACGGGCTGCCGGTCTCGCTCGGCGGCGCCGCGGGCACGCTGGCCGGATACCTCGAATACGCGCGGGTCGACGGGTACGGCGCCGGGGCCGTGGAAACCGCCGCCGGTACGGGAGTTGCCGGCCGCGGGCAGGCCGGTGACCCGGGGGAGTACCTGGACGAGCTGGTCGCGGCCTTCGCCGACGAGACCGGACTCGCCAGGCCCGTACTGCCCTGGCACGCGCTGCGTACGCCCGTCGCGGACCTGGCGGCGGCGCTCGCGCTCACCGCGGGCGTCCTCGGCAAGATCGCGATCGACGTGCAGTCGCTGGCCAGGACCGAGGTCGCGGAGGTGGCGGAGCCGGGCGTCGCGGGGCGCGGCGCCTCGTCGGCGATGCCGCACAAGCGCAATCCGGTGCTCTCCACGCTGATCCGCAGCGCCGCGCTCCAAGTCCCGGTGCTGGCAGCGGGTCTGACGCAGTGTCTGGTCGCGGAGGACGAGCGCTCGGCGGGGGTATGGCACGCCGAGTGGCAGTTCCTGCGCGAGTGCCTGCGGCTGGTCGGCGGGGCCTCGCACACCGCGGCGGAACTGGCCGAGGGGCTCGCCGTCCACCCCGTCCGTATGCGCGACAACCTGGATATGACGGGCAGTCAGGTCGTCTCCGAGCGGATCGTCGCCGTCCTCACCCCGCACCTCGGCAAGGCCGCCGCCCGCGCGTTGCTCACCGCGGCCTCCACGCGAGCCGCCGACTCCGGCCGCCCGCTCGCCGACGTCCTCGCCCAGGAGTCCGCCCTGAAGGGCCACTTCAGCCCGGACGAGCTGGCCGCCCTGTGCGACCCGACCGCGTACCCGGGCGCGGCGGGCGCCCTGGTCGACCGCGCGCTGCGCGAGGACGGGCCGGTGGCGTAGCCGCGGCGGGTGAGAAGTCGGCCCGGCCGCGTAGCCGACGGGCCGCGGGGAGTCGTCCCGGCGCCGTCGCCGCGCGTCGCCGGGGGACGGCCCGCTGCCGTGGTCACTCCCCGGTGAGGCCGTCCACCGACTCGCGGATCAGGTCCGCGTGGCCGACGTGCCGCGCGTACTCCTCGACCATGTGGAAGAGGATCCACCGCAGGCTGGGCGCCCGGCCCGCGGCGTCCGCGCGCCGCGAGAGCGTGTCGAGCCCGCCCTCGGCCAGTGCGGCGGAGGTCAGTTCACGCGAGCGCGCGACGCACTCCTCCCAGAGCGTACGGATCTGCTCCGGGGTGTCGTCAGCGGCCGAGTGCCAGTCCCAGTCGGCGTCCGCCGACCAGTCGACCGTGTCCCACGGCGCCTCCGGCGACCGCCCGGCCAGCCACTGCGAGAACCACCACTGCTCCACGTACGCCAGGTGCTTGAGCATGCCGCCGAGCGTCATGGCGGAGGTGGGGAGGGCCGCCGCGAGCCCGGCCGTGTCGAGTCCCGCGCACTTCCACGCCAGCGTCGCCCGCTGGAAGTCGAGGAAGCCCAGCAGCGTCTCGGTCTCCCCGCCCGTCTCGGGGGGAAGCGGCCGGCCCTGCTCGTCGATGTCGGTCATGAGCAGGGAGTATAGGAGCCGCCCGTGGGTCCGGGCCGTCGCCGCTGCTCCGCCTACACCTCGTCGAGCCAGATCACGATGCCGGTCAGGTCGCTGAGCACGGCCGCCACACCCGCCCTGACCGAGGCCGCGCAGCGCGCGGCGGTGAACGAACCGGCGTCGTACGTCGAGGACATGCCGAGCCCTTCGCCGCGGAAGGACGCGCCGGACCAGTCGACGGCGGTGACATTGTGCGTCGGCTCGGCCAACTCCGCGCCGATGACGAGGAATTGCTGCGAGAGGTGGTTCGCGGTGACCGGCACGAGCGGGTCGACCAGGTCGTTGCCCGCGCTGACGATGAGGTCCGCGTGCATGTCGAGCGCCCTGGTGACGCTCGGCAGCAGGTCGGCCGCACCGTCCGCGACGACCGTCCTGAGCTTGACGTGCTCCTCGTCCGCCCACGTCTTGACCGCGTCGACCAGGGACCGCGTCGGCCGGTCGGTGCCCGCGCTGAGCAGCACCACGCGGTAGCCCTTCGGCGGGTGCACGCCCTCCCACGAGCCGGGCGCCGGGGTGACGGTCGACTCGGGCGCGGGCGGCGACACGCTGTCCACGAAGCGCGGGCCGAGCGTGCCGACGGGCGAGGGTTTGGCGCGCGGCTGCGACCAGTCGTCGTCGGAGCCGCACGCGGCGGTTCCCAGGGCCAGCGCGGTGACCGCCGCCAGCATGGCAACGGCCCGAAGCGGGGGGCGCACGTCGATCGTCCTCCGAGATGAGTGGTGAGTGCTGAGCGACAAGTGGTGAGCGAGGTGCCGAAGGCTTGCTGTGAACGGTGTGACGAGAGAACGCCCTGGTGAGAGCCGTGGGCGGGTGCCGCGGGTCCATCCTGCGACGCCGATCGCCTCCGTGGGGAACCTCGAACCCCTTTGCGGACCTTGTTGGCCCAGGGTTCGCCGACCCGCCGGTTTCAGTTCACCCGTGACGTGCAGCGTGCTCCTCCTACCCAAGGAGTCCCATGTCAGAGCGGGTCCGTCGCGCCGTCATCTGCATCGCCGCGGCGCTGATCGGTGTCCTCGGCGCCGTCCAACCGGCGTTCGCCCACGGCTTCTCGTCCACCGCGTACGTCCATGTGACGGCGGCGGACGAGGGCCATGTCCGCACTTCTCTCAAGCTTGAATACGACCTTTTTGTCATATCCGCTGCCGATGCCGAACATGACGACGACCTCTTCCGTACCGGTAACGGTGCCTTCGACGCCGGTGACACCACAGCGCAGGGCGCGGCCCTCAACGCCCACAAGAAGTCGGCGGTCGCCTATGTCACCCAGCGCTTCTCAGTCACCGCCGCCGGCAAGGCGTGCACGCCGCGGCAGGTCGGCGACTTCACGATGGACCGGCAGGAGGGCGTGCCGTACACCGTCCTGCTGCTGGACTGGAACTGCCAGGAACTGGCCGGTGACCACCGGGTCCGCAGCGGCCTGTTCCCCGACAGCGAGACGTACGTCCGCGGTACGAAGACGATCGTCACGTACGACCTGGACGGCCGCTCCGGCAGCGCGGCGCTCGACGCGGCGCACCCGTCCTTCTCGGTCGACCAGCCCTGGTACGCCTGGTTCTGGGAGTTCTTCCGGCTGGGCGCCGAGCATCTGCTGACCGGCACCGACCACATCCTGTTCCTGCTGGCGCTGATCGCCGGGTCGCGGCGGCTGCGCGAGATCGTGCTCGCCGCCACCAGCTTCACGCTCGCGCACTCGGTGACGTTCATGCTCGCCGCGCTCGGGGCGGTCGACGTGCCCTCGCGGCTGGTCGAGCCGGTCATCGCGCTGTCGATCGCGGTGGTCGCGGGCTGGCACCTGTGGCGGATACGGCAGCGCGGCAGCCACGCCTCCGACCTGGACCTGGGCACGTCGGATCTGGGCACGTCGGACCTGGGCGCCTCCGGCCTGGGCTCAGGTCCCGGCTCCGGCGGGCGCGGCTTCCTGCGCGACCACCTCACCCTCGACCGGGCGGGCTGGCTGCGGCTCGCGGTGGTCTTCTGCTTCGGCCTCGTCCACGGCCTCGGCTTCGCGGGCGCGCTCGGCATCGACCAGGCGTGGTCCTGGACGCTGCTCGGCTCCCTCCTGGTCTTCAACGTCGGCATCGAGGTCGTGCAGTTGTCGATCATCGCCGTCGTCTTCCCGCTGCTGGCCCTGCTGCGCCGCCGTTCGCCGACCGCGGGGCTCTGGGTGACCGGCACCGTTTCCGCAGGTGTAGCGCTTATGGGACTCGTGTGGTTCCTGCAACGGGTGGGCGGTGGCTGAGCCGTCAACCGAGGTGAAGTTCAGGTCAGGCGAAGATCGCATTTGCCGCCTGTTTACCAACCGATGGGAGCTTGATGACCTCAGCTCCATGCAGTTCCGTCCAAAAAGGAACAAACACAGATGAGATCGATCAGATCGGTACGGACCCACGGGTCCGTACGACGCCGCGTGGTCACCGGGGCCACCGCGGTCACCATGGGTCTGGCGCTCGCCGTCGGCGCGGGACTCACCTCCCCCGCCGTGGCCGCCGACCCCGCCGCCCTCACCAGCATCATCCTGGGTGTCGGCGCGAACGAGACGCAGCGCACGGTGACCTGGTACTCCTCGGCCGACACGGCCCAGGTCATCCAGGCCGCCCCGACCGCGACCCTGGCCAACGGTGAATTCCCGGCGGACGCCGCCACGTTCGACGCCATCGGCGGGGCGAACATCGCCACCAGCGGCGGCTTCAACCGGCACGCCACCATCACCGGCCTGAAGGAGAACACGGCGTACTCGTACCGTGTCGGCTCCGTGGGCAACTGGTCGCAGACCTACGCGTTCAAGACGCAGGACTTCGAGGGCGACTACGACTTCCTGTTCTACGGCGACCCGCAGATCGGCTCCTCCGGCAACCTCGCCAAGGACCAGGCGGGCTGGAAGGACACGCTCGACGTCTCGCTGGCCGCCAACCCGAACGCCGAACTGCTGGTGTCCGGCGGCGACCAGGTCGAGACCGCGAACACCGAGTCGCAGTGGGACTCCTTCCTGGCCCCCGACAAGCTCCGTCAGTACCCGTGGGCCGCGACCATCGGCAACCACGACGTCGGCGGCAAGGCGTACGAGCAGCACCTGTACACCCCGAACACCGACCGCTCGGCGCCGTACTACGCCAACGGCAACCCGGGCTCGAACACCTCGGGCGGTGACTACTGGTACATCTACAAGGACGTGCTGTTCATCGACCTGAACAGCAACAGCTACGCCGCCTCCTCGGGCGGCGGCGGTGACGAGGCGCACGTCAAGTACGTCACCGACATCATCAACAAGCACGGCTCCGAGGCCAAGTGGAAGGTGCTCACGTACCACCACGCGATCTACTCCCCGGCCAGCCACGCCAAGGACTCGGACAACAAGCAGCGCCGTACCGACTTCACCACCGCCTTCTCGCAGCTCGGCGTGGACGTCGTCCTCCAGGGCCACGACCACAGCTACTCCCGCAGCTACCTGATCAAGAACGGTCAGAAGGCGGACGCGGCCGAGCAGCCCGGCCAGGCCGACGTGTACCCCGGTCCCGGCGGTGTGCTCTACGTGACGGCCAACTCGGCGTCCGGTTCGAAGTACTACGACATCACCAAGCCGGACAGCAGCGGCACGGGTGTCACGGGCCAGGGTCCCGACCCGCTGAACCCGGACAGCTACTGGTACAACTCGGTGCAGAACCAGGAGCACGTCCGCTCCTACGTCAAGGTCCAGGTGCGCAACGACAAGCTCGTCGTCGAGAACCTGCGCAGCGGCACCTGCACCGCGCCCAACGCGGCGGTCGAGCTGGGCCAGGTCTCCTGCGTCAACACCCCCGAGGGCCAGCCGATCGGCTCGGTCGTCGACAAGGTGACGGTGCACCCGTACCACGGCGCCGGCCAGGACCTCGCGGTCAAGGTGCCCACCGCGCCCCCCGGCGAGTTCGGCTGGACCATCGACGGCTACAACGGCCTGGTGGACCTCGGCACCGCCAAGGACCACGACGGTGACTACTACGACGCGGCGGGCACGATCAACCCGATCGTCGTGACGGACAGCCGCCGCTCGCTCGCTCCCTGGTCGATCTCGGCCAGCGTGGGCGACTTCACGGACGGCGCCAAGAAGTTCTCTGGCGCGTACCTCGGCTGGACGCCGAAGATCCTCGCCCCCGGCGCGGGTGCCAAGGCCGGCGGCACGGTCAACTCCGGTTACGACGGCGGCTCCGGCCTGTCCGTCTCGCGCGGCCTCGGCTGGGCTGACCAGGGTCACACCAAGGGCACGGCCAAGCTCGGCGCCGACCTGGATCTGAAGATCCCGGGCAGCGTCGCCAAGGGCGACTACCGCGCGACTCTCACGATCACCGCGCTCAGTAGCTGATCCCGCCCGCTTGACCGCTCCGCCTGACTGACCCCGCACCACCCGGTGGGGCAGGCGCCCCCGGGCGCCCGCCCCACCGGTTCCACAGCCCTGCCAGCCCCGACAGCCCCGAGAGCCCGACAGCCCCGACAGCTCCGACCAGAACGCCCGAGGACCCCGACATGCATGTGCCCGTGACCCGCCGGACGACCGTCGTCGCCACCTTCGTCCGTACCGCCGTCCTGGCGCTGCTCCTCGCCCTCGCGGTCACCGGTCTGTCCGCGCGACCGGCCGCCGCGGCGGAGGGCGACGTCGCCTGGACCGTACGCACCGCGTCGAACAGCTTCGGCGCCGACCGGTCCAGTTACAGCTACGCCGTCAACCCGGGCGGCACGGTCGAGGACGCGATGGTCGTCGCCAACCGCGGCAAGGCGCCGGTCGACCTTGGCGTGTACGCCGCCGACGGCTTCACCACCGACAAGGGCCAACTCGACCTGCTGCCCGCCGACAAGAAGTCCCGCGCGATCGGCGTGTGGGCGCGCGCGGCGCGCGACCGCGTCGTGGTCCAGCCGGGCAAGACCGTCGAGGTGCCCTTCACCCTCGCCATCCCGGCCGACGCGACGCCCGGCGACTACGTGGGCGGCCTCCTCACCTCGCTGACCCAGCCCGACGACGCGCAGGGCATCAACGTCGACCGGCGGCTCGGCATCAAGATCAAGCTGCGGGTCAGCGGCGCGATCAAGCCCGCGCTCGCGGTCGAGGACCTGCACGTCTCCTACGGCGGTACGGCCGCCCCCTTCTCCAAGGGCGACGCCACCGTCACCTACCGCGTCCGCAACACCGGCAACGCGATCGTGTCCACCCGTCAGTCGGTCGAACTCAAGGGCCTGTTCGGCTGGTTCGCGGTCACCGGCGGCAAGACGGCCACGCCGCCCGAGCTGCTCCCCGGCGAGAGCTGGATGGTGAGCGTGCCCGTCCACGACGTGGCCCCCGCCGTCCGCCTCACCGCGACCGTGACCCTCACCCCGCTGTTCACCGACGCCTCCGGCTCCACCACCCAGCTCAAGACCGTCCGGTCCGCCACCCACACCTGGGCCTTCCCCTGGACCCTCACCGCCCTCGTCCTCGTCCTCCTCGCCCTGGCCGTCGCCGCCTTCCTCCTCACCCGCCGCACCCGCACCAAGCGCAAGGCAGCCGAGGACGCCCGCGTCCGCACCGCCGTGGAACAGGCCCTGCGCGAGGCGTGAGCCCTGCGCGCTCCCGGCGGATCACGAACGGCCCTGTCGGCGCCGGGCGCCCGCGAGGGTCAAGCTTGTCAAATTTCTTTGACACGCGAACCCGTTGTCAGGGACCCTTGAGGAACGTTTTTCCCGGTGCGGAGAGGGCTGAGCCATGGAGTGGGTGGACGAGACCCGGCGCCACACCGGTTATGTGACCGCGGTGTTGGCCGACGGCGCGGAACCGGCGGTGCCGCCCGAGGGCCGTAAGCCCTGGTGGTCGTACAACGGAGCCGACGGCCCCCGCGCGATCGGCGTCAAGGGCGCCTGCGAGTGCGGCTGGCGCGGCGCCGAGACCCACCCCATCATCCGGGGCGACGACGACGCCACCGAAGGCAACGACTCCCGCACCGGGCCGATGGCCGACTGGGATTACCACGTCACCGCGACCGAAGGCGCCGTCCCCCATGACATCGAGCAGATGCTCGCCGCCCTGCGGCGGCGCGTCGAGGAACTCTCCCGCGACCAGCCCCTCACCGCGCTGCGCGTCGTCGCCCGCGTCGAAGAGACCGCCCCCGCGCTCAGCCGCGAAGCCGTCCGGGCCGCCCGCCGCTCCCTCGTCTCCTGGGAAGCCATCGGCCGCGCCTTCGGCACCAGCCGCCAGACCATCCACGCCCGCTTCTCCCGCCACCTCCCCGACTGACCGGCTCGGCCCCCGCTCCTGACGCGTTCAGATCGTGCTCAGACTCTGCTCACTGCGGCTCGTGAGGCCCGGACCGGGCCCAAACGGTGTTTGACTGCCGGGGTATCGGGCGAGGAAGGGCGGATTCCATGGCTGACCAGCCTTCTGTGAGCGTCGGTGGTGTCACGTACCGGGTCACACCCGAGTACCTGGCCACCGCCTCCAGCAACACGATGTCCACGGCGAGCGAGATCGCCGGGCAGTTGGCGGAGCTGAAGACGTATGTGAGCAGTCTGGAAGCGAGTTGGCAGGGCATCGCCCACAACCAGTTCCAGACGCTGATGGCGGAGTACGACGTCTACGCGCGGATGCTGCACGACGCCCTGGAGGGAATCTCCAAGGGCCTCCAGGGCAACTACGTGAACTACAAGGACTCCGAGCAGCAGAACCTCAACAACCTCGCCGCGCTGGGCGAGGACCTGCCGAAGGCACCGTCCGGCACCAACTTCAACTGATCCGGGCCGCACCACGAGGAGCGATTCATGGCCGATATCGACGGCACGCCGATCTACGTCGGTGAAGGACTGGCGGCGGCGGGCGGCGTGATCAACGCCAGGGCCGGGGAGATCTCCGGCGAACTCCAGTCGCTGAAGTCGCAGTTGGCGCCGATGGTGGAGGCGTGGCGGGAGAGCCAGGCCGCCACCTACTACCAGGACATGCAGAACGAGTGGGACCTGGCGGCCGACGGCCTGTTCGGGCCCGACGGCGTGCTCGGCCGCATCGCCCAGGCGATGCATGTGAACTGGAGCAATTACAGTGACGCCGAGTGGTCCAACATCTCCACCTGGCGCCACTGAGACCGGAACCACCGAAACCACGCGTCACAAAAACCACACGCCACCGAAACCAGACGCCGCCGAACGCCGTCTTTGACGTCGGCGTCTCCGAACACGGCGGCACCGACCCACCGCGGCCCGCGGACGCGCGGCTGTGAGGTCCGACACCGAAGGAAACATCCGTGCCCGATGAACGCTGCCGGGTTACCGTGATCGGCGAACGCAGGCGGATCGACCTCGCGCTTCCGGCGCAGGCCCCGATCGCCGAGTACGTTCCCCGACTCGCCTCCCTGTGCGGGCAGTCCGAGTCCGAGGCGCTGCCGCCGGTCTGGTCGCTCGCCGAGTCGGGCGGCGCTCCGATGGCCCCCGGCGACTCGCTGTCGGCGGCGGGCATCGTGGACGGCGCCACCTTGTACCTGCGCGACCAGCGGGCGGCGGAACTGGGCGAGTTGACCGTCACCGACCTGGACGAGCAGGTCGCCAACGCCCAGGACGACGGCGGCCTGTGGAGCGCGCGCCGCCGCGCCCAGTGCGTCGTGGGCGCGGGTCTGGTCTTCATGGTCGCCGCGGCGGCCTGGCTCGGCGCGCTGCGGCCGACCGGCCCGTGGGCGGCGCTGTTCGCGCTCGCCGCGCTCTGCTCGGCCCTGCTCGCCTGGTACGCGGAGCGCAAGAACTGGCCGCTGCCGCGCGCCGTACGGCAGTTCTTCGCGCTCGCCACCGTCCCGCTGCTGGCCTGCGTCGGCCTGGACGGACCGGTGCACGGCCCGGTCGCCACTCCCGTACTCGTCTCCGTCTTCGCCGTGCTCGGTGCGGTGATCGGGCTGGTCGCGCTGCCGTCGCCCGCCACCGTGGTGCTCACCCTGCTCACGCTGGTGGCCGCGCTGCTCACCGTGGCGCTGACCGCCTCGCACGCCGGTCCGACCGGCTCCGCCGCCGTCGTGTCCGTGGCGCTGTTCCTGACCGCCGGGCTGCTGCCCAGGGCCGCGGGCCAGATCGCGGTGCTCGTGCCCTCGGGACCCGACGTCAGCGCGCCCGCGCTCGACGACGGGACCGTGGCCACCGTCGTCCAGCGCGGCAACGCGCTGCTCACCCTGCTCAGCGTGGTGAGCGGAGTGTTCCTCGCGGCGGGCCTGCTCACCCTGAGCGCGTCCCACGACGTCTACGCCCTCGTGCTGGCGGGCTGCGTCAGCGTCGGACTGCTGCTCCAGGCCGCCACCGTACGCGTACTGAGCGCGGTGGTACCGCAGTTGGCCGCCGGGGTGCTGGGGCTTGTGGCGCTGACCGTACGGGTGCCGCTGTACGCGTTCGACTCGCGGCTCGCGGGCCCGCTGGCCGCCTTCGGCGTGGGCGCCGTCCTGGTCGCCTGCGGACTGTTCCTCGCCTTCGGCGCGGCCCTGCGGCCCATCGAGCCGGACCGCCCGACCTGGCCCGCGGCCGTCACCAGCGTCCTGTTCGTGGCCGCCGTACCGCTGGCCGCCGGGGTGTTCGGCCTCTTCGGCTGGCTGGCCGACCTGGGGAGCGGCATGTGACCGAGCGGCCCACGACCGAGCGGTCGATGACAGAACGGCTCCTGAGGGAACGGCCGTTGAGGGAACGGCCGGTGACCGGGCGTTCGGCTGTCGGGCGGCCGGTTGTCGGGCGGGCGCGGCGCGTGCGGCCCGAGCCCCGCCGCGCGGCCCCCGGGAGCGCCCGGTGAAGGCCGCCGCCCAGCGCGTGGCGCCGGGCAGTTGGGGCGGCCACCGCACCATCGCGGCGGCCGTGCGGAGCGCGGACACCGGCGCCGTCATCACCGTGCAGGCGGGTACGTACAGCGAGAGCCTGCTGCTTGACAAGGATGTCACCCTGGTCGCGAAGGGCGCCGTACGGCTGGTGGCCGTCCGCGGCCCGGCCGTCACCGTGCACGCGGGCCGCGCCGAGATCCGCGGTTTCACCCTCGTGTCCGCCGTGCCCCGCGAGGCCGCGCTGCTGGTGCGCGCGGGTGAACCGGTGCTGCGGGACTGCGAGATCACCGGCGGCCGGATCGAGGTCGCGGGCGCCGCCGCCCCGCTGCTGAGCGGCTGTTCGGTACGGAAGGCCGAGGGCACGGCGGTCCGGCTGACCGGCACCAGCCGCACCACGCTGGAGAATCTGACGATCGGCGGCTGCGTCGGCGACGGCCTGGTGGTCGAGGACGAGGCGCGCGCCGAGCTGACCGACGCCCTGGTGGACGGCGCCAGCGGGCGCGGCGTCCTGCTCACGGCCGGCGCGCACGCGACGCTGACCCGCTGCGACGTACGCGGCAGCGGCGGCACCGCCGTCGTGGTCGAGGGACACGCCACCGCGGCGCTGCGCGACTGCCGCCTGCACGAGACGGGCGCCGCGGGCGTCTGGGTCCGCGAGACGGCGGGCCGCCTCACCCGCGCGGCCTCCGGCGCGGGTCACCGGCCCCTCGCCCACTCCGAGGACGCCGAACCGGCCGCGCCCGCCACCGGATCCGCCGCCCGGCCGGGCCACGACACCCCGGGCGTACGGCTGCGCGACTGCGAGATCTTCCGCACCGAGGGCGCCGGCGTACTGGCCGACGGCAGCAGCGCCGTCCTGCTCGACGGCTGCCATGTGCACCACACGACCGGCGCCGCGGTCCTGGTCACGGCCGAGGCCACCGCGGAACTGACCGGCGTGCGGGCCGTCGACTGCCAGGACACCGCGCTGGCCGTCAGCGGGGCGGGCCGGGCCACCGCGCACGACTCCACCTTCGCCCGCAGCGGCGCCAACGGCCTGTACGCGGTGGCCGAGGCGGAGGTGACACTGACCGGCTGCACCGTACGGGACACCGCGTACACCGGCGTGCACCTCGGCGGCGGGGCCCGCCTGCACGCCAGGGGCTGCACCGTCACCGGCTCGCCCGAGTACGGCGTGCGGGTCACCGAGCGGTCCGAACTCCTCGCGGACGACTGCGAGATGACGGACGCGGGCCTGGCCGGGGTGTACGTGCAGGGCGGCGACGCGGCCGTCCGCGGCTGCCGGGTGTCCGGCGGCCGGGAGGGCGTACACCTGCACACCACGCACCGCCCGCTGCTCGCGGAGTGCGAGATCACCGCCTCTGGCGAGACCGGCGTCCGGGTCGGCCGGGACACCGGCGCCCGGCTGGAGAACGTCACCGTCACCGGCAGCGGCACCGCGGGCCTGCTGCTGGAGGAGGGCAGCACGGCCGTCGTGGAGGGCGGCGCGGTACGCGAGCCGCACGGCAGCGGCGTCGTCGTACGCGCCGGGGCCCGGCCCCGCGTGCGCGGCCTCACCGTCGAGGGCGCGGCGAAGAACGCGCTGTTCGTGGAGGAGGGCGGCGAGGGCCTGTACGAGGACTGCCACTTCACCAAGAGCCGCTTCCCCGCCGTCTACGCCGGTGCCCGCTCGCGTTTCCTGCTGCGCCGCTGCACCGTGGACGGCACCGACACCGACCTGCTGCGGGACGACGAGGCCGACGTGCGGGCCGAGGACTGCCTCGTCGAGGACGCGACCGATCCGCTGCTGCCGACCCTCGCGCCCGCTGCGGCGGGGGAGGGGCGCGTCGCGGTGCCCGCCGTCGCCGGAGCGCCCCGCTCGGCCGCGGAGAAGGCCGAACAGGCCGCCGAGGAGACCGAGTCGACCGCGGAGGCGGCCCGCGCGAAGCTCGCCGAACTCCATGTGGAACTGGACCGCCTGGTCGGCCTGGACAGCGTCAAACGCGACGTGGTCACGCTGACCAAGCTCATGCAGATGGTCAAGGTCCGCCAGGAGGCCGGGCTCGCGGCGCCGCCGCTGAGCAGGCACCTGGTCTTCGCGGGCAATCCCGGCACCGGCAAGACCACGGTGGCCCGCCTGTACGGCGGCTTCCTCGCCGCGCTCGGCCTGCTCGAACGCGGACACCTGGTCGAGGCCGACCGGGGCGACCTGGTCGGCGAGTACGTCGGCCACACCGCGCCCAAGACGACGGCGGTCTTCCGGCGCGCGCTGGGCGGGGTGCTCTTCATCGACGAGGCGTACTCCCTGGTGCCGCAGGGGCAGTTCACCGACTTCGGCTCCGAGGCCATCTCGACACTGGTGAAGCTGATGGAGGACCACCGCGACGAGGTGGTGGTCATCGTCGCCGGATACCCGAGCGAGATGAACCGGCTTCTGGAGTCCAACGCGGGCCTGGCCTCGCGCTTCACCCGCACCCTGCTCTTCGACGACTACACCTCGCAGGAGCTGGTGCGGATCGTCGAGCACCAGGCCGTCGACCACGAGTACACCTTCGCGCCGCAGACCGTGGCCGCGCTGCACGACTACTTCGCGGCCGTCCCGCGCGGCGAGCAGTTCGGCAACGGGCGCAGCGCGCGGCAGGTGTTCCAGCGGATGACCGAGCGGCACGCGTACCGCGTGGCCGAACTCGACCTGAGCGCCGTCGATCTCGCGGCGGCCGACGTGGAGCTGCTCACCACGCTGCTGCCCGCCGACCTCCCTCCGGGAGGCGTCACGTGACCGCGCGGGCGGCCCCGTAACGCCCGCCGCGCGGCGGGCGGACCGTACGGCGGCGGACCCGGCACAGGACCCCGGCACAGGACTTCGGAGCGGCTGAAAGGAAGGTGACCCGCGGATGTCGGACCAACCGACCCCGGAAGAGTGGCGCGCGGACCTCGCGGCGCTGAACGACGCGATCGGCGTGGTGAAACGCGAGTCCGGCACGATCACCACCACCATGAGCTCGATCGACGCCAAGGTGAAGCAGATCGGCGCCGACTGGTCCAGCCCGTCGCACGAGTCGTTCGCGGCGATGATGACGTGGTTCCACAAGGTCCAGCACGAACTGGACGAGCTGCTCAAGGACATCGCCTCGCGGATGACGACGTCGTACAACAACTACCACGACTCCGAGCACGTCAATCTGAACAACCTCAGCGACGGCGGGCCCCATGGCTGAGCGCCGCCGCCGCGCACCGCGTGGGCGGTACGCGGCGGCGTCCTCAGCCCGCGGGCGGCGGCGGGAAGCGCGACTCCCGGTCGGTGTGCGCGTACACCTGCCCCGAGTGGTTGAGCAGCGCGATGTACTCGCCGAGCTTCTCCAGCGTGGAGCCGATCTGGAGCAGGGCGCGGTCCTGGGCCGGGTTCATGTCCGCGCCGAATTTCTCGCCGGTCTCGGCGAACGGGTTGGCGTGCGACTTGCCCACCGACGGGTCGTACCCGGACGAGAGCGAGGTGTGGCCCTCGCCCTCCGCGTTCTTGTCCTGGGCGCCCTGCCCGAAGACATGGCCCTTCACGGCCATGACCCGCTTGCGCAGCTCCTCGTACCGGTCGACCGCGCCGCGGGACTCGGTGAGCATCGACTTCTCCGCGACGCGTACCGCGCTCAGGTCGATCTTCAGGTCCGCCGCGGCCTCGTACGAGTTCGGGTCGGGTCCGGAGCCGGGGTCGGAACCGCTGTCCGTCGGGTCGGTGTTGAAGGACGGCGGGGTGGACCAGACGACCTTGTCGGTCGGCACCAGACCGTCGAGGTTCTTGTCGTGGTCGGGGCTGGGCGTCTCCGTCCCGTCCGCGGGCGGATCGGGCAGCGGAGTGGTGTCGTATTTCGAGGTGATCGGATCGGTCACGTCGTCTGCCTCGTCTCTCTCGCGCCGGCCGCAGGGCCGGTTCGCCACGCACGGGCCCGGCAGGACACCGCCAGGTTTACCACTTATATGAGGAATTGTCAGCATGCTGGTGCCGCACCGGTATCCGCTCCCCGAGAAAGGCGCGTCATGGCCGACTCCGGCACCGCCGACTACGACACCTCCGTCCTCAACATCTCCCCGACGGGCCTGAAGTCCGACGCCGCCGACCTGGTCACCCTCAGCAAGACCGTCCTGTCGAGCCTCACCACCATCCGGGGCCAGTTGGAGGGACTGCACGTCGCCTGGCAGGGCCAGGCCGCCTCGGACGCCGACGAGGTCAACAGGAAGTGGGTGTCGGTCATGACCGAGCTGTTCGGCACGGAGGACGACCCGCACAAGGGAGTGCTGTCCGCCCTGGCCGACGGGGTCGGCGGCGCCGCGTACAACTACACCACCGCCGAGGACGGCATCGCCGACGCCTTCAAGCAGTTCCGCACGGCCTTGACCAGCGGTGACGGGAAGACCAGCGACAATCCGCCCGACGCGGTCACCGACCCCAACAAGACGGCGGTCACCATGGAGTTCTAGGACCGGCGCCCGCCCCGCCACCCCGCCCCCACCGCCCCGACAGCCCGCTAGGCAGCCATCGTGAGTCGAATCCCCTTCCACCGCCCCGTCCGCATCACGCCCCCGCCGATGCCGGAGGGCCGGACGAAACTGGCCGGCCTGCCCCAGCGGCCACAGCCGCAGGGCGCCGCGGGCTGGCTGATGCTCCTGCTGCCCCTGCTGTCCAGCATGAGCATGGCCGCGTACATGATCGCCTACGGCAAGGCGTGGATGATCCTGCTGGGCATCGCCTTCGTCGTGGTCTCCGTGGGCATCACCATCGGCGTCCGGATGCAACTGCGCAGCCACCGCCGCCGCAACCAGTACCGGCAGCGGGAGCGGTACCTGGAGTACCTGGCCGGGGTGCGCAAGCAGGTCATGCGCTCGCAGCTCGGCCAGCGCGCCGCCGACGCCTGGCGGCACCCGCACCCGGACCGGCTCTGGGCGATAGCCACCCGCCGCCGCCGGGTGTGGGAACGCCGTCCCGGCGACGACGACTTCCTGCACCTGAGGCTCGGCACCGGCACGGTGGCGGCGGCCGACGCGCTCCAGATGCCGGGGCAGAACGACCCGACCATCGACGTCGACACGCCCTGCCAGCACGCCGCGGCCGAACTGATCCGTGCCCACGGCACCGTCGCCGACCAGGCCGCCTGGCTCGACCTGCGCGCCGCGGGCGTGGTGAGCCTGCTGGGCCCGCGCGACCGCACCCGCAAGCTCGCCCAGGCCCTGCTGCTCCAGCTCTCCGTGCTGCACGCCCCCGACGACGTGCGGATCGCCGTCGTCACCGGCGGCAACTCCGACTGGGACTGGGCCAAGTGGCTGCCGCACGCCCAGCAGCCCGACCAGCAGGCCCAGCGCCGCGAACAGGAAGTCGTGCCGCTGCTCGCCGACGACCTCGCCGGCCTCCAGGACCACCTCCAGGCCACCCTCGACCGGGCCGTCGCCGCCCGCGCCGAACGCAACGCCCGCCTGGTCTCCCAGCGCGACACCAGGCCCCGCAGCCACGTGGTGGTCTTCCTCGACGGATACGAGCCCGACGCGCCGTGGGCCCGCTCGGCGCTGCTGTCCGACCTGCTCACCGAAGCGGGCCCCGACCTGGGCGTGCACGTGGTCTGCCTGGTGGAGGAAGAGGGCTCGGAGCCGGGCCGGGTGGACGTACGCGCCCGCACGGACGCACGCGGCGGCCTCGCGCTGGAAGGCCGTACGGCCGCGCTGCACGCCGCCGTCGAGCAGGCCGCCGTGGACGAGGTCGCGGCCGGCGTCCTGGAAGCCACCGCCCGTTCGCTGGCCCCGCTGCGGCTGACCGGCGAGCGCGAACAGGTCCTGTCGGAACACGTCTCCCTCTCCGACATGCTCGGCGTCCCCGACATCGCCCACTTCGACCCGGCCGCCCTGCGCCGCGCCCCCGACGACAGGGAGTTGCTCTCCGTCCCCATCGGCGTCACGGGCACCGGCGAACCGCTGACCCTGGACCTCAAGGAGTCCGCGCAGGGCGGCATCGGCCCGCACGGACTGATCGTCGGCGCCACCGGCTCCGGCAAGAGCGAACTGCTGCGCACCCTGGTCACCGGCCTCGCCATGGCCCACGCCCCCGAACACCTGGCCCTGGTCCTGGTCGACTTCAAGGGCGGCGCCACCTTCGCGGGCGTCACCGAACTGCCGCACGTCTCCGGCCTGATCACCAACCTCGCCGACGACCTCGCGCTCGTCGACCGGATGCGCGACGCGCTGCGCGGCGAACAGCAGCGCAGACAGCGGATGCTGCGCGAGGCGGGGAACGTCGACTCCGTCCGCGAATACCAGTTGCGGCAGGCGGCGGGCGCCACCGACATCAACGGCAAACCGCTGGAGCCGTTGCCCTACCTGCTCATCATCGTCGACGAATTCGGCGAACTCCTCTCCCAACGCCCCGACTTCATCGACCTGTTCGTGCAGATCGGCCGGGTCGGCCGCTCGCTCGGCATGCATCTGCTGCTGGCCACCCAGCGGTTGGAGGAAGGCAGGCTGCGCGGCCTGGAGTCCCACCTGTCGTACCGGATCTGCCTGCGCACCTTCAGCGCCGCCGAGTCCCGCGCCGTCATCGGCACCTCCGACGCGTACACCCTGCCCGCCATCCCCGGCTCCGCCTACCTGAAGGTGGACGAGTCGGTCTATGAACGCTTCCGCGTCGCGTACGTCTCCGCGCCCTACCAGGACCACGACGCCGACAGCGCCGGACCGGCCCTGGAACCCGTGCCCTTCGCCGTGCACGGCGACCTCGCGCCGCTCACCGCGGAGGAGGCCGAGACGCCCGGCTGGGACTGGGACCCGGACGGCGGCTCGACCGAACTCCAGCTCGCCGTCGAGCGGTTGGCCGACAAGGACACCGCGGGCCACCAGGTGTGGCTGCCGCCGCTGCCCCCGTGCTTCACCCTCGACCCGCTGCTCGGCGAACCGGAGACCGACCCGGAACTGGGCCTGCGCTGCGCCCTGTGGCCGTACTCGGGCGAGCTGAAGTTCCCGGTCGGCGTGCTGGACGTGCCCTCCCGGCAGGAACAGCAGCCCCTCGTACTGGACCTGGCGGGCCGTCAGGGCCACATCGCCCTGGTCGGCGCCCCGCAGAGCGGCAAGTCCACCTTCCTGCGCACCGCGATGCTCAGCGCCATGCTCACCCACACCCCCGACGAGCTCCAGTTCTACGGGATCGACATGGGCGGCGGCTCGCTGCACGGACTCGGCGACGCACCGCACGTGGCGGGCATCGCGGGCCGCCGCGACGACGAGCGGGTCCGCAGGGTGCTGGCCGAGGTCACCGGCCTGGTCACCGCGCGCGAGCAGATGTTCCGTGACCTGGGCATCCAGTCCGCCGCCGAACTGCGCGCCCGCCGCGCCTCGGGAGAAGTGCCCGACGGCGTACGCTCCGCCGACGTCGTGCTGGTGGTCGACAACCTCGCGGCCCTGCACACCACCGACGAGAACGTGGTCGCCACCCTCACCGAGATCGCCACCCGCGGCCTCGGCGTCGGCGTCCACCTCTGGCTGACCGCCAACCGCTGGGCGGAGGTACGGATCGGCCTGCGCGACAGCATCCCCGGCCGCCTCGAACTGCGGCTCAACGACCCCACCGAGTCCGAGATCAGCCGCCCCGCCGCCCGCGCGCTGGGCCAGAGCATCCCCGGCCGCGGCCTGGCCGCCGCGGGCCTCACCCACCACGTCGCGCTGCCCCGGCTCGACGCCGTCGACAGCGTCGAAGGGCTCGCCGAGGCCGGGCAGTCGCTGGTGGCCCGGCTCGCCGAGAGCTGGCGGCGGCCCGCCGCCCCGGCGCTGCGCGTCCTGCCCGCGCGGATCACCGTCCGCGAGTTGACGGCCGCCGCCGCGCTGCCGCCCGCCGAACGCTGGGAGGGCCACGGCCCCGCCCTCGGCGCCCGCGAAGTGCCCATCGCCCTGCGCGAGTCCGACCAGCGCCCGGTCGGCCTCGACCTGACCGCCGACGCCCCGCACTTCGTCGTCTTCGGCGACTCCGGCTCCGGCAAGACCGCGTTCCTGCGCGCCTGGATGCGCGGCCTGGCCGCCCAACACAGCGCCCGCGACCTGCGCTTCATGGTCGTCGACTACCGGCACAGCCTGCTGGGCACGGTGCCCGACGAGTACATCGGCGCCCGCGGCGGCAACGCCGACCTGGTCGCGGCCCAGGCGCAGGCCCTCGCCGAGACGCTGCGCACCCGGATGCCCCCCGCCGACGTCACCGCCACCCAACTCGCCGCGCGCGACTGGTGGCAGGGCCCCGAGCTGTACGTCGTCGCCGACGACTACGACCTGGCCGCGGGCGGCATGGGCCACGGCCCGCTCGCCCCGCTGGCCGAATTCATCCCCCAGGCCGCCGAGTTGGGCTTCCACCTCGTGATCGCCCGGCGCGTCGGCGGTGCCAGCCGCGCCCTGCTGTCCGACCCCCTGCTGAGCAAGCTCAAGGAGATCGGCACCGACGGGCTGCTGCTGTCCGGCGACCACCGCGAGGGCGTCCTGATCGGCGACCAGCGCGCCTACCGCCGCCAGCCGGGCCGCGGCACGCTGATCCGCCGCAGCTCCGCCGTCCCCGCCATCGTCCAGGTCGCCATCGACGAGCTGAGCGAACAGACCCCGGACGAAACGGCCCCCGGCGCAACGGCCCCCGCCGTCGAGCCGGTGCCCGCGGGGGTCGTGGCCGGGCACGGCGACGATCCGGGTTCCCCCGAACCCGCCGCCGGGCAGCCCGACGTGGCCCGGTACGTCACGGGACCGGTGACCCGCCTGGGCGGCGGCCCCGAGAACAGCACCCGTCCGAGCAGCACCCGTCCGAGTAGCAGCGGTACGCCCGAGGAAAGCGGCCCCGACCATGGCTGACGCGGATTCCGTACTCAACACCATCAAGCTCGACGACATCTACGAACTGGGCAACGCCTGGATCCGGATGGGCGACGACCTCCACGAGCGCAAGGTCGCCGTCAACGGCTACGTCTCCGAGCTCGGCATGACCGGCAAAGCCGGTGACGAAGCGCGGCTTGCCTGGCAGGACGGCGTCGCCCCGACCATCGACAGCGCCGCCGAGACCGCCTGGACCATCGGCCAGACGATCAACCGCTACGCCGACGAACTGCACAAGGCCGCGGCGGAGTACGCGAAGAAGCTCAACGCCGCGATGTGGGCCGACATCCTCGGCGCCCTGCTCGGCGCCGTGTTCTTCGCCCTCGGCCCGCTGCTCAGCGGACTGCTCGCGATGATCGGCCAGTTGCTGGCCCGGCTGATCCCGATCATGGCCCAGGTGGCCGCCCGGATCGGCTCGGTGGCCACCGCGGTCATCGAGATCACCGGCAGCGCCGTCATCGGCGCCGCGTCCAACCTCGCCTTCGACCTCGCCGTCGGCAAGATCGGCGCGGACATCGCCGGCACCGACTACGACATCGACTGGAGCATGGAGGCGTGGAGCCTGGGCATCGGCGGTGCCTTCGGCGGCATCGGCGGCGGGCTCGGGGCCTTCCACTACACCCCGCGCCCCGGAAAGCCGGGCACCGGCCCCAAGACCGGCGCCCCGCCGCCCGTCTCACCTCCGCCTCCCACGCCGATCGGCGGCAAACCGCTGAGCGGCGGTGGCGGCGGCGGGAAGTTCCCGGTCGGCGAGCCCCCGCCGCGGCTCGGCGGCGGCGACCACTCGAACCCGATCACCGACGGATCGTCCAGGGGCGGCCACGCTCCCGAGTCAGGACCGATCGTCACCAAGAACTCCTCCGGCGGCGAGTTCAACGGCACCAACAGCGGACCCGGCCACCACTCCAGCGACGTCGGCGCGCCCCTGCCCGCCCCCAAGGGCGACGGCACGCCCGGGGGTTCGAAGGATTCGGGCAGGCCGCTGGGCGCTCCGCCCGCCAACCCGCACGGTGTGAAGACCCGTCCGTACGGTGACGGCGGTTCGAACGGGTCGTCGGGCTCTTCGGGTTCCTCGGGCAGGGGCGACGGCCCGGGTTCGTCCGACCCGGGCAGGCCGCTGGGCGCTCCGCCGGCCAACCCGCACGGTGTGAAGACCCGTCCGTACGGTGACGGCGGTTCGAACGGGTCGTCGGGCTCTTCGGGTTCCTCGGGCAAGGGCGACGGTTCGCCCGGCGGTTCGAAGGACTCGAACAAGACGCTGGGCGCTCCGCCCGCCAACCCGCACGGAGTGAAGGAGCGTCCGTACGGCGAGAGTTCCGGCGATTCGAGCGGGTCCGGCGGATCGTCCAAGCCGCTGAGCCCGAACCCGATGGACAATCCGGGCAGGCGGCTGGGCGGCCCCGGTGAGAATCCGTTCCCCGGGCCCGGCACGAAGTCCGAGGGCGGCGGCCCGGCCAAGGCGCAGCCGACCGGGCCCGGTTACAACTACCCGGCGACGAGTTCCCACGGCCGTCCCGACGGATCGGGCTCCACCAATCCGATGGACAGGCCGGGGCAGCGCCTGGGCGGTGACAAGCCGGACCCGAACAGCGTCTGGAAGGAGCCGAATCCGGACGCGCCGGGCAGCAACGGCCCGTCGAAGGCCCAGCCGACCGGGACCGGTTACAACCACCCGGCGACGCCGTCCCACGGCCGAGCGGACGGATCGTCCGGGTCGGGGAACGACGGGAAGCCCGGCGGGCCGGGCGGGTCGAATCCGATGGACGGGCCGGGGCACCGCCTCGGCGGCGGCAAGCCGGACCCCAACAGCGTCTGGAAGGAGCCGGGTTCCGGCGGTCACGGCGGCGGCTCGCGCGACAGCGGATCGACGGCGCCGCCCGCGCCGAAGGCCCATCCGCGTACGGGTCCCGGCCACGACAGGCCCGCGACGCTCGGCGACCAGCCGGGCGGTTCGCAGAAGGGCGGCAACGCGGCGGGCTCGGGCGAGGGCGGCGGCAATCTGCGGTCCAACCAGGGCAACAGCAGCCACACGCAGATCGAGACCGCGCCGACGCAGCACGAGCCCGGTTCCGGCACGAACTCCGGTTCCGGCAAGGGCGGTCACTCCGACAGCGGCCAGAGCGCGCCGCCTCCCCGGAAGGAGACGACGGAGACCGCGCCGCCTCCGGGCGAGACCCAGCCGACCCCGGTGGCCCCCACGCCCAAACCGCCGGTACCCCCCGGCAAAGAGGGCGGGAACTCCCAGGGCGGCAACTCTCAGGGCGGCAACTCCCAAGGAGGGAATCACCAGGGCGAGAACTCCCAGGGCGGGAATCCCCGCGGCGGGAATTCTCAGGGCGGGACATCGAAGCCCCCGGCTTCGAGCGGCACCGGACCCGACCCGATGGCGAACCCCGGCCGGACGCTGGGCGACGGGAAGCCGGCGCCGGGCAGGGAGCCGCGTTCGGACGGTTCGTCGGAGTCGCCGGCGGCGCCGTTGAGTCCGAATCCGATGGAGAATCCGGGTCGTCGGCTGGGTGGTCCGGGTGAGAATCCGTTCCCCGCGCCGGAGTCGAAGCCGCAGGGTTCTGGTGGGTCGGGGTCGCATTCCGATCCGATGGCGAACCCTGGCCGGACCTTGGGCGGCGGAAAGCCCGCGCCGGATTCGGGCTGGAAGGAGCCGCGTTCGGGCGGTTCGTCGGAGTCGTCGGCGGCGCCGTTGAGTCCGAATCCGATGGAGAATCCGGGTCGTCGGCTGGGTGGTCCGGGTGAGAATCCGTTCCCCGCGCCGGAGTCGAAGCCGCAGGGTTCTGGTGGGTCGGGGCTGCATTCCGACCCCATGGAGAACCCCGGCCGGACCTTGGGCGGCGGAAAGCCCGCGCCGGGTTCGGTGTGGAAGGAGCCGGGTCAGGGCGGATCGTCGGAGACGTCGTCCAAACCCGTCAACTCCGACCCGATGGAGAATCCGGGACACCGCCTCGGCGGCGGCATCCCGGACCCGAACGGCCTGTGGAAGCCGCCCGGTTCCGGCAACCGGGGCGACGGCTCGCACGGCGGCGGACCGAAACTGCCGCCCGCGCCTCGTAAGAGCACCGCCTACAAGGGCCCGGTGACGCTCGACGACCTGCCGGGCGGCCGGTCGAACTCCGGCAGCGGGAGCTCGGGCGACGGCCCCGGCAATGTGCGGCCCAACCAGGGCAACAGCAGCCACACGCAGATCGAGACCGCGCCGACGCCGCACGAGCCCGGTTCCGGCACGGGCTCCGGTCCAGGGAAGGGCAGTCGGCCTGACGGCGGCCAGACCGTACCGCCGGCAGGCAAGGAACCCCCGGCCGCCGCGCCGCATACGAAGGAGGACCCGCCGGCCACGGTGGTCACCGAGCCCAAGTCGCCCGCGCCCGCGGGCAAGGAGGGCAAGCAGTCCCAGAACGGCAAGTCGACGTCGGAGACCACCACCGAACCGGCCCCCGGCTCGTCGGACAAGGGCAAGGGCAAGGAGCCCGCCACGGACGGGGGCAAAGGCAAAGAGCCCGCGACCGACGAGGGCAAGGGCAAAGGCAAAGAGCCCGCCACGGAGGCGGCGCCCCCCTCGGAACATGTGCCGCCGGGTGAACAGCCGCATGAGCAGGAGGGGTCGGGCCACGGTTCCGGCCTGAGCGATTTCGACAAGGCGGTACTGGCGCACGAGATCAACCGGGAGTTGCAGCGGCTCGATCCGCGGCGTCCTCCGGTGCGGCCCGCGGACGTGGACGACCTGCACGCGCAGTTGCCCGAATGGCGGCAGCGTATGCCGTTGCGTCCGCGCGGTGAGGCCATCGCCCAGACGATGGTCACCGGCCGTCCCCTGTCGCTCCCCGGCGGGTCCTCGTATTCGGGTTCCGGAGGGTATTCCAGGACGTCCGTCTACACCGATCCTCCGAGGGAGGAGAGCAGGCCGCCGGTGTCGTCTTCGGGGCGCCGGTCGAGCCGGCGGCCCGATCCCTCCTCCGGGTCGGTGCGGCGGCCGGGCCTGCTGTCCTATCCCTCCTCCGGGTTCAGCCGCCGACCGAGCGGGCCGCCCGCCTCCGCGCCGAGGAGGCAGCCCGGTTCCGGGTCGCGCGGGCAGGCGTACCCCCCGCCGTCCGGGTCCGGCAGGCAGCAGTACCCGCCGTCGTCGGGATCGAGCCGACAGCCGTACCCCTCCTCGGGTCCCAGCCGGCAGCCCACCCCCGTCTCCGACTTCAGGGACGTGGAGATGACGGACGCGCCGCCGCCCCCGCCCCGCGCGATGCCCGCACCTCACATGCCGCCAGGGCAGCACGCCCCCTTCTACGCGCCGACCGCCACCGTTCGGCCCCACGGTATTTCCGACGGCCAATGGCACGAAATCCTTGAGGCCCAACGGATATCCGAGCGATGGCACAGCGACTACTACCAGCGGATGGGTCTTCAGGAAGAGGCGATTCGGCAGAACCTGCGAAATCAAGGATTTCCGGTCTCTCCGCACGACACATTGCCGTTCGAGCCGTTGCCGCGTGAGATCGAGTTGTTGAACCTCGGTCATCACATCTTCGCCGACGTACGCGCGATTCTGCACGGGGGCCAGTCGAATCAGGCGTCCTCGGTCGCGGCCACGGGCGGGGCGCTCCAAGTACGCCTTTCTCTGGCCCGTCAGGTCGCTCCCCGGCACCAGGCCAGCAGTCCCATGGAACAACTGGGGCAGAGCGCGGCCACGGCGTCCATCACCTGCACCGGCAACTGCGGTGAGCACGCGGCCTTGACCTACACGCTCCTGAACCAGCACCGGCTGCCCGACGGCATGCGCATCTGGCACGTGCCGCTGAATCTCCACTGGGGTGAACGCGGCGACAACCCCACCGCGCCGTACACCGACCACGTGTTCATCGCGGTCGGTTATCCCGAGCGGCCTCGTAACATCGTCCTGCTCGACCCGTGGGAGGTGAACGCGACTCCGATCTTCGCCGGGGACCCCGCTTTCCGTTTCCCGTTCCTGGTCGGTCCGCGCAATGCGCCGTCGATCACCCCGCGGGCCGTGCTCCTGCCGAATGACGGAATCGACTACCTGGCTATCGGCCGCCGTCAGATCGGGCCCGAAGTCCACGACATCATGGACTTCACCGGCGCGCCTATCCCCGCCAGTCAGTACCGGGGCGTTTACAACATGTATCAGGACTTCGCGATGCCCGCGCCCGTCCGGAACATGTATCCGGCCGGCCCCGCGTGGGACGCCTACTTCGCGTACCGGCACCCTCAGCCGCCCGGCCTGATCCGGCCGAGTGGTCCAGCGGGTCAGCCGCCCGGCCTGATCCGGCCGGGCGGTCCGTCGGGTCAGCCGTCGGGCTTGATCCGGCCGAGCGGTTCGTCGGGTCGGCCGAGCGGCTCTTCGGGGCGACCGGCCGGGCTGTCGAGGCAGCCGAGCGGCATGTCGCGCCAGCCGAGTGGCTCATCGCGTCAGCCCAGCGGTTCGTCGCGTCAGCCAAGTGGCTCTTCGGGGCAGCAGGGCAGTTCGTCGCGTCGGCAGAGCAGCTCTTCGCGGCGGCCGAGCATGCCGTGGGACCAACAGGGTGGGCCGGCCCGCACGCTGGGCGGTTCGCCGGACGTGGGGATCGATCCGATCCGGGAACAGTGGAACATCGGGCGTGTGGTCACGCTGACGGAGCCCCGCTCCGGCACGGGTCTGGTACGCGGTCCCGCGCCGGAGACCGGTCCGCGCAGGACCGGTGGGCCCGGCGAGTTCGCGTCGTTCGACCTGCCGCTTCCCCCGGCCGACACGCCTTCGTCGTCCCGCCCGCTGGGGTACGAGGTCGATCCGGGCGGTTGGATCAGGCTGCCGGACGGCACTGTCCTGTCACCTGGCGGCTGGGTCAGCTTCGGGGACGACTTCATCCACACCCCCACGGGTGCGATCATGCACGGTGACAACGGCTGGATCGGCGAGGTCGGCAACATCGAGCAGATCGCCGAGATGTGGCACCACTTCGACCCGTCCGCGGCCCCTCACCTGCCGGTGCCCTCCGGGGACGGCCTGCACATGGTGCCGGTACGCCCCGGCGACCAGGCCGTTCACATCCCGCTGCGGCCCCGTACCGACTCGGAGACGCAGGCGGCGGCCCCGGTGGCGCACCCCGGCTCCGAAACGCCGGGGCCCCGTGGCACCGTGCCGACCGGTACATCGGGCACGGCTGGCACATCCGGCACAGCGGGTCCGTCCGCCAAGGGCAAGGAGCCCGCGACGGGCGGGACTTCCGACTGGGAGGACACCTCCGCGACGACCTGGCCGCCCGCCGGTCTGCCGGTGGTGCCGGTGCGCGCGCCCGTACCGGTGCCGTCCGCCGCGCCGTCGCCTTCCTCGACGGAGGCGTCCGGGCACGGTTCTGACCTGAGCCACTTCGATCAGGTGATTCTGGTTCTGGACATCAACCGGGAGCTGCGCCGGCTGGACCCGGCGCACCCTCGGGTGACGTTGGCCGATGTGCCGGAACTGCACGCGCTGTTGCCCGAATGGCGGCAGCGTATGCCGCTGGGCCCGCGCGGTGAGGCCATCGCCCAGACGCTCGTGGTCGGTCACCCGCTGGTGCTGCGCGGTGGCTCGTCGTCGTATTCGGGTTCTGGCGGGTATTCCAGGACGTCCGTCTACACCGATCCTCCGAGGGAGGAGAGCAGGCCGCCGGTGTCGTCTTCGGGGCGCCGGTCGAGCCGGCGGTCCGATCCCTCCTCCGGGTCGGTGCGGCGGTCGGGCCTGCTGTCCTATCCTTCCTCCGGGTTCACCCGCCGACCGAGCAGGGAGTCCTCCTTCACCGAGCCGAGGCGGCAGCCGTACCCCTCGTCGGGGTCGAGCCGGCAGCCGTATCCGCCCTCTGCGGGGTCTGGCCGGCAGCCGTATCCGCCGTCGTCGGGGTCGAGCCGGCAGCCGTACCCCCCGTCGTCGGGGTCGAGCCGGCAGCCGTATCCGCCGTCCGCGGGGCCGATTCGGCCGCCTGCGCGCTCCTTCGAGCCGGAGGACGTGGTGATGGCGGACGCGCCGGCCTCACCCCGCCCGCCGATCTGGCAGCCCGCCCCCTTCTACGTACCGACCGCGACGGCTCCGCCGCCCGGCATGGCGCCCGAGCAGTGGTTCGCCATCGAGCAGCACAACCGTCAGTCCGTGCAGTGGCACACCCAGTACTACGCGCAGCGGGACGCGGCCGAGGCGGCGAGTCGCGGCGGGCGGCGGGTGGGGATGGGCGACCCCCTTCCGCTGGACATGCTGCCGGCCGAGCCGTTGCAGAACGAGCTGTGGCTGATGAACCTCGGCCATGAGATCTTCGCCGGGGTACGCGAGATCCTGCACGGGGGCCAGTCCAACCAGGCGTCCGCGGTCGCGGCGTCGGGCGGGGCGCTCCTGGTGCGCAACCACCTGGCCCGTCAGGTTCCTCGTGTCCAACCCCGCAATATCCAGGAGTCGTTGGGGCAGAGCGCGGCCCAGGCGTCGCTGGTCAACACCGGCAACTGCGGTGAGCACGCGGCCCTGACCTACGTCCTCCTGAACCGGAGGCAGCTTCCCCCGGGGATGGGGATCTGGCACGTGCCCCTCAACCTCCACCCGGGCGAGCATCCGTTGCAAGCCGTCGCGCCGTACACCGACCACGTGTTCATCGCGGTCGGCTATCCGGAGCGGCCTCGTAACATCGTCCTGCTCGACCCGTGGGAGGTGAACGCGACTCCGATCTTCGCCGGGGACCCCGCCTTCCCCTTCCCGTTCCTGGTCGGTCCGCGCAACGCGCCGTCGATCACCCCGAGGGCCGTTCCGCTCCCGCACGACGGGGTGGACTACCTGAACGTCGGTCTCAACCAGATCGACACGGGCGCGATCCTCAACATCATGGACTTCACCGGTACGCCTGTCGCCGCCAGTTACTACGAGGGCTTGTACAACATGTACCAGGACCTCGCGATGCCGTCGCCCGTCCGGAACATGTATCCGCCCGGCCGCGCCTGGGACGCCTACTTCGCGTACCGGCACCCTCGGAGCCCCGCCTCGAACCGGCCGAGCGGCGGTTCGTCGGGTCGGCCGAGCGGGTCTTCGGGCCGGCCGGGAGGTTCGTCGCGCCGGTCGAGCGTGTCCTTGAGCCAGCCGGGCGGCCTGTCGCGGCGGTCGAGTGTGTCGTCGGGGCGGCCGAGCGGACTGTCGCGGCAGCCGAGCGGTATGTCGGGCCAGCCGAGCGGGTCTTGGGACCGTCCGAGCGGTTCGTCGGGGCGGCCGGGAAGTTCGTCGGGGCGGCCGAGCGGCTCGCGGGATCTGCCGGGCAACTGGTACGGACTGCGCGGCGGTTCGCCGGACGTGGGGATCGATCCGATCCGGGCGCAGTGGCTCGTCGGTCGGGTGATCACGATCATGGAGCCCCGATCCGATACGGGTCTGGTGCGGGGTCCGGTGCGCGGTCCCGCTTCTGCGGCGGGTCCGCGGACGGCCGCCGGGCCAGGCGAGTTCGCGGTGTTCGACCTGCCGCTTCCTCCGGCCGGGGCGGGTTCGTCGTCACGGCCGCTGGGTTACGAGGCCGATCCGGGCGGTTGGATCAGGCTGCCGGACGGCACCGTGCTGTCACCTGGCGGCTGGGTCAGCTTCGGGGACGACTTCATCCACACCCCGACCGGCATGATCATGTACGGGGACAGCGGCTGGATCGGTGAGGTCGGGAACATCGAGCAGGTCGCCGAGGTATGGGACGAGTTCGATCCGTCCGCTGCCGCGTACCTGCCGGTGCCCTCCGGCGACGGCCTGCACATGGTGCCGTTCATGCCGGGGGACGAGGCGGTCCACGTTCCCGTGACGCCTCGTGACGGCGCCTCTTTCGCGGCGCCGCGCGTGGGCGCGGGCGAGGACGTTCCGTCAGGGAAGGGCAAGGAGCCCGCTACGGATCAGGCCCCGGCGGCGGATCAGGCCCCGGCGGCGGGCGAGGTCCCTGTCACGGGCGAGGTCCCTGTCACGGACGAGGTCCCCGCCACGTACGAGGTCCCTGTCACGGGCCCGGTGCCGGTGTCCCATTCGGTACCGGCGACGCCCGTGGCCGTACGTCCGTCGCACGCCGCACCCGAACCGCCGTCCCCCGCGCGCTCGCAGGAGGACCGGCTGGCCGAGCGCGGGCTGGCGCCGCTCCACATCCTCGACCAAGGGGACGCGGTGACACACGCGTTGACCGCCGTCGCGCCGGTGGAGAGCGGACGGCTCGTGGGGCACGGACGGCCCGCCGGGTCGCAGGAGTTGCGGGTCACCCTGGCCGACGCGCTCGTGGCGGACGCGCAACGGCCGCCGGGGGAACGGCGATTGTGGCCGTCGCTCACGGGCCTGACCGCCCCCGGACGGACGGCGCCGCTCGTCGGCTCCGAGAAAGAGGCCGTCGAGGCCGTCCGTACGGGGACCGGGTCCGATGACGCGGACTGGCTCGTCCTGGCGGTGGCCGCACCCGTGCTCAGGCTCCGGCTCACCGTACTGACGCCGGACGGCACCCCCTGGACGACAGGACCGGAGGACGGCCGCCCCGTCCTGCTCTTCCAACAGGCGGACCCCGCTCCGTACACCGCGCGGTGGGCGGCGACCGAGCCCGTCGACGCCGTACCGGAGCAGCGGCCCGTACCGCCCGTACCGCCGCTGTCGGCACCGGAGTCGGCTCCGGCTCCGGCGCCCTCGGCACCCGGCCGGCACGTGGCGGCCACCGTCCCGTCCGCGTCTCCGTCCGTGCCGCTGCGACTCGGCTTCGGCACGTCCAGCGGCCCGCGGCACCGGCCCGCCGCCGGCGGCGAACCGGCGCCCGAGGTCTTCTTCGGCTCCGAACCGCGCCCGGTCACGAGGCGGTGAGGGCGAGAGCGCCGATCGCCCCGGACACCCCGGCGGATCCGGTGCCCGCACCGGCACCGGATCCGCGAGGGGAACCACCGTAGCGGGGTTCGCGTGCCGTGTGATATTCGTGGTGCGCAAGGGGAGTGGGGGGACTCCGCTCAACAGGCGGTACGGGCACGGCCGCGCATGGCACGCGGCCGGTGGACGCCGCACGGGCCGGGCGTCGCCGTCCCGCCGGTCCTTCTGCTCATGTCGTGCCCAATCCGTGCCCATCCGGTTTCGGGGACGGCCGTCGGCCTCGGTCCCGGTGCTTCACTGGCCGGGTGTGACCTGAGGGCCTTCATACGCGTCTGACGGATGGGCATCTCTTTGTTGGACTCTCTGCGAGTGGGGAACGGGCGTTGAGCGACACCGATCAGGACGAGGCGAAGCGGCGGCGGCGGGCACGGTTCATCGAGGTGCTCACGACCAGTGCCCGTCAGCCGGGGGAGCGTTCCCGGCTGGGCTCGAGGGTCGCGGGCGCCACGGCCGTACTGGCGCTCGCCGCGGGCGCCACCATGGGCATCGGCGCCTGGCGCGGCCACCAGGCCGACCAGGACGCGAAGGAGCTCGCGGCCGCGCAGACCAAGGCGGCCGACCGGCTGGCCCACTTCCCCACGGGGTCCGTCAGCCCGACCGTGACGAAGCCGACGCCGACACCGAAGCCGTCGCGTTCCGCCACACCCAAGCCGCCGGTCCACATCACCCACTCGCCGACTCCTTCGCCCAAGAAGACCAAGAAGGCGGCCACTCCCACGCCGACCATCGCCGTCTACCCCTCCACCGCGCTGCTCCTCAACGCCGCCACGGCACTGTGCGCCGACATCCCCTATTACGGCGCCGGCAAGGTCGGCGGGCCCGTCAACACCCACAAGTGCGACGGCACCAGCAACGACAACCAGATCTGGAACATGCGCGTCCAGCCCGTCGGCAAGGGCCCCGGCGGCACCGACCTCGTCCTGTTCGTCAACGCCAAGGACGATCTCTGCCTCGACATGCCCAACCACGGTGCCCAGCCCGCCGGCACCACCCTCAACGAGGCCAACTGCGACGGCACCCTCGGCGACAACCAGCTCTGGTGGCTCGAACCCGTCGGCAACAGCGCCGTCCACATCCGCAGCTACATCAGCGGCAATCTCTGCATCCGCCCCGGCAACGTCAACTCCGGCGGCTCCGACCGCCGCCTCATGATCGACACCTGCGGCACCAACGACGAGTCCCGCTGGTTCCTCTACCCCGCCTCCGCCTGACCCGCGCCTCCGCTTCCCAGGTCCTGGTAGAACGCGGGGGCGTCGTCGAAGGTCGCGTAGAGGTCGTTGACGTTGTCGCCGTCCGCGTCGCCGATGAGGTCTCCGTGCCGGTTGACGGCGGTCATCGCGTTCCAGCCGCCGCCGATCAGCGTCCCGCGCCCGTCACCGCGCAGGAAGTACATCTGTCCGGCGGGGGAGCGGTCTCGCGGGACAGGCAGAACAGGGCGGAGCTCAGAACGTGCCGTTGAGCTCGTACCACGCGTAACTCTGTTCCTTCGCCGGGCGGAAGGTGCCGTGGCCGGTGCCGGAGTACAGCACCTGCCGGCCGACTTGCCCATTGCGGAATTGTCCGTTGGTGACGGTGTTGAGGTCGTTGATGCCGTCGCCGTCGGTGTCCCCCACGCTGATGAAGGAGTCCATGGCGTTCCAGCCGGGGCCGATGAGTTTGCGGGTGCCGAAGGTGCTGTGGCCGGTGCCGGGGTAGAGCCAGAGTTTGCCGGTGGTGTCGCGGGCGAGGAGGTCGTTCTTCTTGTCGCCGGTGAGGTCGCCGGGCCCGGTGAGGGCGTTCATGGTGTTCCAGCCGCCGCCGACCAGGCGGCGGGACATGAGGTGGCTGTGGCCGGTGCCGGGGTAGAGCCACAGTTTCCCGGCCTTGTCCGCGGCCAGGAGGTCGTTCTCGCCGTCGCAGGTGAGGTCGCCGGCGGCTGCGATGTAGGTCATGGTGTTCCAGCCGGGGCCGATCAGGCGGCGCGCCATGAAGCCGCCGCGGCCGGTGGCCGGGTACAGCCACAGCTTCCCGTCCTTGTCCCGGGCGAGCAGGTCCTCGATGCCGTCACCGGTGAAATCGCCGTGCCGGGTCATCGCCGTCATGGAGTTCCAGCCGGAGCCGATCAGACGGCCGCTGTAGTCGCCGGGCGCGAACCACAGCCGCCCCGCCTGATCACGGGACAGCACATCCGCCCGGCCGTCCCCGTCGATGTCACCGAACCCAGCCCTTTCCGGGCTCTTCACATCAACCCACGGCCCGTACGCCGGCCAGGTGCACTCGCGTTCGGTTTTGTGGAACTTCAGTGACGTCATCGCCTTCAGATACGGCCCCCCGCCCTCCGAGTTCGGGAGGTCCCAGGCTCCGGTGCCGTCGGTGCCGTACAAGCACGCGTAACTCGACGTTCGGTTGTCGGTCCATTTCAGCTTGCCGTTGAAGGATCCGAAGGACGACAGGTCCGTCTTCGTCTTCATCATGCTGCCGGTGGCCTCATCACCCGTCCACCCGCAGAAGTAGCCCTTCGGACACGTGGCATCCCCCGAGGCCGCCTGAGCGGGCACCGCCGCGGGCAGCACCCCCAGCACCGCCCCGGCCGTCGCCATGGCCCACTGCCGCACCGTTGCCCTGCGCATCTCCACGCTCCCCCCAAATGCCCCCGCCACGGAGACACGACCCGTGAATATAGCTCAGCCCTGAACACGCACCGCGGCCGATCGCCGCGGATCCCAGTCCAGCCGGGTCCGCGCGTCACGGGGACCGGCGCCTCGGGCACAACCAGGAGCCGTGCCGGCCGTTCCTGATCCCGACGTCTCGTACCCCGACGTCTTGTACCCCGACGGTGCCGCCTGTGGCAGCCTCGTCACCGAGTCGGAGAGCGATGTCGAAGCAGGCCTGTGGGATGCCGAGTTGGGGTCGTTGCTACTGCGGGTGGGCGAACGCTTCGGGCGGGTCGAGTCGCGTCGGCACATGCGGGACTACGTGCGCGGCCTGTCGGGGCCGGTGGGCCGGAAGAACAGCTGGCAGTCGGCCGAGCATGCGGGCCATGGCTCCCGCTACGGTCTGCGGCGATTGCCGTCGTGGTGCCAGTGGGAACCGGACGGGATCCGCGATGACCCGCAGGAGTACGTGGTCAAGCGGCTCGGGCAGCCGGACGGCGTGCTGATCGTTGGCGACACCGGCTTCCTGAAGAAGGGCACCGTCTCAGCCGGGGTGCAAAGGCAATATTCCGGGACGGCCGGGCGTACGGAGAACTGCCAGATCGGAGTGTTCGCCTCCTACGCCTCCGACAAGGGCCGGGCCCTGGTGGACCGCGAGCTCTATCTGCCCAAGTCCTGGACCGAGGATCCCGGCCGGTGCCGCGCCGCCCGGATCTCCGAGGGCAAGTCCTTCGCGACCAAGCCGGAACTCGCACGTGCCACGGTCCGGCGCGCGTTGGACTCCACGCTGCGGATCGCCTGGGTGACCGCGGATGCGGCCTACGGGCAGGAGCGGCACTTCCGGCGGATGCTGGAGGACGCCGGCGTGGGCTACGTCCTGGCGGTGCCAAGTCCCAGCAGGTCAAGACACCAGCGGGCAGCTGGCGCATCGACCATGCCCTGAGCGGCGCACCGGCCGAGGCATGTCCAACTGGCGCCGCCACCACCAGGCCATCGCCCGGCATCACCACTACCAGCGCCTAAGGCTCTCCGATCGGGTGAGTCACGAACCGCCGCCGCCCTGACGCCGCGTCAGCCGACTAGACTCAGAAGCAGCCTCCTGACCAGGGTATATAGAGAAGTGCAGCTGGAGTACTAGTACTCCAGCTGTAGATCGTGATCGCGCTGGGGGTCTGCCTGGCTTCGGGCGTTCCCGCCCGTCGGAGTGGGCGTCAGGCGCCCGATTGGGCGTTGAGGAAGCGATAGATGCCGTCGCGGATACATGGCGGGATGTTCAGGACCGGCAGGTCTTCGGGGCATAAGAACTGCAGCTTTACGCCTTCGGTAAGTTCCAGGGTGGTCTCGTCGCCGTCCCATGAGGCGGCGAAGGCGGTGAGGATCTTATTGGCGTTGGTGGGGTCCTGGATCTCGAAGAGCTCAGTCATGCCATCAAGGGCAAGGCCGACTTCTTCGTTGAGCTCGCGGACGATTGTTTGGGCTGGGATCTCGCCGGGTTCGCAACTGCCGCCCAGCAGGCTCCAGTGCCCCGGCCAGGCGATGCCCTCGATGTCATCGCGCAGGTGCAGAAGGAGTTCGCCGCGTCCGTTGGTGATGATCGCAACTGCTCCGCGCGGCTCGGCGGCAGGTGGCCTGTCGGGAAGAGCCATGGAGTTCACCCGCTCACCATAGTGATCCGATAGCCAGTCACACGAGACCCGAGAGTGGTGGTCTGCCCGGCTTCACTGGTGCGGGCCGCCCACCACAGACTGCGCACTGCTGGCGATGATAGTGGCTTGCTTGGGGCCGAGCCTGGTGGCGGCGTCGCCAGTGGGACCAGCGGAGCCGGTGTGCTGTGTCGTGGACGGGCCGGACGACCAGTGTGACGAATAGGCGCTGGATCTATTTGCAGGTGAGCGGGATCAGGCTGTCGGGGATGGGTTGGCGGGCGTGTTCGTCGGCGCGGACGCCGACAGTCGCCGTGCCCTTCTTCAGATCGCCCGTCTCGTCGACCACGAGCACGGCCTCGGTGTCGTGCAGGTCCTCGACCACGTAGGCGCGTAAGTCGTCGCGGATCGCGTCGGCGTCCCATTTCGCGCGGCGGAGCAGGTGCTGCATGCCGTCCGGAGTGGAGTCGCCCGCGTGCTGGGCCAGGGTCCAGAAGTTCTTCCACAGCAGGTCTGACAGCAGACCGGAGACGAGTCGCCGCACCCGGCGGCGGGGTTCAACTCGGGCGAACCGGCCTGCGATTCGGCTCATCACGCCCTCGAATGCCTCCTGCCAGTGGGCAGGCACTACGCTGGCGTCCGAGGTCGCCGGGTGATCATTGGTTGTCCACACAACACCTAATGATCAACGGCGGCCTCACCTGCTTGGACGCCACCGGATCCAGTAGTCGAGCCCCTCGACCCGATAGCGGGCCCCGGCGTCGAACCGCACCTCGCCGACCAGTCGCCTCGCATCGTCCGGCAGTTGCCGGTACGGCGCCAGAAGCAGGGTCAGCTCGTCGTAGCGGGCGTCGATCCCGCCCTGCCCGGGATAGGTCTCCGGCCTCACCGTGCCCGCGTCATCGCGCTCGTTCCACCTGGCGAAGATCGCCCACTGCTCGCGCTCCAGCCTCACGACCGTGTTGCTCGCAGGCCAAACGCTGTACTCGTCCGCTTCGTCGGCGTCCTCCCAGTCGTGGTCCTGGAAATAGTGGGGCCTGCCGTCGACGTCGGCGAGGCCGGTACGAGGTCCGCTGCACCACTCCAACTCGACGTACACACGCTCGAAGCCGTCCGAGATCAGCTGCACTTCGTTCCAGGTCTCAGCCACACGCGCAGGCTACCGACGACCGACCCTCACATCCATGATCACGATCTACGGCTGGAGTACTAGGCCGATTCGCCATGCCACAGGAGGCAGTGGCGATGGCCGTATACCACCTACCGGCCGGCCTCGGCCCGGTCTCGCTCGGCACGTGACAGTCACGCACCAGCGCCGTCACGGTGGGCTCCCGAACTCGCTGTCCCACAGACGTCGCAAAGCCGGTGAACACACGCCGTCCGCACGCAGTGTCCCGTTGATCCTTGTCCGAAGCGGCGGGAGAGGCGACGGCGGCGAAGTACGCGCACCCCACGCCCGACCTGCCCGCGCTGCGCACCGCCGTGAACGGCTCCTCCAGCCGCCACCACTCGCCGTACGCGGCGTCAACTTCTTGCGCCCCGCGACTGGCCGGGCGACCAGGGCTACGTCGGAGGCACCCCCGACCCCGTCACCGGCCTCACCAACCTCGGCGCCCGCGAATACGATCCCGCCCTCGGCCGCTTCCTTGGCCCCGACCCGCTGCTGGACACCGACCGCCCTCAGCAATGGAATGGCTATAGCTACGCTGACAACGCACCCAGCAACGCATCCGATCCATCCGGAGAAATGCTCTACGATGACAATTCCGGCCTGGGATTCGGGAATGCCAAAGGAATCAAGGATTACTACAGCAAAAACTTCCCTAGCGTCAAATACAGCAAAGAGTATCGAACTGATGTAGTTAAGGATGGCCGTGGTAATAGCTATCGGATTGGCGAAGAGAAGGGAATCAGCGCAGACGAAGTCAGCACGCGAAAGTATCTGAATTCTGCGCTGCGGTCAGGAGGGGACTACTCCGACGGAAGCGATGGAGGGAGCGGGCAGCAATATCTGCCGGTAAATCCGATCAAAGGTTCAAGGAAGGGCAGTGGAACGGCGGACCTAGTACGCCTCACATGGCGCAATGGGTTGCTGACTAAGGTTGACGCAGTCGACATCTACACTCCCGCTACCCAGAAGAATGACGTAAGTCCTATACTGCGATCCATTAAAAACAAGGAGGGCCAAGGTGATGAAGTCGTCGTAAATATGAAGAATGTCGATGAGGGGCAGGTGCGTGATCTAGTACAAGCTGTTTCGAATACAGATTTCAAACTTGACAGAGTGACGATAATCAAGGAGTCGTCCAGCTTCTATGATGAAATAATCGACCTATCCGGGTCCACGCTAAATGCTGGGTCTCCCGATCTTAATACCGGTTCATTTGGTGCTCCCGCGCCTAATCCGGATCCGGTAGGGGGCAACGATGAAGGAACGTCGGGTGGGAGCTCCTACACGGGTCCCTGTCATTGTGAAGGAGCGGATGGAGGTCCAGCGGGCGGTCCTGTCGATCCTTCGCGGATCATTGAAGAGCTCCTAGAAGGTAGTGGAGAAGATGGCGTCGCTTGATAGCTGAAATGCAAAAAGTGCAATATGTGATTGGAGATGTATATGCACGATGCTGTAGTCAAGGTAATCCATGAATTTGGCCTCGAAAAAGGTTCCATTGAGCGGTCAATTTCCCCGGGTGGCGCAGTTCTCGAGGGATTTCGGTGTCCACAGTCGAGTATTCGCCAAATGTGGCGTCGACTGCGGGATGTTCATGCACAAACCGGACTTTGGCCGTTCGTAAGTCACGATTCACCAGAAGATTGGGAGTGGGATAGCGGTGCGGATGCCGGGATTCTACACGGCCAAAATAATACGAATGACGATCGAGCATGCGGAGAAGCCAGGAGTGCGCTGAACCCCAGCGGCGATACGGTCAGTCAAGTGGTTGCGGCCGGGCTGAGCGATAACCCGAAACCATATGCCTATGGCGAGATCGCGAAATCGTATTTCCATCGTCAGCCCGAGTGGATTATTTTAACCGAAGCGGAACGATCTTTCACCCTTCCGGCCGTGTTGAATGCGCCGTCCGTTCCTCATCCTAGTGAATCGACATGCGCGCCCAGTGCTCTTTATGGATACCATGTCGCCGTTTTGCGAGAATGGTATGAAAGATACGGTGCAACTGTTTATTACATCGGATCATCGGCCGTGGTACTTGATGTCGCGAACCCTCCCCTATCCCTCCTCGAGAGGGCTCGGGTAGCTGTAGAGCAGGTCGAATACTGTGGTGATTTGAGTCAAGTCATCGGCGATAGTTTTGATATCGCAGAGCGTCAAGCGCCATCGCACCAGTGGTTCTTTTGGTGGGACTGACGGAGATTCTTCGAGCGGGCCGCCGATCGGGTGACGGGCCGTTAAGCAGTTTCGCGATCGCTTTCTCGTCGTCTTCGGTGATCCTCCAGCCGACGGTGCAGCGGACCGTGCGCCGGGTGGTGTTCAGGGCTTCGAGGTGCTCCAGCAGGCCGTGGGCGGCTCCCGCCCCATCCACCCGGATCAGGATCGTCGCCGCCGATGAACCTGGGATCTGCGCGAGGGCGTTCGTGAGCACGGCGATGTGGTCGGCCACGGTGTTCGCCCCGGCGTTGCCGGGGCGCAGGAGCATGGCCAGCGACTCGGTGGTGTTCGCGCACCACGCGGCCAGCAGATGAAACCCGAACGTCTTTCTGAACGTGACCGCCGCCCCGGCCTTCTTGGACGCCGAGGTGATGACGGTGGCGTCAGGATCGACGACGATCCAGCCGGTGAGCCGCATGCACGGCACCGTCAGCCACGGGAAGCCGCCCCGGCCGCAGATGCAGCAGGCTCCACACGTGCCGGCGCACCCGCGCCCGGACCTTGGCGATCCGCGCCAGGGCCGTCTATCCGAGGATTGCCGGCGTGCGGCGTGCGGCGTGCGGCGTGCGGCGTGTGGCGTGCGGTGGAGTCCGAGGCCACCGGCCCGAATAACGGCCAGCAGTGTAACTGGAGCTGTTCGGCCTCCGACAAGTTCGCCGCCCCGGGCACGATCGTGACCGCGAGCTGCACCAGCACACCCGCGCGGTGCCGCCGGCCGGGCACCACGCTGGACGGCAGTACCTTCGCCAACGCGTCCGTCAGTCCCGTGCGGTCCGCACACCGGCGCAGCAGCACCGCCCCGGCATGCCCGATCAGCCTCTTCCCGTCAGCCGCTACCGACAGCCGACGATCCCACCCCGCACCCTCAACCACCTGAAAGGTGCCCTGACTTCTGTAGCAGATACGACCTAGGCACTCGCATCCTCGCAGGTCAACGGCACCTTTCTGCTATCGGGACTTCAGATCACCCAATTCCGCCGAATACCCAGGGATAATCCCCTCCGCGGGTTCCGGCTGCCGAGTGTGCAGGTGATCCTCCAACCCGTTGCCGTGACCAGTCGCGAGGGTGACCTCGGATCTCGGAGGAGCGGACGGAGATCCAGGGCAGGACGCTCCTGTGGGCACAAATGCCTGGTCAGAAGCATGATCGCCGTCATCAGCAATAGGGCAACGGCTCCGGAGCTCTTTCCGGAGTTTCCGCAGGTCAAAGCGTTAACTGACGCCTCGCCAGGCTCCCTGCGCCACAAATACGCCACTCGCTCCGGGCTGGAATCTGAGGTGCTGTCAGGTTGCCCGGCGTCGGTTGGTCACCCAGTATCGGTACCCCTCCCGGTGTGCTGGCATCCCTGGCGGCGGCCGGTGTTGGGGGGCGTGAAGGAGTGCGATGGGGCACACGTGCTCTTCCGGTCACGCTGGGTGACCTTGGTTTCTGCTGGGGGGACGGGGACACCGGCGGGTGGGGGTTGGGCCGTTCGGGGGGTGGTGCGGATGGCGGCTTGGGGCGGTGGGCAGTCCTGCCTCCTCGACGTGAGGGGAATGGGCATGGTGCAGCAGCTGGTGCAGGGCGGGGCGACCGGGGCGACCGGGGTGGGTGGCGGGCTGGTGATCGGCCGCCGGCGGCAGCGGGAGTTCCGGCATGACGTCCCGGTGGATCGCGGCCGGGGTGTGGCTGAGGTGGCGGGTGAGTTCGGTGCGGAGCTGGCGCGGGCGATCCGGGTGGGGCTGGCTCCGTCCGGTCCGGGGCCGTACGGGTCTCGGGGGTCGTCGGAGCTGACCTGGTACGCGTTCGCTGTCACCTACGCGCGGGATCATTGGGTGGGGCGGGCGGCGACCACGCGCAACGAGACCAGTGAGGCGCTGGCTCTGGTCACGAGGGCGATGCTGTGGGATGTGCCGGGCCGGCCGGGTGAGGATGTGCTGCACCGGGCGCTGCGCTCGTGGGCGTTCCTGGGCCCGGGAGCGAGCGAGCACGACATCCCCGCTCGGGAGCGGCTGGTCCTGGCGTGGGTGGCGAAGGCGTCCAGGCCGCTGGTGGACCTTCACGACCCGGTCGTGGCCCGTAGCGTCCTGGAGGCGCTGCGTCTGAGGCGCGACGGGAGCGCGGCGGCGCCGGAGAGGTGCGGCGCAAGCGCAAGGTCCTCCGAAAGAAGCGGAGAACATCCGGTTTGCGCATCCGCTGCGATGCTGAGGTTGCGCCTGTGGTGCCACGGTCAAGGAATTCGAGCGTCCGGTTGTCGGAATTTTATATTCCATTACCAGACACCCTTTGGTGCGCGCCGTTGGTGCGGGTAATCCGGGCCTGGGTTACCCGTTCGGCATCACCGGTGGTTCATCCTGCGCCGCGAAGAAGGTGCTGCGGTCGACGGTCTGCCGCGCGGCGCCGACGCCGCCGCGCGCCGACGCCGCTCCGGCGGTGCCCACGGTGCACTGGAAGTTACAACCACGCTGCTCCTGGTGATGGTTGGGCGCTCCGTTGCTGACGGTGCCGTTGTTGGAGTGCCCTCCCAAGTCCGCCGCGGACCGGTCGACGTGGATTCCTTACAGCTTGTGAAAATGGTCACACACGTTTAAAGATGGAGTGATGCTTTACTGGTGATTTACTCTTTCTAGTCTCGGGCTTTCCTCAGTAGATTCTCCGCAGCGTCACGGCATGGATGACGCCACGTGAAGAGGATGAGGAGTCATGACAGCTCGCATACGTGCGTTCATATCGCGCGGGCGCTGGTGGCCCGGGGGGGCCTTGCCCTACACGGCAGGCAGTCTCGTTCTTGCCCTGTCCGTCGCGCTGCTCGCGGGACCCGACCCCGCTATGGCCGTCGCACCCACCGCCACGGCCAACACGGATGGAACCCAGGACGTGTCCGCGTCCGAGGCGGCCGACCTCCCGTCGGCGCGCGTGGCCGCGCGGCTCGAGGGCAAGCGCGTCGAGGCCCTATCCGAGCGTACGGAGACGTCGACGACCTGGGTTAACAAGGACGGTTCGCTGACCACCGAGACCTCGGCCGGCCCGATCCGCTTCAAGGACGCCGGAACGGGGGCCTGGCGCGCCGTGGACGCAGCCCTGACCTTGGCTGCCGACGGCTCGGTCGTCACCAAGGCGCACCCGCGTGGCCTCAGGCTGTCGGGCGGCAGCGGTTCCCGCCCAGTCTCCCTGAAGGCGGCCCAGCAGGCGTCAGCGACCGATCTGGTGACGCTGGGGGCCGGCCAGGACCGGATCACCCTTCAGTGGCACGGCGGACTGCCCGCCCCCCAACTGAACGGCACGCGTGCCACCTACCGCAACGCCGTACCCGGTGCGGATGTCGTCGTGGAGGCGACCCGCACCGGCTTCGAGCAGTTCGTCGACATCACGGCCAAGCCGGCCGCCGGTTTCACGTACACCCTGCCGCTTAGGGCCGACGGACTGAAGGTGCGCCAGCAGGCTGACGGGAGCGTGGTGTTCACCGACAAGTCGTCCCGTCAGCGCGCCACGATGCCGGCCCCGGTTATGTGGGACGCCACCGTGGACGGCGTCTCCGGCGAGCACACTCACCGAGCCCGTGTCTCGCTGCGGGCCGTGGCGATACCGGGAGGCGTGGATCTCGTCATCACTCCGGACGCGGCCTTCCTCGCCGATCCCGCCACCCGTTACCCGGTCACCGTCGACCCGTCGACCTCGGCACTGGGTAATCTCTTCGACACCTACGTGCAGCAGGGCGAGACCGTCGACTGGTCCGCCGATACGGAACTCGACCTCGGCAACCCCGGCACCACGAATTCTGACGGGAGTGCCCGCACCGCCCGGTCGTTCATCACCTGGAACACCGCGCCGTTCGCCGATGCGTTGGTCACCAGCGCGAAGCTCAGTCTGTGGAACTTCCATTCCGGCAACACGGACTGTAAGGCGTACCCATGGGAGGTGTGGGCCTCTGGCAAGGCATCCACTTCCTCACGGTGGACGGCCCAGCCGGTATGGAACCAGAAGGAGGCCACGTCCACCGAGACCAGGGGTAACCCGGCGTGCACCTCGGCTCCCGACGGCTGGGTCAACGCGGATGTGACGACCCTCGCGCAGACCTGGGCCTCGGCCAAGAACGCCACCTCCGGCATGGGCCTGCGGGCCACGAGTGAATCCACGACCGGCCAGTGGAAGCGTTTCAACTCCGCGAACGCCACCACCAACCCGCCCAAACTCGTGGTGACCTACAACTACCGGCCCCGCAACGGGACCAAGCAGGAGGCCGGTCCGCCGTACTTCTCCTACGACGGTGCCTACACGGTCAACACGCTCACACCGGTGCTGCGCGACACCTTCGTCGACCCCAACGGCGACAAGGTCGACGGCACCTTCCAGGTCTTCGATGCGGCCACCGGCCTCCAGGTCGGGAACTCGCTGGTCTCTCCCTTCGTACCCTCCGGTCAGGTGGCATCGGTCACGGTGCCCGCCGGGCTCCTGGCGGACGGCAAGACCTACACCTTCCGCACCTCCCCGTACGACGGCACGCACTACAACCTCGGCTGGTCGGCGTCCAGAACGTTCACCGTGGACACCAAGGCGCCCTCCGCGCCCACCAAGATCGTCTCGACGGACTATCCCTCCACCGCCTGGGTCAAGGGAGCGGGGCAAGCGGGCGTCTTCACTGTCACGCCGCCGGCCGCGGACCACAACTGGCTGGAATGGTCGCTGGACGGCGTGACCTGGACCAAGGTCGCCACGGCCGGAGCGGCGGGCGACAAGGCGCTCGGCATCACCCCGGCGCAGGACGGCACGCAGACCCTCCAGGTGCGGACCGTGGACAAGGCCGACAACCGGTCCGAAGCCGCGACCTACACCTTCCACGCCGGGCCGGGCGGCTTCAGCCAGCCCTCCGACGGCGACCGCACCGCGCGCAGGCTGACCCTCGCGGCCGAAGCCGACGCGGGCAAGTTCGACAAGGTCACGTTCTCCTGGCGGCGTTCCGACGCCGACGCCTGGACCCCCGTCCCGCTCGCACACGTCAGCGCCGGCGGCATCTCGCCGACAGCCTGGCCCGTCGCCCTCACCAACGGCAGAAATACCCCGCTGACCTGGGACGCGGCCAGCACGGTCAGTCCTGACGGAGCGGTGCAGATCAGGGCCGAGTTCAGCGGGCCGGCGAACGCGTCGGCGACCAGCAACCCGCTGAACGCCGTGGTCGACCGGAACGCAGACACGGCCGCGACCCAGGAAGTCGGACCGGGTTCGGTGAACCTGCTCACCGGCGACTACACCCTCACCTCACCGGACGTCGCCTACTACGGCATGTCCGTCACCCGTACCGCGTCCTCCCGCACCCCGACCGAGGGCGCCGACCAGAAGGGCCAGGCGGCGATCTTCGGCTCGGCATGGGTCTCCGGCATCACGGCCGAGCTCACCGAGTCCGACTACGCCTACGTCCGGCGCCTGTCCGACACCGCCGTCACCCTGGTCAAGGCCGACGGCACGAAGGTCAACTTCACGTCCAACGCGGCCAAGACCGGCTGGATACCCGAACCCGGATCCGCCGACCTCGTCCTCAAGGGGAGCGTCAGCGCCGCCTTCACCCTCAACGACGGCGAAGGCGTCGTGACCGAGTTCGGCAAGACCGCCGCAGGGGTGGACACCTGGCAGATGACGTCCTCCCGGCTCGACGGCCTCGACACCACCACCACGACCACCAAGTCCGAGACGGTGGTGGTGGGAACGGACACCGTCGCACGGCCGGTGCGCGTGGTGGCCCCGACATCGGGCACCGACAACGCCACCTGCCTGGCCACACCCACCACCAAGGGCTGCCGGGTGCTGGAGTTCGTCTACGCGACCTCCACCACCGCGACGGCGCAGACATTCGGCGACTACGCCGGACAGGTCAAGGACATCCTGCTGTACGCGACGGGCAAGGGTGGGGCCTCCGCCACGTCGCGGTCGGTGGCCACCTACCGCTACGACACATCGGGCCGGCTGCGCCAGGAGTGGAACCCGCGGCTGGACCAGGCCACCCAGACCACATACGGCTACGACACCGCCGGCCGCATCACGTCCTACCGCTCGACCACCGACCAGCCGTGGACGTTCACCTACGGCCAGGCCGGCGACACCGCGGTGGCCGGCCCCGGCATGCTGCTCGGCGCCTCCCGCCCGACACTCAGCCAGGGCAGTGCGGCGACTGTCGACGGTACCGGGGTGACCACCGTGGTCTACGGTGTCCCGCTGACCGGGACGGCTGCTCCCTACAAGATGGGCGCGTCCGATGTGAAGGCATGGGGGCAGACCGACTCACCCACCGACGCCACCGCCGTCTTCCCGTCCGACTCGGTGCCCGCCTCCTCCAGCGGCAGTGCCCTGCCGTCCACGGCCTACAAGCGGGCGAGCCTGAGCTATCTCGACGCCTCCGGCCGTACGGTGAACGAGGTGACACCCGGCGGCCACGTCTCCACCACGGAATCCGACCGCTTCGGCAACACCGTCCGGGAACTGACCGCGGGCAATCGCTCGGTCGCCCTGGGGCTGACCGCGGCGGACAAGGCCACCCAGGCGGACCTGGGCATCGCGCAGCTCAGTTCCGCGGAGCGGGCACTGCAACTGTCGACCACCACCGTGTGGGACGTCGGCGGCCTCCGTGAACTGCAGGAGTTCGGCCCGCTGCGGCGCCTGGACCTCACCGCAGACCTGAAGTCCGGAACCACCCGGCTGGCTTCCGCGGGCACCTCGGTGACCGGGCGCAGCTGGACCGTCAAGGAGTACGACACCGGCCGTCCCACCGATGGCAGTGCGACCGTCCGCGACCAGGTCACCCGGACCCTCGCCGGCATCCAGGTCCGCGAACACCCCACTGTCCAGGGTGACGTCAGGACCACGCAGACGGTGCTCGACTGGACCCGGGGCGTACCCCTCAAGAAGATCCAGGACCCGGGCGGTCTGGCACTGACCACCGCGTACCAGTACGACGCCAAGGGTCAGCTGATCAAGGAGACTCCGCCAGGTGCCACCGGTACCGACGCTGCGACCACGCTGACCGCGTACTGGTCCGCGACCGGCACCGGCACCTGCGCCGGCCGTCCCGAGTGGGCCGATCTGCTGTGCTCCTCCGGCCCCGCCGGCGCCATCACCGGCGGCGGCGCCAACCCCACCCAACTGGCCGGCAGCACCTACGAGTACGACTCGTGGGGCAACACGACCTCCATCACCAACACCGCCAACGGCGTCACCCGCACCACCGCCACGACGTACGACAGCGCGGGCCGGGCCGCCGCCGTCACGGTCACCGGCGGTCTGGGACAGGCCGTTCCCACCGCCACCACGACCTACGACGCCGCGACCGGCCGGGTGGCGTCGGTGACCTCGCCGTCCGGCGGCACCATCACCAAGACCTTCGACACCCTCGGCCGCCTGACCGGCTACCAGGACGCCGACAGCGGCACCACCACCACCGAGTACGACCACCTGGACCGGCCGGTCAAGGTCACCGACAGCGTGCCCTCCACACAGACCTTCACCTACGACCACACGACCGAACCGCGAGGTCTGGTCACCACCATCATCGACTCCGCCGCCGGTACGTTCAGCGGGACCTATGACGCGGACGCCACCGTCGTCAGTGAGAAACTGCCCGGTGGGTACACGCTCGCGGTGCGGACCGACACCACCGACACTCCCGTGGAACGCACCTACACCCGCGACAGCGACGGCGCCCTGGTCTACAGCGACACCATCACCGAATCGGTACACGACCAGGCCACCACCAACGCCGGACGATCCGAGCAGGAGTTCACCTACGACGCGGCGGGCCGTCTGACCGTCGTGCGGGACACCGCGGACACGGTGTGCACACGTCGCGGATACGGCTTCGACGCGCGCACCAACCGCACCAGTGTGAGCACCGCGCAGGCCGCTCCCGGCCAGGACTGCCCGGCCTCGGGCACCGCGGTCACCAGCACCTACGACTCCGCCGACCGCCTCGTGGGCGCCGGCTACACCTACGACGCCTTCGGCCGCACCACGACGCTGCCCGGTTCGGTGTCCGTCGGCTACTTCGCCAACGACATCGCCCGGCAGGAGACCACCGCCACCCAGCGGCAGACCTGGAATCTCGACTCCGGGATGCGGTTCCGCAATTGGACCGCGGAACAGAAGTCCGGCAGTGCCTGGGTGGCCCTGGGCACCAAGACCAACCACTACGACTGCGACGCCGACAGCCCGCGGTGGATCGTCGAGGACGCCGCCACCGGCGCCGTCACCCGCAACGTCTCCTCGCTGTCCGGCGGCCTGACCGCCACGACCGGTGCCTCCGGCGACGCCGTGCTGCAACTGTCCACCGTGCACGGTGACATCGCGGTGCAACTGCCGCTCGACTCCTCGGTCGCCCCGACCGTCCTGGACACCGACGAGTACGGCAACGAGCGGGCCGGTCAGAACACGGCGCGGTACGGATGGCTGGGAGTACGGCAGCGGTCCGCCGAGACCGTCACCGGCCATATCCTGATGGGCATCCGGCTGTACGACCCGTCGACCGGCCGATTCCTGTCGGTGGACCCGGTCTTCGGGGGCGGCGAGAACCGCTATGGATACCCCGGAGACCCGATCAACCAGAACGACCTCGACGGCCGCAAGTGGAAATGCAAGGCCAAGTGCCAGTTGGCGGGCCGAGGTTCCCACTGCACCGGGTACATCTACGGCGCCGGCTCGGGCCACAGTGAGGAGGACGCCGCACGCGAGGCCAAGCGCGACACCGTCCACCAGGCGCCGCGCGGCTGCTACGCGCGGCACTGCAAAGCGTTCGACTGCACCAAGAACCGGGTGCGCCAGTTCTTCGACAGCAACTACAGCCCGCGCAGCATCCACCGGCACAACGCACCCAACTGGATGCGCAGCGCCAATCACAACTCATGGGGCTTCCTCTTCCACAGCGAGGTGTGGAGGGGGACCTACGGCAGCTTCTGCGGCTGCAGTCCCTGATCCGTGATCCCGGCCGGCTGCGTAGCGTGCGCCTCTCGGCCCGCACAGGCCGGCCGTGCGGACCGTAGAGTGCGGCCCCCTTCACTGGGGGCCGCGCCCGCGCGGGCCCGACCCCCATTACTCCCGGCGCACCATCCCGGACCCGATGACCCAGACAAGGATCTCCGCCATGCCCGACTCCCCCCCTGACACCGCGGAACAGCCCCGGCTGTGGCAGGTGAAGATCGCCCTGGTCGCCACGGCCGCTGAACACGAGCACGTGATGGACAAGCTGTCCGCCGTGCTCTGTCCTGACCCGGATCACGAGGGCCCCTGCCCGATCCCCTGGGCGATGCACAGCGTCAACGAGGACTCCCTGTCGGGCCGCAAACGCAAAGCCCTGCTCGCTGAAATCCAGGACACCAACGGCGACCCCGCACCGGACGAGGAGGCAAGCGTGCCCGACGCGACCGGCCACTCCTGAGCCCCCGGGCCTAGCCGCCGGGCCATCACCCGACGCGGTCGGCAGTCCCCGGGACATGATGTCCGCTGCTCGTCGTCCGCCTGCGGACCGTGCTCCCATGAGCAGCCGGTACCGGGGCCGGGTGTACTGCCGCGTCAGCCGCCCTCGCAGACGCGGGCGGTCAACTCCCTGATAGGAACGGTTGCCGCCGCGTCGCCGTCGCCGGAGGACCGGTCGTAGCGGACCGATCCCGGAGCGGGCCGGTCCAGGTCCGCCACGGTGAACGAGACGCTGCTGGACGACCACGAGTTGTCCTTGGTCCACCGGAAGAGGGCGTAGGTGGTCGTGGCCGTGAGCGGTTCGAGAGATCCGGTCGGCGTCCAGCCGACCCGGGCTCCTCGACGGCCGACGGCCGACGGCACCCGACTCCAGCTCTACACCTGCAACGGCACGGGTGCCCAGACCCGGTCGTACAACTCCTCCAACAAATTACTGGGCGACCCGGCGTCCGGACCAGCAGACGCATCGACGGCTCCGAACGGAGGGGCTGAACGTGGTCGGGCTGCGGGCGGGGAAGACCGCACCGCGACCCTTCTTCAACGGTAGGCCGGCGTGCCGATATCGCCACGCCGGAATGAACGCTGCGGTGGCCTGGGCTGGGGTCGGCGCCTGACATCGTGCCACCCGGTCGGCGCAGTGCACGCGATGGCGGGGGCCCGTGGGCGGTGTCTGAGTAGGTGACCGAGGTGATGCGGTCGGCGTCGTCGTAGCCGTAGGTGGTGGTGATGTTGCGGCCGTCGGTGGACTTCCACAGCCGTCCGTACTTGTCGTAGCTGTAGGTCTGGCCGCCCAGGGATCCGCCGGTCACCGGGGTGACGGAGGTGGCCTGGCGGGTGGCGGAGTCGTAGCCGTAGGTGGCGCTGTCGGTGTTGCCCGGGTCGGTGGAGGTGGCCACCGTGCCGTCGCTGTTGTAGGTGACCTTGGCGACCGCGGCGTTCGCGTCGGTGGTCTGGTCACGCTGTCCGGGACCGCGGCGACCGGCTGGGCCTGGTTGGTGTTTTGTGCGGCCAGCAGGGTCTGCGTGGCGGTCGGGTATGACAGGCGGGTGACGGAGTCGCTGGGGGAGCCGGCGGCGGTGTTGTGCTGGGTCACCGAGGCCACCCCGCGGGCGCCGTAGGTGAAGTTGGTGATCCCGCCGTCGGGGTTGGTGATCGACGTGAGCTGGTGGCCGGTGTAGCCGAAAGACGTGGTGCGGTTCGTTCGTTCGTGCGGGAAGCGTGGCCTTGACGGACTGGCCGACCGTTCGCTGATCGGACAACAGGCCGGCGACGGCTTGGGAGGTGTCGAGCAGGTGGTGACGGTGGCCCTGGTGCCGAGTCAGGGCCTTCCAGTCTTGAGGTGTTTGCCCTTCATCCAGCAGTGGCACCGATACCTCACCTTCGATGCAGCCACCTTCCTTGGCTGGGACGTCGGCCGCGCCGTCACCAACTGCGTCGCCATCCTGCTCGCCGGCCCCGCCGCCCTCACCACTTTCCGCCGCGCCAACTTCACCGGCCCCGTTCGTTTCGTTTCGCCGACTGCGCTGTGAGCCATGGAAGGACGCTGCGTTTTGTGGCGCCGAGAGCGACGCAGGCCGTCGGCGCGCCACGCGCTCCGCCTTCACGCTTAGTAACCGGACTAGACGGACCGCAGTGCTGCGTGCGCCCCTCAAGCCTGCCGACCGGCGGGACAGGGGATCGCCGGTAGACCCCCACCATGCGTGGGGTTGTAGTCGTGAGGGTCTGTCGAGGAGCCACAAGTTCGGCAGCATGTAGATGGTCCCCGCCGGGGAGCAAAGACCCTCGTGGCCTTGTGTGTTTGCGGCATTCATCGCAGGTCGGGGGCCTGCTCACGAGGAACGCGGTCGGCGGGTGAATGCGGTCCCGGAGCTTCCTGGGCGAAGAGGAACGGCGGTCGTCACTCAACGACCGGCGGCTTGACCTGCGGAATTGGCTGTGCCGAGTGCGCTCGACGTTGGTTTGTAGGGTTCTCATGCCGAAAAGAGCAATGGTCACAAGACCGTGTGTCTTTTGACAGGTACAAGAAAGGCTCTGACCGGCATTTCTGCTGGTCAGAGCCTTGTTTCCGGAGTGCCCCCGGCAGGATTCGAACCTGCGCACACGGCTCCGGAGGCCAGCGAGGCCGTTGCTCTTTGCGGGGCGCTGAGCTGGGCGGGAGCGCTGCACGGCACTCGCCGTGGGGAAGATCATCACGCCCCTATGACGTGAGTGCCTGTAGGGGGCCCTTCGGCGCCGTATCGTCAACGGTATGGCGAGTGGCGTGCCGGACGGCGACAGGGCAGGCAACGGGGCATCGGGCTTCACGGAGGAGACGACACTCGACGTACTCCGGGACGCCTGCGCGGAAGCCGGCCTCGACGCCTCGGGCGCCCGGCTGCTGCGGCTCGGCTCCAACGCGGTGTACGCGCTGGCGGACCGGCCGGTGATCGTACGAATCGCCGCGGACGTCGATGCTCTGGACGAGATGCGGCGAGCCGTAGGGGTCGCGCGCTGGCTGGCGGCGGAGGACTTCCCGGCGAATCGGGTGCTGCCCGAGGCAGGCGCGCAGCCGCTTCTCGTCGGCGGCCGGGTGGTCACCTTCTGGGAGAGCCTCCAGGACGCGGAGGAGTACGCGAGCCTGCCCGAACTGGCCGATCTGATCAGGCGGTTGCACTGGTTGGAGGAGCCGGAGTCGCTGGGGCTGCCGTACTTCGAACCGTTCGCCAGGGTGCGGGCGTCGCTGCGAGCACTGAGCGGCGTCGATGAGGCCGATGCCGCGTATCTCGCCGAGCGCGCCGACCAGTTGGAGAAGGACTACGGCCGGCTCGATTTCGTTCTGCCCTTCGGTGTCGTCCACGGTGACGCGAACATCGGCAATGTGCTCCGTGCCCGCTCCGGGCAGGCGGTCCTGATCGACCTCGACGGCTTCGCGCTGGCCCCGCGCGAGTGGGACCTGATCCTCACCGCGATCTACTACGACCGGTACGGCTGGCACACGCGCGAGCAATACGAATCTTTCGTCCATCACTACGGCTTCGACGTCATGAACTGGCCCGGCTATCCGGTCCTCGCCGACCTTCGCGAGCTGATGATGACGCTCTGGATGGGCGGAAAGGCCGCGGCCGAGCCGCGCGCAGCCGGGGAGTTCGCCCACCGCGTGAAAGCGATCCGTACAGGCGCCACACGCCGTGATTGGCGTCCCTTCTGACTACGCACTCCTACGCACTTTCGCGGCCGGTCGCCAGCCACAACCGGTGGTCTGCCGCCTGTTCACGCAGCTCACGTACTGCGGCGGTCGTGCCGTGCGGGGCCAGCGCGGCACGGAACTCGCGTAGGTAACTGACGCACCGGGCGGACCGTAGCTGTTCGCCCAAGTCCAGCGCGTCCAGCGCCACCCGGCATGCCTCATCGACGTCGCCCGCTCGGAGATGCGCGTCGGCGAGCACCATCGTCACGAAGAAGTCCGACCGCACGTGGCTGCCGCTCATCGCGTTCCCGGCGTGCTCGACGGCCTGGCGGGCACTGTTGACGTCGCGGAAGCAGTGCGCGGCCTCGGCGGCGAGTTCTGCGTCATCGAAATACGTGATCCATTCCGGCTCGTCGCCGGAGTTGCGGCGGTCGAGGAAGCGGGCCGCCTCCGCGAGGGCCTGCTCGCAGCCGCGCTTGTCACCCGTACGCGCCAGGGCCCGCGCCTCCATCGCGTGGAACTGCGCCATGAGCGTAGGCGTGGCCACGCCCGAGATGCCCATACGGGCCGCACGGGCGAGCGTCGCGGCCTCCGTATGACGACCGAGGAACGTCGCCTGGTGGCTCATTGCCGACAGGATGCTTCCCGCGAGTCGGCGGTCGCCGCCGTCCTGTGCGAAGCGCAACGCTTGCAGGAAATACCGCTGAGCGAGTCCGTGGTGACAGGCGTCGTACGACATCCACCCGGCAAGGAGCGTCGCTTCGGCGACCGTCGAGAACAGTGCGCGTCCTACGCCCTCCGTGTACCGGCCGCTCAGCAGTGGCGCCACGTCGCGGCTGAGGTACTGGATCACTGCATGCCGGGCGTGCTCACCCCCGAACTGGTCGTCCAGCGAGGCGAACGTATCGCTGGTGGCTTTCACCATGGCCACGTCCGCCAGTCCTACGCGCGAACCCGTACGGTCGGCGGCCTGCGTCGGCGCCGGCTCCGGTGCGACCAGCCACCGTAAGGACGCGTCGCTCCAAGCGTGTTCGGACGGCTCTGAGGTCAACAGCGGCTCGTAGCCGTTGAGATCGGCACGCCACAACCGGTCGGCGGCCGAGACCGCCGCATCCGGCGTCGGCGGATAGCGGGCTTCGAGGAGCTGGGGTTCGCCGTCGACCGTGCTCGCCCGGAGACCCAATTCGGCTCCGGTGACACCGAGCGCATCACACAAGAGCGGGCCGTAGAAGTCGTCGGGCTGGCTGTGCCCGTTCTCCCAACTCGCGATACGGCGCTTCACGCTGGCATCCGCGGGGAGGGCGCTCCCGCGCTGCTGGGCAGCTCGGCGCAGTTCGCTGACGAGCCGGAGTTGACCCCATCCTCGCTGCTTACGCGCTGCCCGGATCTGGGCGCCGTCGTCATCGATCACGTTTCCCACCCGGCCTCTTCGCTGCCTCGCGCGATTAGTGGCTGACTCATGACCTTACGTGATCGGTGCGTTACGCGCTTGATCTCTCGGCAGACCAGCGGGCCGGCGGGGCGACGGAGGATGACGCGCACTTCCCCCGCGCGTCACCCCACGTCATCTGGCGTCATCTGCCCAGCCCAGGGGGCGCGGTTCGACGCTGGTGGCGGTGGCGGACAGTCCGCGGCCGGACGCTTTGGGGTGATGGCGCGTGCAGATGATGACACGCCGGGGAATCGAATGGCTGAGCTTGGCGTCGGAGGACCCGACGCAATGCCGCATGATGTGGCTCGACGATCCGCGGCAGCCTCAACTCGTTGCCGCTGGTGCTCTCTTCGATGTTCTCGCCGTCGACCAGAAGACCGGCATGGAGACGTTCGACCAACTTCGGCGGCGTGGAATGCCGGTCGGCGCGGTGATGGTCGACCGCGGCGCGAACCGAATGGGGTTTTTCCTGCCGGCCGAGTCTCAACAGCGCTTTGAGGCGGCTCTGTCCCGAGAGACGGCAACGCCTCCGCAGTACCGAATCCTGGCGGAAGGCTCCTACGTCGTCGTCCCCGGCCCCATGGCCTTGACCGGCGACCGCTTCGAGTGGCTGAGCGCGCCCACCCATTCCCAGCACGGTTCCCCGCTGCAAACCGTAGCCCTGGCCGTGATGCTTGCCGCTTCATCCGAACTCCTCGCACGCGCCGACAAGTACGGCCAGGAGACGGCCGATGCCGAGTGACGAGCGGCAGGAGCGCGACGCGGCCTCTTGGTCGCCGATCGACAGCCACGAGTGGTACGCGGCCCGGAACGCCGTGAGCGCCCTGCGCGACGTACTGGTCGCGGCGGGGATGGAACGTGACTTCCCGTACCTCCGAGCCGACGTCAATGCCTTCGGGCACGGCTTCATCGACCTGGGCCGCATCTCGCCGGAGACAGCCGAACGCCTCGCCGGCCTTGTCCGTCGGGCGGTGGCAATGGGATGCGAAGTCCCTTGTGCTGAAAGGTCCTTCGACCTCTCGGCGGGCTCTCAGGAACGGAGGGACGAGACATGACGGACCCTCGCGGAGTGTGCGCAGAGCGCGCGGAAAGACTCACGCCTGGAGTGCCCTACGTCCGTGGGTGGGCTGCTGCCAAGCGCGGCGCCGACGACCTGGCGCGCGAACTGAACCTTCTCGGCCTGGCCTCCGATTTTCCGGGTCTCAGGCCGGACGTGAACGTATCCGGTGACGGCCTGGTCTGCATCGGTGTTGTCAGGCCGGAGGCGGCCGAGATCCTGGCTCGGCTGATCAGTGCCGGACTGGCCTATGAGATGGCGGAGGGTGTTGCTCCCGCCGATCGTCCGCAGTAGCCGCGGAGAAGACCTTTCGTGGCCGGAGCCTTACGGCGGGCGGCTCACTGATTCCGGTCCCTCTGCCGCCCGGCCGGGACCGGCGCCCCAGCGCCGCAGCCCGGAAGGGCGGCAGGCAGACCGGCGAAGCGCGGTACCGCCGATGGCGGTGACGCCGCACGTGTCTCAACACGCCATTGTTCATTCCAGCAGACTTGGCGAGGATCACAGTGACCCCATCATTACGACCCGCTGACGTGCGCGTTTACAGTCACGTCGAGATGAGCTGCGAGGAATTCCAGGCATTCGTCTCGCTGTGGAGGCCCTCCGAGACCTGCGCCGCGACCGTCTACCTGGAGCCCTTGCTCGCCGGCTGGCTCTCCGGCGGTTCTGGAATCGAGTGCACGGCAGCCAACTACGACCACTTCCTCCAGGCGGTCGTGCTGATCATCGACGCGATCCTGTCGGGCCGTCTCAGCCTCGACTACCACGGCCCCCACGCCGAGCCCTACCGGCGCTTCCTGGCCGGCCTGCACGACCCCAACGTCGGCGGCAACGTGCTCAGCCGCATGGGCTTCGACTACATCGTCCGGCAGACCGAGAAGGGGCGCGGCTCCGAAGTATCCTGAGGCTTGGTACGCACGCAAGGCCGCTGTCCGCTCGGCAAAACTGGCCGAACTAGTTTGGAAGACGAGTGCGGTGGCCTCGTGCTGACCTCGTACGGCCCCGTACGGGGCCTCCGGGGCCTCCGGGGCGTCCGGCCCGCTGTTCCCCGTGAGACCCCGCCACGCACCCGTCAGACGGGCACGCGGCGGGCACGCGGGGCGCGCCGGCTACTCGTCGTCCTCGAACTCCTCGGCGGCGGGCGACACCCACGCCTGCCGGGCTCGGTCCGCTCGCCACGCCTCTTCGACCTTGGCCCGCGCGGCGGGGTCCTGGCACTCGACGGTGTGTGCGGGTATCACCATGTCGTCCGGCATGGGTTCGAGCCCGCCGACGCGCACCGCGATCATGGCGACGGGATGGACCGAGTGCCGAGCGGGAACCGTCAGCACCCGCCATCGGAAGCGGTGTGGCACTTCCTTGGCCCGCATGGGCACGGTCGAGAGGTTCACCCAGCGGTCGTAGTTGGTGGGCATCACGCGCACTTCCATCCCGCACTTGGGGCACCCCTCGGGCTCGATCCAACCCAGGTTCTCCGGATCGGGTTCGGCCCTCGGACTGTCCGTCGCCCCGTCGATCTCCGCCAGCTTATTGGCCAACCGGTTCCAACAGGGTTCACACTGCACCACGTCCAGCGGCAAGACCCCTCGCGCGTACGCCGGCCGCCCCGGATCGCGGCACTCCTCGCACACAAGCTGCTGATCGGTGCGGTCTCTACCCATACATTCGAGTGTCAGCACTCATGCACGGAACGTAGTAGGCGAGAATTGGCCCACTCGACCCCCAGATCATCGGTCAAGGGTTTCCGCAGGTCAGATGCCTTCGGGGGTCCGATCGGTCGTTCGCGCGAGCTGAGGGTTGTCGGCCGGGGGCACAGCGCGTGGTGCCAAAGTGGTCCCAGTCGTATGGGTTCGACTTCCGTATACAGGGCCAGTCCGAGAAGGGGAGGGTGCGGGCAGGACGAGTGGTACGGTGTGATGCGTCGTCAGTTGAGGTCAGGGGTTTGTGGGGCGGGTTCAATTCCCGCATGGTTGTTCGTGATGCTCGTTTTGGTCGCAGTAGGTCTGAATTACGGAATCCAGGTCCTGAAAAGCAGCAATCCGGAATCCGGTAGTCCAACTTCGAACGAAAGGAGCTCATCATGATTAAATTCAAGATGCTAGTGATCGCAGGTATGGAAACGACCCAAGCGATCATCACGAATTTCCTTGCTGGCGCACCCCTTACCTGAGCTGACGAACAAGGCCTCGCATGGAATACATGTGAGGCCTTCGTGTTTTGTGCCCCTCGATGCGAACTACGGGCGTGACAGTCGTCGAGGTGTGCGGGCCTGGTCAACTGGCCGGTGAGGGCATCCTTTGGCCGTTGCCGGTCGCAGTAGTTGCTGTACTTCGCTGCTGTACAGCACCGGTTTGGAGGACGAGTACTTCGGCTCCGAGCTGACCTCGTACGGCCTCGTAAAGCATCTTTGGGCTTTCCGACAGGGCACATGGGCGGCACGTGAAGCCCGTCCTTTAACTGTCTTTGTGAGCTGCGCCAACGGGTGAGGCGCCGTCAGGGACTTGCGGATCCTGGGAAACGACCACTGCGTTTTCCAATGGCTCGGTAACCCGTCGGCCCTCTTCCTTGAGGCGGAGAAGCTTCGCGTGTCCAGCATCGAGGACGAGGATCATCGCAGCGAGCACGAAGCGCGTAACGTCCGGCCAAGGCCGTTGGGCCACTTCGGGTTGGTCCAGGAGCGCGGCATCCCGCAAGCGCGGGCTAAGGCAGTTGACGAGCTCGACCTCATCTGACTGGCTGAGGGCCGCATCCAGGCGGTGCGCGATCTTGTTCCGGAGTGCATTGACCTTTAGGTAAGCCGGAACGTCGTCCTTCTCCAGGACCCCGTGCGCCGCAGCGAGGCTGAGCTTCTGCGGGTACGTGAAGCGGCCAAAGTCAACCCGATCAGGGAACGGGACGACGGCGGAGAGGTATTGGATCAGTCGAGCCTCTATCCACAGATGACCACGCAAGATCAACTCAAGTGGTGAGCCGCTGTTGAGGTCCGCTAGGAATTCCGTCGGAGTTTCGTCAGGCATGGGGTTAGGTTACGCACGAACCGTCACCTGTATGTCCGATTTTTTTGCGGGCCGGCCTCGCGCCCATCTTCCTCTCCCATCCCGTCTGCCGTCGGCCCGCACTCCTGTGGAGCGGGCGTGGTTCAGGGCGTCAAGGTGGAGCGCCCTGCTGGACGAACGACCTTGACGCCCTGGGCCGCGTCTGCTCGGCTTGCCCGGGTCGATGGCAGGTGGGATGGGAGCACCCACCCTGACCACGACGAACGCGCGGACGCCGGCGGGTGAGGGCCCATCTCGGAGCCTGAGCGCCCCCGCCGGAGGCATCGTCTTGACCTCGGCTGTGCGGTATCACCTCATCCCCTCCGGGCCACCCCGTCGCGGGCGCGCGGCGGCGAGGCGGCGCCGAGCGGGCCGAAGGCAGGAGCGTGGGCGCAAGCCGCAGCCGGGAAGCGCGCCCGGCGGAGCGGTAGCGGAGCCGGGAGCCTTGAAGACGTAGAGAAAGTTTGAGCCAGGGCGGTGCTGGGGTCAGAGGGGGTAGGCAAGTTCCAGGTCGTCGCCGGGGAGCTGGAACTCCTCCAGGGCGAGGGGCTTGTCGTCCTGGTTGAGGGTGAGGCGGAGGATGGTCAGGACCGGGACGCCTTCGGGGAGGCGGAGGGCTTGGGCCTGGTCGGGGAGAGGCATCCGGGGGCGCAAGTATTCGGTGAAGTGGAGCTCGTGGCCCAGGTCGGTCAGCGCTGTGTAGAGGTCCGGCGCCGGCGGGGGCGGCTCTTCCTCGTACTTCGTGCCGACCAGGATGGAGAACGGCACGTAAGTGCGGTGGAGCTGGCGGAGGCGGCCCGGCTCCGCCGTCTGCAACGAGTCGTACGTGAACAACGGCTCACCTGGCGGGATGCGTAGGAGGTCGGCCACGGCGAGCGGGGCGTCCGTGCGGGTGGCGACCGGTTCCTCGGCGTTGAGCCAGTGGATGCCATCTGCCTCGGCGTAGCTGCCGTCCCTCGTCCGTCGCACGCCGCGGGGGCGGCTGTGGCTGGGGCGGCTGTGCGGCGAGCGGGCGAACGTACCGCGGCCCATGATGGCCTCGACTAGTCCTGACGCGCGCAGCTCAGTGAGGCCCTGGCGGACGGTTGGGCGCGTCACGCCGAACTGCTTCGCCAGTGCCTCTTCGGAGGGGAGCGGCTGGCCGGCGGGATACGTCCCGTCCAGGATGCCACGGCGCAGGTAGTCCGCGATCTGGCGGTACTTCGGCTGCGTGTTCTCCGCTGGCATCGGGCCTCCGTTGCGTTCGGTCGTACTTGCTCGCGCGCAAGCAAGTAGAGCGCTTACTAGCTCGCGAGCAAGTAGCGTCCCGCATCTCGAATCACTTGACAACCCGTACTACGGGTCGCACTCTGGACTCTCGACCCGTACTACGGGTTGTCAATCAGAGTCGGCGTACGCCGACTCACCCCCGATGACAGAGGAGTTCAGAGAAGTGGCAAGCCTTCCGATCGACACCACCAAGTACACGGCGATCATCTGCGCGGTGCCCCCGGCTCCGCGTGTCGCCAACCGTGAGACCGGGCAGCTTCGGGTCGACCGCGACACCGGCCGGACGGTCTTTCAGGTCGGCCTGTGCCTCATGTCCGCCGGGTCCGCGGACGTAGTGAATGTGAGCGTGGCGGGGGAGCCGAGCGGTGTGCAGCTCGGGATGCCGGTGCACGTGCGGGATCTCGTGGCCACGCCGTGGGAGAACGACGGTCGGCACGGAGTCGCCTTCCGGGCCGCGGAGATTCTGCCGTTCTCGGCCCCGTCGGCTCCTGCGCCGACCGGCAAGGGGGCCGGTCAGTGACGAATCACGCCGCCTTATCCGCCGGGCACGCTGCCGCGACCCTCGTCTTCACGGGCGGCCTCGCGCTGGTGACCGGCCTCATCATCGCTGGGCCCGCCCTGCGCCGCCGATACCCGGCGGCATGGTGGCTCCTCGTCTGCTTCCCCGTCGCGTGCGTACGCATCAGCCGTACGTGGCGGCCCTTGATGGCCGGGTGCGGGCTGGCGGTGAGCCGTAAGGCAGCGCTGACCGTCGTGTCCGGCCTCGTGGGCAACGGCGCGCCTCCGCCACAACCGCGGGTTCCCCGGCGCGGGACCGTACGCCCCACGGCAGGCGGCTTCTGGTTCGTCGTACGCCTTCTCCCTGGACAGATACCGCAGGACTTCGCCAAGGCGGCGCCGGCCTTCGCCGAGACCTGGCTCGTACACGCCGTACGCGTCACGGCGTGGAAACCCGGCTTCATACGGATCTCGGCCTCGGCTGCCGATCCGCTCAACGAACCGCGCCTGCCCGCGACCCGAAGCGGTGATCGTCTCCTGAGCGTTGCTGTTGGCGTGCTGGAAACCGGCGCCCGCTGGGTGATCGACCTTCGCCAGATACCCCATTGGCTCATCGTGGGAGCCACACGCTCGGGCAAGTCGACCCTGATCAACGCACTCGTTGCCGGGCTGGCACCGCAACCGGTCGCCCTCGTCGGAATTGACTGCAAAGGCGGCATGGAGCTGTCACTGTACGGACCCCGGCTCTCCGCTCTGGCCACCAACCGCACGCAGGCGGTGACGCTGTTATCTGCTCTCGTCAGCCTCACGCAGGAGCGCATGGCGATATGCCGGGCGGCACACGTCCGGAACGTCTGGGGGCTGCCGGAGGAGAAGCGGCCTGTCCCGGTCGTCGTCATCGTGGACGAGTTGGCGGAGTTGTTCCTTATTGCCAACCGCACGGAGAAGGACGAGGCGCACGCGGCCGGTACGGCGCTCATCCGGCTCGCCCAACTCGGCGCCGCGCTCGGCGTGTTCCTCATCGTGGCGGGTCAGAGAGTCGGCTCCGACCTCGGACCGGGAGTGACTGCCCTGCGCGCCCAACTCGGCGGCCGGGTCTGCCATCGGGTCGCCGATCCCGGTACAGCGGAGATGGCCCTTGGCGACCTCAACCCCGATGCCCTCAAGGCCGCCCAAGCCATCCGCCCCGACCAGGCCGGCACCGCCGTACTCGCCTCTGGCGACGGCTGGGAACGCGCCCGCTCCCACCTGATCTCTGAGACGGACGCGGAATCAACGGCCGCCGCGTACGCGCACCTGACGCCGTACCTCACCGAACTGCACGACCCAGTAAGCGACTTCGGCTCAGCCAAGGGCACCGGCGCGACCGCCGTCCTGGAACGCCTCGACCGCGACGACGACGTCTGAGAGGGGGCGAACCGTGCTGGTGTCCGTGTCGGCGGTCCTACTGCTCGGCCTCCTCATCTGGTTTCTTCTGCGAATCCACTATCTGCGGCTACCGGACGTCCTGATCAGCGGAATCTTCGGGTTCCTGCTCGCTGCGACCGGTGCGGCCCCACTCGTCACCACCGCGCTGACCGGCCTGAGCACCTTCCTCGGCCAACTGCGCTTCTGACCAAGCCTCCCCGCACGACGAAGGGGACAGCCATGCCCAGATCAAGACCCGCGTGCATACACGCGAACGGCTCCCAGCGGGGCGCGAAGTCGCCAAACCCGACCCCGCCAGGAGCCCACTCCATCCGCCACATGAGCAGTGAAAGGAGCACTCACACTGTGTCCACCGCCAACCGCCCGCGCAAGTTGCGCCCGCCTGAGTGCGAGTTGCGGGAGCCGGAACGACCGACGTGCGACGGCCGGGAACAGGTCGTCATGGTCGGCCTCGATGGCTTTGAACGTTGGTTGTGCCCGGCGCACGCCGCCGCACTCTGGCTGACCGACCCCACGCTGAGGTTCAGCGCAAAGACCCGTCCGGAAGCCATCACGGCTGTCATGTGGCAGGCGTTCGGGGGCGGTCGCCGATGAACGCGACTCCGAAGAGCGTCGCCTCACTCGTCGCCATGGCGGCAGAGCCCGACTTCGCGGCCTGGCGCCGGAACATCGTCCGTCTCAACGGCTGCGCCAATCCGATTCATCTCGTCGGGCAGTCGGCGTTCATTGACCCGCGCACAGGCGAGGTGCTGTGGACGCATGACTCGCAGACGTACGGCGGGCGCCTCCTGGTCGCGTGCGGCAATCGTCGGGCGAGCGTCTGCTCGGCCTGCGCGCGAACGTACCGGGCCGACACGTACTACCTGATCCGGGCCGGGCTCGTCGGCGGCAAGTCGACTCCTGTCGTCGTGGCGGGGCGCCCGCGGGTCTTCGTCACGCTGACGGCTCCGGGCTTCGGGTCGGTACACACTCGACGTGAACGGGATGGCCGACAGCGTCGGTGTCGTCCGCGTCGGTCGGGGGAGCAGTGTTCGCACGGCGAATCGGTCGGCTGCCACATGCATCACGCGTCGGACGATCCTCGCCTCGGCGAGCCACTGTGTCCGCGGTGCTACGACTACGCGGGGGCTGTCCTGTGGCAAGTCCACGCGGGTGCTCTCTGGCACCGCTTCGCCCTAGAGCTACGCCGCGAGCTTGCCCGTCGAGTCGGTATGTCGCGCGCGCAGTTGGGGGAGTCGGTCCGGCTCTCGTACGCCAAGGTGGCGGAGTACCAGCGGCGCGGCCTGATCCACTTCCACGCGGTGGTTCGGCTGGACGGTCCGGACGGGCCGGAGACGGCTCCGCCCGGATGGGCGACTACCGCTCTCCTGACCGACGCGATTCTCACCGCGGCTGGACTGGTACGCCTGGCCGCACCGGGTGCGCGCGTCATTGGCCCGCGGTTGCTCCGCTTCGGCTCTCAGGCCGACGTACGGACCATCGCCGAATTCGCCACGGGGCAACTGACCGCGGGGGCCGTGGCGGGATACATCGCCAAGTACGCCACCAAGGGCGCCGAGGCCGCCGGCGCCGTCGACGGCCGTATCCACCGGGCGCGTGACCTGGTCCTCTTGCCGGTACGTCCTCACGTGCTGCGCATGATCGCCACCTGCTGGTGGCTGGGCAGCCTGCCCGACTTCGAACCGCTCGGACTGCGCCGCTGGGCCCACATGCTCGGTTACGGCGGCCACTTTTCCACCAAGTCCCGGCTGTACTCCACCACGCTCACGGCTCTGCGGCGGGACCGTGCCGACCACCGTGCGGCGGAGCAGCGGGACGCCCTCGGCCTTGGCGAAGGCCCGGTCGTGACGGCGGGAGAGTGGCGCTATGCCGGGCGTGGCTATTCGCCGGCGGCGGCCCTTATTGCGGCTTCGGTGCGGGAGGGCGGTGAACGTCATGGGGCGTGAGCGCGTGACAGGGCTGCTGACCGTGCGGGAGGTTCTGGACGAGCTGGGCGGGATCTCCCGGCGCACTTTCTACCGCTGGCGCGAGCTGGGCACCGCCCCGGCGTGCATCCGGCTGCCGAACGGCGAGTTGCGGGTCCGGCGGTCTGCGCTGAGCGCATGGCTGGACGAGCGGGCGGAGGGCACGGCGTGAAGTCGTACAAAGTCTCCGTCTGGAAGATCAGCGTCAACAAGACGACGAAGAAGCCCACGTACGTGGTCCGGTGGGTGGTCGACGGCCAGCCGTTCGGGGAGTCGCACAAGACCAATGCGCTCGCTGATCGGTTCCGCGCGAAGCTCCTCCGTGCCGTCGAGAAGGGAGAGCCCTTCGACACGGTGTCAGGGCTGCCAGATGCGCTCCGCAGGGGTGCGGCTGCGCTGTCCTTCCTCGACCTGGCGGTGAAGTACCTCGACCACCGGTGGGCGGAGGCGTCGGCCAAACACCGCGACAGCATGACCGATGCCCTGGCCGGAGTCGTACCGGTGCTGGTCAAGCCCGCACGTGGGCGGCCGTCACCCGAGGTACTGCGGCGGGCACTGCGCTCGCATCTGTTGCCTCCGTCACGGCGGGATCATGAGCGGCCGGAGGAGATCGTCTCTGCGCTGGCGTGGATCGAAAAGGCTTCGCTGCCGGTCGTGGAACTGTTGGAGGTCGCTCGCGTCCATGAGCTGATCGACGCGCTCGGGCGGAAGCTCGACGGCAAGCCGGCGGCCACTCAGACGTACCGGCGTCGGCGTGCCGTGGTTTTCAATGCGCTGGAGTACGCGGTCGAACTGGAGGCGCTGTCGTCCAACCCGCTCACTCGCGTACGTCGGAAGCGCGGGAAGCGGGCGGTCCAAGAGGTTGACCGGCGAGTGGTGGTCAATCCCCGGCAGGCGGGCGAACTGCTGACGGCCGTGACCTACGTAGGGGCATATGACCGGGCCAGCGGTCGGCGCCTGCGGGCCTTCTTCGGCTGTCTCTACTACGCGGCCGTGCGGCCCGCTGAAGCGCTCGGCCTGCGCCGGTCGGATTGCACGCTGCCCCGGACCGGGTGGGGCCGCCTGGAACTGGCCGAGACGCGGCCGACCGCCGGTAAGTCGTGGACGGACTCCGGCGAGGCCCACGACCGGCGGGGCCTCAAACAGCGCGCGGCGGAAGAGGTCCGGACGGTGCCGATTCCGCCACCGCTCGTGCGGATGCTCTTGGAGCACGTAGAGGAGTTCGGGACGGCGGACGACGGACGGCTGTTCCAGAGTGAGTACGGCAACGTCGTGGCCGCCTCGTCGTACTCCCGCGTCTGGAAGCGGGCGCGGGAACTGGCGCTCTCGCCCGGCCAAGTCCGTTCGGTGATGGCAGCCCGGCCGTACGACCTGCGCCACGCGGGCGTCTCGCAGTGGCTCAACTCCGGCGTCCCTGCACCAGAGGTCGCCGCCCGCGCGGGCCACTCGGTGGACGTGTTGTTGAAGATCTACGCCAAGTGCATCGACGGCCAGGAAACCGAGATGAACGAACGGATCATGCGCGGCCTGGGAGAAGGAAGGGAGGGGGCGGAGGAGTGACGATCCACGCCAGTCGAATGGCGTGGACAGCGCGGGCCCCGGAAAAATCCGGGGCCCGTTTCGTTGTGCGGAAGAGGGCGCATGACGTGCTGAAACGTCATCCAAGATCAACACGTCATTACAACGTGATCACTGGCAAACGGCTGCCGCAAGCCGCCTCCGGCTGCGCAAACGCAAAGACCCCGACCTCAGCGTTGACGCTGGTGGCGGGGTCTTTAGGCACCTTCTTCAAGGTGCCCCCGGCAGGATTCGAACCTGCGCACACGGCTCCGGAGGCCGTTGCTCTATCCCCTGAGCTACGGGGGCGACGGGAAGAACATTAGCAGGTTGGGGGAGGGGGGCTGGACAGGGTTTCGGCGGGGGAGGGGAGGTGGGGGGTGCTGGGGGGAGGGGGGTTCACCCGTGGCGGGGAAGAAATGGGCAAAACGCGGACGCATCGAGAGGGGCACGCCTACTCTTCGAGGTGTGGCGGGTGCGTCCGGCCGGGTGCTTGTTGTGGATGACAACAAGGTGATCCGGCAACTGATCAGGGTCAACCTGGAGCTGGAGGGCTTCGAGGTCGTGACCGCGGCTGATGGTGCCGAGTGCCTGGAGATCGTGCACAGTGTGCGGCCGGATGTGGTGACGCTGGATGTGGTCATGCCGCGGCTGGACGGGGTACGGACGGCGGCGCGGCTGCGGGCGGACCCGGATCCGGAGACGCGGCGCGTGGGCATCGTCATGGTGAGCGCCGGGTCCCTGCCGGAGGGGACGGGCGGGGTGGACGCCTATGTCGCGAAGCCCTTCGAGCCCGCCGATCTGGTCGAGACCGTACGCGGGCTGGTCCGGCGCGGCCCCGTGCCCCCCGAGCCCCGCGGGCAGACCGCTTCCGCACCCGGTTCCGCGTAAGCCCGGTTCCATAAGTGAGGGCTGGGAGACCGCGCCCGCCCCCCCCGCGGAGCCAGGGCCCCCGAGGCCCCGGGGGAAAACCCGGTCGCCCCGGGCCCCACCCCCTCGCCTAGGCTTTGCCGCGTGACCCCCGCTGAGCTGTCCCGCACCGTGCTGAGTACGGTGCGCCGTGCCGTCGCGGCGGGGGAGCTGGGGGTGGAGGTGCCGGAGCGGGTCGTGGTGCAACGGCCGCCGCGGCCGGGGTGCGGGGACTACGCGACGAACGTGGCGTTGCAGCTCGCGGGAGCCGCGGGGCGCCCGCCGCGGCAGGTCGCGGAGATCCTCAGCAGGCGGCTCAGCGCCGAGCCCGGCATCGCGCTGGTCGAGATCGCGGGCCCCGGCTTCCTCAACATCACCCTCGACGCGCGGGCGTACGCGGACGTCGTACGGCAGGTGCGCGCCCAGGGCCCGGAGTACGGGACCGGGGACGGCCTGGCCGGTGAGGCCGGCAGCGTGGCCGCGGAGGACGGCGCCGTACGCGCCCAGGCCGTCGCCGAGGCCGTGAACCGACTGCTGCGCGCCGCGGGCGCCGCGCCCGGAGCCGCCGAAGAACGGGTGACGGCGGCCGAACCCCAGGACGACCCCTCCGCCCGCCTCGGCCCCGACGCCGCCCGCTGGTCGCTGCTCCGGCCGCCCGCCGAGGACCCGCCCCGTACGGATGGCACGTTCCTCGCGCAGCGCGAGAGCAACCCGCTCTTCCGTATCCGCTACGCCCACGCCCGCACCCGCGCGCTGCTCCGTAACGCCCATGACCTGGGCGTGGAGATCGAGAGCACGGTGGACGACCCGTACCACCACCCCGCGGAGACCGAACTGCTCGGCCTGATCGCCGACTTCCCCCGCGTCGTCGAGACCGCCGCACGGCGTCGCGCGCCCGACCGGCTCGCCCGCCATCTGGAACGGCTGGCCGACGCCTTCCTCCGCTTCCACGACGAGTGCCCCGCGCTGCCGAAGGGCGACGAGAAACCCTCGGCCGTCCACGCCGCCCGGATCCGGCTCGCCGACGCCACCGGCATCGTGCTCGCCAACGGCCTCCACCTCCTCGGCATCAGCGCACCCGACCGCGTCTGACGTCCGGGAGCCCGAGAGCCCGGAACCCGGGAGCCCGTGAGCCCGCTGAACGAGACCAGGCCGGCGAAGCTGCCGCCCAAACCGCCCAAGACCCCACAAAGCCGCACACCTACGATCTGCGAAGAAAGACGACACCGTGAGCCGTTCCGCACACCCCGCCGGGCCCCGCCACGCCGACGTGCTGCCCGAGGGCCACTACGCCGCCCCGCCCGCCGACCTCAACACCCTCGACACCCGCGTCTGGTCCCGTACCGTCACCCGCAACGCCGACGGCGCCGCCGAAGTCGGCGGCCTGGACGTGCGCGCGCTCGCCGAGGAATTCGGCACGCCCGCGTACATCCTGGACGAGGCGGATTTCAGGGCCCGCTGCCGCGCGTGGCGGGCGGCCTTCGGCCACGGCGCGGACGTCTTCTACGCGGGCAAGGCGTTCCTGTCCCGCGCGGTCGTGAAGTGGCTGCACGAGGAGGGGCTGAATCTGGACGTCTGCTCCGGTACGGAGCTGGCGGTGGCGCTGGACGCGGGGATGCCCGCGGAGCGGATCGCGCTGCACGGCAACAACAAGTCCACCGCGGAGATCGAGCGCGCGGTGGAGACCGGCGTCGGCCGGATCGTGCTGGACTCGTTCCAGGAGATCGCCAGGGTCGCCGCGGAGGCGGACCGGCAGGGCAAGCGGCAGCGCGTGCAGATCCGGGTCACGGTCGGCGTCGAGGCGCACACCCACGAGTTCATCGCGACCGCGCACGAGGACCAGAAGTTCGGTCTGGCGCTCGCGGGCGGGCAGGCCGCGGAGGCGGTCCGCCGGGTGCTGAAGCTGGAGAGCCTCGAACTGGTCGGCATCCACAGCCACATCGGCTCGCAGATCTTCGACATGGCCGGCTTCGAGGTGGCCGCGCGCCGCGTCGTGTCGCTGCTCGCGGAGGTACGCGACGAGCACGGCGTCGAACTGCCCGAGATCGACCTCGGCGGCGGCCTCGGCATCGCGTACACCACCGACGACGACCCGCGCGAGCCGCAGGAGATCGCCAAGGCGCTCGGCGAGATCGTCACCCGCGAGTGCGAGGCGGCCCGGCTCGCGGTGCCCCGGCTCTCGGTCGAGCCGGGCCGCGCGATCGTCGGACCGACCGCCTTCACGCTGTACGAGGTCGGCACGATCAAGCCGCTGGACGGCCTGCGCACGTACGTCAGCGTCGACGGCGGCATGTCGGACAACATCCGCACCGCGCTCTACGACGCCGAGTACAGCGTCTCGCTGGTGTCCCGTACGAGTGACGCCGAGCCGATGCTCAGCCGGGTCGTCGGCAAGCACTGCGAGAGCGGCGACATCGTCGTCAAGGACGCCTTCCTCCCCGCCGACCTGGCGCCCGGCGACCTGCTCGCCGTACCGGCCACCGGCGCGTACTGCCGGGCCATGGCCAGCAACTACAACCACGCGCTGCGTCCCCCGGTGGTCGCCGTCACCGACGGCCGGGCGCGGGTGATCGTCCGCCGCGAGACGGAGGAGGATCTGCTGCGCCTGGACGTCGGTTGAGGCGATTCGGCAGTGTACGGAGCCGGTGACGCGTAATCTCACGGGCCGAACGCGCTCGGTGACGTGAAATATCGCCGGGTGAACAGCCGGTCTCACTCACCGGACAGGGCGTGGCATCTCCCGTCCGGTGAGTGAGACTGGTTCCCATCCAAGAGCTGTACGGACCCCGGGTCCGCACGGAGCTGTACGAGAGACGAGGTCGGATGATGCGTACGCGTCCGCTGAAGGTGGCGCTGCTGGGCTGTGGAGTGGTCGGCTCAGAGGTCACGCGCATCCTCACGACGCAGGGCGCCGACCTCGCCGCGCGGATCGGCGCCCCCATCGAACTGGCCGGGATCGCGGTACGCCGCCCCAACCGGGTCCGCGAGGGCGTCCCCGCCGAACTCCTCACCACGGACGCGACCGCCCTGGTCAAACGGGGCGACATCGACGTCGTCGTCGAGGTCATCGGCGGCATCGAGCCGGTCCGCACGCTGATCACCACCGCCTTCGAGCACGGCGCGTCCGTGGTCTCGGCGAACAAGGCGCTGCTCGCCGCGGACGGCGCGAATCTGCACGCCAAGGCCGTCGAGCACGGTGTCGACCTGTACTACGAGGCCGCCGTCGCCGGAGCGATCCCGCTGATCAGGCCGCTGCGCGAGTCGCTCGCGGGCGACAAGGTCAACAAGGTGCTGGGCATCGTCAACGGCACGACGAATTTCATCCTCGACAAGATGGACTCCACCGGCGCCGGGTACAGCGAGGCGCTGGACGAGGCCACCGCGCTCGGATACGCGGAGGCCGACCCGACCGCCGACGTCGAGGGCTTCGACGCCGCCGCGAAGGCCGCGATCCTCGCCGGAATCGCCTTCCACACCCGCGTGACCATCGACGACGTGCACCGCGAGGGCCTCACCGAGGTCACCGCAGCCGACATCGCGTCCGCGCGGAAGATGGGCTGCACGGTGAAGATGCTCGCCATCTGCGAGCGCCGCCCCGACGGGCGCTCGGTGACCGCGCGCGTCCACCCCGCGATGATCCCGCTCACCCACCCGCTGGCCTCGGTGCGCGAGGCGTACAACGCGGTCTTCGTCGAGGCGGAGGCGGCCGGGCGGCTGATGTTCTACGGTCCTGGTGCGGGCGGCGCACCCACCGCCTCCGCCGTCCTCGGCGATCTGGTGGCCGCCTGCCGCAACAAGCTGGCGGAGACCACCGGCGCCGGCGAGTCCGCGTACACGCGACTGCCGGTGAGCCCGATGGGCGATGTGGTCACCCGCTACCACATCAGCCTCGACGTGGCGGACAAACCGGGCGTCCTCGCGCAGGTCGCGACGGTCTTCGCCGAGCACGACGTGTCCATCGACACGGTGCGGCAGCAGGGCAAGGACGGGGAAGCCTCCCTTGTCGTCGTCACTCACCGCGCGCTCGACTCCGCCCTCTCGGCGACGGTCGCCAGCCTGCGGAAACTCGACACCGTACGCGGCGTCGCCAGCATCATGCGTGTGGAAGGGGAGTAGGGCCCGCTATGAACAGCACCATGGACAACGGAACCGTCGACCGGCCCCGGATGTCGGGCACCCACCAGTGGCGCGGCATCATCGAGGAGTACCGGGACCGGCTGCCGGTCGCCCCGGACGCCCCGGTGGTCACGCTGCTGGAGGGTGGCACCCCGCTGGTCCCCGCCCAGCTCCTGTCCGAGCTGACCGGCTGTGACGTCTTCCTGAAGGTCGAGGGCGCCAACCCCACCGGCTCCTTCAAGGACCGGGGCATGACCATGGCCATCTCCAAGGCCAAGGAAGAGGGCGCGCAGGCCGTCATCTGCGCCTCGACCGGCAACACCTCGGCGTCGGCCGCCGCCTACGCGGTGCGCGCGGGCATGGTCTGCGCGGTGCTGGTGCCGCAGGGCAAGATCGCGCTCGGCAAGATGGGCCAGGCGCTGGTGCACGGCAGCCGCATCCTCCAGGTCGACGGCAACTTCGACGACTGCCTCGACCTGGCGCGCGGGCTGAGCGAGAAGTACCCGGTGGCGCTGGTCAATTCGGTCAACCCGGCCCGTATCGAGGGGCAGAAGACCGCCGCCTTCGAGATCGTCGACGCGCTCGGCGCCGCCCCCGACATCCACCTCCTCCCGGTCGGCAACGCGGGCAACATCACCGCGTACTGGAAGGGCTACAGCGAATACGCGGCGGACGGTGTGTCCGCCTCGCGTCCGCGCATGTGGGGCTTCCAGGCGCACGGCGCCGCGCCGATCGTCAACGGCGCGCCCGTACGTCAGCCGCAGACGATCGCCACCGCGATCCGGATCGGCAACCCCGCGTCCTGGCAGCAGGCGGAGCGGGCCCGCGACGAGTCCGGCGGCCTCATCGAGGCCGTGACCGACCGTCAGATCCTGTCCGCCTACCGGCTGCTGGCCGCGAAGGAGGGTGTCTTTGTCGAGCCCGCCTCCGCCGCCTCGGTCGCCGGGCTGCTCAAGGCCCGCGAGGAGGGCAAGGTGGATCCCGGTCAGCGGATCGTCTGCACGGTCACCGGGAACGGGCTCAAGGATCCCGGGTGGGCCGTGGAGGGTGCCCCGCAGCCGGTGATTGTGCCGGTCGACGCCGATGCCGCCGCGCAGCGGCTCGGGCTGGTCTGAGCCGGGCCCTCCCCGGGCTCGCCGTCATGGGGAAAGCGTGCCGCAGGCACGGGGCGCACGGGGGAGGGGCGACACGCATCACGCGCTCTTCGTGCGCCCTATGTCGCAGGAGAACCTTCCTTCGATAGGCTTACCTCAGCGGCACCGCAGTGTGCCCGACTCCGGCAGTTGCCAATGGGCAGTGCCTCCCCCGCCCCGCCGCCCGGCGATGAAGCCGCGCCCGCAGGGCGAACCGTACGAGGAGATTCGTCGAACGATGGCCGGTCCCGCGTTCCGCGCCGCCGCTGTACGAGTGCGCGTCCCCGCGACCAGCGCCAATCTGGGCCCCGGTTTCGACGCCTTCGGCCTGGCGCTGGGACTGTACGACGACGTCGTGGTCCGCGTCGCCGACTCCGGCCTGCACGTGGACATCGCGGGCGAGGGCGCCGACACCCTGGCCAGGGACGAGAAGCACCTGGTCGTACGGTCGTTGCGGACCGCTTTCGACCTGCTGGGCGGTCAGCCGCGCGGCCTCGAAGTGGTGTGCGCCAACCGCATTCCGCACGGCCGTGGCCTCGGTTCGTCCTCCGCCGCCATCTGCGCGGGCATCATCGCAGCCCGCGCGGTGACGATAGGCGGCCCCGCCGTACTCGACGACATCGCACTGCTGGAGCTGGCCACCGAGATCGAGGGCCACCCCGACAACGTCGCCGCCTGCCTGATGGGCGGCTTCACCCTGGCGTGGACCGAGGGCGGCGCGGCCCGCGCGATCCGGCTGGACCCGGCGCGCTCGCTGGTCCCCGTGGTGTTCGTGCCCGCCACCCCCCTGCTCACCGAGACCGCCCGCGGGCTGCTGCCGCGTACCGTCCCGCATGTGGACGCCGCTGCCAACGCGGGCCGGGCCGCGCTGCTGGTGGAGGCGCTCACCCGGCGCCCCGAGCTGCTGCTGCCCGCCACCGAGGACCGCCTGCACCAGGACTACCGCGGGCCCGCCATGCCCGAGAGCCTGGCGCTGGTGAACCGGCTGCGCGCCGACGGCGTACCGGCCGTGATCTCCGGTGCGGGACCCACGGTGCTGGCGCTCACCGAGGAGGGCGCCGCCGACAAGGTCACCCGGTTCGCCGGCGAGGGCTGGGCGGCCAACCGTCTGGCGCTCGACACGGCCGGAGCCAGTGTTCTGCCGCTCGCAGGGGGGCAGTGACACGATTGCCGGTCGTAGAGAGGGGGAATGTTTGTCGGATCCGGTAGTGTTAACCTCAAGCCTGCATTCGACGCCCAATGGGCGCGATGCACTGTGTCCCTTCCGTGGGACCGCTTATCTTCCGGGAGCCTCCCACACCGCATAGGCAGCAGTCCTGCGCAGTGTCGAGCACGCTCCGGAGTCGGCACCAGAACACTTGTCGTGCCGAGCCCCGAATGTATTTTGCCGCCGTCAGGCGGACCACCGCCCCGGATCTGAGCAGCGGAAACGCCCAGATCCGGACAGCACGACCGGTCGCCGAGCCAGACAGGCCGACGTCCGCTCCAGGGAAGGACCCTTCGTGAGCGACACCACCGATCTGATGGGCGTGCGCGCAGAGAACTCTGTTGCCGCGTCCGATGCCGACGCGCCTGCTACCGGTGCTGCCACGGCCAGTGCCTCACGGCGACGCCGGTCCGGGACCGGTCTTGACGGCATGGTCCTGGCCGAGTTGCAGCAGCTCGCCTCCGGTCTCGGTATCAAGGGCACCGCGCGGATGCGCAAGAGCCAGTTGATCGAGACCATCAAGGAGAAGCAGGCGGGCGGCGGCGCCGCAGCGGCCCAGGCCGCCGCGCCCGCGGCAGAGGCCCCCGCGGCCGAGAAGCCCAAGCGCCGCGCGACCTCGCGG
>NZ_MECL01000087.1 GCF_014596445.1 Streptomyces sp. CBMA29 | reverse complement strand
CGCGCGCACGACCGGGCCGCGCCGCTCACCGCGCTCAGCGACGCCGAGCGCCGGGTCGCCGCGCTGGCGGCGCGCGGCGCGAGCAACCGGGAGATCGCCGCGACCCTGGTGATCAGCGTCAAGACCGTCGAGGCCGCCCTCACCCGCGCCTACCGCAAGCTCAGCGTCCGCTCCCGCGTCGACCTCGCCAGGGTCGCCCTCGACCACCCGGCCGCCGACCGCCACGAGGTCTGACGGCGAGCGGCACCGCGTGACGCGGACACGACTGTGCGGCACGTACGGACGGACGTACGGACAGACGGACGGGCTGGGGGGAAAACGCCAAGGGGCGCCCCGCCCGTTCGGCGGAACACCCCTTCGTACGAGCCGAGTCGGCCGCCCCCGTGAACGACCGGCCCGCCTCGCCCGATGCCTGACGCCGGGTCAGTGCATCCAGAGCAGGTAGAGGTTGTTGGTGCCCAGCTCACAGATGTAGACCGGGCCGTGGACGGGCGCGTTGGCCTGCGCCTGGGCGACGCACGACGCGTAGGTCGGGAAGTAGCCCATGAACATGAAGCCGCTGCCGGGCGGCGGGGAAGCCTGGGCCGCGCCGGCGAAGACGCCGAGGCCGAGCAGGGCGGTGGCCACCAGCGTTCCGGTGCGGGCCATGAGTCGCTTGGTCATGTGCACAGATCCTTTCCGGGCAGGCGGAAGCGCCTGCGGGGGGAGGGAAGGGGGCTTGCGTGTGCGGATCAGACGTCCAGATCAGAGCTGTTCGGGCCGCGCGCCGTGATCGAACGTTAGCCGTTGACTACAGGCCGCAGCAATAGGTCTAGGCCAATGTGTGACAGCAGCCCACGGATGGCCCTCCTGGGTCAGGTGAGGCGCAGCGCCGTCTCAGTCGGCGGCGGCGTGCAGACCAGTGCGGCCGGCGCCCCGGCCCCCGTACCGCCCACCCCCCTCTTCCGTCGCGCTCCCCGCGCGTCGCACGGCGGCCCGCGCTCACCCGCCGGGGTGAGGGTCACTGGCGTGGCGACCGATGGTGCCCGACCATGTATGCGTGGAGGTGCGACGATGCGGTGGCCAGTGTCAAAAACAGGTATTGACATGCCGACGTGTGCCCAAGAGGATGTTTCCCACGTTGGCGCCCTGCGCCTCCGCATCCATTCGACGCGGGCGACGAATAGGCGATGTGCAACCGGAAAAGTCGCACTTGCGGGCTTCCGGTCGCCGGGCCGCGCCGGTAATACCCCTCACTCCTGGAAGCATTCATGGAACCGTCGGCGAACACTCGTCCGCCGGCTTAGGACAGATCCGTCGCCAGCGCCGCGACCGGCAATGTCTGCCCGGAAGGAGCGTCGCCCGGAGCGCGTGCGGGGCGGCGCGACCGGGCAGAGCTTGCCGGGAGGGGCACTAGAGTCGCTTCGGGTGCTGTCGGCACGCCGCGGGCCGACCCACGGGACCGGTCCGCGGTGACGAGAGGGGGCTAGCCGTGGCGGGAGTTGTTCGCAGTGGCGGGGCGGATGCCGAGGACATCGGTCTCGCCCTGTACCAGACGCTGCGCACCAACGGATCCATAGCCCCGGAGAAGGCGGCCGCGGGCATCGGGCTGACCGACGCCGAGGCCAGGGCCGGTTGGTCGGAGCTGCGGGAGCTGGGGCTCATACGCGCCGGTCGGGTGCCGGAGGAGGTCGATTCGGTGGAGCCCGACACCGCCCTGATCGGCCTGCTGGCCCGGCAGCGCGAGGCGCTCCAGGCCCAGCGCGACGAGTTGTCCTCGATCGTGCGGGCGGCCGAGTCGCTGATGGAGCGCTACCGCCCCGCGGTGTTGCGCGACGCGGCGGAGATCGAGGTGGAACTCCTCATCGGGGAAAACCGTAAACGGCAGTCCATCGGCGATTTCAATGCGCGTATCACGGAATCCACCGGTTCGATGCATCCGGGACCGCTGCCGCCCGCCGAAGTTCTCGTGCATTCCATCGCCGCGGACAGCGCGCTTATCGAGCGGGGCGTGAAAGTGCGCGCCGTATACGGGCAGAGCATTAATTCCGCGCCACGTCAACGTAAATACCTGACGGAACTCTCGGCGGTCGGAGTCGAGGTCAGGCTGGCGACCCAGGTCCCCTTCGACCTCCTGATAGCGGATTCGCACAGCGCGCTTGTCTCGGCCAATCCCGACAACCCCTCGGGCCCCGCGGTCATCGTCCGCGGCGCGGCCCTCGTCCGGTCCTACGTGGCGCTCTACGAGGACTGCTGGCTGCGCGCGGTGCCGTACTCCGCGAAGTCGGCGGGGAGCTTCGACTCGGGCGGCGAGCTGACCGAACAGCACCGCACGACGATGCGACTTCTGGCCAACGGGCTGACAGATGAGCGGATCGCGCGCAAACTAGGGGTGTCCCTGCGCACTGTGAGTCGCCTGGTATCAGAGATCATGCGATATCTCCAGGCGGACAGCCGGTTCCAGGCGGGAGTCCTCGCTGCGGCCCATGGGCTAATTTGACCTGCGCATTCGCGCCATTGCGCACTTACGCACAACCGGAATCTGGCCTGGTCCTGTCCGATTTTGACATCATCGGCAGGGCTACGCGTACCTATCACCCCCTTGAGCGCCTGCCCTCCCAACGAAGGATCACGATGTCGCGCATCCGGCACACGACCAAGATTTCCGCCGTCGCCGCCCTGGTGCTCGCTCTGTCGTCGGCTATCGGAACAACCGTCGCCTTCGCCGACGCCGGTTCGGATTCCGCTCCGGCGCCCAGCGCACCCGCGGACACGTCGGTGGCCCCGGACAACTGGTTCCCCGGTGCTCAGCCCGCCAACTGGTTCCCCGGCGCCAGCGCGGTCGACGGCCCGGACAACTGGTTCCCGAACGCCGTACCCGCGAACTGGTTCCCCACCGCGAGCGCTGAATCCCCCGACAACTGGTTCCCGGGTGCCGTACCCGTGAACTGGTTCCCCAGCGCCGTGGCCGTCTCCCCCGACAACTGGTTCCCGAACGCCGTGCCCGCCGGGAACTGGTTCCCGAATACCGCCACGACCGATGTGACCGTGTCATCACTGTCGGTGTAATTTCCCCGAGCTCTTCGCGCCAGCACGTTCTGGTTTCCCCGCCGGACCCCGGCGCGGCAAGACCCGCCAAGACCTGCCAGCCAGGACCCGCCAAGATCCGCACAGCGCTGTACGGCCCGTGAGCGATATTCACGGGCCGTACAGCGTTTCCTGCATTGTGGGGGGAATCCTGGGGGCTCAGGGAGCCGATGTCACTTCCTGACAGGGTCGGGCGATCCGCAGGGACCGCCGTACCAGTTCATCGATGTCCGTGGCCGCGTCCTCGGCTGCCGGATGTACGGCGAGCCAGCCGAGGTGGCGGCGCAGGAAGGCCGCGAGGGCCGGCACCGTCCGTAGGGGGAGACGGACGGTGCGGCCCTCGACAATCAGATCGGCCCAGGAGGCGAGTGTGCCTCGTATGGCGGCGCGCGCCTCGACAGCCGGCCCGTTCAGGGGGATGCCGGGCCGGGCAGTGCCGGTCAGTCGGTCGCCGGAGTTCGGCGCCGGTACGAGTGCCACCTCCAACTCGCCGTATACCCGGGGAAGCAAGGCGAGTTGCCGATCCAACCGCTCCTGGCAAGGAACGCACAGGGCAGGGTCCGTCTCGACACAAAGGTGTCCGCTACGGAAATCAATCTCCTGCACTGCCCTGTCCCTTCCTCGCTTGGGGCGGTAAGAAGAGCGAACCAGGAACAGGGTGATCCGGACAATGTCCACGGACCGGCCGGATTCTGCCATGGCGCGATCGCGCATCTAAGCACGTGGCAAGGTCACGACGGAAGCTGCGCCTCAATCGCCCCAACCACCTCCGCCGCCTCGGGCTCGGTACGCGGCCGAAAACGCCCGACGATTTCCCCCGAGGCGCTGACCAGGAACTTCTCGAAGTTCCAGGTGATGTCACCGGCTTCTCCGGCCGCGTCGGCCACATCGGTCAGCCTGGCGTAGAGCGGATGCCGGTTCGCGCCATTGACATCGGCCTTCGCCAGCAGCGGGAAGCTGACGCCGTAGGTCGTGGAGCAGAAGGTCTGGATCTCCTCGGCGGAGCCGGGCTCCTGTCCGCCGAACTGGTTGCACGGTACGCCGAGGACGGTGAAGCCGCGGTCGGCGTAGCGCTTCTGCAACCTCTCCAGGCCCTCGTACTGCGGGGTCAGGCCGCACTTGGAGGCGACGTTGACCACCAGGACGGCCTTGCCCGCGTGGGCGCCGAGGGTGGTGGGGTCGCCGTCGATGGTGTTCAGGGGGATGTCGTAGAGGCTTACGGGGTTACTCATGAGTAATATTCTCCTGTCGGTATCTTTCAGCGGTCCTTGACCGTGATGCCCAGGGTCTGGGCGAGCGCGGGGGCGAGGTCGAGAAGCTGCGAGGAGCTGATGACGGCGCCGCGCAGCGACTCGTACCCGTCGGCGAGGTCGATGGCGACCGCGCCGCGCAGGTCGGCCTTCTTCAGCGTGGCGCGGCCGAGCCGGGCGCGCTCGATGCCGCTGCCGGGGAAGGTCACCCCGTTCAGCTTGGCCTCGCCGAAGTCGACGTCGCGCAGGACGCAGTCCTCGAAGACCACGTCGTGCAGGGCGGTGGCGCGCAGATTCACCGAGTCCAGCTTGCAGCGCCGGAAGGTGACCCGGCGCAGCACGGCTCCGAACGCCTCCACACCGGCCAGCGAGCAGCCGGTGAGGGAGGAGTCCAGCCAGTCGGTCTCGGCGAGCGAGACGCCCGTGAAGCGGCTGCCGGTGGCCCACAGGTCGTTGATCCTGGACCGGCGCAGGGTGGTGTCCGTGAAGGTGCAGTCGGTGACCGCGCACTCCAGGAAGCGGGAGCCGTTCGCCGCCTCGTCCTCGAAGGCGAGGCGGTCGAAGTGGACGGTGTCGTAGTCCCCTTCGACGGCCAGCGGGCCGGTGTGGGGACGCAGCAGATCGGCGTACGGAAGGTCGGCGAGTTCGTCCGGGGGTGTCACTCGGCCAGCGTACGCGGCACCTCCGACAGTGCCCGGTGAGGCGTCGGCGGCCCACCGGGAAGCCGACTTAAGGGACATACACCTCACCCCTTGCTAGGTTGCAGCCCATGAGCGCAACCAGCGCCGCGGCGGCGGACGCTCCCCCGGCCGCCCCGCGGATGCCCCGCCGCCGCGGTGTGGAGCTGTCGCTGATCGTCGCCGCGGTACTGATCTCGGTGTACGGCTACGCGGAGGTCGGCCTGGCCAGGAACGGCGCGGTGCCGCCCGACGCCGCGGCCTACGGGGCGGGCCTCGGCGTGCTCGCGCTCCTGGCCCACCTCGCGGTCCGGGCCCGCGCCCCCTACGCCGATCCGCTGCTGCTGCCGATCGCCGTGCTGCTCAACGGCTTCGGCCTGGTGCTGATCTACCGGCTCGACCTGGAGCCGGTGCTCGGCGGCCGGGCGGCGCCCGCCCAGCTGATCTGGTCCACGCTCGGGGTGGCGCTGTTCATCGCGGTGGTGCTGGCGCTGCGCGACCACAGGACACCGGCCCGCTACGCGTACATCAGCGTGACCGCCGCGCTGCTGCTCATGGTGCTGCCGATCTTCTTCCCCGCGATCAACGGCGCGAAGATCTGGATCAGGGTGGCCGGATTCTCCTTCCAGCCGGGCGAGTTCGCCAAGGTGCTGCTCGCGGTCTTCTTCGCCGCCTACCTGTCGGCCAACCGCGCGGCGCTGGCGTACGCGGGCCGCCGGGTGTGGCGGCTGCAACTGCCCACCGGCCGCGTGCTGGGCCCGGTGGTCGCGATCTGGCTGCTCAGCGTCGGCGTCCTGGTGGTCGAGCGCGACCTGGGCACCTCGCTGCTGTTCTTCGGCCTGTTCGTGATCATGCTGTACGTGGCGACCGGGCGGACCGGCTGGATCGCCGTGGGCCTGCTGCTCGCCGGGGTGGGCGCGTGCGCGGTCGGCGCGCTGGAGCCGCATGTGCACAGCAGGGTGCAGGACTGGCTGCACCCCTTCGCGACCATCGACGCGGGCATCGGCCCCAACCAGATCTCGCAGTCGCTGTTCGCCTTCGCGAGCGGCGGGGTGCTCGGCGCCGGGCTCGGCCAGGGCCACTCCGCGCTGATCGGCTTCGCCGCGAAGTCGGACTTCATCCTGGCCACCGCGGGCGAGGAACTGGGCCTGTTCGGGCTGACCGCGCTGCTCCTGCTGTACGCGCTGCTGGTGGCGCGCGGCTTCCGGGCCGGGCTCGCGCTGCGCGACCCCTTCGGGCGGCTGCTCGCGGTCGGCCTGGCCGCGATCCTGGCGCTCCAGGTCTTCGTGATCACCGGCGGGGTGATGGACCTGATCCCGATGACGGGCATGGCGATGCCGTTCCTCGCGCAGGGCGGCTCGTCCGTCGTGACCAACTGGATCATCGTGGCGCTGCTGATCCGGCTCAGCGACAGCGCCCGCCGCCCGCCGCCCGACCTGCCCGAGGGGCCGCCGGACCAGCTCGCGCCGCTGGAGCGGGCCCGGTGATCCGCTGTGTGCGGCACGCCGCCGCCTTCTGCTTCCTGCTGCTGGTCGCGCTGCTGGTCAACGCGGCGCGGGTGCAGGTCGTCAAGGCGTCCGCGTACGACGACAACCCGGCCAACCGGCGGATCGCGATCACCCGTTACCACCAGCCGCGCGGCGACATCCTCGTCGGCGGCTCCCCGGTGACCGGATCACGGGACGCGGGCGGCCAGTTGAGGTACCAGCGGACGTACGCCGACGGGCCGCTGTACGCGCCGGTGACCGGCTTCGCCTCGCAGACGTACGGCACGACGCTGCTGGAGGGCACCGAGGACGGCGTGCTGTCGGGCACGGCCTCGCAACTGGCGTCGGTGCCGCTGTGGAACGAGATCACCCGGGCCCGGCAGCGCGGCGGCGATGTGCACACCACGATCGACGCGGCGGCGCAGCGGGCGGCGTACACCCGCCTCGCGGGCCGCAGGGGCGCGGTGGCCGCGGTGGATCCGGCGACCGGGCGGATTCTGGCGCTGGTGTCGTCGCCGTCGTACGACCCGGCGGCGCTGTCGGGCACCGGCGCGGCGGTGAACGACGCCTGGAGGCGGCTGAACGCGGACACCAGTCAGCCGATGCTGGACCGGGCGATCCGGCAGACGTATCCGCCGGGTTCGACGTTCAAGGTCGTCACGGCCGCCGCCGCGCTCCAGAGCGGCAAGGTCACCGATCTGCTGGCGCCGACGCGCTCGCCGGACCCGTACCGGCTGCCGGGTTCGACGGCCACGCTCACCAACGAGGGCGGCGGCTGCGCCAACGCCAGCATGTACGACGCCTTCCGGGTCTCGTGCAACACGGTCTTCGCCAAGCTCGGCGCCGACGTGGGGCTGGCCGGGATGCGGGCGCAGGCACAGGCGTTCGGCTTCAACGACACGCGGCTGCGGATTCCGCCGTCCGTCGCGAAGAGCAACTTCGACACGCGGATGAGCCCCGACCAGGTGGCGCTGTCCTCGATCGGGCAGTTCGACACGACCGCGACCCCGTTGCAGATGGCGATGGTGGCGGCGGCGGTCGGCAACGGCGGGACGCTGATGGCGCCGTATCTGGTGGACTCGGTGACCAACCGAAGCGGGGCGACGGTGTCCGCCGACGGGCCGCGGACGCTGCACCGGGCGATGAGCGAGGGCACCGCGCGGCAGCTCCAGCAGCTGATGGAGGCGGTGGTCACCGACGGCACCGGCACCAACGCGGCGATCCCCGGTGTCGTCGTCGGCGGCAAGACCGGCACCGCCCAGCACGGCGTGGACAACACCGGGACGCCGTACGCCTGGTTCATCTCCTACGCGAAGCCGCCGGGCGGTACGCAGGCGTCGGTGGCGGTGGCGGTGGTCGTCGAGGACGCGGAGGCGGCGCGGGCGGACATCTCCGGCGGCGGGAACGCGGCGCCCGTCGCGCGGGCGGTCATGCGGGCGGTGCTGAGCGCGCGCTGACGGGCCGCCAGGTCCGCGTGCCGTGCGACGGGCGGTCAGTTCACCTTGGGGAAGCTGAAGGCGTAGCCCTGCTCCTTGAGCCACGGCAGGATCTGCTCCAGCGCGTCCACGGTCTGCTCGCGGTCGCCGCCGCCGTCGTGGAAGAGGATCGTCGGGCCGTTGCTCAGCTCGTACTTGATGGTCTGCACGATCGTGCCGACGCCGGGCTTGGTGTAGTCCTTGGTGTCGACGTTCCAGCCGAGCGGGCGCATGCCGTGCTGGGCGGCGAGCGCGCGGCTGGCCGGGGTGAAGGCGCCGCCGGGGGCGCGGTAGTACTGCACGGGCGCGCCGCCCGAGGCTTCCTCGATCATGGCGTAGGCGTCCATGATCTCCTTCTCCTGGTACGCGAAGGGCTTGTGGTCCATCGACTCGTCGTGGCTCACGGTGTGGTCGCACAGCCGGTGTCCCGCGGCGACGACGGCGCGTACGAGGTCGGGGTGGGCCTTGGCCTGCGGGCCGATCATGCAGAAGGTGGCGTGGACGCCGTACTGCTTGAGAACGTGGAGCACCTTGGGCGTCCAGACCGGGTCGGGACCGTCGTCGATGGTGATGTTGACGGCCTTGCCCGCGGCCTCCGGCGCGTGCACGATCGTGTCGGGCACCGCGGCCACGGTGGGTATGTGGCTGGTGGGCGTGCCGGACGGTCCGGTCGAACCCGCGCCCGTACCGCCGCCGTCGCTCCCCTTGCCGCCGCCGCTCCCGTTGCCGCCGGTACCGCCGCTCGCGCCGCCGATGACGCCGGAGCCGTTGTTCGCCGACGCCTTGCCGTGGCCGTGCGCCAGGACCGCGGTGGCCACCGACGCGATCACCACCACCAGGACCGCCATGGCGACGGCCGCCGCCTGCGGCATCGTCCTCAGTCGCCCCACCGAGAATCGCCCTCCGGTCATCGTCTCTACCCGCCCGCCTCGTTGATTCCGTCGACCCGGTCCGCGCCGTGTTCCACGCGGTGTCCGCACGGCCGGTCGTCCCCCCGGCTCCGCGACCGAATAGATGCTGGTGCCTCCGGGTCGGTTCCGCCATGGGCAGGTCGGCGACACTGCCGTTACAGAACCCGGACTTCTCGCTAACTCCCTGGTGGCGACGTCAGCCCGGTGCACCGGCGCAACTGCTCGTACCGGTCGGTGATCCGCTCCCCCGCCGCGCCGGTCCGCGGCCGCGGTACGCCCGCGCCGTCGACGAGGGCGGGCGCGAAGACGGCGCGGGTGACCTCGCCGCGGCGGACGGTCAGTGTGGTGACGCCGGTCTCGTCGGAGTGCGGGTACGGCGAGGAGCCGTACCAGAGGAAGTTGCCGAAGCCGTAGGCCACATACGTCGGGCCGAGCATGCCGGAGCCGAGCATCACATGGGCGTGGGTGCCGACCACCGCGGTGGCCCCGGCCGCCGACAGATCGGCCGCGATCGACTTCTGCTCGGGCCCCGGGCAGCTCTGGCCCTCGGTGCCCCAGTGCAGGTAGACCACCACGACGTCGGCGTGCGCCTTGGCGTCCCTGACCGCCTTCAGCAGCCGGGGGCGGTCGAGCGCGGAGGCGATGCCGGGCGCGGTGGCGGTGGCCCGGAAGTTCTCGTTGGTGATGTCGTAGACCTGGCTGGCGGCGACGACCGCGAGGCGTACGCCGTTGACGGTCGCGGTGTACGGGCGGTACGCCTGCGCCGCGTCGGCGCCGATGCCGACCACGGGGACCGGCGCGGCGCGCTGGGCCGCGAGGCTGTCGGCCAGGCCCTGGGCGCCGTAGTCCACGGCGTGGTTGTTGGCCATGGTGACGGCGTCGACGCCGGACCGCCGGAGCGCGTCGAGCGCGTCGGGGCCGGTCCTGAAGTGGTACTTCTTCGACTGCGGGGTGCCGCGCGTGGTGATCGCGGACTCCAGGTTGACCATCGAGAAGTCGGCGGCGGCCAGCGCCGTCGACATCGGCCCGAGCGCCGGGTCGATGCCGAGCCGGTTGGCCGTCCGCCCGGTGAAGTGCACGTCCCCGGCGAAGGCGAGGGTCACGGTGCCGGCGGGCTCGGCCGGGCGCGCGGCGGCGTCCACGGTCGGTGTCGAGGAGGGCGCGGCGCCGCCGGGCGCGGCGGTGCCCGCGTCCGGTACGGGTCCGGCCTCGGTGGAGCCGCCGCGGCCGTAGGCCACGTACAGCGAACCGGCGGCGACGAGCAGCAGCGCCGTACCGCCGACGACGGTGTTTCTGCGTCGGCGGCGTGCCCTAGCGCGGCGTATCCCGCGCCGCGATTCCGGTCCGGCTCCCTCGTTCATCGGACAAGCGTACGATCCGCTCGCCGTGGGTCAGTGCGGGGCCGCCCCCTGCTCGATGGCGTCGGTGACCTCGGCCACGCGGGCCTGCTCCTCGGCGGCGAAGCGTTCCGCGTCGAGTTTCTCCGCGATCTCCTCGTCCTCGTCCATGAGCTGGTCGAGGTTGGAGTCGCCGAGGTCGAAGACGCCCATGTCGAGGTACGCCTTCTGGAGCCGGGGTCCCCACAGGCCGATGTCCTTCACGCAGGGCACGATGCGGCTGAAGAGCAGCTTGCGGAACAGGTGCAGGAATTCGGAGCGTTCGGTCATCTCGGCGGCCTCGGCGGTGGGGATTCCGAAGTTCTCCAGGACTTCGAGGCCGCGCAGCCGGTCGCGCATCAGGTAGCAGCCCTCGATGACGAAGTCCTCGCGCTCGCGCAGTTCGGCGTCGGTGAGCTGCTTGTAGTAGTCGCGCAGCGCCATCCGCCCGAAGGCGACGTGCCGGGCCTCGTCCTGCATGACGTAGGCCAGGATCTGCTTGGGCAGCGGCTTGGTGGTGGTGTCGCGGATCATGCCGAAGGCGGCGAGCGCGAGACCCTCGATGAGCACCTGCATGCCGAGGTAGGGCATGTCCCAGCGCGCGTCGCGCAGGGTGTCGCCGAGCAGCGCCTGGAGGTTGTCGTTGATCGGGTAGACCATCCCGACCTTGTCCTGGAGGAAGCGGCCGTAGATCTCGGCGTGCCGGGCCTCGTCCATGGTCTGGGTGGCGGAGTAGAACTTCGCGTCGAGGTCGGGGACGGACTCCACGATCCGGGCGGCGCAGATCATCGCGCCCTGCTCGCCGTGGAGGAACTGGCTGAACTGCCAGGAGGTGTAGTGCTGCCGCAGCAGCCCGCGGTCGCGGGCGTTCATGGCGTCCCAGTAGCGGCTGCCGTAGATCGACATGGCCTCGTCGGGGGTGCCGAGCGGGTCGTACGGGTCGACCTCCAGGTCCCAGGCGATGCGCTTGGCCGCGTCCCACTGCTTGTCCTTGCCCTTCTGGTACAGGGCGAGCAGGCGTTCGCGGCCGTCGCCGTACTCCCAGGAGAAGCGGGCGGCGCCCTGGGCCGGGACCTGCCAGATCCACTCGGCGGGCGGTTGCGTGTACAGGGCTTCCGTCGACATCGGCGGCTCCATTCCACGTGCGCGGGGTCTTGACGGGCTTGTTGACACAGAGTCTCATAAGAGTCGTACCGCAGGTAACCCTCATGCGCCGGAGGCCACTTCACGATGGACACCAGCCTGATCGACCGCGAGAAGACCGCGGAGCGGCTGCTGGCCGCGTCCGCCAAGCACTCGTTCGACCCGGACACCGAGCTGGACTGGGACGCGCCCTTCGAGGAAGGCACGTGGTTCTGGCCGCCGGAGCTGGTGTCGCTGTACGACACCCCGCTGTGGAAGCGGATGTCGCAGGAGCAGCGCATCGAGCTGAGCCGCCACGAGGCGGCGTCGCTGTGCTCGATCGGCGTCTGGTTCGAGACGATCCTGATGCAGCTCCTGCTGCGGCACACCTACGACCTGGACCCGACCAGCAACCATGTGCGGTACGCGCTGACGGAGATCGCCGACGAGTGCCGGCACTCGAAGATGTTCGCGCGGGCCGTGACGAAGATGGGCACGCCCACCTACCGGCCCAGCAGGCTCGACCACAACCTCGGCCGGCTGATCAAGACGGTGTCCACCACCCCCGGCGCCTTCACCGGCACGCTGCTGGCCGAGGAGATCCTGGACTGGATGCAGCGGCTGACCTTCCCCGACGACCGCGTGCAGCCCTTCGTCCGGGGCGTGACCCGTATCCACGTGGTCGAGGAGGCCCGGCACATCCGCTACGCCCGCGAGGAGCTGCGCCGCCAGATGGTGACGGCGCCGCGCTGGGAGGTGGAGTTCACCCGGCTGACCTCCGCGCAGGCCGCCAGGACCATCGCCCGTTCGCTGATCAGCCCGGAGGTCTACGCGTCGGTCGGTCTCGACCCCGTCCAGGCGGCCGAGGCGGCCCGCACCAGCCCGCACCGCCGCGAGGTGATGCGGCAGTCGGCGAAGCGGCTGATGGACTTCCTGGACGAGATCGGGCTGATCAAGGGCCCGAGCCGCAAGCTGTGGCGGTCCTCGGGTCTGCTCGGTTGAGACCTGCCCCGACCCGTTCATGTGTGCGGGCGGTTACGCTGCCTGACATGACCAGCAGCGCGGCGCCCGCATACCGCCGGATGAGCGTCGAGCAGCGCCGTACGCAGCTGCTGGCCGCCGCCGTCGACCTGTTCGGCCACCGGCGGCCGGAGGACGTGTCGGTCGACGACGTCGCGGCGGCGGCCGGGGTGTCCAGGCCGCTGGTCTACCGCTACTTCCCCGGCGGCAAGCAGCAGTTGTACGAGGCCGCGGTGCACGACGCGGCGCAGGAGCTGATCGGCCGCTTCGGCGTCCCCTCACAGGGGCCGCCGACCGAACGGCTCGCGGACGCGCTGGACCGCTATCTGGCGTATGTGGACGAGCACGACGCGGCGTACGGAGCGCTGCTGCGCGGCGGCAGCGTCGCCGAGACCAGCCGCACGGACGCGATCGTGGACGAGGTACGGCGCAGGGCCGCGGAGCAGGTGCTGCACCACCTCGGGGTGACCGCGCCGGGGCCGCGGCTGGCGATGATGGTCAGGTCGTGGATCGCCTGCGTGGAGGCGATATCGCTGATCTGGCTGGACGAGGGCAAGCAGCCGCCGGTCGCGGAGCTGCGGGCGTGGCTGGTGGACCACTTCATCGGGCTGCTGCTGGTGACCGCGACGACCGATCCGGAGGCCGCGGAGGCCGCCGCCCGCGCGCTGGCGCTGGAGACCCCGAGCAGCCCGGCGGGCGGGCTGGCGCGGCGGCTCGCGCCGATCGCGGACGCGGTCGCACATCTGCTCCCCGACCCCTCCTGACCGCGACCGGGGAACCCCCCGCCGCCCGCCGTGCCATCCTGAGCGGGTGAGACACGAGGACACGGAATTCGTCGGGGGCCCGCTGGACGGGCGGGTGCTCGGCGTGCTCGCCGGGATGACCGGGCAGCCGCCGCGGGTCTACACCGTGCCCGTGCCCACGCCCGAGGGCGGTCCGCCGGTGGTGCACGTCTACCACCGCGAGCCCAGCCCCGGCCCGCGCGGCTCCCGCCGTACCCGCTGGGTCTTCGTGTACGACCCGGAGGGCAACCGCCCGGACGGCCCCAAGTGGCCCTGGCGCAAAAGCTCCTGACGTCCTCCGGACAGGCCCGGGGCAGCCGCGGGCGCTAGCCCGCCCGGCGTCCTCCGGACAGGCCCGGGGCAGCTCACCGGCCGGGCCGCCCGGGGTCTCCCGAACGGCCCGGGGCAACCGCGGGCGCAAACCCACCCGACCGCCCGACCGCCCGCCGCACTCGCTCGCGTAGCCGCAGGCGCAAAGGCCCCTGAACGGGGACGGAAACACCGGCCGAAGGGCCGGGTACTGGTCCGGACCATTGACACGCATTGGTCTGGACCTGTTTGCTGCGCGGTGACATGCGCCGTCCTCACCGAAGGAGCATCCCCCCATGCTCTCCACCGCACCGCGCACCAGACGCAGAACCTTCATCGCCGCCTCCGCCACCCTCGCGGGCGCCGTCGCGCTCTGCGGGCTCGTGGCGCTGGCCCCGTCCGCCAGCGCGGGCGAGTTCCTGACCAACGGCGGCTTCGAGACCGGCAGCCTGTCCGGCTGGACCTGCGACGCGGGCACCGCCGCCGTCGTCAGCGGCCAGGCGCACAGCGGCACTTACGCTCTCCAGGGCACCCCGAGCGCGAGCGGCACCGCGCAGTGCAAGCAGAGCGTGTCCGTCGCGCCGAACACCACGTACACCCTGACCGGCCAGGTCAAGGGCTCCTACGTCTACCTCGGCGTGGACGGCGGCGCCAGTACCTGGACGCCCGGCACGGGCAGCGGCTACGCGGCGCTGAGCGTGTCCTTCACCACCGGCGCGAGCCAGACCAGCGCGGCGGTCTACGTGCACGGCTGGTACGGCCAGCCCGCGTACCTCGCCGACGACATCTCGCTCCAGGGCCCCGGCAGCGGCACGACCACGCCGCCCACCACCCCGCCGACAACGCCCCCCACCACCCCGCCGACGACGCCTCCCACGACGCCGCCGACCACTCCCCCGACCTCGCCCCCGCCCTCCGGCGGACTGCCCACCCACGCGCTGGTCGGCTATCTGCACGAGACGTTCGCCAACGGCTCCGGCTACACCAAGCTGGCGGACGTGCCGGACAGTTGGAACATCATCGACCTGGCGTTCGGCGAGACCAGCTCGCCGACCTCGGGCAGCATCCACTTCACCCGCTGCTCGGCAAGCGAGTGCCCGGGAGTGGAGTCCGACGCGGACTTCAAGGCCGCGATCAAGGCCAAGCAGGCCAAGGGCAAGAAGGTGCTGCTGTCCATCGGCGGCGCGAACGGCGAGGTGCAGCTCACCACGACGGCCGCCCGCGACGCCTTCGTCTCCTCGGTGAGCGGCATCATCGACACCTGGGGCCTGAACGGCATCGACATCGACTTCGAGGGCCACTCGCTGTCCCTGAACACCGGTGACACCGACTTCAAGAACCCGACCACCCCGGTGATCGTCAACCTGATCTCGGCGCTGAAGACGCTCAAGGCCAAGTACGGCAGCGGCTTCGTGCTGACGATGGCGCCCGAGACGTTCTTCGTCCAGATGGGCTACCAGTACTACGGCTCGGGCCCGTGGGGCGGCCAGGACCCGCGCTGCGGCGCGTACCTGCCGGTGATCTACGCGATGCGGGGCGACCTGACGCTGCTGCACGTCCAGGACTACAACTCCGGCTCGATCATGGGCCTGGACAACCAGTACCACTCCATGGGCGGCGCGGACTTCCACATCGCGATGACCGACATGCTCCTCACCGGCTTCCCGGTGGCGGGCAACACCGCCAACATGTTCCCGGCCCTGGCCCCCTCGCAGGTCGCGATCGGCCTGCCCGCCTCGGTCAACGCGGGCAACGGCTACACCGCCCCGGCCGCCGTCGACCAGGCGCTCGACTGCCTGACCAAGAAGACCAACTGCGGCGGCTACACCACCCACGGCACCTGGCCCGCGCTGCGCGGCCTGATGACCTGGTCGGTGAACTGGGACAAGTTCAGCAACTGGGAGTTTCAGAAGAACTTCACCAGCTACTTCGGCTGAACCCTGAACCCTGAACCCTGAACCCTGAACCTCGGACCCTGAACCTTGGACCGAGCCGGTGACGGCTCCCGATACGCGTACGGCCCGGCCGCCGAGGGCGGTGACCGGGCCGTACGCTTTTCATGTCCGGACGGTGATCGCACGGCGAAGATCACCTGTGAGAGTGACCGGGTTGCGCGGAATCGCCTATTCCCTCTGTCGAACATATGACAATTCGTGGCAGGATGCGGATCGCGTAGCGTGTTACCGACCGGTTACGGGAGATGAGGGGTAGTCAGTGGCCCGAGGTACCAGGAGGTGGCTGCGTTCGGTCGCGGTCTGCGGCACTCTGCTCGCCGCCGCGGCACTCGCCCTGCCGGCCCAGCAGGCGGCGGCACGGCCCTACGATCCGCCGCCCGCGGCGGAGGTCTCGCTGCCCGATCTGCTGACCAAGCTCCAGACCCTCTACGCGCAGACGGAGACGGCGACCGAGTCGTTCAACAAGGCGAAGGAGACCGCCGACCGGCAGCGCGACCAGGCCGACCAGGTCGACGCACAACTGGCCGACCAGCGGGTCTCGGTCGCGGACAAGCGCGACGAGGTGGGTCTGATGGCCCGCCAGATGTACAAGGACGGCAGCGTGTCGCCGTACCTGTCGATGCTGACCGGCCAGACCCCGCAGGACTTCTTCGGGCAGCGGCACGTGCTGGACCGGGCCGCCGACCACCAGCAGGACGTGCTGGCCGAGCTGACCAGCGGCGAGCAGCGGCTGAACGAGCTGAACACCCAGGCGCAGCAGGCGCTGGACAAGGCGCAGTCCGCGCTGGCCGTGCAGCAGGCGCAGAAGAACACGGTGGAAAAGCGCCTCCAGGAGGTCGAGTCGATACTGGCCGGGCTCACCGGCGTGCAGATCAGCGAATTGCAGTCGCTGGAGGAAAAGGGCGTCAACAAGGCGCAGCAGGAGTTCCTCGACTCCAAGGCGCTGGGTTCCGACGCCGACAGGCGCCTGCCGTCCGACGCGGGGAAGCGGGCCATCAGCTACGCCTTCATGCAGCTCGGCAAGCCGTATGTGTGGGGCGCGCAGGGCCCGGACTCCTTCGACTGCTCGGGGCTGACCTCGCAGGCGTGGTCGCACGCCGGGGTGACCATCCCGCGCACCAGCCAGGAGCAGTGGGCGCGGCTCCCGCACGTGCCGCTCGAACTGCTGCGCCCCGGCGACCTGGTGATCTACTTCTCCGGCGCCACGCATGTGGCGATCTACATCGGCAACGGCCTGGTGGTCCAGGCGCCGCGCCCCGGCTCGGTGGTGAAGGTCTCGCCGATCGCCGCCAACCCGATACTGGGCGCCGTCCGCCCGGACCTCGGCAGCGCCCCGGCCGGGGACTACACCCTGCCGAAGATCCCCAAGCAGGCCGAGCAGCCGACGCCGTTCAGCCCGCAGGTGACGCCCCCGGCGCCCAAGCCCAGGACCTCCGGCGGGTCGACCGGCACCGCCCCGGCCACCCCGCCGCCGCACTCCTCGGGTCCCGTCACCCGGCCGACCCCGGGCGAGAGCACGCCGCCGCCGAAGACCACCCCGACGCCGACGCCCTCGGACACCCCGTCCGACGGCCCGACGCCCACGCCCTCCGCCACCGAGAGCGGGGGCGCCGGCTAGCTGCCCGTGGGAGCCGGGTCCGACGCCTACGCGGAGGGCCCGGCGCCCGGCGCGGCCTGCGTCTGCGCCTGCGCCTGCGCCTCGGCGAGATACGCCCCGGCCCGCTCCGGCTCGAAGAACCACTCCTCGTAGTCGGCCGGGTCGTCGAAGCCGTTGGCGAAGCGGTCGGCGACCGGCTGGAGCCCGCCCGCCGCGCCGATCAGCCCGAGGACGTGCTCCGGCGGCGGCGCCAGCATCGCGTTGGTCCACTTGGTGACCGGCGCCGCGTGGTTCCAGTAGCGGTCGAAGGCGCCCTGCATCCACTCGCGGTCGAAGGGCAGCTCGCCGCGCTCGACGATGCTCGCCAGATACGAGGCAGCGCACTTGGCGGCGTTGTTGGAACCCTGGCCGGTGATCGGGTCGTTGGCCACCACGACGTCCGCGACGCCCAGCACCAGCCCGCCCGAGGGCAGTTCACCGACCGGCTCGCGTACGGTCGGCGCGTACCGCCCGGCGAGCGTGCCGCCCGCGTCGGTCAGCTCGACCGAGCCCGCCCGGTCGTACTCCCACGGCGTGAAGCGGCGCATCAGGTCCAGGGTGAGGCGGAGCTGCTCCGCGGGGTCCTTGATGCCCTGGAAGACATCGACCGGGCCGCCGGGCACGCCCTCCCAGAAGAGTATGTCGGCCGGTCCCGAGGTGCTCAGCGTCGGCATCACGAACAACTCGCCGACGCCGGGCACCAGATTGCAGCGCACCGCGAAGAAGTCGGGGTGCTCGGGGCGCGGCCCGAGGCCGTGCACATACGACACCGCGAGCGCCCGCTGCGGGGCGTCGTAGGGCGAACGGGCCGCGTCCCGGCGGAACATGGAGACGATCTCGCCCTTGCCCGCGGCCACCAGCACCAGGTCGTAGGCGCGGGAGAAGTAGTCCAGGTCCGATACGGCCACACCGTGGATGACGAGCTTGCCGCCGCGCTCGGCGAAGGTCTCCATCCAGCCGGCCATCTTCACCCGCTGGTCGACGGACTGCGCGTGACCGCGCAGCTTGCCCACCCAGTCGATCGGTCGTGAGGCGTCGGGCGCGGAGACGGAGACGCCCAGTCCCTCGATGCGCGGGGCCTGGTCCTCCCAGAAGTTCAGCCCGAGGTCGCGTTCGTGCTGGAGCGCGGTGGCGAACATGCACTGGGTGGACATCACCCGGCCGCCGCGTATCTCGTCGGCGGTCCGGTTGGACATCACGGTGACGTCATAGCCCTGGGACTGGAGGCCCAGGGCGAGTTGGAGCCCGGCCTGCCCGGCTCCGACGATGAGTATCTTGCGCACAACGGCTCGCTTCAGGTCGATGGTCTTCGTAAGACGGCGGCAACGGCGACAACTACGGTCACTACATGGGCTGTTCGGACAGCGCGTGCCCGACCAGCGCCAGCAGCGCCTCCACCACTGAATACCGCTTGCGAGCGTCGATCACCAATACGGGGATGTGGGTGGGTACGGCCAGTGCCTCACGGACGTCGTCCGGGGTGTACTGCGGCGTGCCCTCGAACTGGTTCACGGCGACCGTGTAGGGCAGACCGGTGCCCTCGAAGTAGTCCAACGCCGGGAAGCAGTCGGCCAGTCGACGGGTGTCGGCGAGCACGACCGCGCCTATCGCGCCGCGCACGAGGTCGTCCCACATGAACCAGAAGCGCTGCTGTCCCGGCGTGCCGAAGACGTACAGCACCAGGTCCTGGTCCAGGGTGATCCGGCCGAAGTCCATGGCCACCGTGGTGGTGGTCTTGTCAGGCGTGGCGGCGAGGTCGTCGACGGCCTCGCTGGCCTGGGTCATCACCGCCTCGGTGGTGAGCGGTGCGATCTCGGAGACGGCGCCGACGAAGGTGGTCTTGCCCACGCCGAAGCCGCCCGCCACCACGATCTTCGTGGAGACCGGCGCCCTGCCGCGTTCCTTCTGCCACTCTTGCAGGCCGTCCTGCTGGTCAGAGCCTGCGAAGTCCACTGAGCACCCTTTCGAGCAGCGCGCGGTCGGGACTGCCGGGCCCGTGCCCGGTTCCGTACACGCGGATCCTTCCCTGGTCCGCCAGGTCACTGATCAGGACACGGACGACGCCGAGCGGCATCCGCAGGAGTGCGGAGATCTCGGCCACCGACCGCATTCTGCGGCACAGTTCGACGATCGCCCGCAGCTCGGGCATCACGCGCTCGGCCCAGTCGCCCCTGGTGAGGGCGAGTTGTTCGCCCGGACCGTCAACGGTGGCCACGAACGTCTCGACCATGAGTACATGACCGAACCGCGTGCGACCGCCGGTCAAAGCGTACGGGCGTACGCGCGCGGTGCGCCGGTCGGCTCCGCGTTGGGGCAGCGACGGCATCAGCGGGCACTCTCCAGGGCGTGGCGCAGTTCACTGCGCAGTGCGGGGGTCAGGACGTGTCCGGCCCGTCCGACGAACAGGGCCATGTGGTACGCGATGACGCTCATGTCGCAGTCGGCGCCCGCGTGCACGCCCAGCAGCGAGCCGTCGCTGATCGACATCACGAACACCGCGCCGTCGGTCATCGCGACGGTGGTCTGCCGGACCTTGCCGCCGTCCATCAGCTTCGCCGCGCCGACGGTGAGGGAGGCCAGGCCCGACACGACGGCGGCGAGGTCGCCGCGGTCACCCGCGGGGTTCTTCCGCGGCGCGGGGACCGCCGGGTCCTCGTCGGCCGGCGGCGCGGGGGGCTGCGACGCGTCGGCCTCGGCGTGCGAGGTGATCAGCAGCAGGCCGTCGGAGGAGACCACGGCGACCGAGCGGACACCGGGCACCTCCTCGACGAAATTCCGCAACAGCCACTGGAGATTGCGCGCCTCATGACTCAAGTCCTTCGTTTGCGTGCCGACCGCGTTCAACGGGTCGCCTCCTCAACGGTTTCGGCTGGGCCTGGGTCCCCCTGGTCGTCCCCTCGCACGTCCGTGGTCGTGACCGCGGTGCCCTCCACCGCTCCCGGTCCCGCTCCGGCTCCGGGCTCCGGTATCACCGCTCCTGCCCCGGCGACCGGTCCTGATCCGCTGGTGATCTCCTCCTCGACATCCCGCCGTCCGGCCTGCAATCCCCTTTGCAGACCGCCCAGTTTGCGCCGCAGCGCCTCGGCGTCGACCGGTCCCCCGCGCTGCGGCTCGCGCGTCGCGGGCTCTCCGGTCAGACCGGTGCTGCGCGGGGTCCGCTGCGGCAGCCCCTTGCCGGTGAGGCTGCCGCCGACGGGCGCGGCAGGCGTGTCGGCTGCGGACACCCTACGGTGCCTGGGCCGGGAGGCGCCCTGTCCTGGCGCGGTCCCGCCGTCGGGTGCCGGGCGCGTGTGCTCGGTCTGCGGCGGTACGGCCGGGGCCGCGGCGGGCGCGGGC
>NZ_MECL01000086.1 GCF_014596445.1 Streptomyces sp. CBMA29 | reverse complement strand
GCACGTCAGCACGCATCTGGTGGCCTCGGACCCGTTGCGGATGCGGGAGTTCGCGCAGGCGCTCGGCGCGGAGCTGAAGCGGCGCGCGGAACTGCTCGACGGGCAGGACTTCGCCGCGTGGCACGGGGACCGGCTGGTCGCCGCGACCGTGCCGCACCAGGGCGGGCCGCACCAGGGCGGGCCGCGCCAAGGCGCACGGACCGACGCGCGCGCCGGTGAGACGGCGGCGCGCAAGCCCACCGGTCAGGGCGCGGTGACGGCGCGGACCCAGCCCGTGCTGCCCCGGCTCGTGGTGGTCGTGGACGACTTCGACGAGCTGGTCGCGCCCGGTCTCGGCAGCACCGGCAGACCGGCGGCGGGCAGCGTCGTCCGGGCGCTGGAGGCGGTCGCCAGGGAGGGCGCGCGGCTCGGTGTGCACCTCATCGCGTCGACCGGCCGCCCGGAGCGTACGGCGGCCACCGAGGCCGACGAACGGTCCCGGCTGCGGATCGCGCTGCGCATGCCGGACGCGGAGTCGGCGGCGCTGCTGGTGCATGTCGAGGACCCGGCGGGGCTCGACGACACGGTGCCGGGGCGCGGCTATCTGCGGCGGCCCGGCGGTGCGGTGACGGCGTTCCAGGCGGGCCGGGTCAGTGGCCGTATCCCGCGTACGGCGACGCTCCGGCCGACCGTCGTGGCGCTGGAGTGGGAGCGGATGGGCGATCCTCCGGCCCGCCGCCAGGTCCGCGAGCTGGGCAACGGGCCGACCGATCTCGCCCTGCTGGCCAGCGCCTTGCAGCGGGCGGCGGAGTCGGCGCCCGAGGAGGCGGGCGCGCGCACCGCGGAAGGCGCCGCGTCCGCGCCGGGTTCCGCCCCCGGCCCGCTGATCTGACGGTGCCCGCCCGTTCGACGGGCACCCCGCCGAATCCGCCCGCGCCGACGTGTCCGCGCGCGGATTTCACGCGGATGCCCTGATCCTGCCCCGTCCGCTAATTCGTACCCGCCCGGCGACCCGATTCCGCCGGGCGATCCGATTCCGTCCGGCGGGCGGAAACCGGACGGCGGGCGGAAACCGTCATTGGTCTGAACCGGTCCGGTGGTCGGCGGCGGTCAACTGGCCCGCATCAGACGGCTGATCTGCGACGTTCCGATGGTCACCGCGCACGCCGTCCGTCGATTTCCGGGCGGATACGTCGATTTGACGGGGCCTTGGCCAACGCCCCGTCACGCGGCACACCCGTGCCCCGGCATTCGGTTGTCACGTGACGGACAAGCGGCGATATTCCAACAGCCGTCCCCGGTAAAGCGTTTGGCTCAAGATCACGTCATGGTCACGATAGCTGTCACGGAACCCCGCACTCCCTTGCGGCTGGGGTTCGCCAAGGCATAGGACAGACGCCACGGGACTGAGGGGATGGCCAGATGCGTACGCTGAAGAATCCGCGCACCAGCCGAAACAACCGCACTACGCGCATAGCGCTCGCCACAGTGACGGCGACCGCGCTGGCGTTGACCGCCGCCGCGTGCGGCGGGAGCAGCGACAAGAAGGACGACGGCGGGAAAACGCCGAGCGCGTCCGCCACGAGTTCCGCCTCGGGGGTCAAACTTCCCGATCTGCACGGGCAGAAGCTCGAAGTGGCCGCCGTGTGGACGGGGCCGGAGCAGAAGAACTTCCAGAAGGTGCTGGACGCGTTCGACAAGCTCACCGGAGCGAAATCGACGTTCGTCCCGACCGGCGACAGCCAGTCCACCTTCCTCGGCACGAAGATCGAGGGCGGCGCCCCGCCGGATGTCGCCTTCCTCGCGCAGAACGGCGTGCTGCACCAATTCGCCGACAAGGGCTGGCTGAAGCCGCTGGGCCCGGAGGCGACCGCGCAACTCCAGAAGAACTTCTCGCCCGGCTGGCAGAAGCTCGGGGCGTGGAAGGACAAGCAGTACGGCATCTACGCGAAGGTCTCCAACAAGTCGCTGATCTGGTACAACAGCGCGGCTTTCGAGACCGCGGGCGCCTCGGTGCCCAAGACCTGGGACGACTTCCTGAAGACCGCGGAGACGGTCTTCGAGTCGGGCACGGCGCCGGTCTCGGTGGGCGGCGCGGACGGCTGGACGCTCACCGACTGGTTCGAGAACATCTATCTCTCGCAGGCCGGTCCCGAGAAGTACGACCAGCTCGCCGCGCACACCATCAAGTGGACCGACCCGTCGGTGAAGGACGCGCTCACCACGCTCGGGCAGCTCTTCGGCAAGAAGGACCTGCTCGCGGGCGGCAACAGCGGCGCGCTCGCCGCCGACTTCCCGAAGTCGGTGACGCAGGTCTTCACCGGCAACCCGCCGGCCGGCGCGATGGTCTACGAGGGCGACTTCGTCTCGGCGTTCATCGCCGCCAACACCAAGGCGAAGGTGGGCACGGACGCGAAGGTCTTCCCGTTCCCCGCGGTGGGCAGCGGCAAGGCGCCGGTGGTCAGCGGCGGTGACGTCGGCGTGGCGCTGAAGGACAGCCCGGCCGCGCAGGCGCTGCTGACGTACGTCGCGACGCCGGAGGCGGCCAAGATCTGGGCGCAGGGCGGCGGTTACCTGTCGCCGAACAAGTCGCTGGACTTCGCGGCCTACCCGGACGACGTGCAGCGGTCCATCGCGCAGGCGCTGATCGCGGCGGGCGACGACTTCCGCTTCGACATGTCGGACCAGGCTCCGGCCGCCTTCGGCGGGACCAAGGGCCAGGGCGAGTGGAAGGACCTCCAGGACTTCCTCGCCAAGCCGTCCGATGTCGCGGGCGCGCAGGCCAAGCTCGAAGCGGACGCCGCCAAGGCGTACGGGAACTGAGGCGAGATGCCCCCGATGGCTAGGGTCTGTCCGACGGATCATGGGCGGTCCAGGCGGCGTCTGGCGCGTGCGAGCGCAAGGCGCCGGAGTGACCGCATAGCGGAGCTATTTGGGCATTTCGGCAACGCGGCGGGCGGGCGTGCCAGACGCCGAAGGGGCCGGTCGTGATGCGCCGGACAGGCCCTGGCTCCGCCGCGGGGGCGGGAGGTGGCGGCACCGCTGCGACGGTGCCGCCGCCCGGCCCTCTGCCCGGCCCGCCCGCCAAGGGACCGGGCGGCCGCAGGAGCCTGATGGGCACCCGTCCCTGGGTGGCCGCGCTCTTCCTGCTGCCCGCCCTGATCCTGCTGGGCGCGCTCGTGGTGTACCCGATCGTCTACACCGTCCAGCGCAGCCTCTTCGACGCCGACGGCAGCGCCTTCGTCGGCCTGAAGAACTTCGGCACGGTCTTCACCGACCACGGCATCCTCACCGCCGTGCGCAACAACGCGATCTGGGTGGTGGTCGCGCCGACCGCGGCGACCGCCCTCGGTCTGGTCTTCGCCGTGCTCACCGAACGGGTGCGCTGGAGCACGGCGTTCAAGCTGGTCATCTTCATGCCGATGGCCATCTCGATGCTGGCGGCCGGGATCATCTTCCGGCTGGTGTACGAGCAGGACCCGGGGCGCGGTGTGGCGAACGCCGTGGTGGTCGCGGTCCATGACACGTTCACCGACAACGCGGCCTATCCGGGCGCCCGGCCGCGCCCCGGCGGCGATCTCGCGCCGAGCGCGGGCGGCTCCTTCACCACCAAGTCCACGGCTCAGCAGGGCAGTCCCGCGGATCTGCCGTTGATCGGCATCCCGCAGAACAAGCTGCCCTCGAACGCCGTGGACGCCAAGCCCGCGCCGTCGCAGCCGGATTCGGTGACCGGCACCGTATGGCTGGACTTCAGGCCCGGCGGTACCGGCAAGGCGGGAGTGATCGATCCGGGTGAGAAGGCGCTGTCCGGTGTGAAGGTGCAGGCGGTCAAGGACGGCAAGGTGGTGGCGACGGCGAAGTCCGGCAAGGACGGCACGTACAAGCTGCCCAAGGCCGCCGAGGGTGCCCAACTGCGGCTGCCCGCCTCGAATTTCTCCGGCAAGTACAACGGCGTCAACTGGCTCGGCCCGAATCTGATCACGCCGTCGATCATCGGCAGCTACATCTGGATGTGGGCGGGCTTCGCGATGGTGCTGATCGCGGCCGGTCTGGCCGGGGTGCCGCGGGAGCTGATGGAACAGGCGCGGGTGGACGGCGCCAACGAGTGGCAGGTGTTCCGCCGGATCACCGTGCCGCTGCTGGCCCCGGTCCTGGTAGTCGTCACGGTCACGCTGATGATCAACGTGCTGAAGATCTTCGACCTCGTGTACATCATCGCGCCCGGCAACACCCAGTCGGACGCGAACGTCCTGGCCCTCCAGCTCTATCTGTCGTCCTTCGGCGGCGGCGACAACCAGGGGGTCGGCAGTGCGATCGGTGTGATCCTGCTGCTGCTGGTCCTGCCGGTCATGATCTTCAACATCCGGCGGCTGCGCAGGGAGGGACGGCGATGAGCACGGAATCGGCCGCCATGGCGGGCGGTCCTGAGACGGGCGGCCAGGCGGCGAAGAGCGACGCGGTGCCCGAGGCCGCGCCGAGGCCGAAGGAGAGTGTGGCCGCGCGGATCGCGGCCCGCGCGAGCGGCGGCCTGGTGCGGGTCTTCCTGCTGGTGGTGGCGCTGTTCTGGCTGATGCCGACGATCGGGCTGCTGCTGTCGTCGCTGCGTACGCCGAGCGACATCTCGGCCAGCGGCTGGTGGAAGGTCTTCACCTCGCCGTCGGAGCTGACGGTCTCCAACTACCGCACGCTGCTGGACAATCACGCGATCACCGACTCGCTGGTGAACACCGCGCTGATCACCGTGCCCGCGACGCTGCTGGTCGTGGTGATCGGTTCGCTCGCCGGTTACGCCTTCGCGTGGATGGAGTTCCCGGGCCGCGACTGGTGGTTCATCGGCGTGGTGGCGATGCTGGTGGTGCCGGTGCAGGTGGCGCTGATCCCGGTCGCGCGGCTCTTCGGCGACATCGGGATCTTCGGTGACATCTCCGGTGTGGTGCTCTTCCACACCGCGTTCGGGCTGCCCTTCGCGATCTTCCTGCTCCGCAACTTCTTCGCGGAGATCCCGCGCGAGCTGCTGGAGGCCGCGCGGCTGGACGGCGCGGGCGAGATCCGGCTGTTCGTGCGGGTGGTCATGCCGCTGGGCGGCCCGGCCATCGCGTCGCTGGGCATCTTCCAGTTCCTGTGGGTGTGGAACGACATGCTGGTCGCGCTGATCTTCGCCAACAGCGACGCGCAGCCGATCACGGTCGCCCTCCAGCAGCAGGTACGGCAGTTCGGCAACAACATCGACATCCTGGCGCCCGGCGCCTTCGTGTCGATGGTGGTCCCGCTGGTGGTCTTCTTCGCCTTCCAGCGGCAGTTCGTGTCCGGTGTGATGGCGGGCGCCGTCAAGTAGCCGCCACGGTCGGACACGGGAGCATTCGGTACGAAACGGGGGGCGTCGGGCGCTTTACACTGACGCCCCCCACACCCGTACCGAACGGACATCCCCCCATGACCATGACCTCCGCCGAGGACCGGCTTCCCGCGCCCACCGAACTGGCCCAGGTCGAGGGCTGGTTCTTCCCCGTCGACCAGGTCCTCTTCGACTGGTTCCTGACCCGGCAGCTCAGCCGTACCGAGCCCGGCGACCTGCTGGAGGTGGGCGCCTATCTCGGCAAGAGCGCCATCTTCATGGGGAGTTACCTGCGCGAGGGCGACACCTTCACCGTCTGCGACCTGTTCGACGCCCCGGCCGAGGACAACGCCAACTCCGCCGAGATGAAGAAGTCGTACCCGACCTTGACCCGTCACTCGTTCGAGGCCAATTACCTCTCCTTCCACGACGAGCTGCCCGAGGTCCTCCAGGGCCTGTCCTCTACGGTCAGGGACCGGGTCCAGCCGGCGTCGTGCCGGTTCGCGCACATCGACGCCTCGCACCTGTACGAGCACGTGCACGCCGACATCGAGACCTCGCGCGAGCTGCTGCACCCGCACGGCGTGGTGGCGCTGGACGACTACCGCTCGGCGCACTGTCCCGGCGTGGCCGCCGCCGTCTGGCAGGCGGTCACCTCCGGCGGGCTGCACGCGATCTGCGTGACCGAGAGCAAGATGTACGCCACCTGGGGGGATCCGGCGGAGATCCGCGCGGAGCTGCTGGCGTACGTGTCGGGCCGCGCCGACCTGTGGCACGAGGTGCAGACGGTGGCGGGCGCGCCGCTGCTGCGGGTCAAGGGCGACCGGGACCGTACGGTGTCGCCGTCGCAGCCGCCGTCCCGGCACGCGCCCGCCGCCGCGCAGACCGCTGAGCACGCCGAATCCGCCGCTGAGCACGCCGATTCCGCCGGCGCGCACGCCGCCGAGCCCGCCGCGCGGACCGAGCCGCAG
>NZ_MECL01000085.1 GCF_014596445.1 Streptomyces sp. CBMA29 | reverse complement strand
TGAGACGGCCGACCTCCGGTCGGGCGGCGGCTCCGCGACGACCGCTTCGGCTGTGACACCCACCGGCTCCCCGGCCGGGCGGCCGACATCCGCGGCCGACGGGGCGGGGCCGTCCGGCGCGGCGGGGAGCGCGGGGGGCGTGGGGAGCGCGAAGGACTCTGAACGGCCCGCGTCAGCGGGGACACCTCAGGAGCGGGAGAAAGGCGACATGAAACGAACCGCACGTCCGACGGGGCCGGCGATCGAACTGGTCGGGGTCAGCAAGCGGTACGGCGAGGTGCACGCCCTCGACGGGGTGTCGCTGACGGTCGAGCAGGGCGAGTTCTTCGGCGTTCTCGGGCCCAACGGGGCCGGAAAGACCACGCTCGTGGAGATCGTGGAGGGGATGCGGAAGGCCGACGCGGGCAAGGTCGCCGTGTTCGGCGAGAGCCCGTGGCCGCGGAACATCGCGCTGCTGCGGCGGATCGGGGTGCAGACCCAGGCGTCGGCCTTCTTCACGCGGCTGACCGCGTGGGAGCACCTGGAGACGGTCGCCGCGCTCCAGGGCGTGGACCGCGCCGCCGCGCGGCACGCGATGGACCTGGTCGGGCTGCGGGACAAGGAGCGCAGCCGGGTCGACGACCTGTCGGGCGGCCAGCGGCAGCGCCTGGCGCTGGCCACCGCGCTGGTCCACGAGCCCGACCTGATCTTCCTCGACGAGCCGACCGCCGCGCTCGACCCCGAGGCGCGCCGCGCCCTGTGGTCGGTGCTGCGGGACCTGCGCGGCGAGGGCCGCACCATCGTCTACACCACGCACTACCTGGACGAGGCGGAAGCGCTGTGCGACCGGGTGGCGATCATCGCCGGCGGCCGCGTCGTGGCGCTCGACAGCCCCGGCTCGCTGATCAGGTCGATGGCCGCGCCCGCGCGGCTGCTGATCCCCGCCGGCCGGATCACGCTCGACCGGGCGCGCGCCGTCGAGGGCGTCGACCGGGTGTTCCTGGAGGGCGCCGAGGTCGTCGTCGAGACCCGGCACGCCAACCGGGTGCTGGTCGCGCTCGGCGAATTCGTCGACATGGACGCGATCCAGACCAGGACCGCGACCCTGGAGGACGCGTATCTGCGGCTGACGGGACCGGGAACCGGAGGAGTCGCGGGAGCCGGAACGGCGAAGGCCGCGGGCCCCGACTCCGATCCCGACTCCGATCCCGACACCGGGACCGCCACCGGGACCGCCACCACGACGGCCGCCGTCGGAACGGAGCACCGTCCATGACCACCACCACCGCCTACTCCGCGCTGACCAGGGCCACTTACCTGGCGTCGATACGCGACCGCACCACCGTCTTCTTCACCTTCGCCTTCCCGCTGGTCTTCCTGGTCGTCTTCGGCCTGCTCTTCCGCGGCCAGTCGGTCGACGGGGGCCTGGCGTACATCAACTACGTGGCACCCGGCGTGCTCTCGTGGGGCGTCGGCAACGCGGCGCTGTTCGGCCCGGCCTTCGCGCTGATGCACTGGCGGCGCGACGACATCCTGCGGCTGATCTGGCGTACGCCGACGCCGCTGCCCACCGTCCTCGCCTCGCGCTTCGTGGTCGCCGTCGTGGTCGGCCTGTCGCAGGCGGTGCTGTTCACGGCGGTCGCGCTGCTGCCCTTCTTCGGCCTTCACCTGGACGGGAGTTGGCCGCTCGCGCTGCCGCTGCTGGTCTTCGGCGTCGCCGCCTTCCTGGCGATGGGCCTGGTCGTCGGCAGCCTCGCCGACACCCCGGAGGCGGTCGCCGCCATCGCCAACTGCGTGATGGTGCCGATGGCGTTCCTGTCCGGCTCCTTCTACCCGGCGGACCTGCTGCCCGGCTGGATCCAGACGATGTCGTGGGTGCTGCCGCTGCGTTACCTCGACCACGGCCTCACCGATGTGCTGGCGGGCCGCGCCGACTTCGCCTCACTGGCCGTCGACTGCGGCGGCCTGGCCGCCTTCACCGTCGTTTTCGGGCTGATCGCCGCCCGCACCTTCCGCTGGAGCAACCGGACATGAGCCTCGACACCGCGGTACGGCCCGCTCACGTGCCCGAGGTCCCCGGGCAGACGCCGCTGGAGTCCGCGGGCCGCGACCTGGAACGGCGGCTGGCGGCGCGGGCCGCCCGCGCCGCCGCGCCCGCGCCCGGGACCGCCGTCGTCGGCGGCACCGATGTGCTGCGCCCCGAACCGGCCGAGACCGCCGGGCAGCGGGCCCGCGCCACCGTGCACCTGACCGCCGACGCCGTGCTCCTCGGCCCCTGGGGCGGTTCGCCCGCCGAGGCCGCCTGCGGCACCTGCCTGGCCATCCGCTGGCAGCGGCTGCGCACCCGTACCGAACGCGAAGCGCTGGAGACGGGCCTCGCCCGTACCGCCGCCGGGCGCTGGCCCGTGCTGCCCGACTTCACGGTCGACGCGGTCTGGGCCCTCCACGAACTGACCCTCGGGCGGAAGGCCGGGGCCGGGACCGCGGCCGGGGCAGAGACCGGGACCGGCGGCCACGACCTGCCCCGGGTCACCCGGTACGACCTGGAGACCGGCCTCGTCCAGACCGTGCCGCTGCTCGCCGACCCGCTGTGCCCGCACCCGCACGGCGCACCGCACCCGCACGGCGCACCGCCCGCGACGAACGCACCGACCGGGCCCGACCTGCCACGGCCCGAGGCGGCCGGTCCCGACGTATCCGCCGCCGACGTATCCGGTACCGCCCCGTCCGGGCCCCACCCGTCCGGGCCCGGGTCCTTCCTCGCGACCGGGCCGGAGGCCGAGCCCTTTCCCGTCTCGCGCCTCAAGCCCACCCCCGACAGCTACCGGCTGCGGTCACCCGGCGCGTACGCCCTGCCGACCGCCGCGCTCGCCAACCCCGTGTGCGGGGTGCTCGGCGCGGGCACCTGGAGCGATGTCACCTCGCCGACCACCGCGCCCGTCGCGGGCAGCGTCTTCATGCGCGGTTACGCGGGCCTGACCGACGTCACCTGGAGCGGCCAGGCCAACTCCTTCGCGCACAGCAGGGACTTGGCGTTCCTCGAAGGGCTGGAACGGTACGCGGGCACCCACCGCAGGGAGACCGGCGGCATCGTCACCGACTCGTACGACAACCTCGGCGACGCGGCCCTCGACCCGCGCGACTGCGGGCTCTACACGCCGGAGACCTACGCCGCCGACCCGATGATCGCGCCCTTCGACCCGGCGCGGCCGATCCCGTGGGTACGCGGCTGGTCGCTGCGCGACGAGCGGGAGGTGCTGGTGCCGGCCCGGCTGGTCTACTACAGCGCGGGCACCGCCGCCGACCACTTCGTCTTCGAGTGCTCCAACGGCTGCGCGATCGGCAGTTGCCTGGAGGAGGCCGTGCTGTTCGGCCTGCTCGAACTCATCGAGCGCGACGCGTTCCTGCTCGGCTGGTACGGCAACGCCCGGCTCACCGAGATCGACCTCGGCTCCTGCCGCAGCCCGGTGGTGCGCGCCATGACCGACCGCGCGGCGCTGTGCGGCTACGACGTGCACGCCTTCGACAACCGAATCGACCTCGCCGTGCCGGTCGTCACCGGCCTCGCCGTCCGCCGCGACGGCGGCCCCGGCACGCTCGCCTTCGCCGCTGGCGCCGCCTTCGACCCGGAGACCGCGGTGGAGTCGGCGGTCTCCGAGATCCTGACGTATCTCCCGCATCTGCCACGGCAGGTGACGGAGCGTCCGGCCGAACTGGAGGCGATGGCCGAGGACTTCGACCTCGTCCGCCGACTCCCCGACCACGCGGCCCTGTTCGGCCTGCCGCTGATGAGGGAGCACGTCGGCAGCTACCTGGAGCCGCCCGCCGTCAGGCCGTTGGACGAGGTCTACGCGCGGTGGGAGCGGGACCGGCCGCGCGGGCTCGACCTGCGCGACGACGTCCTGTGGTGCCGGGACGAGCTGGCGCGCGCCGGATGCGATGTCGTCGTGGTCGACCAGACGACCCCGGAGCAGCGCCGGATGGGCCTGCGGACGGTCTGCACGCTCGCGCCCGGCCTGCTGCCGATCGACTTCGGCTGGCCCCGGCAGCGCGCGCTGACCATGCCCCGGCTGCGTACCGCACAGCGCCGCGGCGGCCTGCGCCCCGACGACCTGCGCGACGACGAGGTGCGGCGGGTGCCGCACCCGTTCCCGTAGGAATCCCTGAGGAATCTTCGAGGAACCCGACGATGACGACGCCGAGACATGAAGACGCCGAGACATGACGACGCCGAGACATGACTACTCCGCGGACCGGGGAGGCCGGTCCGCGGAGCGTGAAGCGGGTGGTGGCTCGTCAGGCGGTGCAGCTCGTGGTGCTGGTGGTGCTGGAGCAGGTGCTGGTGCTGGAGCAGCTCGTCGACGAGCCGAGCATGACCTCGCTGGCGTCCGAGTAGTCGGTGATCTCGAAGGTCTCCGACTCGAGCTCCAGGATCTCCTGGGCCAGAGAGGCGAGCGGCGTGTCCAGCTTGGAGATGTCAGCCATGATGACTCCTTCTCAGCAGGGAGCGCGGCCCGCGACGGACCGGCCCCATCTTTCTACGCGCGTCCACTGGCGAATCACCCTGCCGCCCGCTGTCATCCCGCTTGCACCGCCCGCCGCCCCTGTCACGTGACCCGCATTCCGGCACCCCCGCCCCCGGTACCTCCGCCCCCGACCCCCGCCCGGAGCGCCCGATGAACCCGCCGACCGGACCCGCGCCCGTATCCGCGCCCGTATCCGCGCCCGTCCCAGGAACCGTCTCCGACCCCGTCCTGACCCGCGCCGCCGAGCTGTATCTGGACCTGCACCGGCACCCCGAGCTGTCCGGGGCCGAGGAGCGCACCGCCGCCCGCTTCGCCGCCGCGCTCAGGGCCGCGGGACTGCGCGTCGAGCGCGGTGTCGGCGGCCACGGCGTGGTCGGGGTGCTGGCCAACGGCCCCGGCCCCGTCGTCATGCTCCGCGCGGAGCTGGACGCCCTCCCCGTACGCGAGAACACCGGCCTGGCGTACGCCAGTTCCGCCACCGCGGCCGGGCCCGACGGCGCCCCCGTCCCCGTCATGCACGCCTGCGGCCACGACATGCACCTGGCGTGCGCGGCGGGCGCGGCGGCGTCGCTCGCGGGGGCCGCCGACCGGTGGCAGGGCACGCTCGTCGTCGTCGGCCAGCCGGCCGAGGAGACGCTGAGCGGCGCCGCCGCCATGCTCGCCGACGGCCTCTACCGGCGCTTCCCCGTGCCCGACGACGTCCTCGCGCAGCATGTGGTGCCGCTGCCCGCGGGCATGGTCGCGCACGCGCAGGGCCCGCTGCTCGCGGGCAGCGTCACCCTGGAGATCGTGCTGTACGGCCGCGGCGGCCACGCCTCCACACCGCAGTTCGCCGCCGACCCGGTGATCACGGCGGCGGCCGTCGTCCTGCGCCTCCAGACCGTCGTGTCCCGTGAGACGGGTCCCGGCGAGCCGCTGGTGCTCACGGTCGGCTCGGTACGGGCGGGCACGCCGGGCGCGGGGAACGTCATCGCGGACTCCGCGACCCTCCAGGTGACCGTGCGCGCCTTCTCCGACGCGGCGCTCGACCGGGCCGTGGCCGCCGTCCGCCGCATCGCGCGCGCCGAGTCCGCCGCCTCGCCGGACCCGCAGCCGCCCGCCCCCGACCTGCGCGTCCTGTCCCGTTCCTGCCCCACTGTGCCCGACGCCGAGCTGACCACCGCCGTGCGCCGCGCCCACGAGGCCGCCTTCGGTCCGCAGCGCGTCACCCGCTGGCAGCCGTCGACGGCGACGGAGGACTTCGCGCTCTACGGGGACGCGGGCCGCGCGCTGCACGGCGTGCCGGGGATACAGACCGGCTACTGGATGCTCGGCGCGGTCGGCCCCCGGCAGTGGGCCGAGGCGGGCCGCGGCGACACGGACACGGCCGGGCGGCTGGCGGCGCTGCCGCCGAACCACTCGCCGCGCTTCGCCCCGCACCCCCGCCTCACCCTCGAAGCGGGTATCGCGGCGATGACCGTGGCGGTACAGGCCCGTATGCCGTCGGTTAAGGTCGCATCGACCGCATTGAGCGCACCGACCGCACTGAATACACCGAACGCGTCGACCGTATCGACACCGCCGTCCGGGCAGGACCGTCCGGCAGGGCGGGGGACGGCGGGCACGTAGCGCAGCCACCCGAGGGGCCCTGGTGAGACTGAGGCTGGAATTCACGACCGAGCCGTTCGACCTGGACGAGCCGCCCGAGCACGCGGTGGTGGCCCGCGAGGTGGTCGAGGGCGCGTCGCTCGACGCGGTGGACGTCGGCCCGTTCGGCAACACCGCCGAGGGCGAGGCCGACGCGGTCGTCGTGGCCGTCGCGGAGCTGCTGCGGCGCACGCTGGCCGCGGGCGCCACCCGGGTGTCGCTCCAGGTCAACGTGGTCGCAGCGGCCGGCCGGGCGCAGGAGGACGGCACGTGACGGGCACCGGGGGGCACCCCTTCGCCGCGGCGGTGAAACCGCTGGTGGACGCCATGGGCGCGGAGATGGTCGCGCCGGACGAGGCGCGCGGCGACGACGTGGTGCTGAGCTGGGAGGGCGAGGAGGTGGTGGCGGTCCGGCTGCCCCATCTGGCCGACTCCCTCGACCACCTGCTGGCCGACCTCGAACGCCGTCACGGCTCGCTGCCCGCCCTGGGCCGCAAGGACAAGCAGACCGTCGTCCGCATCCTGGAGGAGCGCGGCGCCTTCTCCGTGCGGCACGGCGTGGAGACCGTCGCGTCCGCGCTCGGCGTCAGCCGCTTCACCGTCTACAACTACCTGAACAGGGAGAACGCCCTGAACAGCGAGAAGAGCGCCCGCGAGAGCGAGTGACCGGCCGCCGTTTCCTCTGCCCTTCGCCCTCCGGACGGCTTTGTTACCGGAAGTTTTCAACAAACTGTTGACGTCGTGACGCGGCGGCTCGTAGCTTGCGACTGTGACTTCCAGCGCATCGCCGGGTCTTTCCCGGCTCAACGAGGCCACCTCGTCAGCGGCGTCCGCGCTGCTCCACGAGGTGTGCGCCAGTACGGCGTGGGCCGCCGCGCTGGCCGCCGGACGGCCGTACGACCGCCTCGACGACCTGTTCGCGGCGAGCGACACGGCCATGGCGGCGCTCACCGCGGACGACCTCGCGCAGGCGATGGCCGGACACCCGCCGATCGGCCGCCCGACGCCGGGCGACGCCACGTCGGCGCGGGAGCAGAGCGGGGTCGGCGCGGCCGAGCGCGAGGAACTGCTCGCGCTCAACCTGGCCTACCAGGACGCGCACGGCCATGTCTTCCTGATCTGCGCCACCGGCAGGACCGGTGGGCAGATGCTGGCCGCCCTCAAGGAGCGGATCGGCCGCGACACGGACACCGAACGCGAGACCGTCCGCGCCGAACTGGGGAAGATCAACCGCATCCGGCTCACCCGCCTCGCCGAGGCCGCACCCGAGGCTGACGTACCTGTCGGTCCCGGAGCCGTAGCCGAGACCGCGTCCGAAGGAGATCCCTCATGACCGACACGTCGGTGTCCACGCACATCCTGGACACGAGCGTCGGCCGCCCGGCCGAAGGCGTGCCCGTCCACCTGTCGGTGCGCGCCTCGTCCGGCGGGATCTGGTCGCCGCACGGTTCGTCGAAGACCGACGGCGACGGCCGCTGCAAGGATCTCCCGGCACTGCCGGAAGGCACCGCCCACGTACGGCTGCACTTCGACGTGGAGCCGTACCTCACCGCCCGAGCCAACGCACAGCAGGACGCCCCCCGCGCAAGGGACAGCGGAGCTTTCTTCCCGGAGGTGGCGATCGTCTTCGCCGTCCGGCCGGGCGAGCACTATCACGTACCGCTGCTGCTCAATCCGTTCGGCTACTCCGTATACCGAGGGAGCTAGCTCCGATGACCGCCACTTCCCGCCCGTCCCACCCGGTCTTGCTCGGCCAGAACCAGTACGGCAAGGCAGAGAACCGCGTCGTCAGGATCACCCGCGACGGCCGCACGCACCACATCAAGGACCTGAACGTCTCGGTCGCGCTCTCCGGCGACATGGACGAGGTGCACCTGTCCGGCTCCAACGCCAACGTGCTGCCGACCGACACCACCAAGAACACGGTGTTCGCCTTCGCCAAGGAACACGGCATCGAGTCCGCCGAGCAGTTCGGCATCCACCTCGCCCGGCACTTCGTCACCAGCCAGGAGCCGATCAAGCGGGCCCGGATACGGATAGAGGAATACTCCTGGGAGCGGATCGCCGCCTCAGAAGCGGGCTCCCGCTTCATCGGCGCCGATGAGATCCAGCACTCCTTCGTCCGCAAGGGCCAGGAGACCCGCACCACCGAGATCAGCTACGACGGCGAGAGATGGCAGGTCGTCTCGGGCCTGAAGGACCTGGTGGTGATGAACTCCACCAACTCCGAGTTCTGGGGCTTCGTCAAGGACGAGTACACGACCCTCAAAGAGGCGTACGACCGCGTCCTCGCCACTGAGGTCACCGCCCGCTGGCGGTTCAACTGGACCAGCGACGAGCGGCGCGCCCCGCAGTGGGAGAAGGCGTACGGGCAGGTCCGTACGGACCTGCTGGAGGCGTTCGCCGAGACGTACTCGCTCTCGCTCCAGCAGACCCTCTACGCGATGGGCTCGCGCGTCATCACCACCCGCTCCTACGTGGACGAGGTCCGGCTCTCGCTGCCCAACAAGCACCACTTCCTGGTCGACCTGGAGCCGTTCGGCCTCAAGAACGACAACGAGGTCTACCTCGCGGCCGACCGTCCGTACGGCCTCATCGAGGGCACCGTGCTGCGCGACGGCGCCGAGCCCCGCATCCCGGTGACGGACTGAGAGGCACCACCATGAGCAACCGCATCGTCATCGAGAACTGTTCCATCGCCACCGTCGACGCCGACGACACCGAGTACGCCACCGGTCACGTCGTCGTCGCGGGCAATCTGATCGAGTCCGTCGCAGCGGGCCCGGCCCCCGCCGGCCTGGAGAACGTCACCCGCCGGATCGACGGCACCGGACACCTCGTCACCCCCGGCCTGGTCAACACCCACCACCACTTCTACCAGTGGATCACCCGCGGCCTCGCCCAGAACAGCAACCTCTTCAACTGGCTGGTCGAGCTGTACCCGACGTGGGCGCGGATCGACGAACCGATGGTCTACGCGGCGGCCTCCGGATCGCTCGGCGTGATGGCCCGCGGCGGCGTCACCACCGCGATGGACCACCACTACGTCTTCCCGCGCGGCGCGGGCGACCTGCTGGGCGCCGAGATCCGCGCCGCCGCCGAACTGGGCGTGCGCTTCACCGCCGCCCGCGGCTCGATGGACCGCGGCAAGAGCGACGGCGGACTGCCGCCGGACTTCGCCGTGGAGACCACCGAGGGCGCGCTGCTCGCGACCGAGGAGGCCATCGACACCCACCACGACGCCTCCTTCGGCTCGATGCTGCACATCGCCGCCGCGCCCTGCTCGCCCTTCTCGGTCTCCACCGAACTGCTGCGCGAGGCAGCGGTGCTGGCCCGCCGCAAGGGCGTCCGGCTGCACACGCACGGCAGCGAGACGGTGGAGGAGGAGAAGTTCTGCCACGAGCTGTTCGGCATGGGCCCGACGGACTACTTCGAGTCCACCGGCTGGCTCGGCGACGACGTGTGGATGGCGCACTGCGTCCACATGAACGACTCCGACATCGCCGCCTTCGCCCGCACCGGGACCGGCGTCGCGCACTGCCCGTCGTCCAACGCCCGGCTGGCCGCGGGCATCGCCCGGGTGCCCGACATGCTCGCCGCCGGGGTCCCGGTCGGCCTCGGCGTGGACGGCACCGCCTCCAATGAGTCCGGTGAACTCCACACCGAACTGCGCAACGCCCTGCTCATCAACCGCCTCGGCGGCGGCGAGAGGGCGCTGAACGCCCGTCAGGCCCTGCGCCTGGGCACGTACGGCGGCGCGCGCGTGCTCGGCCGTACCGCCGAGATCGGCTCCCTGGAGGCCGGGAAGCTCGCCGACCTCGTGCTGTGGAAGCTCGACGGCATGGCGCACGCCTCGATCGCCGACCCCGTCGCCGCGCTGGTCTTCGGCGCCGCGGCCCCGGTCACCCTGTCGCTGGTCAACGGCGTACCGGTGGTCGAGAACAACCGGCTCACCCGCGCCGACGAGGACGCCATCGCGCGGCTCACCAGGACCGAGGCGCAGCGCCTCGCGCGGATCGCGGGCCTGGCGTGACGCCGCGGTCACCGTAGCCGCCGCAGCCACCGCTGCGAAAGCGACCGGTCGGGGAGGGACGGCCCCCGACCGGTAGCCGGACCCTGTCCTGACGGGGTCCGGCGACACCGCCCCCGGACCGTGGGACCACGCTCGGCCCCACGGCCCCGGGGGCGGTGCCTCCCCGAACCGCGCACGGCCCGCGTCCCGGCGCGCGCACCGGGCCCGGAGGCACGGCGGGTACGCGGTGACCTCCCGCTCCTGGCCGTTTACTATGCGTTCAGCCGGACGTCCGCACCCCGCCGGGTGCGGGGCGCGGCAGGCAGGATTCCGCCACAGCCAGAGGTGAGCGCCCGTGAGCCCGACCGAGCCCGTACCCGCCGAAGGATCCGCCGCCGAGCCCGCCGAGCCCGCCGAGCCCGCCGAGCCCGCCTCGGGGTCCGTCACCCTGGTCACCGGCGGCACCGGGACTCTCGGCCGCGCGCTGGTCGACCGGCTGCTCGCCCTCGGCCGTCCGGTGCGGGTGCTCAGCCGCGGCCCGCGCGGGGCCGGCGACGCGCGGCCGTACGAGTGGGCGGTCGGCGACCTGCGGACCGGCGTCGGCATCGACGGCGCGCTCTTCGACGGCGTCGGCACGATCGCGCACTGCGCGACCACCAACGGCCGCGGCGACGTCGAGGCCACCGAGCGGCTGACCGGAGCGGCGGTGCGCGCGGGCGGCGACCCGCACCTGGTGTACATCTCGATCGTCGGCGTCGACCGGGTCCCGCTCGGCTACTACCGCGCCAAGCTCGCCGCGGAGAGTGTCGTGGAGGAGAGCGGGCTGCCGTGGACGGTCCTGCGCACCACCCAGTTCCACGACCTGGTGGCCCGGCTCACCATCGCGCAGCGGCGGCTGCCCGCACTCCTGACGCTGTCAGGAGTGAGCTTCCAGCCGGTCGACGTCACCGAGGTCGCGGACCGGCTCGCGGACCTGGCCGGAGGCGAACCCGTGGGCCACGCACCGGACTTGGGCGGCCCGCAGATCCGCAGCGCCGCCGATCTGACCCGCGCCACCCTGCGTGCGGCGGGCCGCCGCAGGCTCGTCGTACCGCTGCGGCTGCCCGGCGGCCTGGCGGGCGCGCTGCGCGCGGGCGGAAATCTGACCCCCGATCACGCCGACGGCCGGATCACCTACGACTCCTGGCTCGCCGCCCGCACCCCGCCCAGGAAGCCGGGGATCACAGCGCCCGGTGCATGATGTGCAGGCCGACATAGCCCGCACGCGGATGCCGGAAGCCCTCGGGGACCGTACCGATCACCCGGAAGCCCAGCGACTCGTACAGCTTCACCGCGTGCGTGTTGGACTCCACCACGGCGTTGAACTGCATGGCGCGGAAGCCCTCTTGGGCCGCCCAGCGCAGCGCCTCCTCGCACAGCGCGCGGCCCGCACCGCGGCCGCGGTGCGCGGGGTCGACCATGAAGCTGGCACTGGAGACATGGGCGGCGTTGCCGCCCTGGTTGGCGTTCATCTTGGCGGTGCCGAGCACCGCGCCGTCCTCGCCGACCGCCACGACCGTGCGGGCGGGCGGCGGAAGCAGCCAGTAGTCCCTGGCCGTCGCCTCCGGGATGTCCGTCGGATAGCTGAAGGTCTCGCCGTCCGCGCAGATCCGCCGTAGAAAGGGCCAGATCAGCGGCCAGTCGGCCTCGGTCACTTCACGGATGAGCATGCGGAGCAGCATGAACGGCCGCCGTCGCCGGGCGCAAGCGCGTTTCGGCGTGGCGGCCGTTCCCGGGCGCCGGGGCTCAGCCCGCCAGCAGCTCGTAGGCGGGCAGCGTCAGGAAGTCGACGTATTCCGCGTCGAGCGCCGTGCGCAGCAGCAGCTCATGGGCCTCGGTCCACTTGCCCGCCGCGAACGCCTCCTCGCCGATCTCCCCGCGGATCGCGGCGAGTTCGTCGGCGGCCACCCGCAGCACGAGGTCGTGGGTCGCTTTCTCGCCGTTCTCGAAGACGACCCCCGCGTTGATCCACTGCCAGATCTGCGAGCGGGAGATCTCGGCGGTGGCGGCGTCCTCCATCAGGTTGAAGATCGCCACCGCGCCGAGGCCGCGCAGCCACGCCTCGATGTAACGGGTGCCGACCTGCACCGCGTTGCGCAGGCCGTCGAAGGTCGGCTTCGCGTCCAGCGAGGCGATGTCGATCAGCTCGGCCGCGGTGACGTGCACGTCCTCGCGCAGCCGGTCCTTCTGGTGCGGCCGGTCGCCGAGGACCGCGTCGAAGGAGGCGCGGGCGATCGGCACCAGGTCGGGGTGCGCGACCCACGAGCCGTCGAAACCGTCCCCGGCCTCACGGTCCTTGTCCGCGCGCACCTTCTCGAACGCGACCTTGTTGACCTCCGCGTCGCGCCGGGACGGGATGAAGGCGGCCATCCCGCCGATCGCGTGCGCACCGCGCTTGTGGCAGGTGCGCACCAGCAGTTCGGTGTACGCACGCATGAACGGGGCCGTCATCGTCACCGCGTTGCGGTCCGGGAGCACGTAACGGGCGCCGCCGTCACGGAAGTTCTTGACGATGGAGAAGAGGTAGTCCCAGCGGCCCGCGTTCAACCCCGAGGCGTGGTCGCGCAGTTCGTACAGGATCTCGTCCATCTCGTACGCGGCGGTGATCGTCTCGATCAGCACGGTCGCGCGCACGGTGCCCTGCGGGACGCCCACGTAGTCCTGCGCGAAGACGAACACGTCGTTCCACAGCCGGGCTTCGAGGTGCGACTCGGTCTTGGGCAGGTAGAAGTACGGGCCCTTGCCGAGGCCGATCAGCCGCTGGGCGTTATGGAAGAAGTACAGGCCGAAGTCGACCAGGCCGCCGGGGACCTGCTCGCCGTCCACGGTGAGGTGGCGTTCGGGCAGGTGCCAGCCGCGCGGGCGCATGACGACGGTGGCCAGGTCCGCCGGGGCGCCGAGCGCGTACGTCTTGCCCTCGGGGGAGGTGAAGTCGATCCTGCGCTCGTAGGCGTCGATCATGTTGACCTGGCCGCCGATGACGTTCTCCCAGGTGGGGGCGGAGGCGTCCTCGAAGTCGGCGAGCCAGATCCGCGCGCCGGAGTTCAGCGCGTTGATGGTCATCTTGCGGTCGGTGGGGCCGGTGATCTCCACCCGGCGGTCCTCGAGCGCGGCGGGCGCGGGGGCGACCCGCCAGTCGCCGTTCCGGATGTGCGCGGTCTCCGGGAGGAAGTCGAGGGTGCCGGTGCGGGCGATCTCGGCGCGCCGCTCCTGGCGGCGGGCCAGCAACTCGGCGCGGCGGGGCGCGAAGCGGCGGTGCAGTTCGGCGAGGAACACCAGCGCCTCGGGGGTCAGCACCTCCTCCGCGCGGGGGACGGGCCCGGCGGCCTCGGAGACGACGGCCGGAGACGGCGCTGATGCGGACATGCTGTCACTGCTCCAGAGTGCGAGTGTGTCTGGCGCCCGCCGGGGTGCGGGACTGGCACCGGGTGCCAGGGCCGGTCCGAGGTACGGGCGGTTCTGCAAGGTGGAGTATAGATTTCACAGTGCGGAAGTTCAACGCTGTGTGGCACGGGGTGCAGCCGGGGGCTCCGCCCGGTCCGGGGCGGGCCGGAGAAGCCCCAGGTCGGCGGGGGTGTCGATATCGGCCGGGTCACCGATGTCACCGCACTCCACGAGCACGGTGTGGTCGGCGTGCTCGCGCAGATACGTACGCGCCCCGCGGTCCCCGGTGGCGCCGCCCGCGACCCCGGCCCAGCGGGCGCCGCCGATCAGCACCGGGTGACCGCGCCTGCCGTCGTACACCGCGGAGGCCAGGGCCGACACCAGGGCCTCGCCTCCGCCGGCCGCCGCCAGCACGCGGGCGACCGCCGCCGCGCCCACACCGGGCTGGTCCACCAGACCGATCAGCGCCGCGGCCGGGGCGTCGTCCGACGCCGCGAGCGAGGCGAGCCCGGCCCGCAGTGAGGAGCCCATGCCCTCCTCCCAGCGCGGATTGCGCACCACCACGCAGCCGGAGAGGTCGGCGCGCTCCACCACCTCGTCGGCCGCCGCGCCCAGCACCACGTGCACCGGGCCGCAGCCGCCCGCGCGCAGCACCCGTACCGCGTGCTCCACCAGCGGCCGTCCCTCGTACGGCAGCAGCGCCTTCGGCCGCCCGCCCAGCCGCCGTCCGCCACCGGCCGCCAGCAGCAGTCCGGCTACCTCGCCCTTTGTGTGCATAACTCCTGCATACCGTGACGGGACCATGGCCGAACAGGCCGCGGTCGGCGTGGCGTGTTCCGGTATCGTCGGCGTGAGGGCCGGAAGGGGCGGTGACCGGCCGAGGGAACGGGGACTGATGGGCGCTCAGCACTTCCAGCCGCTGACGGCCGAGGATCCGACCGGCGTCCCGGGCTACCGGATCAGCGCGCGGCTCGGCGGGCGCGTCTACCTCGCGCACGCGCCGGGCGGCATACCGGTCGCGCTCCGCCTGATCGACCGGTTCCCGCCCGACGTCCACGCCCTGCGGCAGGTGCACGGGCCCTGCGTCGTCCCCTTCGTCGACGGCGGCGCCGACGCCCCCGGCGCGGGCCCCTGGCTCGCCACCGCCTACGTCCCCGGCCTCTCGCTGCGCACCGCCGTCACCACCACCGGGCCGCTCCCCGTCCCCAGCGTCCTGCGGCTCGTCGCCGGAATCGCCGAGGCGCTGCGCACGATCCACCACTGCGGCCTCACCCATGCCGCCCTCACCCCGGCCCACGTCCTCCTCGCCGCCGACGGCCCCCGCGTCAAGGACTTCGCCCTGACGGGCGTGGCCGATACGTCCGCAGCGCAAGGCTCGCCCGCCGAGGCGCCGGCGCCCGTCTCGCTCACGGGGGAACCCGTTGCCGACGAGCCGCCCGCAGCGGAGGCGTTCCTGGCGCCCGAGCAGGTGGCGGGGAAGACCGGAGGGCCCGCGGCCGATGTGTTCTCGCTGGGACTGATCGCCGCGTACGCGGCTGTCGGCGGGGCGGCCGTCGGGGGCGGGGAGGCGGATCTCAACGAGCTGCCGGGGGAGCTGCGGGAGATCGTGACGCGGTGTCTGATCAAGGACCCCGCGCTGCGGCCGTCGCCCGCGCAGATCATCGCGATGTGCGCGCAGGCGGCGCCGGACGCGTCGCGCCGCCGGGCGGACCGGTGGC
>NZ_MECL01000084.1 GCF_014596445.1 Streptomyces sp. CBMA29 | reverse complement strand
GTCGGCGGAGCGGTCGGCGGCCTGGCCGGCCGCCGCCGACCCGCCCGTCCCGCCGCCGGACGTGGCGCCCACGGCGAGCGCGCCGCCGCCCCCGACGACGATCACCGCGGCGACTGTCGCGATGACGCGGTACCGCATCGGTCTGGGCAGGCGACGGCTGTTCGACACGGGGTCCTCTGAGGGCTCGGGCGGCGCGATCCACCGGAGGCGATCGGAGTGATCGCGGTGCGCGCGGCCAGCAAAGTATGGCGGGGCCGCGCGCCGTTGACAATCACACCGCGGCCCCCCGGCGTCACCCTCCGCACTGCGTGAGCATCGTGTCCTTGTCCGCGCTGGTCACCGGCAGTTGGTACTTGATCGAGACCTGCGCGACCCGGACCGCGTACGAGCATCTGATCTGCTTGTTCGGCGGCAGCCAGGACGCCGGTCCCGAGTCGCTCTTCGAGCCGTTGGACGGGCCGTCGACCGGGATGAGGTTGAGCGGGTCGTTGGCGATCGACTCCCGCTTGTCCTTGCTCCAGTGCGCCGCGCCCATCTGCCAGTCGTACGACAGCGGCATCACGTGGTCGATCTGGATCGTGGTGGCCTTGGTCTTCGTCCACTTGATGACCCGGCCGGTGTACGGGTCGTTGAGCGTCATCGTCGCGATCACGCACTTGGACGTGCCCTTGTAGTGGACGTCGTCGCCGTCCCGCTTGAGCAGGTCGTTACGGGTGTCGCAGCCGTTGTGCGCGAAGGGCACGGAGGGCGCGGAGTCCATCCACGCGGCGCCGAACTGCGCCCGCGAGTAACCCGTCTTGGGGCCGCGGCCCTTGGTCTTCACCTTGGCGATCAGGTCGCGCGCCTTCTTCTTGTCGGCGTCCGAGGTGATCGCGGCCAGACCGGCCTTCGTCCCGTCCGGGTTGTCCAGCGGGCTCACCGCCCGCCCGTCGCCGGCCGCGGGGCCCGCCGCTCCCGACGGCTTCGCGCTGCCCGTCGGGTCCGCGCCGAGCGCCGTGTCCTTGCACCCCGCCACGCCGATCACCGCGAGCAGGGTCGCGGCGCAGGCGAGGCGCCGGGATATCCGTCTGTCCATGTACGCACCTCGGAGGTCGTCGTCCGGGGACGCACCGGCACCGCCCCCCTGTCCCTACATCATCACGCCTGCCCCGCCGCGCCCCACTTACGTCGTCCTCATCTCCCCATGCCGCCCGCCGAATTGACTGACCGCCAGCGTTGCGGTCGCGGCGCCACCCGGTAGACGTCGCAAGGGCCGCCACGTCCGGTAGGTGCGGTCCTCTCAGGAAGACAGCTCCAAGGCCGCTCACATGAGAGAATGATTGCGTGATTGATCCTAAGAAAATTGATCTTCCCGACTTCCTCGTCACCTGGTACGGCGCTCCCACCACAAGCGCGACGCCACTTCCCGACTCCTGTGATTGGCTTCCTGATCCGCTAAAGGAATGGCATACGCTGACTTCGCGGTGGGAGAAGCGAATCACGTTCACAACGACGATGATTCCGCCCGAGAGAATCAAAATCGCCGAGGACGGCAAAGCCATCTTCATGGTGGACGCTACGGGCGACTGGCGCTGGTGCATCGACCCCGATGACCCGGACGGTGTTTTCGATGCCGAGCGATATGAGCCCTGGGACAGGAACCCGGAGCAGCTTACCGAATTCCTCGTACACAATACCGTCAGGGAAGTCGTCTACGGCGCCGCCGTCAGACTCAGGGCACTTGCTGTCCCTGAAGAGACACTCACAGAAATCCTCGCCCCCATGGAACACGTCGCGTTCGGCGCTTGGGAGTGGCCGGCGCCGGGTTACCGAATCCACATGGGGGGCGCCGTGCTCGCGGAGACAGTCAAGGCCGAGTCCGGCCCAGGCTGGGATGTGGAAGTGGTCACATCAGAATTCCACCGAGTCGCCCACCTCGAAAGAATGACTGAAGTGCACTGGCGAAGGCAGGCGGCATAGCAGAGGTTTGCACAAAAATGAGGCAGAGTCACAGAACGTGGTCCCTGCCTCATTTTATTCAATTATCAGTTCGCGTTACCGACGTAGGGTCTCGATCGGAATATAGTTCCGTCCAGCTTCTTGAATACAACCGTCAGGGAAGCACCTGACGGCAACATGTCCTCCAGGGTTCCAGCACATGCTCCGCAAACTTCTCGCACAGCATCCGGGTCCCGGAAGTGGATATAAAGAGTTGAATTCCGCATCCCGGGATTCTGGCGCATGAGCGCCGCAGCCTGGGCCTCCAGGTGATGCTTGAACCCCGGCCTGGTTCCAGGTGCGGCCTTTCCTTCAACGCTTGGGTGGATGTTCCTGCTCCCCGAGGAAAGGGGGTCGGAGAACCACCCGTCCTCATCCGAACGCAGAGCGCCAGTGGCACCCCCGGGGCGGTCAAAGTGGTCGCCCGCCCGCTTCGCGGCAGCAAGCCCGGCCTCGTCGCAGTTGTGGACCAGGACCGGGGTCGAACCGGCCTCCACGTAATACGTGTGGAGGTCACCGATGGTCAGGTCGTACGTGGTGGTGCGGGCGTGGAAGAGGCGGACGGCGGTGATCCGGGCGGTGCCGGTGGGGGTTTGGAGGAGGTCGCCCTGGTGGAGGTCCTCGGCCTCGACGAAGGCGGACCGGGTCTCGTCGTAGAAGGGGTGGTGGAAGGTGGTGGTGAGGTGGCCGTTCGCGGGCGCCGAGGCGGCCGGGGAGACCGCCGCCACCGGGGCCGTGTCCGGGTGGGAGCCGGCCGCGTGGTGGGTCGCGCCCAGGGCGCCCAGCACCGCCGCGGAGGCCGCGAGGCCCAGGGCCGCGCGCCGCAGAGTCTTCTTGGCGGCCGTCTTCACCGGCGACTTGGCCGTCACGGTGAGGTCCACGAAATCGTGGTCCGTCGTCGTCACGATCACGGCCGTGACCTGGTGGCTCTGCGTGCCGGAGGCACCCGGCACCGAGTTGACGACAAAGTCGCCCACCGTGATCCGGGAGATGGCCTTGGTGCCGCCGCCCGCCATGAGGACGCGGGAGCCGGCCGTGAAGCTGTGGCAGGTCCCGCTGTCGGTGGCCGACTTGGCGGCGCCCGACTCGCCCTCGCGCGCCGCGGTCTGGGTGGCGTCGCCCGCCGCCGCCTCCTCGGCCTCGGTGGCGCCCTTGCCGAAGAGCCCGCCGACGGCCTCCATCGCCTTGGGGGCGAACTTGCTGAGCACCTTGCCGCCCAGCGACCCGAGCGCCCCGCCGATCGCGCCCGCGACGGCGCCTGTCACCGCGGAGGTCGCGAAGGCGCCCGCGCTGCACGCCGCGCCGCCCGCCTCGGCGCACTTGAAGCCCTGTTCGACCAGTGACCCGGCCGCTCCCGCGACCGCCGCGCAGCCGATGGAGCCGACGCCCGCCGTGACCGCCTCGCAGCCCATGAAGACGGCGGTGGAGACCACGAAGGACGTGATGGCCGCCGCATGGTGCTTGGCGTAGGTGGCCGCGGTTTTCACGGCCTTGACGGTGGCGTGATACGCGGTTCTGGATGCCTTCGCCACCGCCTTGGCGGTCTTCTTCACCGCGTGGACCACGCGTTTCGCGACCTTCTTGACCGCGTGGTACGCCGAGTGGACGGCGTGCACGGCGGCGTGGACGACGCGTTTCACCTTGCGCGCCGCGTAGTGGTAGACGCGGCGGGTGTAGCGGACGGTGGCGCGGTAGACGTCCCGCACGTGGTGGACGACCTTCTTCACCACGCGCTTGGCGGCGTGCACGACCTTGTGCACGATCGGCGGCGTGTAGTGGTAATAGGCGTACGAGGCGTAGAAGTTGAAGGAGCTCCAACTGCTGGAGGCGTACGAGGTGGCCGCGTGGTACGTGCTGCTCACCGCGTGGCTCACGGCGTGGCTGGCCGCGTGCCAGACGCTGCCCAGGCCCCAGTTGCCCGAGGGGTCGGTGCCGTCGAGCGGATTGTCGCCGACGTACGCGAAGGGGTTGGCCGCGGCCTCGTTCGGCACCGGGTCGACGGACGCGGAGTCCTTGTTCATGAAGGTGCCGGTCGTCGGGTTGTACCAGCGCGACGCGGTGCCGACCTTGCCGGTGTCCGCCTCCGTCCAGCCGGACTGGAAGCCGAGGTGGCCGATGAGCCCGTTGTCGGCGGTGACCTTGCCCATCGGGTCGTACGTCGTGGAACCGGCCAGGGCGGTCGCCCCCGGCGCGAAGTTCCCGATGACGTCGTCGTGGCTGTCGGTCAGGGCCAGTTGGCCGGTGCCCGGCGCGGTGCCGCCGTTCACGCCGATCAGCGAGCCGCCGGGATCGTACGTATAGCTGTAGTTGCCGTCCGCGGCGATGGTGTTGTCCGCGCCCGAGTACTGGAAGGCGCGCGAGGACTGGTCGGCCGAGTTGGCGTCGGTGATGTTCCGGCCCGACGCGTCGAGCGTGTACGCGTGCGTGCCCGCGGTGATCTGGTTGTTGTACGCGTCGGTGGAGTAGGCCACTTGGCCGTCGGCGGTGGAGGTGTCCGAGGTCATGGCGCCGCGCGCGGAGTACGCGTAGCTGTGGACGCCGTCCGAGGTGAGCTGGTCGCGGGCGTCGTAGGTGTAGACGTCGGCGCCGACCCGGGTGCGGTTGCCGGAGTCGTCGTAGGAGTAGTTCGTGGTGGCCGTGCCGTTGTTCCACGAGCTGAGGCGGTCGGCCTGGTCGTAGGTGTAGACGTTGTTCGAGGCGCCCGCGACTCCTGCGGTGTTCTTCGACGTCAGGTTGCCGTTCCTGTCGTAGCCGTAGGTGATGGCCGACAGCGTGCCGGCGCCCTGCTTCAGGGTGTCGCCGGTGAGGTCGTGCGCGGTGTCGTACGTGAAGGTGCGGGTCTGGCCGCCGGCCCCGTAGGCGACCGACGCGGTCTGGTCCAGCGTGTTGTAGCCGTAGGTGAGCGTGGTGCCGGAGGCCGCGTCGTTGAGCGTGGAGAGCCGGCCCGCGGTGTCGTAGCCGTAGGAGGTGGTGCCGGCCGCGTCCGAGCGGGTCAGCGGTGAACCGTCGTCGTTGTAGGTGAAGCTGGACGAGCCGCCCGAGCCGCCCGCCGACGTCAGGTCGCCGCGGTCGTCGTAGCCGAACGTCTCGTGGGTGGCGGCCTGGTGGTCCTTGGCGCCGGTGGTGCCCGCTTCCGCGGTGTCGGCGGCGGTCACCTGGTTGTCGTGGTCGTAGGTGAAGCTGCGGGTCGCGGTGGCGGCGTCGGCGCCCTGTCCCGAGGCAGTCTTCAGATTGCCGAGCCGGTCGTACGTCATCGTGTGGGTGACGCCGCCGGGCAGCGTGCTGGAGACCAACTGCCCGTCGAGGTCGTAGACGTTGGTGGTCGTGGAGTCGGCCGCCGAGGAGTACTGGGCGGTGGCCGGCTGCTTCACCGTCTCCTGCTGGCCCCACGGGGTGTACGCGTACAGCCAGGAGTTGTTCCGGCCGTCGGTGAAGCGGGTCCTGTCGCCCGCCGCGTCGTACCCGAAGGACGTGGTGATCGAGGTGGTCGCGGTGACCGGCTGGATCTCCTGGGTGACGGTGCCCGCCGCGTCGTACGTGAAGTGGCTGGTATCGCCGTTCGCGTCGGTGGAGGCGGTCAGATTGCCGACGCCGTCGTAGACCTGGTGGGTCTGCCTGAGCCGCGTGTCGGCGGCGTCGTACTGGGTGTTCAGGGTCGCGTTGCCCGCGACGTCGTAGTCGGTCTCGCTCCAGGTGTTGTCCGGCTGGATCGTCTTCTGCCGGTTCCCCATGAAGTCGTACGTGTACTTCGTGGTGTTGCCCGCGCCGTCGGTGACCGAGGTGACCTCGCTGGCCCGGTCGTACCCGTAGGTGGTGGTGACCCCGGCGGGTGTCGTGGTCGACGCCAGATTCGCGCCGTACGGATTCCCGGTGGTCACCGCGTACGAATTGGTGGTGGTCAGCACCCGGTTGGAGGGGAAGCGCTCCAGCGTGCTCGCGGTGACCTGCCGGCCGAGGTAGTCCCAGGTGGCCTGGGTCACGGCGCCCGTGCCGTCCGTCACCGACAGTTGGTCGCCGTTGGTGTCGTACGTGGTGTGCAGTGTGGTGCCGTCCGGCTCGGTGACCTGCGCGAGGTCGCCGAGCTGGTCGTACAGGAAACCGGTGGTCTTCCCGCCCGGCGTGGTCGAGGAGATCTGGTTGCCGTCGGAGTCGTACGTCCAGGTCGACGTGGCCGCCAGCGGGGCGGACGCGCCCGCCGGGGTGTACGGCGGCAGGGTCTCGGAGACCTTGTTCCCGTTGGCGTCGTAGACCGTGGTGGTCTGGTTGCCGGTCGGATCGACCTCTTCGACAGCCTCGCCGAAGGTGTCGAATCCGCTGGTGGTGACCGGCCGTTGGGTGACCGGCTGGCCGCCGCCGGTCTCGACCTGGACGGCGGGGGCGGTGGTGACCGCCTGATTCCCCGCCTCGTCGTAGGAGTAGTCGGTGGTGACGTTGTTCGCGTCGGTCATCGACTTCGGCAGGCCGCGCTTGTCGTACGCGTAACGGGTGGTCTGCTCGGTGGAGGAACCGACGGTGCCGCCGGTACGGCCGTTGCCGTACAGCGTGTTGACCTCGGTGCCGGTCAGCGCGCGCGGGTAGACCTGCACGTTCGAGACCGAGCCGGGCAGGAAGTCGGTCGGCGCGCCGTTGTACTTGCCCGCGCCGATGGTCAGCGGGCCGTTCGCGGACCACGGCGCGGTGTTGGTGCCGCTGCCGGACAGCGCGCCGTTGACGTAGATCTGGCTGGCGCCGTTGGCGACGTTGTACACGCCGACCACGTGCGTCCAGGTGTTGGTCTTGGGCACGGCGGTGGAGTACGCGGACGGGAAGGCCGGCGCGGCCGTGTCGGCGCTGGTCTGCTCCATGCTCCACAGCGGCGCGCTGGTGTGCGCGTAGTTGTACTGGAGGTAGAAGGCGCTGGCCGTGGTGCCGCCCTGGGCGACGATCGTCGCGTTGTGGGTCGGCAGCGACGCCAGGTCGACCCAGGCGGAGACCGTGTAGGACCCGGCGGTGTTGAGCACCGGGCCGTTGGTGGCGATCTGCTGGCCCGAGGCGCCCGCGAAGGTCGCCGCGTCGCCGCCCCAGGTGACGCCCGAGGCGGCGCCGGTGGAGCCGCTGCCCGAGGTGTCGGTGACGGTGCTGCCGGTGGTCTGGTCGAGCTTCCACCAGGCGGAGGGGTGTCCCGAGGCGTCGCCGTGCAGCGTCTCGCTCAGGGTGTCGCCCGCCGCGTCGTAGGTGGAGGAGGTGGTGCGGTCGAAGCCCGAGGAGTCGTGCTCGTTCTGGGTGGCGACCTGGTCGTCCGGGGTGAAGGACACGCTGGTCACCCGGTCGACGCCGGTCGGGTCCACGGTGGTGCTCGTGGTCCTGGAGGCCGCGTCCACCGTGAAGTCGACGACCGTCTGCCCGTTGTCGGTGGTCTGCGACACCTGGTTCCCGGCCGCGTCGTACGCGGTGGTCTGGAGCACCGTCGAGGCCGCGCCGTCGGCGCTCTTCTTGCTCGCGGTGACCGCCAGGCCGTTGTCGGTGTACGTGTACGACGTCGTGGCGCCCATCGAGTCGGTCACCGACGCCAGCCGGCCCGCCGGGTCGTACGCCCGTGAGGACTCCGTCAGCGTGGTGGCGGCCCGCGGGCTGACCGGGTCGCCGGTGTACTGGAGCGTCTGGGTCAGCAGGTGCCCGTTGTCGTCGTACGTGTAGTCGGTGGTCGTGCCCGACTTGGACACTTCCCGCGTCTTGTTGCCCGACGTGTCGTACGTGTACGTCGTCGTCCCGCCGTTGGCGCCGCCCGCGTTGGCGTTGGCGTCGGTCTGGGTGAGGACGTGGTCGTACGCGTCGTAGGTCTGGGTCTCGGTCCGGGGCGCGTCGCCGCCGCCGAGGTCCTTGACCGTCTGCGAGGTGATGTCGCCGTCGGCGTCGAAGACCGTGGTGGTGGCCGCCGCGTGGGTGGCGCCGGTGACCCGGTCGGTGAGTCGCGGGTCGTCCTCCTCGGTGATCTGCCCGGCCTTGTCGTACGTGTAGGACGTGGTCAGACCGGCGGGGTAGGTGTCGGAGACGGCCTTCTTGGTGAGCACCTGCCCGAGGCCGTCGTAGGTGTAGCCGGTGACCAGGCCCACCGCGTCGGTGGAGGAGGCCACGTCGCCGTTGTGGAAGTAGGACACCGAGTTGACCGCGCCGCCGGGCGAGACCGACCGCACCGGCAGGCCCTTGGGCACGTTCCCGGTGTCGGCGGCGGGATAGGCGGCGGTGCCGTCGCTGAACACGGTGGACGAGACCCGCCCGTTGGGGAAGCCCGCGACCGGCGGTCCGGTCACCGCGGTCTCGTCGCCGGACGCGTCGTAGGTGTACGAGGTCAGGTACGTGGGGTCGGCCGCCGAGGAGGAGCGGCCGTCCCGCTCGGTGAGCAGGACGTCGTTGCGCGGGTCGGCGGTGGTGAGCTGCTGCGTCGTGTCGTCGGGGAAGTACGTGTAGTACTCGGTGGAGCAGACCTTGGCCGCCTGGTTCTGGCAGGTGGCCGAGGAGACGACGTTGCCGCGGACGTCGTGGCCGGTGACGGTCGTCGCGCCGTTGGGGTCGGTGACCGTGTGCTCGTAGCCGCCGGTGTCGTAGCCGAAACTGGTCCTGTTGCCGAGGCCGTCGGTCTCGGTGAGCTGGCGTTCGTTGTTGACGACGTCGTAGGTGTACGTCGTCACCTTGTTCGCCGGGGAGGTGACCTTGACGGTCTCCACGGGCAGCAGGCCGGTGGAGTTCCGGCCCGCCTGGAAGTGGCTCTCGGCGTCCTGCGCGGTCAGCGCGGTGCGGTAGGTGGCGACGTCGGCGAGCGTGCCGTTGAAGTACGCGACGGTGCCGTTGGTCAGGCCGCTCCAGCCGGAGCCGGTGGTGCCCGCGCCGATGTAGGCGGTGGTCCTGGCGCTGTTGGACAGCGCGGCCGTGGCCGTCTTGGTCGCGGCCTGCGCGCCGTCGAGGTACAGGGTCTGGCTGGTGGCTCCGGCGCTGAGCAGCACATGGTGCCACTTGCCGTCGGTGACCGTGCCCGTGGTGCCCATCTGCACCGAGCCGGACGTGGTGTAGAAGCCGCCGTAGAGCTTGCCGTCGCTGCCGACCCACAGTTGCGGTGTCGTGGAGGAGACGGTCGAACCGATCGCGCCGCTCTGCGTGTTGAGCAGGATCGCGCCGCCGTGGGTGGTGCTGAACCACAGTTCGGCCGAGGCAGCGGTGTCCCCGGTCACGGTGTCGGGCACCTTCACCCAGGAACTGGTCCCGTTGAACGTGGCGGCCTTCTGGTCGCTGAACGGCCCGGTCGCGCCGAGCGTCACCGCGTTGTACGTGCCGGTCCCGCCGCGCGTCTCGTCCAGCGCCGTGGTGGCGCCCGCGGGTTCGCCCAGCCGGAAGTACGTGGCGGGCGCGCCGCCGAGCACCGCGCCGCGGTAGGTCTGGCTGGAGCCGGTGACGGTCGGCGCGCCGAGCTTCCAGACGCCGCCGTTCTCGTCGGTGAGCTGGGTCAGCGCCGTGGTCGCCGGGTCGTACGTCATGGCGTGGTACGTCTTGGCGGACGGCCGGGTGACCGTGCTCAGCAGGCTCGCGGCGTGGGTGCCGTAGGTGCGCAGCGCGCTCGCGTCGGCGGCGACCAGCGGGCGGTCGTACCAGGCGGCGTCGGCGATCGCGCCGTTGAAGTACGTGGCGTAGCCGGTCTTGTCGGTGGTGCTGGAGTGCGGCTGGTCGGGCCAGGCGCCGCCGAGGAAGCCCGCGCCCAGGGTGTTGTACGGCTGGTTCTTGCCGAAGGCGACGCCGGGCTGGATGGAGACCGAGCCGGACACCGAGCCGACCTTGGCGCCGTCCAGGAAGAGCGTCTGGCTGTTGCCCGCGGCCGACAGCACCATGTGGTGCCACTTGCCGTCGGCGACCGAGGCGGTGGTGCTGATCGGCGCGACGCCGCCGCTGTACCAGAATTCGGCCTTCAGCTTGCCGTCGGTGCCCACGTAGGCGGCCGGGGTGTAGCCGCCGGGCGAGTCGCCCGCGGTGACCGGCTGCGAGGCGTAGGAGTAGAGCACGCCGGGCCCCGCGGAGGTCTTGAACCACAGCGACAGGGCGCCGGAGTCGGTGTTGTTGCCCATGTCGAACGGGAGGGTGGCGTACGAGCTGGTGCCGTTGAACCCGATGGCGGTGGCGGCCGATCCGGTGAGCGGGCCCGCCTGGCCGTAGGTGACGCCGCTGTACGCGAGGTTTTTGGCGCCCTGGTTGGCGAGGACCGCGTCCTTGCCGACGGTGCCCGACGCCTCGGACATCGGCCACACCGTCCTCGGGTCGAGGTCGAGCGCGGCGTTCTGGTACTGCGATCCCGCAGTGTAGCCGTACGCGGTGCACTGCGTGCCGGAGATCGGCGAACAGACCTTCGTGAGCTGGTCGTTGGTGTAGCCGTACGTCCAGGTCTGCGCGGAGTTCGGGTCGGCGGCGGTGACCGGGTCGGTGACGACGGCGGCGACGTGCGCGGCGCTCGCGCCGGTGGGCGTCTGCCAGGTCAGGTGCAGGGCGCGGGCGGAGGTCACCGAGGTCATGGTGGTGACGTGGCCGCCGGTCCAGGTGAAGGTGACGGCGCGGCCGTTGGCGTCGGTGACCGAGGCGATGCCGTACGCGCCGGCGCCCAGCGACTGGGTGAAGGCGTAGACGGTGGCGTTCTTGTCGGTCAGCGTGTAGCCGCCGGTGACGGCCTTGAAGGTGGCGAAGCGGCCCGCGGGCGGCGAGTAACTGCCGTCGCCGTTCTTGCCGAAGCCGACCTGGGAGCCGTCCGGATAGGTGACGACGTCGGAGACGACGGCGCCCGCCGGGTTGTACTGCTCGGTTGCGCGGGCGTCGAAGATGCTCGACCAGCCCGCGCCGAACGCCCCGGTCCAGCGCGGGTCACGGGAGTTGTAGTCGCGGTCGACGTCGAGGCTCGGGCCGACGGTGGAGACGGTCGCGTCGGTGTCGGAGGTGGTGTAGTTGCCGATCGACGGGTCGTAGCCGTGGTCGCTGCTGTTCTGGGACAGCCCCGAGGTGATCAGCGGCTGCGGGACCTGGATCGCCATCTGGTACCAGGTGGCGCCGGAGTACAGCCCCGCGTCCTGCGACTGCACCGTCCAGGAGTAGCTCTGGCCCCAGGTGAGCTTGCCCGCCGGGACCGTCCAGGAGCCGGTGGTGAGCAGCCCGGAGTCGACGACCTTGGTGTTGGTGTTGTCGTAGATCTGGAAGTCGTACTTGGTCGTGGTGTTCGCCTGCGAGTTGGCGCCGCCGGACCAGGCGGTCAGTTGGGGGGTGGTGGTGTACTCCACCTCGTTGTCGTTGGGGTACTGCTGGTAGACCTGCGGCGGGGTGGTGCCGGTGTAGGTGACGTCGATGTACGGGCCCTTGCCCGCGTCGGCGAAGGAGCCGAACTGCTTCCAGTGCAGGGCGTCGGTGGTGGCCGCGTAGACCGCGAGGCCGTAGTCGGGGGTGGTGCCGTTCATCCAGCCCTGGATGGAGGCGGTGGTGAGCGGCACCTCCACCGCGTTGCCCTTGGCGGGGTCGGCGGCGGTGTTGGCGCAGGCGACGGGCACGCTGGGCGTCAGGTTGCCGATGGACGCGCCGTGCGAGGGGCCGGGGTAGGTGGTGACGCCGGTCGGGGTCCACGGCGCGGTGATCAGCGCGACGTCGAAGCGTTCGGCGGTACAGGTGGAGGCCCAGGTCTCGAACAGGTGCAGCGACGCGGCGGTCACGGTGACCTTGGAGCCGTCCCAGCCGCCGTACCAGTGGTTGACGAAGGTGTTGGCGGAGTGGGTACCGGAGTCGTACGAGCCGATCTTGACGGTCTGCTCGAAGGAGTGGTCGCCCGCGGGGTTGCCGGACTCGGCGTAGGTGGTGGTCCAGCCGTCGACGATGCTCGGGTCGACGGTGACGGGGAAGACCCGCGCGGGGTCGTGCAGCCACGCCGGGTCGAGGGTGACCTTCAGGGCGGTGCCGCCGTGGTCGGCGACCAGCCGGTAGTCGACCGCGTAGGTCGTCGTCGGCTCGCCGGAGCGGCGGTCGACCTTGGAGTCGTAGGCGTAGGCGCGCGGTATCCGGGCGGTCACCTCGCCCGCGGCGTCGCGCAGTTCGACCGAGCCGTCCTTGGCCTGGACGGGGGTCAGGCCCTGGAGCTTCAGCGGGAAGAGCCAGGAGTTGGCGGCGCTCGCCGCGTGCAGGACGACGGCTTCCTTGACGCCGGTCGCGGACGGGGCGACCACCAGGTCGGTGCGCGGCAGGGCGTCCGGGTAGGTGACCTCGTCGCCCGACACGGCGGCGGTGACGTCGGCCGCGCCGGACAGGCCGTACGCGACGGAGTGCGCGGCGTCGGTGCGCAAGGCGGCGAGGTCGGGCGCGGAGGAGCGCGGCGCGAAGTCGACGCCGAGGGAGTTGGCGGCCTCGTGCAGGCGGCCGTCGGCCCGGCGGTGCACGCTGGTGTCGATCGGCTGCCAGGCGCCGTGCGCGTCCCGGTAGTTGACCGGCGTCTGGGACACGCGGCGGGTGTGGGTGCCGTCCGCGTTGTCGAACACCGTGACGGTGCCGGTCGACGTCGACGCGTTCCGCTTGCTGGTGCGGGCGGAATATCCGCCGACGACACCGCTGCGGCCGGACTTCGACGCCTTGCGGAACGGGTGGTAGGCGTCGAGTTCGCCGGGCGCCTTGCCGGGCTTGTGGCCCGCGCCGACGTGCGCGCGGGTGGAGTCCGCGGTCGCCCGGTGGCTGTGACCGGCCGCGGTGCCGCTCTCCTGCCGCGGCACGCGCCCCCAGTGCGGGTGCTTCAGCCACGCCGTGAGCGAGGCGAGGCTGGGCATCGACAGCGCGGGCAGCGTCGCCCCGTCCGCCGCCGCCTGCTCCGTGGTCAGCACCAGCGCCAGCGCGATCAGCGACAGCATCGCGGTGGCGCGCAGCCACCGGCGACGGAGGGTTGTTCTCCGGGACGAACGACGGGCGAAGGATGCGCGCACGGCACAGGCTCCTGACAGGATCGGCACAGAAAACTCGCCGATCGTGACCGTTTTCCTCACCTGCGGATAGATCGCGGGAACGATCCGGGGACACTTTTTGCCTGTACATGATCAAGCGCGGCGACTTACGTCCCCTGTCCCGATTCGTTCCGGGAACGATCTTTACGATGGAGGGGTTTGGTCCGCCTTTCGCCCTGCTTTTGGGCAAGCGAGGTCAAGCCCGCGCCGGCCTCCCGGCGGGCCCCCTCAGCGACGACTCAGCAACGCCTCAGCGACGCCTCAGCGACGCAGCGCGTCGGTCACGGCGGCCTCGACCGCCTTGCGCGTGCTCGCGGCGGAGCCCCCGGGCACGGCGGTGACATTCGCGCCGGGCGCGTCAGCCGTACCGCCCGTACCGGCCGCCTTCTCCCCCCCTGCGCTCTCCCCCACGACGACGAAGCGCGTCCCGGGGAATCTCGGTCCCGCCGCCGGGACAGCGCCGTCGGGGGCCGCGCCGACCGTCAGGACGACCGTGCACGCGCGGTCGGCCAGGGTCGCCAGATACGGCCCGGCCGCCGCCGCGCTCTGCTCCCCCGCCATCGCCAGATAGCTGACCTTCGCGTGCGTCCCGGCCGAGGCGTCCCGCATCCCCGCCCACACCGGCGCCGCCGCCGGGTCCGCCAGACCGCGCTCCCCGGTGAGCAGACATGCCTGCTGCTCGGTGTACGTGCGCGCCCGGGTCGGCGGCAGGGCCCGCTCCTCGCCGGGGCCCGAGGACGTCAGGACCAGGGCGGTCACGGTGGCGGCCACCGCCACGGCCACGGCGCCCGCGAGGAGTGTCCAGAGCCGATGCGCGTTCGTCCACGTTTTCACGGCGGGCAGCATATGCGGCGCGGACCGCCGGGACAGCGGCGGCCGAGGGGTATGTTGCTCGCGGTGAAGCACCGCATAACGGCGCATACGGTACGGACACCGTGGGGCCGCGCCGGTCCGCCGGGAGCGGCGGACCCGTGGTGCCGGGACGCGAGTGGCGGAGGTGAGCGGGGATGGCGGGTTCAGGAGTGCCCCCGGCACAGCCGCGTCCCGTATCTTTTCCGGCAGACCCCGACCCAGCTTCCGCGGGAGGACCGACGATGGACAGGGCCGAGGCCGTCATACCGGCGCAGGACACCAGAGCCGCCGCGCCCGGCGGCACCACGGTCGACGACGCGCCGACGACCGGCGTCAGGCTCGGCGGCATCGGGCCGCGCGTCGACCCGTATCTGCTGGCCACGGTCTTCTTCGCGGCGTTCCTCGCGCTGTCGGTCACCCGCTACCGGCGGATGCTCACGATGTCGTGGGACCTGGGCATCTTCGAGCAGGCGGTCAGCTCCTACGCGCACTTCCACGCGCCGGTCGCCGACCTCAAGGGCCCCGGCTTCAACATCCTCGGTGACCACTTCAGTCCGATCACCGCCCTGATCGCCCCCTTCTACCGGGTGTTCCCGAGCCCGGTGACGCTGCTGGTCGCGCAGGCGCTGCTGTTCGCGCTGTCGATCGTGCCCGTGACCAGGGGCGCCGCCCATCTGCTGGGCCGCGGGCGCGGGCTGGCGGTCGGCGTGGCGTACGGGCTGTCGTGGGGGGTCCAGCGGGCGGTCGAGTTCGACTTCCACGAGATCGCCTTCGCGATGCCGCTGCTGGCGTTCTCGCTGGAGGCGGTGCTGCGCAGGAAGTGGGCGCCGGCGATGTGGTGGGCGCTGCCGCTGATCTTCGTCAAGGAGGACATGGGCGTCACAGCCGCCGCGATCGGCGCGATCGTATGGCTGCGGACCCGCCGTGACACCGAGCCCGAGACGGTCTCCGGGACCGTGTCCTTGGCTGCCGGGGACGAGGACAAGGACCTCGTCCCGGCGCCGCGGGTGGACGGGGCCGAGGCGCCGGAGGCCCCCGAGACCGACGAGAGCGGGAGGCGGGCCGTCGAGCCGCCGCGGCTCAGCGACGGCATGCGGTACGGGCCGTACGCGATGGGGCTGGTCAGCCTCGGGGTGCTCGCCTCCGCGCTCGCCTTCGCGGTGATCATCCCGGCGTTCAACAGCGCGGGCGGATACGACTACTGGAACAAGCTGAACGGCAACGGGGCGCCCATGCCGGGGCACATCCCGTTCGGCACCGCCGTGCACACCCTGCTGTGGATTCTGCTGCCGACCACCGGCCTGCTCGCGCTGCGTTCGCCGCTGCTGCTGGCCGCGCTGCCGACCATCGGCTGGCGGTTCATCTCGCACGACGACCACTACTGGGGCACCGACTGGCACTACAGCGCGGTGCTGATGCCGGTGGTGTTCCTCGCCCTCGTGGACGCGGCGGCGCTCTCCCGCAGGAGCCCGCGCCCCTGGCTGCGCTCGTACGCCTCGGGGCTGCCCGCGGCGGCGGCGGGCGCGGCGCTGGCGCTCACCCTGACGATGCCGCTGGCCTCGCTCAGCCACTCCGACACGTACAAGGTCGACGCGCACACCAAGGCCGTGGAGAAGCTGCTCGACACGGTGCCCAGCGGCTCCTCGGTGGAGGCGAACGTCGGGCCGATCAGCCGTCTCGTCCACCGGACCACGGTGTACTGGGTCGGCGACACGCAGGGCATCAGCCCGGACTACATCGTGATCGACAACTCCTCCGGCTGGGTGCCCGATCCGCTCACCTACGCCAAGCAGCTCCACCCAAACGCCGAATACCAGCAGATCGTCAACGCCGAGGGCTATGTGATCATGCACCGCACGAGCCCGCCGAACGGCTAGGGCGTGTCCGGCGGGCGGGCGCGTGGAGTCCGGCCGGGTCGGCCGGACCGGCTCACGCCGTCGGGTAGTCGACGTAGGCGAAGCGGCGGCTGTCCGGGGCCCAGCTGTTGACGTTGAGGCTGCCCTGGCCGCCGTGGAAGGCCAGGACGTCACGCGGGGCGCCGCCGTCCGGGGCCATGACGCGCAGGACGACGTCCCGGTCGGCCGGGTGCCCCTCGGTGCCGGGCGGGAAGCTGATGTAGAGGACGTGTCGTCCATCGGGTGACAGGTGCGGGAACCAGTTGACGCGCGCGTCGGAGGTGAGCCGCGTCAGCTCGGTGCCGTCCGGCCGCATCCGAAAGAGCTGGGCGTGGCCGGGGACGGTCGCGCCGTGCTCGGAGTTGAAGTGGATCCAGGCGCCGTCGGGGCTGAACTCCGGGCCGTCCGCGGGCGCCGGAGAGTCCGTCAGCCGGATGTCGGGTCCGCCGGCCGCGGGGACGGTGAAGATGTTGCGGTAGCCCCACTCGTCGCCGCCGTACGGCTCGACGCCCACGTACGCCAGCGTGCGGCCGTCGGGCGAGACGCCGTGCAGGAAGTGCCGGAAGGGGCCGGGGCCGCGGTCGTTGGTGATCCGGCGCGCGGGTCCGCCGCCGAACGGCACGGCGTGGATGTGCCCGTCGCCCGCCGAGAGGTAGACGGTGCCGCCGTCCGGCGAGAGCACATGGTCGTTGTTGGCGTCCGTGATGCCGCCCGTGTCCATGACCTCGGGAGCCGCCCCGCCGTCAGGGGCGATCCGCAGCAGCAGCCCGTCCTGGTTGAAGACCAGCCAGCGGCCGTCCGGTGACCAGTTCGGCGCCTCCAGCGCGCTGTCCGCCGTCTCGTACACCAGGCGCGGCTCGCCGCCGTCGATGTCCCCGACCAGCAGCCGCGCGCGCTGTCCCGGCGCCAGCGGCCGTACGTTCGTCCCCGCTCCGGTGATCGTCACAGCCGATCACACTAACGCGCCCCGCTCGTGGTGAGCGGGGCGCGTTACGGTGCCGAGGAGGGGAGCCGGGTCAGCAGCTCAGGTTGTTGCCCGCCGGGACTCCGAGGATCGAGACGAAGCTCTGGTAGGAGTTGATCCGGCTCTGCACCTGGGCGGGGTTGCCGCCGTTGCACTCGATGCTGCCGTTGATGCTGCGGATGGTCTCACCGAATCCGGCGCCGTTGACCATGGCGTTGTGCGGGGTCATGGTGCCGGGTCCTGTCTGGGTGTTCCAGTACCACAGGCCGGTCTTCCAGGCGACGGCCGCGTCGGTCTGCACCAGGTTGGGGTTGTGCAGCAGGTCGATGCCGAGCGCGTCGCCCGCGGCCTTGTAGTTGAAGTTCCAGCTCAACTGGATCGGCCCGCGGCCGTAGTACGCGGACTGTCCGGCCGGGCAGCCGTAGGACTGGCTCGTGTCGCAGTAGTGCGAGTAGTTCGCGGTGTTCTGCTCCACGATGTAGACGAGGCCGCCGGTCTCGTGGCTGACGTTGGCGAGGAAGGCCGCGGCCTCCTGCTTCTTCACCGTGTCGCTGCCGGTGTTCGCGAAACCGGGGTACGCGCTGAGCGCCGCGGTCAGACCGCTGTAGGTGTAGAAGGAGTTCCGGCTCGGGAACATCTGGTTGAACTGCGCCTCGGTGACGACGAATCCGCCGGGGTTGCCGGGCGGGGTGGTCGTACCGCCGCCGTTGCAGCCGAACGGGTCCCAGTACCAGGTGCTGATGGTGGGGTCGTAGCCCGGGTTGTCGTGGGAGGCCTTGTAGTAGTTGCCGTTGCTGTACTTGACGATGTCACCGGCGACGTAGTTGTGGCCCTGGACCCACGCCGGGTAGTTGCAGGTCCCGCCGGTGCCGCCCGTGGTGCCGCCGGTGCCGCTGGAGCCGCCGTCGCAGGCGCCCTGGTCGGCCCAGACTCCGGAGCCGCCGGTCGACGGCGTCTCGCCCTGGGTCCACCACTTCGCCAGCCAGTTGTGGCTGTTGTACGAAGCGGTCATCCCGCCGGTGTAGACCGCCGACGAGCTGTACGCGGTGGTGCAGCCCGCGGCGGAGGCGGTGGACGCCAGCGGTACGAGGATCGCGAGTCCTATCGCGACCGCGAGGGCGGTGAGGAAGGCTATGAGCCGTTGTCTCGACACGTGACCACTCCTTGTGGGGGTTCGAGTGGGGTCGGGACAGACTCAAGCGGAATGGTCTGGACCTGTCAAGGTCCAGACCATTGAACGTCCGCAGGGCGGTGGGAGATCGGCTGGAACAGCCCTAGTTGTCCAGCACCGTCGTCAGGAACTCCGCCGTCCACTCCAGCAACTCGCGTCCCACCACCGGCTTGCCGCCGATCCGCGCCGTCGTCGGACGCGGGACGAGGATCTGCTTCGTCGCGTGCTTGAGCACCGTGCGCGGGTAGAGCCGGTTCAGCCGCAGCTCCTGCGACTCGCGCAACTCCACAGGGCCGAAGCGGACATTGACACCCTGGAGGGTGATGTCGCCGACGCCGACCTTGCGGGCCAGCATCCGCAGCCCCGCCACCAGCAGCAGATTCTCCACCGGCTCCGGCAGCTTGCCGTAGCGGTCGGTCAGCTCCTCGCGGACCGCCGCGATGTCCTCGGCCGTGTTCGCCGCGGCGATGGCCCGGTACGCCTGGAGCCGCAGCCGCTCGCCCGGCGCGTAGTCGTGCGGGACGTGCGCGTCCACCGGCAACTCGATCTTGACGTCGAGCAGCGTCTCCTCCGGCTCGCCGCCGCTCTCCAGCGCCGAGCGGTAGTCGGCGACGGCCTCGCCCACCATCCGTACGTACAGGTCGAATCCGACGCCCGCGATGTGCCCGGACTGCTCGCCGCCGAGCAGATTGCCCGCGCCACGGATCTCCAGGTCCTTCATGGCGACGTACATGCCCGCGCCCATCTCGGTGTGCTGGGCGATGGTGGCGAGCCGCTCGTGCGCGGTCTCGGTCAGCGGCTTCTCCGGCGGGTACAGGAAATACGCGTAGCCGCGCTCGCGCGAGCGGCCGACGCGCCCGCGCAACTGGTGGAGCTGGCTGAGCCCGAAGGTGTCACCGCGCTCCACGATCAGGGTGTTGGCGTTGGCGATGTCGATGCCCGACTCCACGATCGTGGTGGACACCAGCACGTCGAACCGCTTCTCCCAGAAGTCGACCACGACCTGTTCGAGCTGCGACTCCCCCATCTGCCCGTGCGCGGTGGCGATCCGCGCCTCCGGCACGATGGCGCGCAGCCGCGCCGCCGCCCGGTCGATCGACTCCACCCGGTTGTGGATGTAGAAGACCTGGCCCTCGCGCAGCAGTTCACGCCGGATCGCGGCGCCGATCTGCCGCTCCTCGTACGGGCCGACGAAGGTCAGCACCGGGTGCCGCTCCTCCGGCGGGGTGGTGATGGTGGACATCTCGCGGATGCCGGTGACCGCCATCTCCAGGGTGCGCGGGATCGGGGTGGCGGACATGGTCAGCACGTCCACGTTGGCCCGCAGCTTCTTCAGCTGCTCCTTGTGCTCGACGCCGAAGCGCTGCTCCTCGTCGACGATGACCAGGCCCAGGTCCTTGAACTTCGTCTCGGAGGAGAAGAGCCGGTGGGTGCCGATCACCAGGTCGACCGTGCCGTCCCGCAGCCCCTCGACGGTGGCCTTGGCCTCGCTGTCGGTCTGGAACCGCGACAGCGCCCGCACATTGACCGGGAACTGCGCGTACCGCTCGGCGAAGGTGCCCATGTGCTGCTGCACCAGCAGCGTGGTCGGCACCAGCACGGCGACCTGCTTGCCGTCCTGCACGGCCTTGAAGGCCGCCCGCACGGCGATCTCGGTCTTGCCGTAACCGACGTCGCCGCAGATCAGCCGGTCCATGGGGACGGACTTCTCCATGTCCTCCTTGACCTCGGCGATGGTGGTGAGCTGGTCGGGCGTCTCCGCGTAGGGGAACGCGTCCTCCAGCTCGCGCTGCCAGGGTGTGTCGGGGCCGAAGGTGTAGCCGGGCGCGGCCATCCGCGCCGAGTACAGCTTGATCAGGTCGGCGGCGATCTCCTTGACCGCCTTCTTCGCCCGCGCCTTGGTCTTCGTCCAGTCCGCGCCGCCGAGCCGGTGCAGCGAGGGGGCCTCGCCGCCGACGTACTTGGTGACCTGTTCGAGCTGGTCGGTGGGGACGAAGAGCCGGTCGCCCGGCTGGCCGCGCTTGGCGGGCGCGTACTCGACCAGCAGGTACTCGCGGGTGGCGCCCTGCACCGTGCGCTGCACCATCTCCACATAGCGGCCGACGCCGTGCTGCTCGTGCACGATGTAGTCGCCCGCCTGGAGGCTGAGCGGGTCGATGGTCTTGCGCCGCCTGGACGGCATCCGGCCCATGTCCTTGGTGGACGAGCGCTGGCCCGACAGGTCGGTCTCGGTGAGCACCGCGAGCTTGAGCGCCGGGTCGATGAAGCCGTGCTCGATGGAGCCGGTCGCCACATGGACGACGGACGCGGCGAGAGCGGCCAGGTCGCTGTCGAGGCGGGCCGCGATGCCCTCGCCGCCCAGCACCTCCACCACGCGGGCGGCCGGACCCTGGCCCTCGGTGACGTAGACGGTGCGCCAGCCCTCGGCCAGCCAGCCCTTGGTGTCGGCGAGCGCGCGGGCGGTGTCGCCGCGGTACAGCTCCGGCGCGTGCATGCCCAGCTTGAGGGTGTCGGCGGCCAGGTCGTCGGCCTCGTCGGCGGCGAAGGGGCTCACCGACCACCAGGGGACGCCCAGCTCGCGGGCCCGGTCGCGGACGTCGGCGATCGACCACAGCGAGGCCGCGCCCAGGTCGATCGGCGCCTGCCCGGCCGCGCTGTCGGACATCGCCACCGCCGCCCAGGACGCCTCCAGGAACTCGCGGGAGGTCGCCACCAGGTCGGCGGCGCGGGTACGGACCCGCTCCGGGTCGCAGACCACGGCCATGCTGCCCGCCGGGAGCACGTCGAGCAGCAGCTCCATGTCGTCGACCAGCACCGGGGCCAGGGACTCCATGCCCTCCACCGCGATGCCCTCGGCGATCTTGTCCAGCAGTTCGTGCAGTTCGGGGTGGGCGACCGACAGCGCCGCGGCCCGCTCCCTCACCTGGTCGGTGAGGAGGAGCTCGCGGCAGGGCGGCGCCCACAGGCCGTGCTCGGCGACTTCGAGGGAGCGCTGGTCGGCGACCTTGAAGTAGCGGATCTCCTCGACGTCGTCGCCCCAGAACTCCACCCGCAGCGGGTGCTCCTCGGTCGGCGGGAAGACGTCGAGGATGCCGCCGCGCACCGCGAATTCGCCGCGCTTCTCGACCAGCTCGACGCGGGAGTACGCGGCTGCCGCCAGGCCCTCGGTGACGGTGCCCAGGTCGGCGCTCTGCCCGGTCCGCAAGGCGACGGGCTCCAGGTCGCCCAGGCCCTTGACCTGCGGTTGCAGCACGGACCTGACGGGGGCGACCACGACCTGTACGGGTCCGGTCGCCGCGTCGTCGGCCCGCGGGTGCGCCAGCCGGCGCAGGACGGCCAGGCGGCGGCCGACGGTGTCGCTGCGCGGGGACAGCCGCTCGTGCGGCAGCGTCTCCCACGCCGGGTACTCGGCGACGGCGTCCGGCGGCAGCAGGGTGCGCAGCGCGGCGGCCAGG